>CAYRFQ010000037.1:25109-65758 GCA_964423615.1 uncultured Alcaligenaceae bacterium | reverse complement strand
AAGACAACCTACGGGGCAAAAAAACGCCTTGTTCACTACGTGCCGGGAATCGCTGACAATATGCTACGTTTCGCCTTCAACCGCCTTTCATCACACCGACAATTCACCCGACCGAATCTTTACTTCTTGGCTTTCCTTTTCTCCCGGCTTCGCTGCATCAACAACGTCGTCTCCAATCCATTATCGGTAAACAACAGGTCGGCACGAACGTTTTGCACCTCCTCGATGAACTGAGCGAGCGGCGAATCGGCAGCGATGACGGCGTAACGCTGCGGCTCCCGGATCGACCCATGACGACGATTCAAGACTTCTCGGGTCTCGGCGTTGAATTGATACGGCACCTCGTCGGGACTCGACGGCACGAAACCGTAGAACCCAAACGCGACGTCGCGGCGCTGCCCAAGAGACATTTTGTCGTTCACGAGATTTGTTCGGTAAAGAACAGTCCACAAGGGCACATTACCCATCGCCCTTCGGTGGACGTCCCATTCGAGATACGTCTCCAAGAATTTTTTGGCTTTCACGGCAGCTCCCGGCGAGACATAGACCGACGCATTAACAGGGATCAACTCGACTTTCCGTGGTCCGCTCTTTTTACGAGTCACCCACTGATCGATGACATCTTCGAGTGACGTCTTGCTCGTGCTCACCAACCACGCATCTCCCAACAACGTGTAGTAAAGCGCCGGAGTGATCTGCTTGTCTTTCTTGTCCTTGTTGAGCCAGCGATGCAATGCGCCGTCCGGGACCGTCTGAATCCGGACGATCGTCTTGCCCTTGTATTTCTCGCCAAGCGATTCCCAGGATATCGCCCCCGGAAGAATGTCGAAGACGGTCTTCTTCACACCGGCAAGAAAACCCGAAAACGCCAGCGGATTGCGGATATCGATGCCGACCGTGATGGGCGTTTGGAATGCCAATCGTGCCGCCTCGCGAGGACCATCCCAATCGCCACTGGGGTTGATGGGGTTGCCCGTTTCTTGCCAGAGGTCGAACAGCTTCTCGTAGGTCTTACTGTCGTCGAACCGGATGACGACCGATTCCCCGAGCCACGAATTCACCGACCTCTGGCCGAGCACGCCAAGAAACCGCAAGCCCTGGCTGAGTTGATCCCGTTCGGAAGCGGTAGGAGATACGTGAACCAAAAATTGAACGAGTGTTTTCTTCGATATCTTGGTCGGATCGAGCTTGGCCACGCCGTTGCCCGTAAGCCGCCGTAGTTGGGCATAGTTCGGATCCTGAATCATCGGCAACTGGTGCGTCTTGATCTTCACGCTGCTGCCTTGGAGCACGATCTTGATGCCGATTGGATCGACGTAACCACTCCAAAGTTGCCGGTACGAACGCCGAAAGGTGTTGTACGCGTTCTGTTCGCTCGGCGTAATCTTGTCGATGGGCAACTCGAGCAGTGGCGTCGCGAACAGTCGCGTGTTGTATTTCCTGGACATCGCCAGACGACGTTTTCTGTCCCAACGGACGCTTTCATTTCCCTCAATTCGCAATTCGTCACGGCCCAACTTCACCGTCAATAGAAGCTCCCGAGTATCTCGTGGAAACTTGCCCGTTTCCCACGCCGTGAACATGGCACCATGCGTGACCATGGCCAAGCTCGTCAACGCCTCCGTCCGTCGTTTCGCCTTGATGCGGATCGCCCCCCCAGCAAGACTTCGGAAGAACGCATCGGAGAGGAACACAAATCCGTCTTCTTGTTCCGACGCCTGCCCCAGTGGAAAGACCGTCCGCATATACTGAAAATCTTTGGCCTTGGCCAACGGCTTCCGCCAACCCTGGTGCGTGTCCAGGACGAGTTCGAGAGCCTTACGCGAATTCGAGCAAAAGACGAAATCATCAACCACCGCCCGGTGGAGACTGATTTCTCGGAACGGAGTCGTAAAGCTCGTGATTTCGACCTTCTGATATTCGGCCTCACTCCTCTGGATTTGGTTATCGAATCGTTTGCGGTTACGCTCGATCATGCCATCGACGACGTTGAGAAACCCGCGGGGATTCTTGGTTCGCACGATGATGGTCACGTCCGACCCGTCTCGCAAATACGGGTCGCTGCCGGCAACGGCGAGGCTTTCCATCGCACCGTCACCGAGCTCCTTGGCGAGCAACTTCGTCGGCAAGCAAAGTTGCGTTTCGTATCGCTCGCGCAATCGGTACTCCCGATGGTGCGGTTCGAACGCCCAAAGGAGCGGGGCTCCCCACTTCTCGGCGACGTCAAGAAACCCAGCCAGTTTGTCGAAGTCGCGAAATCGCACGTAGTAGAAATTTTCCGGAATCACCTGTGCCATCGCTTCGAGTTTTGGGGTCTTGTCCTTGAGGATTTCGTCCCAATCCAAGTCGGGACTCGTGATCGTGCCCACGTTTCCTATCGGAATCGACCGTTCCTCACGGGAGTCAGTGGGGCGCAAAAGTCGACGGAGTTGGAGTGACTCCGTGATCGCCGCGCTCCCGGAAGCCAGATCGTACATTCTCCGATCGAGGGCATAATCCGGAACCGTGCGACTACCAAAAGAACTCGTCGTCACGCCATACTTTCGGCCTGTCGCCGCTCTGGCAAAGCCAAAGAAGCCGTGGCCGTAGCTATGGTAATTCAGATAGGCAAAGTAGTTGGCTTGCCCATAAGCCCAAAGGGCCTCAAGATCGTTGCGATTCAACGAACCATCCGCGACTCGCGGCCCGGGACGTTCGGGAGGGAAGACCTTTTTCGCTTTGGAGAAATCCACCTCAACGGGGATTTGTTTCCATCCTTCGAGTTCTTGCTTCTCGTCCTTCTTTCCCTTGTTGACGACCTTGCCGATGGGGCAAACGAGCAAAAACTTGCCCCTCCCCGGCTTGATCAGTTTGCCGACGAATTCTAACCCATCGACGCGTTGGTCGCGTTCGTCCCTCGGCTTTTTCAATTCCTCGGGATCTTCGAAATATCGTAGCTGTTGATAGACCTGTTTCGTGTTGGCATCGTGAGAAACGAGTCGGGGCAACTTTGGGATGTCGTGTGCCGTCTCAGGAGACGTGAACGAATTCTGACTGAGGTCCACCCGATATAGGTTTTCGGGGGGGGAAAAGCGAACGTGGAAGTACATCCCTCGCATCGTTCGTTGGACTCGTACTTCACGTAGTTTCACGGTTGGTTGAGCCAAGCTAGGACTGGCCTGCGTAAGTGGGAACGAAACAGTCCCCACAGCCATGACAAAGGTTGTCCAGGTGCGAAGCATAAGCGTCTCCCGATGGGTCGAGGAAAGAGACCAAACGAGACAAAACGGAATTGGATCGATGGACGCAAGGTTGTATGTTCAGTCTACCACGGAATAATCCATAAGGTTTCGAAATTCGCTTCCATTGGCACAGTCAGAACACTGATATAACGCGTCAGGCGGATTTTGTAAGAAATTCTCAGCATACTCAGAACGAGAGATTTATTATGGCTTGACGGATTAGTACAGGCGCGCAGACGAATTCCAAAACCGACAGACGCGGCCAAAACTCTTGTGGTTGCCCATTGTTGATGCGGAGAGCGTTTTCACACCAACCCACATCGATCGCACTTGCGACCAAACCAAGCGTCAACTCGGCCTAGGCCTACAACAACTTTCGAACTATCTTGAAGAGAGCGTTTCCCGTTTGCATTGGTCAGAGCGTTCTCGTTTTCAAAGTCCTTCTTTCCCGAGGTGAAAAGGACAAACCTGAGCGAAGCGGGAAACGCAGCGGTTGAGGGGTTCTTGGAGTGAGGAACTCGGGGACAGCGCACCATAACCAACACAAACGGGAACCGCTCTAAAATACCCATCGATAGTTCGCCTCTGTCATTCCATCCAAGGAGCCTTTCAATGAAACAGCCCGTCTTGCCGTGCCATGTGCTTGTCATGGTGACCTGCTTATTGGGACCCATCTCTGCCTTCGCCCAAGACGAGGAAAAGAAACCAGATCCCAAAGTTCTGGCAGCCGAGAAAGTGCTCGATCGATTCGCCAACGCCGTTGGCGAAAAAGAAGCCCTCGCGAAGATCAAAACACGTGTCGTCAAAGGAAACATCCAACTCGGAGGGAAAAAGTATGGCCAAATGGTGCGTCATCTTAAGGCCCCGAATTCGATGCACACACACTTCATTCTCCCCAACGATAACTATTTCCAGTTAACCACGGACGGAAAACACGTGTGGCGTGTCGATAGCGTCACTCGCAAACCAAAACTCATCGATCCCCTCAACGAAGAGGCAATCGGTACGGTTCACAAGGCCGCCATCGATGGGAATGTGAACTGGCGAAAGTATCTGAAGTCTTGGATCTTGAAGGAGGAGGTCGAGGTCAAAGGCAAGACGCTCTACAAGGAAGGCAAAAAAGCCGATCACCTTGTCCTCGAAACGAACGCTCGGTTTGGGCCGATTCTCCATCAGTATTACGACAAAGAGAACGGCTTGTTGATCAAGACGAAGCAACAAATTCCCGAGGAGGGGCGATACGTTTGGACCGAGACCTACATGAGCGACTACAAAAAAGTCGATGGAATTCTACTTCCTCACCAAATTTCGATTCAGATCAAAGGAATTCCGATCGACATCCTCGTGGCCGAGGTGAAACACAACGTTACGATCCCCGAGCAGTATTTTCGCCTCCCGGAATCGTTGAAGAGCCAAATCGATTAACTCGACTTGAGGGCGTGCAAGAGGACTTCTCTTGGCCGGTGTCCTAGCATCTGGACCTTCGTGTCCTCTCCGACAATCGTTTCGAGGACACCGATCCCGTTCATTCGTCCATCGAGATGCATCGGTGCGTGCATGTCGGTTGCGACATAATCGTACCAATCGTTGTCGAGCCATCGAACCATCCGGTCGCGCGCCAATCTCCCTTCTCCGCCCGAAACGCTATTGAGATTTCCTTGGAGCCAAACCCCCTTCTCCTTGAGACGTTCCAGAAGATGTTCCAAATCAACTTCTGGAAGGTTCATTCGTTCGGGGTGTGCCAGGATCGGGAGGAACTCTCGGTCGAGCAAGTAGTCCAGGACCTGGTCACAGCAAGCCGGCCACGCGTCACCCCAAAAGTCAACGAGGACACACCGACCAGGACCGAGCGTCGGTATACCGTGGTCTTCGAACCAGGCGATCGTGCGTTCGTGGAGACGCACCTCCGCGCCATCCCACAACTGATATTCGAGGTCGCGCTCGGCGAGTTCCTCGCGGAGTTTGGCGACGAATTGAACAATCTGTTCGGGAACGTTGTGTGGAAAGTCATTGACGCCGTAGTGCGGGGTGCAGACCGTTCCAACGAACCCGTGGGACTTCAAACGCTCGACACACCGGATGGAGTCTTCGATCGTCCGGCACCCGTCATCGATTCCCGGGAGTAAGTGGCTGTGGAGATCCAGAAATCCATCGTGCGGGATGGATACGGTTTTGGGCGAAATTTGTTCCGACATAAAAACACCGAGCGACAAGGAAAATAGAAAAGACACAAAGCAAAAGGAGAGTACCAAACCAGGGGTAGGCAAGACAAGTGGCATCGAGTGTCTCCTTTCTCACTTCGATCTTGACACTCGGTCCCTCCATGGCTATCTCAACGACCCACTACCAAGAGTGCCGCACGTTCTCAATCCAGTGGAACGAACCGAACAACGCGAATAGCGGGTGAAGATCCTATGACCCCCTCCCGACGATCGACAGAACGCTTTCAAGATACTACTTCGGACTCCGGCCCGGTGCGGGCATCGGTGACGACGTGGCGAAAGCTGGCATGTGGTCTGGGCCTGTTCGTGCTTCTGTTGGCTGGCTGCGTGGAACGACGGTTCCTCATTGAGACCAATCCTCCCGGTGCGGTTGTTGAAGTCAATGGCAAGCGGATTGGCGCAGCTCCAGTCCATGTTCCGATCGATCATTACGGAGATCATCGTATTCGAATTTTTGCACCGGGCTACCAAACACTCGTTGTAGACGAACCGATTAATGCTCCTTGGTACGAATATTTCCCACTCGACTTCATCTCAGAGAATCTGATCCCCTACACGATTCGCGACCTCCGTGGCAGACGGTACGAACTAATTCAGGAGCAAGTGGTCTCGCCGGATGACGTGTTGAATCGCTCGGACATCCTTCGTCAACAAGGGTTGCAACTTCAAGGAGATCCTCAGCCACAGGGAAGCGTGCCACCTGGAACGCCATCCAACATTCCGCAACTCTCGCCTCCTCGTCCGGTTCCCCAAACAGGTCCTGTGGTGACTCCAGGACAACCGGTGCCCACTCTAGGAGTGCCAGGCACCGGGGGACCGAGACTTTGAGAGCCCCGCACAGAAGGTTTCTGATCTTCGCAACCTAGATGGAAGAGAAAGCAGCAGGCACACTCGAGCGTGCCGTAGCCAGACCAAAAAAAGAAGAAAACGGCACGACGATGTATGCCAACTACCATTCCGGAATACGTTCGTTGCGTCAAACAGGTTGCAACCGCAGCGTCATATTCGTTGGCACGACGAGCTTGCGGATTCGAGCGTCGAGTTCATCGGCGGCAACCTGCGCTTTATCCAGTGACATACCTTTGGGTGTGTTGGGACGGTTGTGCCCGATGTGCGACAACCAAGCTCGACCGAGGATTCGCTGCCTTTGGCTTGCAAGTTTGAGAACTTGTTGGGCGCGTTGGTTCGTCGACAATCTCGGGAACTGGGTAAGGTCGATCCCTTGGGCGAGTGCTTCCGCCGTAACTCTTGCAAGTTTCTGATCGCCTTCCATCAGGTCGTAGTTTCCTTTCGTAAGTCCACGGACGGTCAGTTGGTATCGGTTGAGGGCTTTTTGGAGACGTTGTTTCTCAGGAAAGGTTTTCGGCCAACGCGAATCAATCGGCAAAGGCAGTCCCGCCTGCCATGTGACCGTCACGCCTTTGTCATTGATCGTGAATGTGGCTCTTCGTCCGCCTCGGACCTTCCTCGTTTTGCAATCGACTTCGATATCGGCGACTATTGCCGGTGCTTTCAAGCCGACAAGTATTTCGGCGGCCATGAGCCAGTGTCCGGTATGATTGGGGTGGATCCCGTCACCGGCGAGACGATACTTCGGCTGAGACTTGCGCATCCGTTGTAAATGTTTGTTGGTCGCCGTGTGGACATCGACTACTGGAATGTCTTTGCGACGCAACTGGAGCAGAAACTGCGAATACCTCGCCAACACGTCATCGTACCCAGCAAAGGGTTTTCGATAACTGAACTCCTTCGCATTCGGAGGAGCCAGTCGTTTGGCGACCGGAACAGGGTCAAACGGCGGCGTGGTGATGACGACAACCTTCGCTTTAGCTTGTTGCGCCTTTCGAATGACCTTGAGCATGCCGAGCTTATACGCTGTCAACCGGTCCTGGCTAAAAGGGTGATAGATACCGTCGTTCATTCCGTAACACATAAAGACGACGTTTGGTTTCGTCATTGCAAGCGCCTTGTCGAGCCGAGTGTGTACGTTTGGACGCGGAAAGGGATGATCGGGTTCCGATAACCCCGAAGCTGTCTCGCTTGGGAGCCCTACGTTGAGGAGTTCCCACTGTTTGGTGGGGAACCTCGTGTACAAGTAAACATCCAAGTAGGTCACATAATGTCCGGCAAAGGTGTTACTGTCCCCGAGTAATAGAATCCGTTGTTGCTCTGGCTGAAAGAATGTGTCCTGAGCGTGAACCCATGAGGAAGCAACAACAAGAAGGAACATACTAACCAGGAAAGAACGCATGGATACCTCGTCATGTCTGGACTGAAATTCGCGCATACCTTTGTGCCCAAATTATTGAATGGTTGGAAAGCTCGCCGTGGAAATTACGACTGTTCGACTGCGTCTTTCCAATCACTCACCCTCAAGCGGAGTAGGATTGTTCAGTGAGGGATGAAAATGGAACGACCGTTTTCCTCGTCCAACGCTTCTTACTTCGGAGTGAGTTTTTGCTGAGCAAGCCACTCCAATGACTTTTTCTGCCAGGCGTCCCACATTGGTCCTTTGTAACCGTTCAGCCCATGACCACCCGACGGCAATTCTAAATACTCTGCAGACACCTTCTGTACTCGCAAAGCCTGATAAAACGCACGACTATTCTCTGGCGGAACAGGTCGGTCGTCGCGAGCGTGAGCCAAAAACGTCGGTGGGGTTTCTGGCGTCACTTGCTTATCGTTGGAGAACAGTTTCAACATCTTCGCCGATGGGTTCCGGCCCAACAGATTTTTCTGGGAACCACCGTGTGTGTGCTTTCCACCCATCGTAATGACTGGGTAAATGAGAATCATGAAATCTGGACGGCAACTCACACGCTCAACCGGGTCTTTCGCTTTCGCGTCGCCTCCATCAAAATGAGTTCCGAGCGTGGAAGCAAGATGCCCACCCGCCGAGAATCCCATGATCCCAATTCGATCGGCTTTCAGTTTCCATTTCTTCGCGTTGACTCGAACCAATCGCAGAGCACGCTTGGCATCGAGCAACGGTACAAAAGCTCTTCCCATCGGCAACCGATAGTCCAACACGACACCCGTGATGCCGTGACGGTTGAGCCATTTGGCGATGCCATGCCCTTCCGGACCAATCACCTTGACTCTGTATCCACCTCCTGGACAAATCACAATGGCAGTCCCATTGGGCTTTTCCGGTCGATGCACGGTCATCCATGCCTGGGCTTTCTCGAATTTCCCATTCCCTATCGGAGCACCATTGTTCCAAAGAGGGAGTTTTTCTGATTTACGTTGGTTCTGTTGCCCATGTAGATTGCTCGCAGAACTGTGTGAAGCCAAGATCACACAACTCAGAATCACCAAGGAACGCATCACCACATCCTCCACAAATGATCCCATTAAGGTAGTCTTTAACGACCGAAAACTTGAACCTGAGCTAATCAACGGTTCAGAGTAATCTGGCTCTACCTAATGAGCAAGGCTTCGACGGCAAGGAATTTTCTTAGATGACGAGGTTTGCAAATGAGGGACTACAATCGAAATATGGCCGGAGTATAATTCCACTGGAACGATCGGAATCACTGTGAGTCGAGTCGCCGAGCAACTATGTAACAAATGCCCATTCCAAGCCAGTAACTTGGAAATCGAATCGACAGAGATCAAAGAGGAGGAAGGTGAGTGCTCAAGTTTGCTACAAAATTCGCCCCAGTGGAGACTGCATTTCAACGCGCTCAAGAGGCTGGATTTCGTTTTGCTGAATTCTGGGTGGATGATGAACTTCTCGCCAATTGGGAGACTATTCCATCGGTCGCAGAACGCTTCCCTTTTGAGTACGTGATTCACTTTCCAAATCACGTGAAGGACCCGGACAATACACCGAAGCACGCCGCTGAACTCTATCGAGCTTTGGGCTGTCGATGCATGATCATTCATCCCCCTATGTACAAACTATACGGGCCACGTCTGCTGGACCTGAACGCAGACATGAAATTAGGAATTGAAAACCTCAGACTCAACACCGATCAGTTCGAGGTGTGGGCTACAACGAGCGACTATCTCACTCTCGATGTCGAACATCTTTGGAAAATGACGCTTAATGACGCTCCATTGTCTACTTTGATGGAAACGCTCGAACGATTTTGGACCAACCACGGTCGCAAAGTCCAACACATCCATATGCCTGGTTATCTTCCCGGTCATCCGGTGCATCGCCCCATGTACTGCTCTCGGGATTTAGTTCTGCCGGTCATGTCCTTCCTGGCAGAGAAGCAGTTCCAGGGGCTAGTAGTGAGTGAGGCAGACATAACGTATCAAAACAACTACGAACTCCGCATGGACGTCTTACTCTTCGAAATGTGGAAACAGTCACGAGAAAACAACCCAGAGGATCGTCCTGTCGAGCTTAGCTGAAACCATCCTGGTTCACTTCGACCAGACGCTTCGATCTTGCTATGTTGTTTGACGTTACAGGCTTCCAATCGGTTCGGTCGATTGACGAATCGGCAAAGGGGTATCGTCGAAAAAATCTGCTCGTAGCAGATTCGTTCACTTGGTCGTCGGCCTGGTTGTCTTCTGTTTGACTGCAATACGGTAGCCGTCGCGATTGCGGACGAAAACGAGTTCATCTTGTTGATCGTCCCACCTCACACTCAGTTTTTCTCCTTTGGTCTCCCAGGATGTGGTCGGCAAGGGTTCACCAACGACAAAGGGAAATAGCATGACCTTGAAGTTGGGAGTGACGGATTTTACATCCAGTATGAGTCGCTTGCCGTGAGTCTTCGTTTTGCGTCGTTTATCGACATGGGCCATGTAGGTTTCGACTTGGCCACGGAGATCACCTGCGGTGCGGTCGGCTTGCAGAACGCGAACCAACATTCGGCGACTCCCGACTACTGGCCCATCACGAACGATATCATCAACTTCACCCAAGATAAAATCACTCCCATTGCGTTGTTTCAGTTCGACGTCAATGGGTAGTTGTAGATACCAACTATACGTATGCTCCTGCTTGTCTTTCTGGATGTCATCCGTCACGACCACATAAGGATGATGACCACGAACAGCAGCAATCGCACGAGTCGCGCGAAGAACAGGATTGTACTGCCGACGGTGGAGCCAGTTCCCGGCTGGGAGCTTGTTTGCGTAGCCGGTCTTGCTGCCGTAGAGTTGGCGAGGAAGCCAATCGGGCGCATACTTGGCAGTCCAACCCAACGCACGAGGGTCAGAGCGTTCCGGTTCCCATTCTTTCGAGAACTTTTGACCTTTGCTTGGCCAAGGTGGACTCCACTGCCAATCGTAAGCGTACTTCAGGTCCACCGAGCCAGTGGTGGCGACGGGTGTATGGGTGTGCGAACGAAACCGGACACTGGGGGCTTTCCAAGCCTGCGCCCGACCATCGATGTGGACCAACGAGTGCTCATCGCTGTTGTTGAATTGGTGAAAGTCACCGGAAAAGGCCCAAACTCGGCCGTGGCTGGCCATCGTGAAATGGCCCCGATCGACCTTGTCATGACCGATCAGAAAAGCGTCCGGCCGTGCATCCAGGCTGAACTGCAAGGCTTTGTCGGACCAATCGCTTCGTGAGATGAGCTTGCCACGCTCGGGATAGAAACGAGTGAGGGGTAGACCTGTGGCCCGGAGCATTCGTTCTCGGGTTTTGGCACCTTGCCAATCCCCGCCAAACATCATGAAGTCGAGGTGCCCCTGCCATCGCAAACGGCGACCGTAATTGTCTCCAAGGATGTGGCGATACGCGAAGTTCGCCGCCGGATTGGAGGGGTACATGTAGCGACCAACGAGCACACTTGTGGGATAGAGTTCTTGATAGGGACCACCCGACGCACCACCCACGAAGGCTCCTTTGGGGAAGGGCTGAAACTCCATTGCAACGTAATTGAGATAGTTGCGATACTTCGGACTGGCGAAAATGTTCTCTCCCCGACGCGCCAGCGCGAGCAAGCCACGCGACCCGGCTCGTAGGCCCACATTAGGTCCATAGCCGTCTTCACGACAGGCACCCATTTGGGTGTAGCCTGCGTTCCAGTAATCCAAAAGGATCTTGCGGATGTTTTGATAAGTTCGACGGTCGTAACCCTTCTCACCCTCGATCGCACAGAGTAGAACCGCCAGGTCACCATGGTACCCATAGTGGTTACTACTCCCAAAACCAACAGGAAGTCCCGTGCCGTAGGGAGCTCGTCCCTTGGTCGCTGTGGCAATCGCGGCACGGACCAGAGAACGCTGCTTCTCGGTCATGTCGTTGTACAACACGTCGTAGCTCACAGCCAAACCGGCGGCCCCGATCGTCCAGCTTTGACCGACACCGAATTGATTGTTCTTCCAGAGACTATCAATCAAACGGTACTTCGGATCTTGAGCACCGCTCTCGTACAGTCTTTTCGACGCGAGCAAGATACGACTGTGTGTGGTGATCACACGAGCCATGAACCGCTTGAGTTCTGCGTCGTCGTGGACGACCGCGTAGAGTGATGTCACTCCCCAATAAATATTCCGCCCTTCGTTGGGCTTGATGTGTTGAACGATCACGTCCGGAGTGATGTCCTTTGGTTCCAGGGTCGCCAAGTCTGCGTATTGTTGCTTCACCCTCTTCACGGTCGTGAGAACGATCTTCTTGAAAACCTTGCCAAACTTTGTTGTGTCGAGACGGTGCTTGATGCGCGGTAGTTCGTCAGCCGTGAAGAGTACGCGTGGGTGAATTCCCACTGCCGGGAGTTTGCTGAGAACGCGGGCACCGTGTTTGTCGAATTGGTCTGCGACTACCGGAGCCAGGAAGGCTAATTGAGTCGCCAGTGCAACACAACAGACGAGAATTGTTCCGTTGGGCCGTAACATACATGTCCACTTTGATTCGAATGGGAACAGTGTCTTCGAGGTTTCGACGCCCTCAGCCTGGTGACGAGGGGTAGAAACGAAAAGTACTCCGATCTTGCCAGATCGAAGCACTTCTTCCAATAACCAACGCCATTTTGTCCCGGAACAAGCTCTCACACTGTCCCATGAATTGCCACGAGCAACAGGTGACGTTCATTCAAGGATGTCAATTCTGCGGGATCATCGCAAGCAAGGAACTACTTGTTCTTTTGCTTCTTGCGACGTTCGATAATGCCTTGCAGCTTCTTTTTCTCTGCGGCGAGTTGTTCCGGCGTCAATGGTTGTGGAGTGATGTTGCCGCTAACCAGTCCCTCGCTTGTTGGAATCGTCCGCATCCGAATCGATCGATACCAGACTGGGTCACCGTGGTCTTGCAGAGTGAGATACGCTCCGCGTGCTTTGAGGTTACCTCCACGTAGTCGCAGCATCTCGACATTCTTCTTCCACTTGGAGTTGGCGTAGTCAAAATCGATGACCTTGACACCATTCAACCAGTGTTGAATGACAGTCCCTTGACAAACGATCTTGCCAGTATTCCAAGTGCCGGGTTTCTTGGTTGCATCTTTCGAGGGCGCCATGCAGAAGTAGAGCGAGGCGGCGCTAGTTCGAGGATTTTTCCCGTCGCGGTGTTTGCTGTTGTCGAGAATCTGATACTCGTATTGTCCGGGACGATAGTAAACCCCGCTGTTACTGCCGGGAGCAACCTTCCACTCAAATCGCAACTCAAAGTCATTCGGGACCTTCCGTTGACGATACACAAGACTTCCGCCTCGACCAGTACGAGTGATCTCACCGTTCTTGACCATCCAGTTGCCGCTGTGCTTCCATCCGGCGAGATCGCCACCGTTGAAAAGCAACCGAAAGCCTTGCTTCTTCTCCTGCGCCGAAAGTGTGTTGGGTTCTTCCGCTCGGAGGGTCGCAGGCGTGAACGGGCAGAGCGATCCAATCGCGAGAAACATGATTACGAGTGTGGAGAGTTTCATGGGTGTGGTCCTTTCGATCGGGAGAGTCAATACAACGTCGCATTGATTCTACTTCTGAGCCTGCCCTCAGGGAAACAAGAAACAGATACGGCCTTAGTGAAACTGTGTCAGGATGCTCGAGAGCAAACCTCTCTTGTCGAGAAAGGACAACGTATCGCGCAACGAAGCCATCATCTTCGGCGGATTGTTGATCAGTGTGTCCGCCTTTACGATGTCATCCCAGGCAAGTTTCTTTGGGAATGTCACACCTTTGGCTTCCATTACTGTTATGAACTCATGGGCGATGATCCCGTAGCCGATGGTCGTTGGATGAATTCCATCAAGGCTGAAGAGTCCACCCTCAGCGATTTTGTCAGGATGCTTGTTCTGGGTTGTGAAAAAGCGACTATCCAGGGTAACTTTCTCCTGGTTCACCAGATACTTCAAGTTTGAGTTGTTCTTCAAGGCGTCTCTGAGTCCTTGCGGAAATTGATACGACGGGGCATCTTGATTCCTGCGGTAAGCGAGGTCATCAAGCGTTTTAGCAAGGTCGCAAACGTGCCAGTTTCGCGATTGCGCGGTTTCTTTAACGACCTTGTTGTACTCGTCGATAAAATGATCGATCTGCTTGGCTTCCTCGCGAGTCAGGTGCGGATGCTTTTCGGGGTCGAAGTTTTCATCCCACACCCACGGACGGGTGTAGTACTCGAAATAGCCTCCCTGCAATCTCCTCCGGCCTTTCGAAACGCCCCGCGTGACAGGTGGAATCGTAACGTGCGGTATTGTGGCCACAAAGACGTTATCGGCTCCGATTTGCTCCACATGATCGGCCAGTTCTTCGTAGATCGTCTTGAAGTGCGCTGGCAGGTAAAGGTTGCAAGTTCGTTCGTGTGGCATCTTGTGGAGATCATCTGGTGAGGAATGGCGAATGCTCAAAGATGTCACTGTCCCAAGCGCGTTATTGGCGCCGAGAAAAACAATAAGATTCTCGATTCCTCCTTCCTCGGCGAGTTGCTTCGCACATTTAATCTGGTGAAACTCCATAACGTCGTCGGCAAACGGAGGATTCAAGACCCTGCGAGCCGTGCGATACATCGGCATCTCGGGGACCTGTTTGAACCAGTCGTCGGTAGCATTCGGAATTTGACGTCGACACACCCCTTCGGTAACCGTGTAAGCATCTCGGACTTCGAACCCCCAAACGGACAAGTTGTGGTGGATCGCCCGTTGCGGATACGGTTTAGAGCCTTTTCCGCGTTCCCAATAGTCCTCGGTCCGGTCCATGCGTGATTGCAACACGGTGAGCATGGTGGCGTATTCCCACCAGTTAATGCGCTCGCCGTAACGGTCGCTTAACTCTCCCAGGATCAACTCCAGGTTCAAGGGCAAACCACCTTCGCCGGAAAAATCCGGAACGATAAATTCGTTAAGCACTCCGAGAGCTTCGGCGATCATAACGGGATAAGAAATGTCTGTCCGGTAGATGGCTCCGCTCATGAAACCTTGCGACAGACTGTCTCCAATAACGACCAAACGGTGTTTCTTCATGAGACACTCCTCCGAGGCCCGTCATGCTTTGAGGCGGCAGTGATAACCGTTTTGCTCAAGCACAGTTTTTGTGAGACTATGTACGGAATACGATGTGTGTCATTCTACAATTCCGAATGTTCTTGTACAGATATGGTTTGCAAGAACCAGGAAAAGTTCGCGATATTTAAATCGTGGCAGGGAGTTGTTCTGATCCAGTCGACTTTCCACGTCGATCACAAGCAAAGCGAAACGTCCAACTGTGGCCTTCGTCACTGCCGAGGCGCCAGGACTCGGTTCTGTCGAAATTCGAACCGACCAACTTCGATGTGGGACGATGAGGAGCGTCTTTTCTACTTGCGAAGGATTCGTCTACTCGTTCGTCATTGGTCGTTATTTTCCATTCCCTAAACCGTTACGCCTTGCGGGGGTCGCTGAAGGCGTATTTCCGGAGGGTCGAGGATTAAGTGGCCTGTATCTCGGCACCGAGGGAAAAGATTCCTCGGCACCGAGGGAAAAGACTCCATTCACGACAACTTCGAGGTGATACTGCCCATCTCCGAAGCGTTAAAAGCACGAGAGGTTTGTGTTTCGACGTTCCCTTGCGTGCCGAGTTGCAGCATGGCAGCCGTAACAGTCGCTTCGTCGGGAGCATCCAGGACCAGGAGACCGTCAAAGGGACCGAGTGTCCAGTAAATGTCAACGACTTCGACCCCCATACTCTTCGCAGCCGACTTGAATGCCTCGGCTCGCTGGCACGTCTCCTTGATGTTAGAAATCCCTTGCTGCGTGAACTTAATCGTTGCGATGTAGCGTTGCATGAGGTCTTCCCCCAATTCGAGTGATATAACTTACCTTGGAGTGCACCTTTTTTCACTCCACATGTCTTTTTATGACCCACGACGAATGGCCGCCAGGTCGGGAATCCCCAAATCCGAATGTCCCGGGCAAACGGTGCTTGCCAAATGAAAGGATTTCGTTCGCTCACACTGTTCGAGAAAGCTCACCGGCTACCTCGATAGAAAAACTCGTATGGCCGAAGAAAGTCATCCACAATTCCAGTGATGTCTACCCTGACGAACATCCTGTATTGGTGCGGGATGGGTTTTGATCAACAGGAGTCTGATGATGGTACATGTTTCGAAATTACTCATCCAACTCGCTCTCGTTCTCGCTCTTTCGTATGCTTCCCCCGCTTCCGGAGCGACACTCCGAGTTCCCAAACAGTTCAAGACAATCCAGGCTGCGATCGATGCCGCCAAGCCAGGAGATACCATTCGGGTTGCCCAAGGAGTTTACAAGGAACGGATACAGTTGAAGCCCCGGATTATTGTCAGGAGTGATGGTGACAATTCCAAAGGCAAACTCGGATTGCGTCGTGCCGAGGCAACCATCCTTGACGGGAACAGTATCGAGGAAAAGAAGCCAGGTGTGATTATGGCGGCGGATTCCATCCTTGACGGATTCACCATTACCAAAGTTGGACAGTATGACGAAACCGTTTGGAAACAACACCACGCCACCCGAGGAGAAGACTTGAAAGACGAACAAGGTACCGTCGGTCATGGCACTTCAGGAATAGAAATCCGGGGCGTCGATTGTGTTGTCAAACACTGTCTTGTCCATCATAACGGACATGTGGGAATCGCGATTCGTGGGCTCGAAGAACACCAAATTGCTCCGTTGGTCCTCAATAATATTGTGTACCGCAACATGGGCGGTGGGATAGGAATCGCTGATGGAGCCGAACCGATCGTGAGTCACAACCGTTGTTATGAAAATCTACGCGCGGGAATTGGATGTCGGAATGCGAACCCAGTCATAACGAACAATATTTGTCATGAGAATATCCGGGCGGGAATCGGAAATCGACAGGGGTCGAAAGCCATCATTCGCGGAAACACATGTTTTAAAAACCGACGAGCCGGGATCGGAAGCCGTATGAAAGGAACGCGACCAATCATTGCGGGAAATCGATGTTATCAAAATGACATGGCGGGTATCGGCTCCCGTGACAATGCGAGTCCGATTATCCGTAAGAATTTGTGTTACAAAAACAAAATGGCGGGAATTGGGACGGATGGTGCCCAAGATGTCTTGATCATCGATAACGAGTGTCGCGAAAATCTTATGGCGGGGATTGGAGCGAAAAACAAGGCCAGTGTCACGATTCTGAATAACAGGTGTACGAACAACAAGTTGGTTGCGATTGGGGTCATTCGACAATCCCAAGCTCTCATTCAGAACAATAAACTCACTCGTAAGGGTGGAATGCCTCCGATCGTTGCGGTCAAAGATGGTTCGACCGCCACTCTGGTCAAGAACAGAATCAACGGAGGTGGAGTGGCGGGCGTGTTAGTCCAGGGAGATGTAGTGCTCGAGAACAATCATTTCGTTAGCAAGGCACAGAATCAAGGAACCGCTGTTTGGGTTTGGGTCAACTCGAAGGCAAAGATCATCGGAAATCAATTTCACGGGTATCGGAATGCAGTCCGAGCAACAAAGTCGGACGTGATTGTCGTTAACAACACGATCGAAAAGTTTGAGAAGACGGCCATACTAATTCAGAAACCATCGTCGCCTAGTTATGTGCTCAACAACACAGCCTATGGAGATGGCAAACAGTTGAGCGTGGTTGCCATTGATGGCATGGATAACATCGTGAATGGAAACACTCTGAAAGCCAACCATCAAGGGCCATGACCTGAGGTTGGTTGTGTTCGGGATGGCGTTTGGACATGCTCTCAAAGTCCAGAATCGTAACATGCTTTTGCGCTGAGCAAAAGCATGTTACTTGCTGGCACATTCAACAATTCAACAATTCAACAATTCTACGTTCCCAATCGTTGCTCGGTTAAAAATAACTCTTCTTCTGCCACTCCTTATCGTGTCCAGAACCTGCCGCGGCGATTTGCTTCATATCGTTGTAGCATTCGCTCAAGAGAACCGGAGGAATTTTCGATAACGGAAGTTTCTCGTTATAAGAGTAGCCGGCCTGCCCGCCTTCACTGTATTTCTCGAAAGATAAACTCTGGAGGGCCGCTGGAATGTCCTCTTCAGGGAGATAGCTTCCGGTGAACTCTACCACGGCCTGGACTCCGAGCGATGGAAAGGGTTTGGTGTACTCGTAGAAACTCCCACCATCGCCCGCACCACCTCGGATGTAGCCAAGTTTCGTGGCCTTGCCTCGAAGTTGAAACGTGGTGATCATATATCCCTCGAAGTCGTTGATCGCTGTTTCTTTTTTCTTGTCCTTGGGCAACTCAAAGGCATCCTGACCAAACTGATCAAACAAGGGAGTGACGTCATATTCCTCCAAGTGAGTCGACCACGTTTTCGCTACCTTCTTGGACACAGTGCATGTGTGCGCCAGACGAATCGTGGCGCCTTCATCGAATTTGACCTCCTCGTCGTTTTCGTCCGTGAGGGAACCGTCTTCCAAGGGACGGAAACATCCGAGTAACTTCTCGGTTGGCTCGGCACCTTTCTTCTTTGGTTTCTTGACTTCAAAAGCCGCCCACACCAACCGTACACAAATCTTCCCGACGATCGGGTGCCCGGCCAAATATCTCTGCCAGTCTTCAAAGTTCCACGAGCGCTGTGTGCACAGCCCTTCGTAGAATCGTTCGGTCTGCCGCTTGACGACCTCCTTGACGGTCTTCTTGGCATCAGAGTACATCTTTTTGGCGGCCTTGGCCTTTTCCTCGTCGTCGTTCTTGCCGGGCGACGGTGGATTCTTGAGTGTCTTGCCGTCCTCGTTGGTGATCGTCGGTTGGAGTTCATCGTTGAGCGTGACGGTGAATTTGCGTTCGCCGTAATCGAGAACGAGTTTCGCCTCGTCGCCGATGGGTTCGTCGTTTTCGTCCTTCGGCCTGGCAAAACCACCATCGGGAATCGTGCGGTCACCGAGTTCGTCGAGCGTCCAGCCTTGTCGTTCGGCGAGTTCGTGGACATGGTCCGAGGCCGCCTTTCGCAGACTCGCCGTACGGAAGCGATTTGCGAATCCCAACAAGACTTGGATGGCTTGCGGATGGTCGATCCATGACAGTGCTTCCATCAATGCCCTGCACTGGGACATCTTCTGACCGCCAAATTTTTTGATGTGTTGCTCGCACATCTTCGCGCATTGCAAATCTCCGCAAGCAGACACGATTGCGAGTAATCCCTTTCCGCTGCTGGCCGAACTCTTCGTGTCCTCGACAAGCCAGTGAGTGAGGACGAAACGGGTCAATTGCTCGGTTTCGTGTCGGCGGCATAGGTCCAAGTATCGCTGCATGAGCGGACTGCATGAAGCAGACTTGAATTGAATACATTGAATGAGCCACCACTTGAGGATTTCTGGAGAGACTTCCTCGCCGGTGTCTTCCCAGTGTATTCTTGGCATTTCCTTGAGTGGCAAATACTCCAAATCGCTGGGATCGGCTTTTTTCTTCTTGAGTCCTGCCTTCGCTTCATCCAAAAGTTTGTCCCGGTCGAGAAATTCGTTGATGTCGGCTTCGAGATTCTCAAGGGCCCACATGATCTCGCCCTTCGTGACTTCGTTGGTTTCGTTGCGGAACGCTTCCTTCAACGGCTCGATCGCAGAAGCGTCGCCGATGTGGCCCAACCATTCCGCCGCCGCGGCGCGGACGACAGGTTTCGAGTCCTTGAGGGTGAGAATGATTTGGTCGAGCTTACCCTCGACCGTCTCCAACGCCTCTTGAGCAAGCGGCCGCTCCGTCTTGGCCTGACCGAGAGCTATGGGCCACAACACGGGTATGAACTGTGGCGGGAGTTGGGGAAAGTAACCGAGAATCTTGAACGCGAGGCGTCGTTGGTCGGCTCGGTTATAGTAGTAGTGATTCCGTTGGGTCGATGTCGGCGAGATCAGTTCCTGAAGCAGTTCGAGATTCTCGGCAAACGCTGGCCAGATGGCCTCGGCCTCCCAATCGCAAAAGCTCATCCACGACGTGTTGCTGAGCACATACTCTCTGGCCATTCGACCAGGTTCCCCGCCTGGGAGTGTAGCCACGACGGCATCGAGTTCGCGGAGACCGAATTTTTCTTCGCACCGGGCTCGATAGGCTTCGAGTTCTTGACGGTTGTACCAGTTGTTGCCGTAATGTCTTTCTTGTTCCAACAAATAGCCCAAGGCCCACGCCAGTCGGGCGACATGGATGAGTTTAACCTTCGGGGGAGCCAGGGCGTCAGCGTTAAGAGTGGATTTGTAAGGATACCTCGCAAGTTCGTCTCGGGTCTTTGTGGAAAGATCAGATTTTCCCTCGACGAACTCGATGAGTTCTTTCAAGGTCTTCTCTTTCATCGCGGTTGGCTTGGTCGGCTTTGGTTGATTCTTGATCCAATCGGGAGCATCGGGATCGTTTCGGCGTTCCAGGTCACTCTCGTAGCTTCGGAGAGCTTGTTGGTCGGCCCGTTCGAACATTTCTTGAATCGCGTCTTTGGCTGCCTTCGGGAGATCGATCTTTCCCGTTTCGACTTGGACCGGAGGAAGGCCAAAGTCGATGGGTTCACCACCCGTGGGAGCTGCGAGTAACCGCTCGATATGTTGTTTGAGCTTGTCCGACTTTTCGTTCTCCAGATGATTCCGCAGGGTCTCTTCCGCGTCCTTCGCATAAAGGTGCCAAAGCACGTTGATGGCCTGTTCGCGTACGCCAGCCGGTCCTTCTCTCAGCAACTTCTCAAGGTGGGGGCGAGCTTGGTCTTTATGCCTTTCCAAGACTGGGAGGGCAGTTTCGCGGAGGGATTTCGTGGTAGATGTCGCAGAGTCACTCATCGAATCAAGAATTGGGGCAAAGTCAAAATCCGTGTCTTCGAGGAATCCGATTGCATAAGCTCTCTGTGTTTCACTCGAAATCTCATCGAACGCCGAGCGAATCTCATCGACGTGACTCTGCAAGTATTCCTTCCATCCAGTCGAGAGTTCCAACAGCTGCGACCGGTAGTAATAGTAGGAACCGAGAACAGCGTGTTGCAAATTCTGGTTCAAGGCCAAGTGTACTAACTGACCAGAAGGTAACTCTCCGGCATGGAACAGTTCACGGAAACGCTGGACATCCCACTTTGGGAGTTGCTTGTCTGCGTATCTTGTGGTGTTGAAGAGGACTATTAATTCGCGGAGTAATACTACCAACCACAACGGCCAACCCTCCGGGAGTTGGATCTTGTGTTTGGTGTTCGTCCTGGCAATGGCCTCGTAAACCTCCCCGAGTCGAACGAAGAATTCTACGGCTACCTTTTCTTTGGGAAAAAGGAAAGGAATTCGATCTCCACGGATCTTCAGAGTCAGTTCCCAGTGCTGGAACTTGGAAAACGCAAGGAGGTAGGTTTTCTCCACGTCCTTCAAGTTGCCTACTGAGAGGAGGACCTCTTCGTCAGTGCCATCGACGATGTACCGAATGAGCTTTTCGGAGACATCTGCGCTGAGGCCTTCCAGCCGTTGGAAGTCTTGGATCAGTGCTTTCAGGGCCGTCTTGCTTAACTTGGCTGCATTCTTTAGTTCTAGCTCTTTCGTTTTTTGTTTCTTCACCATGATGGATGCCCACAAGAATATTGGTGATGTGATGGTGTGGTTCTTCGGACATAGATTGGAAAAGATTGTATCAACGAGCAATCTCAGTAGTGGAGAAAAAACGGGCCAGATCGAACGAATCGGACGTCATGTTTTCTGGTCGTTTTCGCTCCGACAGGTCGTCGTCGAAAAGTCCGGGTTTTTGGTCGTTTTCGCTCCGAGAGGTCGTCGTCGAAAACTCTTGGTGCGGGACTTTGGCTTTACACCCACGCCACAATCGTAAACAAGGTGCTCGCTTCCAATCCTCCAAAGGCCAACACATCCTCAAGCCTCCAATCACCCTGAAATTTCCACTTTCCCTTTGCAACAGCTTCCACCCACGCCACAATCGTAAGAACGCGACTTTGAAACTAAATCCTCTTTCGGAAGGAGACGCAACCGATGCTCCAGGCATCCGACCGACGAAACTTCCTCGCAACCAGTGGTTTGACGGCAGGCGGTCTGTTGATGGCCGACATGCTCCCTGCACTGGCCGACAGTGACAACAACGAAAATCGAAGGCCTCCCAACGTCGTCTTGATCATCAGCGACGACCAGCGATGGACCGACTTCGGGTTCATGGACCACCCAGTGATCAAGACTCCCCGCCTCGACCGACTCGCCAGCGAGAGTGCAGTTTTCCCGAATGGGTACGTTCCCTGCTCGTTGTGTCGTGCTTCGCTTGCGACGATTTTGACCGGCCTTTGGGCTTCCCAACACCAAATCTGCTGTAATGACCCGCCACGCGGCGTGGACCGTGCACGGATGCACCCGTTCATCCGCAACGCTCCAGCCTTGCCGCGTTTGTTGCGAGCGGCCAACTACCGCAGTCTTCAGACCGGTAAGTTTTGGGAAGGCCATTTCCAAAATGCCGGTTTCACGAGCGGCCAGACGACGAACACCGACCGCCATATCGCCCGTCGCACTCCGCAAATTGGCCGGCGAACGATGCAACCAATTTACGACTTCATCGATGCCAATCGCACCAATCCGTTTATGGTTTGGTACGCACCCATGATGCCTCACAAACCCCACAACCCACCGCCGGAGTATCTCCGCTGTTATAACCGGGGACGAGACATCAACATCGCCAAGTATTATGCGATGTGTCAGTGGTTTGACGAGACTTGTGGTCAGCTTCTCGACCACATCGAACGCCGGGAGTTGACCAATAACACACTCGTGTTGTTCGTTGTCGACAACGGTTGGGTGCAACCGACTCGCCAGCAACAGCGAGCCCTTCGATCTCCATTCGGAGGGGCTCGGGGCAAACGAAGTCCCTACGACGGTGGAGTTCGCACGCCGTTGATGATCAAGTGGCCCGGTCACACCCGAGCTGGGAGATATAACGATCTCGTTTCGACCGTCGACATTGCTCCCACGGTCCTACGGGCTTGCGGTCGCGAAGTGCCGAACAAGATGTACGGAAAGAGTCTTCTCGACGTAGCCGCAGGGCGTGGCCGACTGAACCGAAATGCAGTCTTTGGCGAAATCTATGAACACGATTGCGGCGAATTGGGCCGTCCTCGGATGGACATCACGTTCCGTTGGATTCGCAAAGGAGATTGGAAACTGATCGTCCCAGCGCAAGGGAACAACATCGAACTGTTCAACCTTGCCCGAGACCCCCACGAGCGGACGAACCTCGCTGCCCAAAACGAAGACAAGGTCCGTGAACTACGACAGGATCTTGAGCAGTGGTGGACACGCCTGGGAAGAGAGAATCAGAACAGGGAACGGGGAACGGGGAACAGGGAACAGGGAACAGGGAACAACGAATAGAAGGTCAAGAGTTGAGAGTCGAGAGACAAGAGCTTGTCACCTTGGCCTTCGGCCTAATTCGTCTTTCGACTCTCGTCTTTCAACTCTCAACTCTCGTCTTTCAACTCTCAACTCTCGTCTCCGACCTGGATAACTGCACGAAAAACACCGTACTCTCATCCTGGCGTTCCCACCGAATCTTTCCTCCGTGAGCCTCAACGATTTGTTTGGCGACGGCCAACCCCAAGCCGACACCATCTGGTTTTCCGGTTACAAATGGCTCGAAAAGATGTTCGGCGACTTCGTTCGTCGGTCCTTTTCCGGAATCTCGAACCGTAACAGTGATGTTTCTGTCGTCACGTGAGAGATCGACGGAGACTGTCCCACCAGGGCCTGCGGCTTCCATTGCGTTTGTCGTTAGATTCAACACAAGGTGGGCGAGGTGATTGGCGTCGGCTTCGATGGTGTAGTCATCTTCGGGTCGAATCCAATTCAAGGTAATTCGGGCGTGCTGGCATTGAGGTTGGAGGAGCGCCACGGTCTCATCCACCAACGAACTGAGCGAACACGGAGCGAGCTTGAGTTGGCCTGCTTTTCCGAGATCTAGATATTGCTTCAAGTGCATCTCGACCATGGCGAGTTGTCGCAACGCAACGTCGAGGGGCTCTTGAGAGGCATTTTCGCGAGCGCCCCTGCGGTCTTTTCCATTCCCTGTTCCCTGCTCCCTGTTCTCTGCTCCCTGTTCTCTGCTCCCTGTTCTCTGTTCCCTGTTCCCTGTTCCCTGTTCCCTGCTCTCTGTTGTTTGTCGGCACTCGCGATCGTGGAGTTGCACTGCGAGCCTGGCTCCAGTGACGGCGTTACGGAGTTGATGGGCCAACCCACCACCGAGTTGCCCAAGTAAGCGCAATCGTTCATTTTTTTGGATGGCTTGTTGATATTCGGCAAGTCTACCGGCCATTTCGTTAATCGAAAGCCCCAGATCTCGTAATTCGTCGTTACTCGGCGGCAGCGTCATCGGACTGAAGTCTCCCTCCGCGATCAACCGTGTTCGCGATTCCAACTCTTGGACCCGACGGGTGAATCGTTGGGACAACAGCACAGTGAGAATGATCGCCACCAGACCACCAAAGACTCCGAAGAGCAACGATGGCCAAGTCGCTTCCCACAAGGCATCCCGCCAAGCGTGTTCAGGATAAAAGATGTAGACGTGGTCTCCTCGGTTGGGTCCGCGTTGGAGTTCGAGACCAGTATAGAGGTAGGCGATTTCGTCGATAACGATTCGTTCGCCAAGCTCGACGTTTTCGGCGTCGGCGGGGTTCAAACGAGAAATCTCGGGAGGCGTTGCCATGGTCGTGAGCAGTCCGTCCTTTTTGCCGACCAAAACATACTCGGCACCGGAAAACCCTTTCAGCAACTCGAGCACCCTTTGAGGCAACGGAAAGGTCGAGTAACGCAGTGTGCGAATGACTCGGACGACCTGCTGTTTCATCTGCTTGCGAGCCTGATTGGCCGAGGCGTGCGCGGCCCAACTACTCATCACGACCACGCACAACAAGAGCGTGAGTAATGGAACCAGGAGTTGATACCGGATGCTCCAGCGCATAGTCGCGTCCCTATCTGTCGTCGCTCTTGTCGATAAAAGGAAAAAGCCCAGAGTCTTCACTCTGGGCTCATGATATCGCCTGGCTGGGGCTGGTGGCACGGATTTGGGTGCCGACTCAAGAAAGCTACTTCTTGGTTGCTTTGGCGAATCGATCCAACCGTAGGGACACTTGGTCCGAGTTAAACTCACTCACTTCTCCGTTGAGAGGAGTTCGGATGCGCACCTTACCCTGCAGTTCGACTCGATCCTTTTGCCAGGAAATGTGTAATTCGTCGGCGTAGCCCTCAGTCTTGTTGAAAACGATTTGGACGTTTCCTTTGGCCGAGATGTCACCGTTCGGTCGTTTCACCACCAAGTTGTCGCACCGGATCAAGAACTCGGCTCCACCCTCGGTTTTGGCCGTAAGGATCGAGCGACCGCGAACGATCTGCAGTTGCAGCTTCCACGGCGAACGATCTTCTTCCTTAACTTTCTTTGGCAATTCGGGTGGCACTCGGCTGACGACGACCGGAACAATCGACTTGGTCTCAGGATGTTCGAGAGCCGGTTTTTTGGTCGCATTTTGCTCCGACAAGTCGCTACGCAAACCTTTCGACTTGGGCGTGTGTCGCGTAGGGACGAGTTTTCTCGCGTCTTCGGTCTTCTCCCGATTCGGTTTGGGAAGTGGAGGTTCCGAAGTTGGAACTGTTGACTTCCCGGGTTCTGAAATTTTAATCCCTGGACCAGGAGGAGTCGGTCTGACTGTTTGGGACGGCGGTGTGGAAAACGCCGGAGGAGCCGGGATTTCTGGTGGAATCTCGACGCTTGGTGGGCCCTCGACAGGCCCCACTTTTTTGGAATCCGGAATCGGTTCCAGACCTTTCCACGGATTGACCGGTTCTTTAACGCCAGCATTCTTTGGAGTCACGTCCTGATCGTTCTTCCCTGGGAACTCCGAAATCACTGGAAGGGCGAGGTTGGACTTTTTTTTGTTGGGGGGGAGATCGGTCGATTCTGGATTCGTTCTCGGGTTGGGGTTGCCCACCGGACTTGTCACAGGAATGGGAGTTCGTGTCGGTGGCGGCTCGGGCAAATCAGGGATGAGGTCCCTTGGCTTTTCGATCTTCACTCGTTCTTCTGGTTGTGGCACTGGAGGAAAGTCGTTTTGCCCAGGCTTCTGTTCCTGGAAGGTCGGCGGAACCGGAACCTTGGGACCAGGAATCGGCGGAATCGGCTCGTCGGGAGATTGTTCTGTTTGAGGCGTCTTGGCGTTTGGATTAGGTGCGATTTCGGGATTTCCTACGGGCAGTTTTTTTCCGTCGCCCGTCTTGTAACCAAGCGGAAAGGGCTCGGGAGACGTCTCCGTCTTCGAGTTTTGCTTGGTCTCTGGCTTTTGTTCGACTGGCACAGGTTCTACTCCGCTCGGGAAAGGCGGCGGAACGGTCATCTTCGTCGTGCTTCGTTGGCTCGGCGTAGACGTGTTGTTTTGGCCAACCATCGGCGAATCGACCAAGTTGGGTTCTTTGGCCACGGGAATGTTCGGAAGGGGCGGTGTCGATTCAGGGAACCTCGGGCCGGAAGTCCGAAGAGGGGAGGGTTCCAGTCCAGGAAGTTTATTTTCGACCACCTTGGTTGGGATGATATTTCCGGGAGTATTGTTTTTCGGCCCGTCAACAAATTCGGGCAGATTCGGTTGGTCTGGAGGGAGAACACTGGCAGGCAACGGCTGCGGTTCACCCGGTCCCGCGTTGCTCGGTGGTCCAGGGCGTGGAATCGAATTCCCGTCCGATTGTTGCGGTTCAAACTTGGTTTGCACGACACCCCCGGACGTCAGTTGGTCCTCATTCGGTTCCTCGCCTTTAGCCGTGTCTTCCGTGGGGCGGTAGGTGGGAGGAGGCAAGAGATTTGCAGACGGCTTGGCCGAGGGAATCTCTTTGACGTGGGCATCAGCAAGGGGCAGTTTGTAGTTCCCTGGCTGTACGGCCCAGTAACACAAGATCAGACCAATCTGGGCGAGACTGATCAAGCCGACAGTCATCCAATCCCGTTTGCCAAACATTTAGCGTCTCCTGGTCGCTCCAGACCACCTGGCTTTCGTGAAATTCACGAAAACACGGGCCGGTCCTCCACTCTGTGTTTCTTGGTCGTTGGTGCGGGCCAAAAACTGGACGAGTTTTATCCCACTCCAAACGTGCGCAAGTTTCTCTCGTCCCATTTGCGATCATGCGTTCCGATACTCCAGGGACATGAGATGCGGTTCTGGCGCACACGGGATGTGTAACAAACAGGAGCGTTCGTGTCTGCGCTATCTGGAATGGAGGGTGCCCCTGGATTGTAAAAAAAAGTACCGGGCACGCTCCCCCTCGTGCCGTACGCTTGGTTCGGATTGCGTTTCGGCCGGGACAACGAAAAAGAAAGGTGGTTGGACTCCAGTTTTTTTACCCGCGAGTTGCGTATGACTCCGACTACCGCAAAGGACTCCAATCGAGAGGAACACCGGAAAAGAATCATAAGAAATTGTGGAAACACCCAAATTGGGAGAACCAGAAGCCCACCAAAGATCACTCATACGCGTCATGGCGTCGGCGTCGATCACTTGTGAATTCCTCAGCGGTTCCTCTTGCAATAACTTCGTACAGGAGAGCTTGTTTATCCTCGTGACGGCGAAGCAGCCTGCCAAGGCGTTGGACGTGTTCCGTGACACTACCAGTGCCTGACAGAATAATCCCAACGTTCGCGGCGGGAACGTCAACGCCCTCGTTGAGGACCTGGCTTGTGACCAGGACGGTGTATTCGCCGCTGTGGAATTTTTGCAAGATGTCTTCGCGTTCTTTTGTCTTCGTTTGGTGGGTAATCGCGGGGACCAAGAATCGGCGTGAGATTTCGTACACGGTGCTGTTGTCGTAGGTGAAGATCAAGGTGCGGTCATTGATGTGTTGGGACAAGAGCTTTTCGAGGAGTTCGAGTTTCGAGGCCGAACCCTGAGAAATCCGCTTCTGTTCTCGATAGGCCTGAAAGGCAACTCGTCCCTCGGGAGAGCTGTTCGCAGCCTTGAGAAACCGTGTCCACCCGTGTCGGCCACCCATCGAGATTCCCGCACTCTCAACGAAGTTTCGGTAGACTTGTCTCGTCTCGTCGTATCGAGTTCGCTCCTCTTCCGATAGTTCGACGTAGAGCTTTTGGATAACGTAGTCGGCCAAAACATTGTTCGTCAGGTCCTTGATTTCT
Organism: uncultured Alcaligenaceae bacterium; assembly: GCA_964423615.1. Taxonomy (GTDB): domain Bacteria; phylum Planctomycetota; class Planctomycetia; order Gemmatales; family Gemmataceae; genus CAYRFQ01. The sequence goes on along the minus strand of CAYRFQ010000037.1, from coordinate 37,862 downwards.
TTTCGATAGACAATTGGCCCGATCAAGTCGGGGTAGACTTCCTCGCCCATGTCTGTGCGTTCGGGCGTCGCGGTAAGACCCATTCGAAAGGGAGCGATGCTGCCGACCGCCGCGAGTTGATAACTGCGTCCGGGCAAGTGGTGGCATTCGTCGAACACCAGGAATCCGAATTTCTGCCCAAGTCGTTCGAGGTGGATCCATGCCGAGTCGTAAGTCGTTACGGTCAGTGGCTGGATGTCGTAGTTCCCGCCGCCAAGAGCGCCGACAGGAACGTCAAACGCCATGACCAGTTGGTGATACCACTGGTGCAAGAGTGGCAACTTGGGTGTCACAATGAGGGCAGGACGTCCAACTTTTTCGATGGCCATCAGCGCCAAATACGTTTTGCCGGTCCCCGTTGGCAAAACGACAACGCCGCGTCCGCCTGTCTTCCACCACGTTTCCAGTCCTTCCTGTTGATGGGGAAAGGGTTCGCGTCGTATCCGCATTTCCCACGGAGTCTTTTCGTACCCGATGGCCTTGTCTTCGAACGGGAGCTTGTTGTGATGAAGATATTCGAGGATCTTGCGGTAGTGGCGGGCTTCTGCTCGGTATTGGCTCGTACGTGGGTCGTGCTTACACCCCGGAAGTTGTTTGATGAGGTCTTCGTCTGGTCCACCGACCGTAAGCGTTCCTTCCTCGTAGGTGATATGTGTCTTCTCTGGCATCATGGTCGACTCGGTCTGGGTTGAGAAAGAGTGGGTGAGTGTTGCCAGACTCATCATGGCAACCGAGGAGAGTATCAAACACCATATCCGACTTGACCAAAGAGGAAAACACAAAGACAAGAACAGAGTGGTTCTCTGGATTTTGGAATGTGGATTCGCCAGGAAATCGTATTATCCCGCAGCTCGCGTGTACGTTTTCATTTCTGCCGTATTTCCACACGGCTCGCGTGGACTTCTGACGAAAATAGATTCCTGAATCCAGAGGGACATCCCAAGAACAACGGGTCCACCAGGGGTTCGTCTGGATTTAGGAATGGTCTTTGTGGGCACACTCAAAACAACGGGTAAAACAAACCAACGCGTCTTGCCAACTCCTTCATCCCTCAGTTGAGCAACTGCCCCTCAGCAAACTTGCCAGGACCCAACACCGGGAATGGTGAATTTGGCGACTGCGACAATGCTCCAACATCTCTTCATCGGTGCATCCATTTTCCTCCAGCGCGTCGGCGAGGAGTGGCATCTTCTCGAAGGCTTCATGCGTCAGAATGGATTGTGCGACAGAGCGAACAATGCTCGCATCGTGGGCAAAGGTTTGGGCATCCGTCTCGAGAGTCGGGTCAAGTCCGTCAAGGAATTGACGAATGCAGGCCGGAGAGAAAAAGTCACGCAGGATTTGGATTTGGGCGTCGCGTTCCTCCCGTCTTGTTCCGGCAGAAATTTCCGCCGTATTGCTATCGGTGTTTCCAAAGATGGGATCTTCCGTGAAACCAACATGGTACTCCAAGGCCGAACAGCAACCTTCGGCGGTTTGCCAGGCTGAATACCAAGCGTTTCGGCATGGGATCATTGCGTGATGGACGGTGTGGGCCAGTCGCTCTTCCATCTTCACTCGATCACGGGCAATCAGGCGAGCGGCCTTGTAGTCACGCTCTCGAATGGCCTGAGCCCATTCCCGGTCGGCTTCTTCCCATCGAGCTTGGTAGGTTTGTAATTGATTTCTGGTGTGATCGCGAACGAGATCGATCCGTTCGAGATCGCCGTCTCCATCAAGAAACTGTCGCAGAACGGCAAGAGCGCGAAGACAAGTTTGGTCGGTCATGAGGTGCTCAATGCGACGACAACATTCGAGGTTGAACCGAAATATTTGCCTCTCCCCGACATGCTCGGCAATGAACTTGAGCATTGGTGCCAGGTGAGCACTCTGGAACCACGCACGACTGATCATGACGTCACCGCTTGGAGAGGAGTAAATCGATTACCCAACATCCCCTCGCATGAGTTCCGCCCGATCGGCAGTGTCTGAGGATGGTTTCGTCCTCGCATCCGGCTTCCTCCAAGGCATCGGCTAGGATTGGCATTTCGACGAAATCGTTGTTGTCGTACATTCGTTCGGCAAGCTGCAATACAATGCTGTTGTTGAACGTTAACCACCTCGGTTCGATAGTGGTAGGTTGGAAGGGATTGCCGAAAATCTCACGCATCTGGTCCACGGCGAGTTTGTTCGAAACACGACGAAACGTATATGCGGCGGCACTCCAGGGGTCCACGTAAGCCGCCATCCGAGCGGCCTCGCGTGCTTTTTGCTGGTGATTCCACACGTACGCAGCGGAAGCCGACCGGCCAGCTTTGATGAGTTGTTCCCGGGATGCTTGCCCGTCCGCAAATTTCTCGGCCACGTCGATGGCCCTGCGACTGCGTTGGGAGGTCAAGGTTGATTCATAATGTCTAGCCAAGGCGACTGCGAAAAGCCGCAGCTTTCGTTCGCTGACCTGTTCTCGCTTGGCCAGGAGCTGGAACAAATGAATCGCGTTGGTTGTTTTTTCCCACCTTGGGTCATTCATTTCCAGATGTCCTTGTTCAATATCCAGTCGAGCACCCAACAACCGCGATAGTGTGTCCCTCGCGTTCGACAGTGCTCAAGAGTGTATTCGTCCGAGCACCCGGCTTCTTCGAGGGCGTCGGCAAGAATTGCGAGATCGGCAAAATTTTGAGATTGGTAAATCGTCGTCGCGAGTCGGACGAGGGTGCCCCCGTTCCATTTGCGAAACGTCGAGATGCCTGAGGGAGGAATTCTCGGACCGAGGACTTCTTCGATGATAGTTGCAGTCTCGAGATGGGCGTAAGGAATCAGGGAGGATGCGACTTGGTCTTCGATCGCGTCAATGGCGGCCAGAAGTTTGGGCCACAGTCCTGGGGGTGAACTTTGGACGATTTGGTGGTACTTCACTTCAACAATTTGTGTAATCGTGTTTCGGAACCCTCCCCGGACGGCTCGCAAAGCGGTCCAGGCCGCTTCCTGTTCGGCCCGCAAGGCCGTTGCCCGAGCCGCTTCATCCGGGTCGGCTGGGCCGGGTTGCCTTCGCCAGTCGTCCCACGCCTTGGCCTCGGCTTGGGCGAGTTCTTTCCGAGTGCATTCTCCGTCGGCGAATTGCTCGGCCTTGGCAATGGCCTGCCGACAAGCGGAACCGAGGATCAACGGCTCGAGCCACCGGGCCAGCGCACAGGCGAGCAAACGATATTGTCTGGGCCGGATGCCCTGGATTTGGCGTTGCCGAAGGAGTTCGTCCGAATTGGCAAATGGGATCGTCAACGGCAAGGCAAACGAATTGTGGAGCCGAAAAGGCTTGAAGATCGGTAGGATTTTCTCACTAAGCAGATCCCACGCCTCTGCGACCGTGTACGGTCCGGGCATGTCGTTGGGGGGAACCGGGAGAACGCGATAGGAACGGTACGTGTTGGGGCAGGTTGTCCTTACCCCGACCAAGGAATCGGGGTGTTCGTGATAACTTCCACAACCTTGCGGACACCGAAACCGAACCATGGATTTGCCTCGTTCTGGAGAATTTAAAACTGATACTCTATATTCTATCCTGATGTGCGGGTCGGCGTCATTCGTCCTTTGGATGGGACAGCGGATTTTAGCAAAGTAGCAGGCACACTCCGAGTGCCGTGGGCCACGATACAAACGAGCACCTTTCGACGGGACAAGTTGTCGTGCCTCCTTCACAGAGTGATTCAAGTGTTGAAGATTTCGAGGCCATAATCGCCATGAATCCTTCCGCATCGGTTGAGAAGTCCTGGCCCATTCTCTCCAATGTGGAAAAAGAAATTTCCTGTCCTTCTACAAAATCCTTGGCCGCATTGTTTTTTCCTTCAGTCCATACGATTGCCAAATGAGCGAATCTCTTTTTCCATACTACGAACGCGAGTTGATTTTCATTCGCCAAATGGTGCAGGACTTTGCCAAGCAATATCCGGCGGCCGCCGGTCGGCTTTTGCTGGAGCAAAACCGCAGCGCCGACCCGCACATCGAGCGGATGATCGAATCGTTTGCGTTACTGACCGGACGAATTCACCACAAACTCGACGACGAATTTCCCGAGTTGACGGACGCGATGCTCAATGTGATGTACCCGCATTACCTCGCACCCGTGCCGTCAATGGCTGCTGTCCAGTTTGAACTGGATGAGGCCCGCGGTCAACTTCCGGATGGTTTTGAAATTCCTCGCGGGAGTCGATTGCAGACCGCCCCCCTCGATGGGCTGGCGTGTAAATACCAAACTTGCTTTCCCGTCACGCTCTGGCCGGTTCTGCTTCGCCAAGCGCGTTTGCACGCCCCGCCGTTCCCGACGAATCTCCAAGTCCCCCCTCGCACAGCTGCAGTCCTGCGGCTTCAATTCGAATGTGTTGGAGGAATGAATCTGGCCGGGCTGAGCTTGGAGAACCTGCGGTTCCACCTTCGGGGTGATCCCAATCTAATCCCGTACCTCTACGAGTTCATTTTCAACCATACCGACCTGGTTGGTTTCCGCGATGCCAGTACCGAGATGGCTCGGCCTGCTGTTCTCCTTCGTCCGGAAGAATGCATTTTCCAAGTGGGGTTCGAACGCGACGAGGGGATGTTGCCCTACCCCAAACGTTCGTTCATTGGGTATCGTCTTTTGACGGAGGTGTTTACTTTTCCGAGCAAGTTCTTGTTCTTCGATCTGGGTGGTTGGCAGCAGGCCGCGGAGGCTGGAATCGGGGATCAAATCGAGGTCATCTTTTTCCTGAATCGCTCGATGAAGAACCTGGAGCAAAACGTCGACTCGTCGATGTTCGTTCAAGGCTGCACGCCGATCGTCAACCTCTTCGAACAAACGGCCGAACCGATCGCCCTGACACACACCAAGCACCAATATCGGATTACGCCAGACGTGGCGCACCCCTACGGCCTGGAGGTCTATTCGGTCGATTCGGTAACGGCGACCGATCCCAACACCGGGGTCAACACCGAGTTCCAACCTTTTTATTCGTTCCGACACAACCAATCGCCCGAGGAACAAACGGCCTTCTGGTACATGTCGCGTCGTCCCTCCGTTGAAGAAGACGACCGGGGTACGGAAGTCTGGCTAAGTCTTGTCGACTTGAAGTTCGACCCAAGTGTCCCAGCCAACTCGACGCTCGTTGTCCGCACGACTTGCACGAACAGGGATCTCCCAGTGAAGTTGCAACTCGCCGGAGAAGCACTCAGGTTCGAACTCGAAGCGGCGGCTCCCTTGACGGGCATACGGACGGTCCGGACACCGACGGCTCCCCTTCGACCGCCACCGAGACGCGGCGGAGCTTGGCGTTTGGTCTCGCACACGATGCTCAACCACCTGTCCCTGTCTGACCCAGTCGAAGGTCTCGAGGCTCTCCAGGAGATGTTTCGGTTGTATGACTTTTCCGACCCCGACGCCGGACAACAACAGATGGCGGCGATCAACCGCCAACTCATAGATGGCATCGTTTCGATGAGTACACGCCGGGTGGTCGGGCGAACGGGAGGGGACACGGCCAGCGGTTTTGCTCGCGGAATTGAAGTCACGCTGGAGTTCGACGAACAAAAATACATAGGGACCGGAGCTTTCCTCTTCGCTTCGGTGCTCGAGCGGTTCTTGGGACTTTACGCGTCGGTCAATTCGTTTTGCCAACTCGTCGGTAAAACATCACAAGGGGAAGGATATTTCAAGAAATGGCCACCGAGAGCCGGCGAACTGCAGTTGGTGTAAGCGAACCTTCCGATGTTCCGAAGGGGGCACGACGACGTCCGTTCGTGTTGCCACCACAGAAAACCGTCGCGGCTCGGCTGTTCGAGGAAGGATACTCGTTCTCCTTCTTCCAAGCCGTGCGGGTGTTGGAACAACTACGGCAAACCCAGGTCACCGTCGGCTTGGACGGTCCCCAGAGTAATGAAATAGTTCGCTTCCGAGCATACCCATCGTTGAGCTTCCCGCCGAGCCAAATTTACACCCTCGACCCGCCGAAGTTCGATGACCAGCCGGCGTCGATGGTCGTTTCGTTTTTCGGATTGACCGGTCCGAGCGGGATCCTGCCCCGGCACTACACGGAAATATTGATCCGGCAATATCGAGATCATCGAGGTCCCGAACGGACGGCTCTGCGTGACTGGTTCGATCTGTTCAATCATCGGTTGCTTTCGCTGTTCTACCGCGCCTGGACCAAGTATCGCTTTCATGCCCAGTATCACCGACAAGAATTTCTGCGCGACGAGCCGGACACGTTCACGCAAGCGTTCTTCTCGCTCATCGGACTCGGAATGCGGCCGTTGCGAAACCGCCTTCGCGTTTCCTACTGGGATCCCACCGTCGAAAAGACTTCGGAAAGAAATTATCGACTCGAACCAGGCGTTGGGAAAAAACAAGAGTCGCCGGAACGTACCCTTGCACAAATCAACGACCTCACGCTCATCTACTACGGCGGTCTGATCAATCAACGCCCTAGAAGTGCAGCAGCCCTCCGGGCACTTGTCGAGGATTTTTTCGAGGTCGACGTCGAGGTGAAACAGTTCCAGGGCCAGTGGCTCCAGCTCGAACCCGATAACTGGTCGTATCTTGGCGAAGCGAGCCTCAACAACCAACTCGGAATGACAACCGTCGTTGGCGAACGTGTTTGGGACATCCTGGGTCGAATCCGCTTGCGAGTCGGACCACTCACGTACAAGCGATTTCGTGAATTCATTCCGGATAAATCACCAACTTCGCAACGCAAGAATTTCTTTTTGTTGGTCCATCTGGTGAGGTTGTTCCTCGGTCCGGAATTGTCGTTCGATGTCCAGATGGTGTTGAAAGTCGACGAGATTCCCGAATGTCAGTTGGTGGAAGTACAGGACGAGGTGGGCCCTTGTTTGGGCTGGAACACGTGGTTGAAAAGTCAGGAAGCGGAGGTCGATGCGGCCGATGCGGTCTTCGAAGGGGAAGAAATCGTTTGGGTCAATCCGGAGCAAAGACGAGGGGGAAGTTTGGGGAGATTATGAGAATAGTAGCAGGCACAGTCTTTGTCCCGTCGGCCCGTTCGTGCATCGACCGATGAACGAACACGAGAGGTTGGAAAGCACCACCCTCGGAGCGTTTCGCGTTCGTGTTGGTTATCTTTTGAAGTCCCTTTTCCTCCGAGGGGAGGAGGATTTAGGAACCGGAAGGACCACTTCGTGATCCTGTCTCGAGCAGGGACCCAGGCAATTTCGTTTACGCTCTTGTTCCCGGCGATTCGAACCCCAAGAACCCCTCACTCGCTATCTTTTCCCACTTCGTCCAGGTTTCCTCTATCCGAAAAAGGCACCAGCGACTTGGACATAGACTTGCTCCAACGCAATCGTGAACTGCTCTGGGAGATACACCGCTGCATTCTCGACAACATTAGCAACCCTCATCCGACAACGATGGCCGAATGGAGGCCATCGATAAACTTGGCTCTGGAACACGTGAGAGTTTGCTTGTACCTCGTCACATCTAATGGGACAATGCTTGAAAGATTTTGTCCCACCTTTGATTCTTCCTACGTGAGGTAGTCTCTCCATGCACACCCAACGGTTTCTTCTCGCTTTCTTGTTTTGTTTCTCCTTGGCAACAATCGCCAACGCCGATCCACTTGTTTACGAAGGCAAAAAAGGCCCCGGTAAGGGCAAACACATTGTCTTCATCGCCAGCGATCACGAGTATCGGTCGGAAGAAACACTTCCGGCTCTGGCTCGAATTTTGGCGAAGCATCACGGCTTCAAATGCACAGTGTTGTTCGGCGTCAACAAGAAAGGCGAAATCCAACCCGGTGCTTCCAACATCCCTGGAATCGAAGCTCTCGATTCGGCCGACCTCTGTGTTATCTTTACGCGATTTCAGGACTGGCCCGAAGATCAAATGACCTATTTCGTGAAGTACCTCAAGCGAGGCGGCCCACTCGTCGGCCTCCGAACTGCGACGCACGCTTTTCGCATTCGCGGCAAGAGCAAGTTCGCCAAATACACCAACGGTTACGGAGGCCAGGACTTTCGAGGTGGTTTCGGCCGGCAGATTCTTGGTGAAAAATGGGCTGGCCATTATGGTGGAAATCATCGGCAAAGCACTCGCCTGACGATCGTTAAAGAGAAAGCCAAACACCCTATCCTTCGTGGCGTCGAAGACATGTGGGTCCAATGCGGCGGTTACTTCGCCAACCCGCTCCAACCAAGCGAAGTTCTTGTCATGGCCCAGCCTCTCGTCAGCATGAAGAAAGACGCCAAGCCCGATCCCAAACGCAAGCCGGTTCCTGGTGCCTGGACACGATCCTACGAGAGCGAATCCGGGGATAAAGGTCGAGTCTTCACGAGCACTTACGGGGCTTCGAACGACATTGAGGACGATGGCTATCGGCGATTATTGATCAATGGTTGTTTCTGGGCCGTGGGGTTGGAAGACGCGATCAAAGCCGACGCAGACGTGAGTTTCGTTGGGCCGTACAACGCGACTTGGCGGAGGAATCGAGGCCGTCGACAAAACGGCCTGCGTCCGCAAGATTTAGCCGGGTGGGAAACGCCCATTGTGCCTTTGCAGAAGAAGTAGAACGATCGATGGAAAAGTGGTCTTTTTGGGACAGTTCTTTCAACAGCAGTCCCAAAAAGACCGCGAGAACGGAATGGGTTGCGAAGCATCGTTTTTTCTTTTTCTCAACGGTCTCGTTCTATCGTAAGGACGATTGGTCGTCACAATGACGGCAGGCGAGAAGAGGAATCGAGCGCTGTGATCATAAAAGAAGCGGTCCCGGCGCATGGGAAAGGTTTTCAAATTGGGCGGAGGGAGCAGAACGACCGTCCCGCTCTGGATGTCAGACAGCGAGAGACCAAACTGCGAGAAATCGACAGCGTATGAGTTGATGTCCTCCACGAAAAGAGTCGGTGGTTCAGGGAAGAAAGGGAGAGGTTAAGTTCAAGATAGGAAACTTATAGGCGAGCCACAAACTTGTGAAGACAGTCTGAGGCAACTCAGGCAAGACAGTGACAGATGCGATTCCGCCACACCATCTCGACGAACTTTACAGAAACTCACTTCCTTTTGCCGATATAGGTTTCGAGAAGCCTGCCATTCGGTAAATCTTCTCTATTCGTCCTCAATCTTTTCTCGAATCCTGTCACGAGATACTTGGTAGATTTGGGCCAACGTAGAGGAACAAAACGTTGCCTCGAACACAAAAAAGCCGTCTGGCTTGGTACTCCTGGATACTACTCGCTGTGGCTCTGCTTGGAGTTTGTGGTTGTGTGGGACCCGTGCGGCCTGTCGTTTATCCTCCTCCTCACATCGGGGACGAAGAACAAATCAAGACTCAACAACAAATTCAGGAGCTCAGGAAGGAAATCAACGATTTGAAACAATTGATTTCCACGAAGAAAGCAAGCCAAAACAAAGAGACTCCCTCTAAAAAGGCCCGTGATCAACAAAACGACGCAAAGAAAACCGACGAAAAAAAGGAAAAGAGCAGCAAGGACAAGAAAACCGACGAAAAAAAGGAAAAGAGCAGCAAGGACAAGAAAACCGACGAAAAAAAGGAAAAGAGCAAACCAAAAAAGGATGAAATCGAACTCGAGAAATTCGAATTTCAACCAACAGCCAAAGTAACGGGGCGGATTCATACCGATGCCGTCATGGCCACCCAGAGCCAACGCAACAAGGACACTCTGGGGGACTTGGAAAATGCAACAGGTTTCCGACGGGCTCGCCTCGCCATCACGGGAACCATTGGCCCGAACGTGAAGTACATCGCTGACTTTGCCTTCGCCAGCGGAAACGTCCGATTTGCCGACATGTATCTGGGGGTCCAGAAATTGCCATTGTTGGGAGAAGTCCGTGTCGGGCATTTTCGCGAACCGTTCAGTTTCGAAGCCCAAACCAGCAGTAACTTTTTTCCGTTTCTCGAACGATCCGCGATCAACAGCTTGGACCCTGCGAGGAATTGGGGAGTGGGGTTGTCTCGGGGCTCCGAAGATAAACGGACACTGTTTCAACTCGGTGGGTTCCGCACCGGGAGCAACAGCATTGGCCGTGACACAACGGATCAAGGAGACTGGGCTGTGACGACTCGATTCACACGGCTTCTTTGGTACGACGCATTGTCCGACGGTCGATCGTTAATGCATGCTGGTGGTGCCTTTTCGCATCGCATACCACTCGACGAAACAGTGAATATTTCGAACGTCATGGGGAGCGGATTGCTTGGACGAGACGAAGATGCTGTCTTAACCCCGTTCGTCCAAGACGTGATCGTGCCTGCGTTCGCACAGCAACTGTACAACATCGAATGGGCGTGGGTACATGGTCCGTTTTCGATGCAGATCGAATGGCAAGCCACAGGCATCGACCAAAAAGGCGGAGACTCGGTGTTCCTCCACGGAGGATATGTGTCGGTGAGTTACTTCCTTACCGGAGAGCACCGTGCGTATAACTTCAGCCGAGGAGCCTTTGGACGGACCAAAATCATTTCTCCGTTCCTCTGCCTCAACAAGAAAGGGATTCACTACCGCGGACTGGGTGGGTGGGAATTGGTAACTCGATACGACTTGTTGGATTTCCGAGATCCAAACATTCCCAATAGCGAGGATGGCCAACTGGTCGGAAGCTCGCTTTCTCAATGGACGGTTGGAACGAACTGGTATTTGAACGACTACACTCGCGTGATGTTTAACTACCAATACATCATCCTCGACGAGCCGAACGTAGGTTACAGTGTGGCCAACCTGTACTCCATTCGGTGTCAAGTCGCCTGGTGATTCGTGTCGGGCACCTCGCGAGGGATTCAAGTCAATCCAACGCAAGCGCCGCCTTGAGTTGCTCGAGTTTGTTGGACAACGTTTCGGGTCGGGAAGTGGTTCCCGCAGCTTTCGCCTGATACGCTTCGTCGCCACCGAGGTCGTTGTACTGCTTGACCATTTGCAACAGCACGACCTCGGCTTCGAGTGTGGCTTCCGGTTGTTCATCTTGGGGATGAGCCGTGATCCACTCGTAATAGGCCGCAGCCCCACCAAGTGCATTGAGTTGATTTTCGAGTTGCGCTCGACGTTTTGCCGAGAATGGTGCATCTTGCAAAGTCCCAGCGATCTCGGCGTTCTTCGGTCGCGTAGCCCACTCGTGATACTCTCTGGCCTTGAGCAAGACATCGATCTTCTCTTCGTCGGTCCGTCGATCGTCGAGATCGGCTCCATACGACCGGGCGAGTGATTGGAGTTGGCCGTCAGTCAACGCCCGGACACGCTCCATGTCTTTTCGAATTTGCCGCAGCCCAGCAATTTGCGTTCGCAGTCCTTGTTCCGCAGTCACTCCAAAGTTCCCCAAGGCGTCGTATCCGCCGCATTCTCGGATCAGCATCTGGACTTCCTGTTCTGCAGCCGAGTGCTTCGTACCGTTTCGCAAAATAGCGAGTTGTCGAGGCAAGTCTTCCGCGAAACCCGGAACGAATGTCGGCCATCCCAAGTCCTCCAGAGTAGTTCGTCCCCCAAGGGATTGAATTTCGGCCGCGAGATCGGTCGGCAACATCTCGGTCGTTGGAGCAGCGATTGGTTCCGGATCAGGAGATTCTGTTGGAGATTCGACGGTTGGCCCGTCTGTGGTCTCCGACTCGGGCGACGGACGAACTTGTTCGTCTTGTTCGTTGTTGCTCTGGGGCACCGGACTGTCTTCCGCGTGAGGCTGACTTTCTGCCTCTTGATCTTCTTGAAAGTCCTCAGGTTCCTCTTGGGTATTCACCGTTGCCTGGGCATTATCGTCCGTGTCTTCCTCGGCCTCATCTTCGTCGTCTTCGAGCCCCGCGAGCAAGGCGGCCAGTTCCGGGTCGTCTTCGTCGTCTTCATCTCCTGCGATCGTTTCGGGAGGTAGGTCGGGAACTGTGACTTCCTCATCGTCAGGTTCTTCGTCGTCCTCGAGACCGGCCAGCAACGCGGCCAACTCTGGGTCTTCCTCGGCATCTTCCCCTTCCCCAGATGATTCCTCGGTTTGAACGTCGGCCTCATCCTCGTCGTCTTCGAGTCCTGCGAGCAAGGCGGCCAGTTCCGGATCGTCTTGTTCCTCGGTGGGCTCTTGTGTGTCTACCAAGTCCGCCGGTTCGGTGTCGTCTGTAGCAGTCTCGGGTTCCTCGTCGTCTTCTTCGTCGTCCTCGATACCTGCCAACAAGGCGGCCAGTTCCGGGTCCTCTTCTTCGTCTTCCTGGGGAGTTGGTTCGAGAGTCGGCTCAGTGGCTGTGGCTTCCTCTCCTTCGGGTTCATCCTCGTCGCTTTCCAAACTGGCGAGCAAAGCGGCCAACTCCGGATCCTCTTCTGCGCCTTCTGCACTAACCTCGTCTGTGGCCGTTTCGGTTTCCTCCGTATCCGCTTGGTCATCATCGTCACCCCCTTCCAGACTTGCCAAGAGGGCTGCGAGTTCTGGATCCTCTTGTTCGTCAGCGGACTCTTGTACGGCAGTGGTGTCGTCGAGTGTGGTGTCGTCCTTGGTATCCTCGGTCTGTTCGTCGTCCTCGAGACCTGCCAACAAGGCGGCCAGTTCCGGGTCCTCTTCTTCGTCTTCCTGGGGAGTTGGTTCGAGAGTCGGCTCAGTGGCTGTGGCTTCCTCTCCTTCGGGTTCATCCTCGTTGCTTTCCAAACCGGCGAGTAAGGCGGCCAGTTCCGGATCCTCTTCTTCGTCTTCTTCGTCTTGGGCAGTCGGTTCGAGAGTTGGCTCAGTGGCTGTGGCTTCCTCTCCTTCGGGTTCATCCTCGTCGCTTTCCAAAC
>CAYRFQ010000037.1:7406-25009 GCA_964423615.1 uncultured Alcaligenaceae bacterium | reverse complement strand
GGCTCAGTGGCTGTGGCTTCCTCTCCTTCGGGTTCATCCTCGTCGCTTTCCAAACCGGCGAGTAAGGCGGCCAGTTCCGGATCCTCTTCGTCGTCCTCTCCGGTAGTCTTGTCTGTAGCAGTCTCGGTTTCCTCGGTCTGTTCGTCGTTCTCAAGACCTGCCAACAAGGCGGCCAGTTCCGGGTCCTCTTCTTCGTCTTCCTGGGCAGTTGGTTCGTTGCCCGGTTCGTCTCCACCTTCCAGATCAGCCAGAAGTGCCGCCAGTTCCGGGTCTTCCTCGTCCTCGGGAGGCTCTGTGCTCTCTTCGTTTGGTGTATCGAGGTCGGCGAGAAGGGCGGCCAACTCCGGGTCCATCTCTTCTTCCTCAGGCTCCGGATCGGCAGCTTGTTCGGGTGGAGAATCCATGTCGGCCAAGAGGGCGGCCAACTCCGGGTCCATTTCATCTTCGGGCTCGGATTCGGTAGTGGGAGCAGATTCTCCTGCGGAATCCATGTCGGCCAACATGGCTGCGAGTTCCGGGTCCATGTCGTCTTCTTGGGCCGCTGGTCCATCTGTGGGCGGTTGGTCGTTGCCTGGAGTCGGCTCGGCAGGGGCCAGACCGTCTTGGACGGGAGGCTGGGGGATGCTTCCTTGGGAAGAACCAACAGACGGAGTTGGAGCCTCTCCAGGTCCTCCGATGACCGCGCTAGCTGAGGGTGGTGGTGCGGCACCTGGTTTCGCGAGATTGGGCTGTCCCCATCGACCGGTGAGGGAGACAGAAACCTGACCTTTGGGTGGTTGGGCCAACGATTGAAATCGCAACAACTGCATCGCATTGCGGTTCTTGACGCACAACAAGGGCATGATTCCCAAGCTCGCCAAACGTTCGGTGCTGTTCTTCTTCAGCCACGTTTCGGCGAGCGTCATGTGTTCGTCGTCATCTTCGTCTCGCCAAACGTGCATGGCCATTTCGTGCAAGTCGAGGTGTTCCCCAGGCACAAACGCCCATCCCTTTCCGCCGAACGAGGACCCCAAAAGCCCTGCGCAAGCAAACGCACCCCCGCCCCACAAGTAACAGTTGTCCTTGGGGTCGGTGAACTCTTCGTAGCGAAATCGCTCGACTGCCCGCGTTGCTTCTCCGTAGGGGGCTCTGACGAGAAATCTTGGAGCGGCAAGTCCTAAGTACGACGCTTCGGGGAGTTGCCGCAACGCGCTCCACTGTTCCTCGGCTTCGTTGTCAATTGTTGCGGACTTGGACGTCAACCGAGGGTCTGCGTTCGCAAAAAAGGCGACTCCCGCAGCTTTCGCGATCTTGGCCATTCGGCCTAGGACCTCAGCATGCTGTGGTGTGATGTCGAATTGATAATTGCCTACAAACAACCCCCACGGCTCCCCTTTCGGATCTTCGGCAATCTTCTCGACCAACAAGTGATACATCGCCGTTTGGGCAAGGTCATCCGAACCGGTGAGATCTTCGCAAAATTCTTCGAACGAGATGTTGTAGAGCACGACATCCACGTTGTAGTCGCGCTTGGCGACGCGTTTCAACAGCCAATCGACACTCCGCCACCCACCTTCCAAGGCTTGAGTATCGGGATGGTGCAACAGGTCGTTCATCAACAGCGTTTTGGCATAACCCGATTCACAGTCTGCGAACGCATCGATCATCATCACGAGTTCGTCAGGTTCGAAGTCGTCGAGTGCTGGTACTGACAGTTCGATAGGCTCGTCGAGTTTGGGCAAGGTGAGCGTCAATTTGGGCTTGAACTTGCCCATGACGGAGTCAAAATTTTCGCGATCGATCTTACGAGCCTTCCGGTTCTTCAACTTCTCCGTTGTGCTCTTTTTTCCCTGGTTGACGCGGCCGCTGAAGTCCCCAAGAACGGCGATGCGGAACGGAGAATCGGCGTGCGGTTTCGGATTTTCAACTCTAGCATCCAAGGCCCCGAACGAAATGACTTGTGACATAATCCCAGACTCCCGCGACCGAGCTATCTCTGTTCGACGTTGATGTTTCGAATGGACTTCGTTCTATTGATCTGTGCGCGGATAAAGTAGCAGACACACTCCGTGTGCCGTCCGGTTCTTGGTGTCGTAGCGGACACACTCGGGCTGTTGGATAAATAAGATCCGTGTGGCCCGTTTCTTGAGGTTATTTTGCAACGGCACACGGAGTATGCCTGCTACCTTGGTTCACTGACGGCTCAGCCCTCAATAATCCATCCCAGGATCGTTATAACACAGATCACCAGGTTGGCAATCACGGACCTAGCTTCTCTGACCAACACAACGCTACTTTTTGTGAGGTTGGAGGGGTACGCCGGGTTTTCGGCGCAAGGGAAAGGAAGTTCTGTGGGATTTCTCAACAACGAGGCTCGTAGGAATCGGAATGTACTGACTTTCGTACCCTCGTCCAAGGAGGGGCCAGGTATTGCGTTATCGCGCAACCCAAAATGGAGCTTGCGGGTGTGGTCTAGCAAGCCGCGACGTCTCAAGCCGCGACGTCTCAAGCCGCGACGTCTCAAGCCGCGACGATCGCTGGCGGGGAGTTACCTCTCACATGTCAGGTGACCATCGCCTGTACGGATTAGCGAGAAGTAGACAGCGGAAGCCGGACAGAAGGAAGGTGTTTGTTGCCGAAATTATTCAACAGCCGGATTGAGAGTCGAAAAGAGTCCTGAAGCCAAGGCCTTCCCTCAGCTCTTCTTGGTGAATTCCGAGATAGTGATCTGATAAGCTCCACGACCTTGTTGCCGAAAGGATGTGGCCAGGATCTCATAAGGCCCCGATTCTTTTGGCGTGAATACGATCCGGGAGTTGAGATTTTCGTTGGGGACGATGTCGTCGTTCTGGGCGAGCATTTGGCCTTCGGAATGCGTGACCCCGAGCATGGTGTCAAACTGTTGACTCTCCATGTCGATGATATAGGTGTTTCCAGCCTTCATCTGAACTGGCAGACTCGCCACGGTTTGTTTGTTCGTCAGTTCCCCTCGGACAAGGCGTTGTTGAAATCGGTCGCGGAACGATTTGTGGAGAGTTCGAGTTTCCACCCAGAGGGTTTCCCAGTTCTGCTGCTCTTCATCAGGGAGCTTGGCGAGGTGTGCTTTGTCTCGGACGGCTGCCAAAACGCTCGTCTGAAGCCACTTGCGGAGCTCACCCTCGCGTTGGATCAACTGCAAGGGTGCCGTTGCCTTTTCTTTCCGTATGGCCTCAAGACGCACGCGAAGCCACGAAAGAGCCAAACCTCGCAAGCGAGCCTGTTCGTCCAAGCGTAGCCCCTCGCCGTCTCGCCCCATGCCTTTCGAAGCAACCACCGCGACCTGGGGAGCATCGGAGCCATACGGAGTCGAAAGGTCTTCGATCAACCTCGGAGCTTGGGTGAAGGCCAGGTCGTAGAATTTCGTCGCGAGGCGATATTGTTGCTTGGCCTGGAAGCAGAAGTGTGCCAGTTTCAGCAGTTCCTGCGGGTCGGTAACTTTGACCTTCCCCGAAGCTACCCCGGTCACCTTGTGGTCGAAGGCAAGCATTGTTTCGCCTTGGCGTATCCGTTCTTTGACAGGCTCTCGCCAGTTGGGAAGTTTCGCTCCGAGTTTCTGGGCTCTCCGGAGCGACCGTAAGGCC
This sequence comes from uncultured Alcaligenaceae bacterium, assembly GCA_964423615.1. Lineage (GTDB taxonomy): Bacteria > Planctomycetota > Planctomycetia > Gemmatales > Gemmataceae > CAYRFQ01. The sequence goes on along the minus strand of CAYRFQ010000037.1, from coordinate 21,410 downwards.
TCCTGGAAATCGCCCCGACTCAGCCTTACGAGACCCAAGTTGTAATGGGAATCGGGGGAAGTCGGAGCAACCCTTACGGACTTGCGAAAGGCCGCTGCGGCCTCCTCCTGGTCGCCTTGTTGAGCCGCAGCGATGCCCAGATGAATCCAAAAACGGTGGTCGTCAGGTTCGAGTTCGGTAGCTTTACGAAATGCCTCCGCCGCCTTCTTTGACTCCCCGAATTCCATGTAGACCTTACCCAAATCATTCCAGCCGGCAGTCGAAGTCGGATCGATAGTCAGGACTTTCTGGAAGGCTTCGGCGGCTTTGCGCATCTCGCCCCTTTCGGCCCAAACTTGCCCCAAGGCAACCCAACACTCCGTAATTTTCGAATCGAGGCGTGTGGCCTTCTCGAGCCATTCGGTTCCTTCGTTACGGTTCCCCAGATACAAGTGAACCACTCCGATTTGTGCCATGACTTCGGCATTCTGGGGAGCGAGACGATGAGCCGTCTTCAGGGCCTCGTGGGCCTCCTCGAATTCTCGCGTTTTGCGGAAAGCGAAACCCAACTGGTAAAACGCTCGGTAGTCTTTGGGAGCCAGTTTGGTGGCCTTCTTCGCAGCACTCACGGCTTCGTTGTGTTGGCCTTGTTCTCGAAGCAGGATACTCCGGTTGAGCCAAGCCCATGCACATTTCGGGTCATACTCGAGGGCTGTCTTGAGTACCAAGCCAGCTTTGTTCCACCGCTTCTTATCTGCGAGTTGGGACGCCCGTTTCGCAAGTTTCTTCGGGCGGATCGTGAGATAGGCTTCGCCAATGCCTGCCCAGAAACTCGCGACTTGTTCGTTGTGTTCTTGAATTTTCTCGGCGTCGTTTCTCGGCGTCAACTCCTTGAAAACCGCCTTGAGTTTGCCCCACTCTGGAGAGTAAACACTATCGAGTTCCAGCGTCTTGCGGAAAGCCCCGACGGCTTCCTGGAGCTTTCCCGTCCTGGCAAGCAAGACACACTTGTTGGCCCAATTCACAGCCAGTCGCGGATTCAATTTCATCGCTTCGTTGAGATGCCGTTCGGCTTCCTGGAGCCTATTTTGATCGAGATAGGTTCCCCCAAGGTGTGCCCAGGCGGTAGCATTCTTCGGCGTGACTTCGCGAGCCTTCTCGAAGGCGTGACGGGCCTCGTCAGGCTGGTCTAACTTGCGGAGAGCAAGACCAAGGTTGAGCCAGTGACGTTCGTCGTTCGGATCGAGTTCTGTTGCCTTCTTGGCCGCCTTCGCCGCTTCGGTCCACTGCCTTTTCTTCCTGAGAAGTAAACTCAAGTTGTTCCAGGCAAGTCCAAAGGTTGCATCGTTTTGGATGGCTTCACGGGTAACTGCGTAGGCCTGATCGATGTCACCGAGCCGCATGAAAGCGTCCCCCAGACCAGTCTTAACCAGAGCACTTGTCGGAGCGATCTCAACGGCTTTGGTGAAGACTACTTGGGCAGCTTTGAGTTTCTCTTGCTTTAACAAAGCGAGCCCCAGAGCGTTCCACGCAACGACGCTATTGGGACGAACCGCAAGCGCAATTCGAAAGTACCCCTCGGCCAACTCCGGTTGCTCAGTCGAGAGGTCGTTTCCGAGGTCGAACGCAAGCCAAAAGTCGCGCGGATAGATTTCTTGGACCCGCTTGAGCCAGGGAGTTGCGTTGGCTCCGTGATACCCAAGGAACTGGCCCAATACTTCGGCCGTTTGGGGGGATAAACGTCGTAACTTCTCGCGATCTTGGAGGAGACTTTGTGCTAACTCTGTACACGCAGAGCGACTGCCGATGATCCGGGGATCATACATGGCCCGAACCAGGGGGTCGGTAGTATCCGATCGGAGTACCGTTACAATACGTGCGTACAAAGCCTCGGATTCCAGATCGGAGCGAGGCAATGTGAGACGAAGATCGGTCGACCAGGCTTGCAATCCGGCAATCCACCTCTCACGAATGGGGGATTCCCGAATCCTTTCAAGGATTCGTTCGGGCGTTTGCGTCATGATGTCGATGCCGAAACGACGGAAGACATCTCCATACATCTGGATGCCTTCTTGGAGCAAAGGAGTCGCCCCGGAACTCATCGCTTCTTTCTCGCGGGCTGCTTCGAGGGCCATGGCCCAGTTTTTATTCTGTTGATCTTCGTCGAGCTTGAGTTTGAGTGCGCCGAGTTGTTGTTCAAGCCCTGGATCGATTCCTGCCTCGGACCGTTTTTGGATATCGTTGGCGCGTTCCCACGAGTAGCGCATTCTGTCGATTCGCTGTTGCCAGTTCGCCGGAGTGTTCAACAGCCGGAATACCCCTCCTGGTTCTTCCAGGAGTTTTTGGAGAGCCCGGCCTTCCTGCTGAACGTCTCCGATCCGGATGCGAATCTGGGCTTCGGCTTGCTTTCTTCGTTCGGCTTTTTTGAGCCGTCGTAATTCCGCTTCGAATTCTTGCTTGGCTCGCTCGGCTTTGATCTTTTGGTTTTCGATTTGTTGCTGAGCACGCTCGGCCGCTCGGTCCGACGTGATCTTCAGGTAAGCGAACCCAGCAGCCACACCGCCCACGACGAGCAGCAACACGGCGGCAAGAAAGGCCACCGTCATGGGATGCCGCCGGGACCATTTGACGCCACGTTCGATCGTCCCGACGGGCCGCGCGAGAATGGGTTCGTCTTGTTGAAATCGACGCAAGTCTTCGGCCAGCGCGAGTCCCGAAGGGTAGCGATCCTCGGGCTTCTTGCGGAGACACTTCAAACAGATCGTTTCCAAGTCCTTGGGGACGGAGGGATTCAAAGCTCGCGGTGAGACGGGCTCTTGATACTGCACGAGCATGAGCGTTTCGACGGGAGTCGTTCCACGAAATGGCGGCCTGCCCGTGAGAGCCTCGTACAAGATCGCACCCAACGCATAAACATCGGTGTGCGGACCGATTTCACGAATCTGTCCGGCAGCTTGCTCGGGAGCGCAGTAGCTCGGTGTACCCATGAACTGCCCCGTTTGCGTCTGGGCAGAGTCGCTTTCGACTAACCGAGCCAGGCCGAAGTCGGTGATCTTGGGAACGAGAGTTTGTGAGCCCGTCGCCGAAACCTCCTCGTCAGTTTGTTTTGTGTTGTCCTTCGGTGGGAGCGTCGACTTCTGCTCCTGCGAATTCGTGTCACTTTTTCCTTCGGCTCGGAGGAGAATGTTCGCGGGCTTCAAATCTCGATGGATGATCCCTTGTTGGTGAGCGGCGTGCGTAGCGTGAGCAACGGTTTCGACCAGTTCGCAGGCAAAACGTGCGGGTTGTGGCGTCCCGCTGAAACGATGGGCTAATGTGCCACCTTCAACGTATTCGAGGGCAAAGAACGGATTCCCATCCGTCTCACTCACTTCAAAAATCTGAACGATGTTGGGGTGCTGGAGTCGGGCGATCGCCTCGGCTTCTTGAAGGAATCGCGCTCGGTGTTCGTCCGAAGCATGGTCTCCCGCCAGGATCATCTTCAACGCAACAACCCGACGAGGACGAAGCTGAACGGCCTTGTAGACGACACCCATGCCCCCTCGCCCGAGCACTTCCAAGATGTCGTAACCCGGAACAGGTCGAGGTTCCGTCTGGGTGACAGGACCGTCAGGTGGCAGATTTTGTCCGGAAGCCAAGCTTTGGGTGAAGTCGGTGGAGTCGAAGTCCCCATCTGCGAAGGCATCGTCGATTCGGAACTGGAGATTGATCTCGGTCGCCAGTTCTGGAAATCGTTCGACGTATTCATCGACGTCTGGGGTTTCTCCCATTCGCTCGCGCAAGACGAACTCTTGGTAGAGCAAATCCAGCATGGCGTCGGGATCGTCTCCCAATTCGGGATGTTTGGAGAGATAATCCTCAACTCGAACGGGGCTTCCGTTTTGGAACTGGTGTTTTTGGTCGCCGAGGAGTTGCTCGACCAAGACGCGGGTTGGATCAGGGCGTGGAATTTCACTCATCGTCTTCTTCGATCCCGAGTTCGACCGTGATGCGGTTCATGGCGCGGGCGAATTTCTTGCGGAGGGCCTCGGCGCTGCCATCCAACTGGAGGGCAATTTCGTTCCATTCCAGGCCTTGGTTGCGCAGCTCCATGATCTCGCGTTCTTCGTCCGTGAGTTTTTGGTGGACTTGCTCCAACAGTTCCTTGGCTGCGAACTGTTGGCTCGGAGTGGAGGCGGCTCCAGGAACGTCGGTGTTGTCTTGAAGGTCTCCAACGATACGGCGTTGATCACGCTTTTGAGCGCGGTGTCGGCGAGTTTGCTTGGCCAACTTTTTCTGAGCCATGGTGACCAGTAGGCCCTTGAGTTTGTCGGGGCTTTCGAGTTCGTATTCGCCAGCAGCAGCGCGAACGAAAAAACTCGCCAAGACCGACTGACAAACGTCCATCGAGTCGAACGCCGCTTGCAAACGAGTATCGCTGAGTCGAAAACGGATGGTGCGACGAATGGCCGGTTCGTACATCTTGACGAGTTCGGCAGCGGCGTCCTGGTCACCAGAGCGAACTCGCTGGACGAGATCTTCGAACGGATCTGGGTCAGCCATCGGAGATACCTCAAAGGGATAGTCGTAAGTTCCAATTGTACTTCGTTTACTGGAACGGTACCAGAACGCTCAAGGTGAGTGGGTTGGCGCAGCCCCTGGGGAGTTGGGTGTGCTGTAGGGTTTGTAGGAGGTGTTCCGTTCGGATTGGAAGCCGCGGAGCCGCGATCGATTAAGGCAACGTGGCTCAAGCCCGTGAAATAGGAGACGAGGCTCTGGCTTTCGCGGACTTTCGCCACGCGGCTAAACTCTATCGCCGCTCCGCGGCTCTAGAAACTATGGCCGACTCAGCACAGCTGGGGCCGAGTTCTTGGTATGGTCCTGTCCTTGATACCCGCCGAAGTCATTAAACCAAAATCGTTTGGCGATTCGGTAAAGCCAATTTTTCTCGGGAACCTCATTGCCCGGGTTGTACTGCGAAGTCCGCACGTTCATCGCTTTGAGTTCTTCCAGGGCGGTTCCGCGAACCGTGCCGTCGGTGGCTCCATGTTTTTCAATCAAGGCTTGGAGCAAATCCGGACGTTCGAGAACGATGCACCCACGAGTCGTCGATAAAGCGAGTTCCCGCCACTCCTTGAGATAGCTCGACTGCTTGAATTTCTCGCGCAACGAACGCGGGTCGTCTTCTGTCTTGTAGATCGATTCCTTGGTGAACTGGACGATGGGACACGGCTCGATTCCGCCCCACGGGTTGATGTGGTGAGTGAATCCGGTAGCCGCCGGACACAGGGCTTGTCCTTCGCCGTCGAAATAAGCGTCCACTATGATGATTGGTTTCTTGGCTCGCATCTCGACGACGAACTTGCGCGCTTGAAGTTGTTGTTCGGGCGTCAGGCAGAGGTCGAATTCGGGTTTCGGTCCCATCGGTCGGTAGACGTGGAACCACGTGTAGAGGACTCCCATCTCGATGAGGCGATCGACCCACTTTTCGGTGAGCAGGTCCTTGAAATTCGTCCGTGCCAGGCTCGTGCAGACGCCCGTCATGATTTTGTTGTTGAGGCAGTTCTGCAAGCCCTCCATCGTCTTGCTAAACACATCTGGGCGACCGCGTCGTTCGTCGCTGACGATTTCATTCCCTTCGACGCTGATCAACGGGGTTACGTTCCCGAGTTTACGGAGTTCCTTGGCCGTCTCGTCGGTGATGAACTGGCCGTTGGTGAAAATCTGGAAGTAGCAATCCGGATGAGCGGCGACGATGTCGAGCAACTGTGGATGCATGAAGGGTTCGCCACCGACGAGGCCGAAGAACGAGTTACCCATCTTCTTGGCTTCGCCGATCAGGTCATTCATGGCGTCGAGGGAAATCGTCTCTTGTTTCGATGCCACGTCGACCCAACAGCCCTGGCAACGCAAATTGCAACTGTTGATGACCGAGATGTAGAGGAACGGAGGGAAGACTTCGCCGCGTTTTAGACGGCTTTTATGTTTTTGGACCGAGAGCATTCCTTTGAAGCCCATATTCCAGACGAGTTTCCACAAAGCGTGTTTATCGGTCTCGAAGAGTAACCGTTTTGCCAACTTCAGATGCATGAGTGCCTCAGGTGCTTTGGTTCAGGAAGGAAGAATGAATGTATCGCGGCAGCAAGAATTCCGCGTGCGTTGGTTTAGTTTATCAACTTTCTGACTCTCCGCGTGCAGGAAAACGGATGCGAAGTTGGGCCGATGGTTCGTGGGGCGGAAAACAGAAACGGGTGTTTTTCCTTGTTCGGACACTTTGCGACTGGATGAACTTAGCAGTGGCTTCCGCGATTGCCGTAGAGTGTGACGAGGAGCTTACGACGGTGGCCCCACACGAAAACGAGGGATCACTCCGAAACTTGAGCGCAACGGAACCCTATGTGTTCGTCGCGCTTTATGGGAGCCCGGTAGTGGCGAACCGCTGACCGACAAGTGGTTGCGGCGTTGGCCCAACTCCCGCCTCGTAGAACCCGGCGACCGCTCTTTGTTGGCCCTTTTGGATCGACCTCGGGATCTACAGTGGGCTTGGTGTCGTACCAATTGTGACACCATTCCCGAACGTTGCCATGCATCTGATACAAACCCCAACCGTTTGGGAGAAACGACTTCACAACAACGGTTCGGTCCCGAAACTCACCTTTCTCACCACCAGCGTAGGGATACTCGCCATGATAATTGGCCTGGTTTGTGGTGATCGTCTTGCCAAACCAAAACGGACTTGTCGTCCCGGCTCGACAAGCGTACTCCCACTGAGCTTGTGTTGGCAAAACTGTCTTTCGTCCGGTCAGTTCGGTCACTTTCTGGCAAAAATCCGCACAATCGTTCCAAGACACATGTTCGACGGGCAAATTCTCTCCCCGAAATCGGCTCGAGTTGTTTCCCATGACTTGCTCCCATTGCTGTTGTGTGACGGTCGTCGTCTGGAGCCAAAAACCCTTCGTCAGAGTCACTTCGTGTTGGGTTTCGTTGTCGTATCTTTCGGGTTCGTCGTCGGGACTGCCCATCAAGAACTTGCCAGGTGGGATCCAGACGAACTCCATACCGATCTCGTTGGTGTATTGGGGAATTACTGGTTCGAGTCCTTCGACCAAGACCAACTCCCGCAATCGCTCTTCCATGGCGATCCGTTCGGGCGTGATCTCGAAGATGGTCTTTGGTTGATTCGCTTCTCCCGGTCCGTCGTCGACGAGTTGCCGACGGACCAGCGATCCGTTGCCCTCCAGGTCCCTCAGAGTGTACGAGAGACGAAGCAGCTCACACCTGGGATCGCCACGTTCTTCGAGGTAGTCGGCCAAGATGAACGCCACGTTCGGATCTTTGGGGATGGCATCGAGGAGAGACTCGAAATCGGACATGGTCGTCTCATTGCTCCGTCGGGTAGTGATCCTGGGCAGCCGTCTTGGTTGCCTCTCGCTGACATTTCGGGTATAATACCCTTTTGCAAACCATTCAGACTATGCTGAATCTGCTCTACAACTTGATCTCTCTTCTGCGTCTGCCCCAACAAGGCTCCCTCGTGGGGTGGAAGACTCCTCCGGAATGGTACGCGATTCTGTTTCAATGTCCCCTGTTTAGGAGATGCTATGTCTTTGCGAATGCGTGTGAATGATCGTGAGTCGATTGGTGTGGCGTTGCGGCGCTTCAAAAAATTGTTGGAGCGAAGTGGAGTTCAGAAAGAACTTCGAAAACGGAAACATTACGAGAAGCCCAGCGACCTCCGTCGACGAGCGAAACAGCGCAAGCTCAGAAACATGCGGAAGGCCCACGTCTAATTCCGTGTGAGACGTTCGGCAACATGGCGCGAACATGCATTGGTCTTCTCCAGCCATTTGGTTCGGCTCAACCCGAAACCAGGCCTCACATCCGCCATGTTGCTCTGCTCCCATCAGTCGTTTTCCCGATCTCTTGCTCTACCACCAGCGTGTTTTCTTTCCAAAAACGGCTGTGATCCGAGAGCCACTTCAGAAGTCTGATTCGTTTCCCGATGCAAGTCAAACCCGCACGTGTTGCACGCAAGTGATCCAGGAAATCAATCCGCATCTGGGAACCAGATGGAGCGCTACACCCGAATGAATTTCCGGAACCCACTTCGACCCCAAAACAGACATATGGCTATCCAAATGGTGGGGTAAACGAAAGCGTAGACCAACTTCCAAATCTCAAGAGAGTGTTGGGCTCGTTCGAGTAACAGAAGTGGGCCGTAGGACGGCAGCAAGTAAAACAGAAAGTGGTCATCGACTCCGAGAAAGCGAATCGCCGGAACTTCCAGAATTCCCGTAACCATGCTGGCCGGAAGAAGAAACTCGTTGAGGGAATTGTACCGGATGACCATCACAAAACCGGCCAAGGTGAGTGCAATCGCGCCTTGAGCGAGTCCCAACACGACCCAGAACGGATTCAGTGACTCGAACAAGTTCAGAAACCACGCGTAACCGGTAATCAACAGACTCTCTATGATTACCAAGAACGTCAGGCTGCCGACTTTGCTCCACAAATATTCATCCACTCGCAAGGGTGAAACGACGAGTCCTTCGTGGACCCTTTGCGCCTTTTCCAAAAGCACCAAGCCCCCGACAAACATGAAGGTCGTGATGACCATGTTCCCGAACATGACCGCCGGGTACATCCCACGAATGAATTCCGAGGGAGTATGTTGGACACCCGGGCTCGACCCCGTGGAGGCACTCAAGGACGAACTCAGGACCGTCAATATCGCGGCCCACATGACGACGATGACGATCGTCGCGTAGTAAAAACCTTGCCGGAATTGGACGACGACATCGAGCCGTAATGTCGAGAGAAATCGCTTCATACGAGCTCCCTCCCGGTCACTTGGATGAAAATGTTGTCGAGTGTCGTTTCCTGGGTGTGAATGGTCTGCAAGTCGTCTCGGCGTAGCATGTCGAGAAACTCGGTATTTTCGGCGAGTCCGTTGAGGCCAAAGTCCTTCCCCGTGCTTTCCCCATTTTGACCACATTCGACTCGAACGGTTCGAGTCCCATACCGTAGTTTGAGTTCCCGAGGAAAGTCGATGAGCTTGATTTCGCCGTCGACGAGGAACGCCACGCGATCACACAACTCGTCCGCTACCATCATGTTGTGAGTCGTGAGAAAAATAGTGGTCCCGCGCTTCCGAACCTCGGCTATCAGATCCTTCAACCGTCGGGCGTTCACCGGATCGAGCCCTGCTGTCGGTTCGTCGAGGAACAGAACCTTGGGCTTGTTCAGCAACGACCGAGCGACATTCAGGCGATTTTTCATCCCCTTCGAGAAATTCGAAACGGGCTTGTCTGCATCATCGGCGAGCCCCACGAGTTCGAGCAAGTGCATCGGGGCTTCTGTTTCGACGGAGTAGAGGGACCGAAAGTAGTCCAAATTTTCTTTCGCGGTGAGTTTCAAGTAGTGGTTCGGAAGTTCAAACGAAACCCCGATCTGTTCGTAATACTCATGGCCCCATTCCGAGAGTGACATCCCAAGCACATCGACATGACCGGTGTACTCCTTGAGTAGTCCGATCAAAATTTTCTGGGTTGTCGATTTCCCCGAGCCGCTCGGGCCCAGAAATCCAAAAATTTCGTTGTCTTCGATGGCAAAGGACAGGTTCCGAAGCGCCGGTTGTGACGTCTTCGGATATGTGAAAGACAGCTCACGGACATCGATCATGACCGTAACTCGCTTGTATGTTCAAGGAAAGGGGCCATACTCTCTTCGATTATTCGATCCGCGCGCAAGCCAATTTCATACATTCTTCAGGCGCACCAATTCCGATGACGTGAACTTGCCCCAGCCACTCTTGAGCCGTTTCCTCGGCAAAGCCAACTTTCACAGCGACAAAAGTGGCGGTATGTTGCGCTTTGACACATCTCCCAAGAACTTTTCCGGTGTCGCAATCGAGTCCGGATGGGATGTCCACGGAAAAGACGTTCGCCCCGCTTTCGTTGATGACTTCGACGATCGCATCGTAGGGAGCACGGATTTCATCACTAAGGCCCGTTCCGAAGATCGCATCGACCACCCATTCACAACCCACGAGTTCTTCCCGTATCCAATCGGCGGTGATGGCTTCCTTGGCTCGCGATTGGATGGGAAGGTGCATTCGCGATGCGATGTCGTAGTTGACCTTGGAGTCGTTGGAGATTTCTTCCGGTTCGCCCAACAACAGCACTTTGACTTCAAAACCGTGATTCACGAGATGACGAGCCATTACGAAACCGTCACCGCCGTTATTTCCTTTCCCACAGACGATGCCGACAGGTGCGTGGATTCCCAAACGGATCAACAACTCGGCACATCCACGTCCTGCATTCTCCATCAGAATCACGCTTGGAATTCCGAACTCTGTGATGGCGATTTGGTCGACTTCTCGAACTTGGTTTTTGGAGAGGAACATGTGCTGGGTCCTTGAAGACAGAGGGCTTGCTACAGAACAGTGCGAAAACCAGTCGGGTGACGGGCCAACCATTCGGCACCAGGTAGAAAATAGCTGGTGCGTGAAACTACGAAAGTCTTGAACTCTTGGCGTCGTCGTCCCGACGAGGAGGCCTCAGGATCCATTGGGCTATTCGGCGTAGGGTGCCGTCACCGCATCGCAACTGGTCACACGACACCGTTTCTTTGCTGCTCGAGCATTCCCGAGGTGTTTTGAAAGATCCTTCATCGTTGGATACGCAGGCTTCCGCCTTCCACGACGTGTTGGAGTTCCTCGACCGTTACCCACGCAAAATCCCCTGGGATCGTATGCTTGAGGGCTGCCGCCGCGACTCCGTAATCCAAGCCCGTCTGGATGTTCTCTTGCCACAACCCGAAGAGTAGACCACCCGCAAAAGCGTCGCCAGCACCCAACCGATCGACGATTTCGACTTCGTACGTTTTGGTCTCGTATCGTGACTCTGTTGTGTAAACCGTGCCTGTGAAGGTGTTGTTTCGGACAGACGAACTCTCCCGTCGAGTGAAGGCAACGAGTTCCAGTCCGTACGACTCGATTAACCGTCGGGCAACGTCTTCTTCGTCGTTGCCTTCGACTTGCAGAACTAACGCGGCACCGGGCATCGACGTGATGAGGACGTCGCACAGCGGAAGGAGGGTCGCGACACACTCATGACATTCTTCTAACGACCACAACTTGGAACGATAATTCGGGTCAAACGAAACGCGAACGCCTGATCGCTTTGCGGCCTCAAGAGCCTCGCGAGTCGTTGCCCGTGATGACTCGCTGAGGGCTGGGGTAATTCCGGTGATGTGAAACCATTTGGCTCGGGAAAAGACCGATGGCCAATGGATCATGCCGGGTTGAATACGAGCCATCGCTGAATTCTTCCGGTCGTAGACTACCGAACTGGCACGCGGCGAGGCTCCGTTCTCAAGAAACAACAACCCTATCCGATCTTCGTCCGTCCAGGCAATGTGGTCCGTGTTGACGCCTCCTTCCCGGGCGTGGTTCGCAACGACGCGGCCGATGGGATTGTTGGTCAACCGGGAAACCCAGGCCGTTTCACACCCGAGTCGCGCGAGCGTCACGGCCGTGTTGAGTTCAGCACCAGCCACATGAACATCCAGGCTTCGGGCTTGCTCGACTCGTTGAAACGAAGGAGGCGTCAATCGGACCATCGCCTCCCCAAAGGTAACGACCTCAGACATCTTTGGCTTTCTGTAGGAATTGTCCCGAGGGCTTGTTTACGCGCTTGCCGGAGTCTGTTCTATCGCCGGCGAAATCGTTTCTTCAAGAGCCGCATCAACTCCTGAACTGGAGCCTCGTGATCGTCAACGCGTAAATCGACGTAACGATCATTCAATCCGCCGTAGCCACCTTTCGCGCGAACGACCAAGATCGCCGCCGACTGTTTGCCGCGTTTATCACCTCCAGCCTTCTCAGCCGCTTCGAGGGCTGCCATGATTCGAAAGGCGAGCCGTCCTTCGGCCTTTTCGAAAGCCGCAGCCATGTCGTCGATCACCTTCTTTCCCGCCAACAAGTTCCCCTGGCAACTGTAGTTTTTCCCCTTTTTCGCGCCTGCGTACTCTTTGCATTTGGATCCTGTGTAGTTAGCTGAGTTTCCATTGGCGTCGATCATTCCTACTTGCCGATAAGCTCTGGCTTTGTCTTTTTTCGTGAGGATTTCAATGACTTCCTCCGTGGACTTCCCTTTGGCTAACAAAGCCAGTCCTTCGGGACCATAGGTCGTATTGGCGAAAGATTGGGTGGCGACTGCTCCGACACCGGCCTTTGCGAACGGAACGACCGCTCCAACTGCGAGGACCCTGGAAGCGACACCGACTCCCCATTCCTTGCGCTGGGGGTCATACGCAACGATCGAAAACGTGTTGCATTCCAGATCGTTTGGTGGGGTCGTTGATTCGACTGCAAGCGACGGAAAGCCGTCTTGGTGAGCCTGTTCGGGAATCGGTGGTGGAGCCATCCAGAGCAGGACCGCACACATAGCGCTCAACGCACTCAAGCCGAGGTAGGAACGAACCATGGGAAAGCCTTTCTTGGGATCGACTGGCGGAAAAGTTTGGGAGAATCTAGGAAACTTGGACAACCTTGTTGTTGTATAATCACTGTATCGAACCGACCTTCCGAGGAGAACCAACGGATGGATGAGGATCAGTGGCGTCGGTCCTGTGACCCGGTTCCGATGACGCAATATCTCTGCCAGCACCAACAAATCCACCGGACGAAAGCGGGCCAGCGCAAGCTCCACCTCTTGGCGTGTTCTTGGTGCTGCCGTTTTTGGGAGCATTTACCCGATTGGGCGCGGGAAAAAATCGTACTCCTCGAACAATTCTACGACGGTGTGGTCTCTCGTGAGGAACTCGCCCAAGCTCTCGTTTCGGCCCACGCCTTCCACTCCGACATTTCCGAATCCTTCTACGACGCTCGCGACGACGGTGACACGTGGCAGTCCTTGCGTAAACACGAGCTTATCGCCCTCATCATTCGAAGTTTGCTCGAATTCGAACAACTTCAGGTTCGGATCGTCGAAATTTGTGAGCGCTTGATTCAACTGCTCGACACCGTCGTCTTACAACAGCAGTCCCCACGGAGTATCAACGAACGACGAGGAGTCATCACATCCGAGCGAGAACAGATGAGCCATCTCGTTCGGGAAATTTTTGGGAATCCACATTCCCCCGCCAAGCTCGATCCAATTTGGTTGCGGTGGAACAACGAAACGGTCCGAAAAATGGCAGAGCAAATCTCTACATCCGAGACGTTCCACCAAATGCCCGTGCTGGGTGATGCGTTGGAGGAAGCTGGGTGCAGCGACGAATCCATCCTTGATCATTGTCGTGCTGCAACGAAGCATAGCAAAGGATGCTGGGTTTTGGATTTGCTGTTGGGCAAGGAATGCTGAGGCGACATGGTGTTGGCTGCGAGCCAACACCATGTCGCCTCAGCATCGGACGAAAGGCGAATCCGTTTTTGAACGTGAATAGAACTCGAAGACCCTATTTGCTGAGGTTTTCGTAGTACTTTTTCACCATCTCGGCCGCTTCTGGAGTGATACGCTGGCGGTCGATGGCTTGTTGGGCGCGTTGGGCCGCGGCTCGGAACGTAGCTGGCACTTCCTTGGCGTCGATCTTCGAATGCCTTCCTCCCTGATAAAACCCAATTGCTCGAGCCCCTTTCTTATCGAAAAATCCTTCTTGCCGTTCATCCTTCGAACCCGTTTTGCTCTCTTTCGCAAACTCTCTCATCCCACCGGGAGGACCTCCTGCCTGTTTCCCTTGTCCTCGTTGGCCGCCTTGTTGGTTTGGTTGGTTTCCAAGTACTCGGGCCATCTGCCCCCGGCCCTGTTTGGCACCTTGGAGTTGCTGCTGCAGCTGTTTCAGACCGTTGGCCTGCTGCTGTCCTTGGTTGATTTGTTGTTGTAGTTGGTTCGCGTTCTTTTTCGTTTGTTGAAGTTGACCGGCAATTTTCTTCAACAACTCTCCAGCCTTCTTTCCGTTGTTCTGCTGTCCATTCATCGGATTTTGCTGGCCGTTCATCGGATTTTGCTGTCCGTTCATGGGATTCTGTTGGCCGTTCAT
>CAYRFQ010000037.1:0-7306 GCA_964423615.1 uncultured Alcaligenaceae bacterium | reverse complement strand
TGCTGTCCGTTCATGGGATTCTGTTGGCCGTTCATCGGGTTTTGCTGTCCGTTCATCGGGTTCTGTTTCTTGCCGTCGTTCTTTCCTTTTTCGTTGTTCTTATCGTTTTGTTGTTTCGCCGGGTCTTCACCGATAAGCTGATTGAGATTTTCGATATCCTTTTTCAGTTCTCCGAACTTCTCGAGTTGTTCGACTTCTTTCTCGAGTTGATCCAGTTCCTTCTGGTCGAGATTGCCGAGCTGTTTCTCGCGTTCGAGTTGTTCTCGTCGGGCTTGCGGGTCTCCGAGATTCTCGATTTGTTTCTGCTTGTTGGCGAGTTGTTGTTGAAGTTTGTTCCGTTCTTCTTTTCGAAGTTCGCCTTTGTCCAATTTGTCCTTGAGTTCTTCGACTTCTTGTTCGACCTTGTTGTCGTTTCCTTTCTGGATGGCATCGAAGAGGTCCTTCGCTGGACCGTCTTCACCTTTCCCTTCCTGGTCCTCGTCCTTTCCCTCGCCCCCCAAGACTTTGTTCATTTGTTCAAGGCGCTTCCTTCGGTTCTCGTTGCGTCGCGCGATTTGCTGAGCTTCATCGATTTTCTTTTCGATCTCTTCTTCGAGTTGTTGCATTTTTTTCACGCGGTCCCGGACTTCGTTTTTGTCCGTGGCGTCCAACTCATCTTTGAGCAGTTTTTCCCATTTTTGTTGAATTTCGCGGACATCCTTGGGAGCTTCTTTCAAGTCTTCTTGCTTCTTCCCCTCGCGAAGCTGTTTGCGAAGTTGTGCGAGTTGGTCTTTGATTTTCTTCGCTTGTTTCTCCGTCAACGTTGTTTTGTTGTTGGCTGGTGTCACCGGAATGACACGCGCGAGCGCTGGCTCGAGAAAAATCGCAAGGCCCATCACCAACAACGCGACTACTGGAATCAAAGCGACTTGCCATGGGAGCTTCACTGGAAACCGTGAGGCGACCTTCAGTTTGGCAAGTTGTTTCGATGTGTCCGTTAAAACGGCCTGTCCGGCTGGCGAGCGCTGGTCTTCTTTATTGAGCAAGATGGAAGTCGTGACCCGTTCCTTCAGATCGAACTTGGAGTCCAGCGCCAACGCGGCTGTCACGCGAGCTGGTGCCTGCACCCAGCTGATGACCAATGCCGCGGCCGTTCCTGTGAGAAAACCCAGGCCCAGCAACGTCCACCGAAACCAACCGAGTCCAAGCTCTCCAAACTGCAATGGATGGATGAAAAACCACAATGCCACAATCCATAAGGCGACAGCCCAACAATACATCGTGGTGTTAACCAGGCGTTGCAGGAATAGCTTCCGCCATACTTGCGTGATGCTCTGATTGATTTGCTTGGTGAGATCGTCGCGCATTTAGGTTCACTCCACGAGTGTGGTGAGGCGTTGCGTTTTCGTTTTCGATGTTGGAATCAATCGATAGCACATCCCCAGTGGAAACCGAGGAATTGAGACGCCACTATTCGTTGATCCCAATATCCAGACTCGTTTGGCACCCGGTCCGCTTGGTGGACTGTTTACGCAATCAAAAACATCTTAATCTGTCTGCATTATACTCCAGATTCATCTACCCACCCAATCGACTAACCGAGATATAGGTTTTTCCACAACTCCTCTGTGGATTCACCGAGCTGTCCATTCCGCCACATTTCGAAAGATGTGTAACGGGTCATCGATTTTGACTCGCACGCCGCGACGCACAATGACGAAGATGTCGAGTTGCCAAAGAGGAATCAAAGGGACACGTTCGTTGAGTTGGGCATGGATCTCGTGCGTGATACGCAGAACGTTCTTGAAGTCCGTTTGTTCCATTCGCGAGAGAAGCGCCCCAGCTAAATTGGCGTCGTTTTTGTAGCCGAGAAAATTCGAGCCGCCTGGTTTCGTGGCTTTCGGATCGAACATTGGCCAAAGCCAATAAAATTCACTCTCGTAGTCCCAGGACATGTAGGCCAAGTCGTAGTTTCCTTTGTAGACTGCCGTGCGTAACTTGTGTGGCGACATCGGAACCAAATCGATTTTCAGGTCGAGGTCGGTGGACGCTCTCTCGATTTGGTTCCGTATGACCTGGCAGGCCATGGCAACCTGTTTGTCCGTCGAAGGATAGGCCAGTCGAAGGACTAACGGGCCAGACTTTTCCCCAACTCGTTTGAAAAAAGCTCGTGCCCGATCTGGGTTATGGAGACGCTTGGGCACTTCGGGAGCCACGGCCCAAGACTCGGCCGGAAATGGTCCGTTGAGCACCGCATGGGCTTTGAGTGACGCTTTCGGCAACAGCGAACGAACGATCGCCATCCCAGGTCCCAAGATGTCGTGTTGTTGTGCGTAGAACCGCTGTCCACCGAAGGCCACATCGAGTACATTGCCGCGGTCAATGGCGGCGGTCAAAGCCTGTCGCAGCGTTCGATTTTGGAGAGCCTTACGGCGATGATTGAGCGCCAAAAACGAAACGCGGCGGTTAGGTAGTCGTTGCACTCTCTTGGCAGCACGTTCCCGAATCTTGAGCACTTGCCGTCCGGACAAACCGAGCAAGACGTCCGGTGGATTCTCCATCGAGAAGTAGTCGGCGACCGGGTCTTGAGGGACGTAACACCGAATTTCACGAATCGCAGTGTAGCCAAGTCCGCTCCGAGGAACATAGAAAGGATTGGCCTGAAAGACTGCATACAGTCGGCCCTCTGAGTCCTTCCGCCCCCGATAAACATAAGGACCACTGCCCAAACGTCTCGGAACGCCATCCGGAGAGGTCTTTGGACCGACGACATAAAAGGTGAGTAGCGAGAGTGGGTCGAATGTCTTCTTGGTGATGCGAAATTGAACCTCGAACGGGGAGCTACTGGCCCAAGCGATCATCTTTCTTCGAAATTGCGGGAGAGCCTCCCAACTCGTTCGTACAGTGGTGTCAGTCACTTTCGTTCCGTCCGACCAGCGGATCGTAGGGCGGAGTCGGAATTCGAGTTTTCCGTCCGCGCTGTTTGGGACGTTCGTGGCAAGTACGGGACGATATAGTTGTCCAAGCCTCTCGTTGTACTCTTGCCGGATAAGAGGTTCGTAAAGCAAGTCGAGGAGTTGTTTTTCCGTGTCTGTCGTGGTCTGTCCGGGAACGAGGTTCTGCGGCAGTTCCGGCACGGCCACACGCAGGACTTGGTATTTCCCTCGCAACTTGAGCCATTCATCACGAACTCCGGGGAACGCTGGCCAAATTGCGAGAGCGTCTCTGAGCAAGTTTTCTCTTTGCCTCCGGTCCCTGGGGTCGTCGACTTTGAGGCCCTTGGCCTGCTCGTAAAGGACCTTGGCTTTTGCGATGAGCTTCTGGTCGATCGACTTCAACATTCCTTTGGGATCAGGCGACTGGACTAACTTGGGCAACAGTCGCTGAACGCGGATGTAGTCAGTGATTTCCGGTTGCGGAGCATCCAACAAGTGTTGAACATACCCAAATCGAGAAGTCGCAACCTCTGTGCGAACTCCAGGGTGGGTGGAATGAATCCTCTCCAGCTGGGTTGCGAACTGTTCCAATAGTCGCCACGCCGCCGCCTTTTCGTTGTTGGTCGACTTGGCCAATTTCCGAAGACTCCGGAGATAGCCGATTCGGACTTCGATGAGCCGAGTGTGCAACGCGCGTCGTTGAGACCTCCAAGGGTCTGGTCCCAAGATAGGATGATGGCGCCTCGCGTCATGAAACCGAAGAACTGCGACCAGCACGTGTTGGGCGACACGCCACCGAACGACCTCGGGCACTTTCTCGTCGCCGAGAAACTTGTTGACCTTCTGGAGTGCCATTCCTTCGAAGGGTCTGAATTCGCTGATTGTGTTTGGTGATATCTCCTTGGTTTCTCGTCCTTGCTTCGCTTGCAGAATCTCGACCACGACTGCGTCCTTGACTCCAGAGGGGATCTTGAGAAATGGACGCAGAGGCGAGACCTTCAACGACTTATTTCCGACCGTGATGATGTCGTACGGCTCTTGGAGTTGGCTGTAGAGCGACGCGACCGGAGGTAAGGCGTTTTCGGCAGCTTCCCGGAAGTCTTCTACTCGCGACCCCAGCGAGAACGTGGGCTTCGCTAAAGGCTTGGGAGCAACCGTTTGGCCTTTTGTCATCGGTGTGAGACAACAGAACGTCAACAATAAAACACACCTTCGGGCAACCAGCGAAACAAACATGGAACCTCGACGAACTTGCAAGTAGAGAAAAGGTTCAGCACGACGAGTCATTTCTGACACCTTCGGATGACCCGCTCGAAGTCAATGTACTGGCACGAATCCGGCCGTTCTGCCACGAATTTCGAAACCTGCATGTGGTTTTCGGTGTTGTTGATGATTGAGGAGTAACACCTCTTTCCAACAAGTCTGTCATTCGTTCCGTCAATATTCCATTATCCCGTCTACTTCTTGTTCGACTCGATGGCCCTTTGGATCAAGACGATGGCTTGGCTGGCCGCCTGACGGACGCCTGCGTCACTATCTTGCTTGACCTGTTCCAGAGCGGACAGAGCTTCCGTTGCGTAAGTTCCGAGAGTACCCAAGGCCGTTGCTGCGCGATTCCGAACGACCGAAGAGTCGTCCTTGAGGGCCTGAATCAAGTAGGGCACGAATGGTGCCGAAAACTTCCCGCGGTTGTAGAGATGGGAAATCATATTGGCTCTTGTCGTCGCGTCCTTTTCGGCCTTCAGGACCGGCAGGGATAATTCCGACGAAGCCTGAAGTTGTTGGAGGCTCCAGAAGCCCATGGTCCGGACGTTTTTCGCTTTCTCAGATGCCAAGGCCTTCGCAATGGCTTGGGGGACCTTTTCGCCGGACCGGCTACCGTAATAGGCCAACATCTGCGTGGCCCACAAGCGAGTATCACTTCGGGAAGCCTTGAGAGCCTCGAGCATGTACGGGACGCCTTTTTGACGAGCGTTGCTCATCACGTTCCGGACTGACTGACGCACGTTCGAATCGGAGTCGTCCATCAGCGGAGCGATGGCTTTGAGGGGTTCGTCGGAGTTTCGGTCCCAATTCCACAGAACCCACACGGCTTGGCTGCGAAGTGTGGCATCTTTGTGTTGGAGGAGGTTCTTGACAATGCCAGAGGCGTCCTTTCCGGTTCGTTGAATTGCATAAAAGGCCTGTTGGCGAATACTACTATTCTCGGACTCCAACAATTTCTCCAGGTGCGGCAACACCTTTTTTCTCTCATTGGGATATTGAACAAGGATCTGGGCGGCCCGGACACGCACCATCTCGTCGTCATCCTCGATGGCCTGTTGGTAGTACGGAATGGCCTTCGAGCCGAACGAGTTCAGTGATTGCACCGCTGCCTGGCGAATTCCTGCCTTTTCGTCGTCGAGTAATGTTGCGATCGTAGACAGGGCTTTGTCCTTGTCGAAGCGGTAGGTTCGCATGCCGTAGATGGCCGCTTGTTTGATGCGGGTGTCGTCTTCTTTGACGGCGTTCAACCAAACAGGCCAAACTCCTTCGACGCGGGTGCCAACTTGCCCCAGTGCCTGGATGGCACTGGCTCGTTGCGAAAATTTCTTGTCCTGGGCCAGGGCGACAAGAATAGACCCGGCCTCCTTCAACGATTGACGAATTTGCAAGAGGGCAGTAGCCGATTGGTATCGGATGGTCTTGTCCTTTGATTTCAGTGCATCAACGAGTATTGGCGCGGCCTTGGGAAAGACGTTCCGTAATTGGGAATAGTATCGCATCTCCACGATCAGGTGGGCAATTCGATATCGCTGCTCGTCAGTCCCTGTTTCGAGAGTTTGGATCAACGTATCTGCAGGGTTCGCCTTGAGGTTCATCAAGGCAGAGAAACAAGCCCGCTGTAGATTCTTATCCCCTTCGAGCAGGGCCTTTTGGAGGTAAGGTTTCGCGAGTGTGGCACCGGCCCCTAACGACTGGAGGGCATAAGCTGCCGCAACACGGACGTTCGGATTCTTGTCCTTCAACGCGTACCCGAGCGCGATGACTACCAATCGGTCACTCACTCGCATGTATCCGAGCTGTTGAGCGGCCATTTGACGGACTTCGTCGTGCTTGGAACCGAGAGCATCCACAAGGGCCGGGACCCCAGGCCCACCTACAACACGCAGTCCTTGCAACGCAGCTTGGCGGATGTTGCTGTTTTCGTGTTCGAGGGCTTTGTTGAAGTATTCGACCGCAGGCTTGCCGATCTTGCCCATGGTCTGGGCTGCCTGATACTGGAGTCCGAGCTTCGAGTCTGTAAAGAGTTTGTAGACAGCCGGAAGGGCTTTTTCGGCATCGTGCCCAATTTCGCCAATCGCCGTGAGGGCCATTTGACGGGTCGTGTTGTCTTGTGCTTCGAGCGCCCCGACCAGACCCGGGACGGCTTTTGCCCCAAACGTGGTGAGCGACGTCGTGGCCGCCTGGCGCACGTCTTGGTTCTTGTCTTTCAGGGCCTCGGTGAGCACTGAGACCGCGGCCTTCGGATCAGGATTAATCCGACCGAGGGCATAGGCAGCCTTCCGCCGCACGTCATCGTTCTTGTCTGCCAACAGTCGGACCACATCCTGGCTTGCCTCTTTGGCTTCTTCCCCGATCAAACCAATACCCCAAACAGCGTACAAACGGATATTTTCGTCCCCTGCCGTGAATTGTTTCTTCAGTGCTGGAACTGCCGCCTTGCCAATTTCTCCAAGAGCCAACATTGCGTTCAGACGAACTTCCTCATTGTCTTGGGCGAAGGTGTTGACGAGGGCGGGAACGGCCTTGGCGGCTTTGGCGCCTCGGGTTGCCAGTTCTTCGATTGCCGCGACCTGGGTTGTGGAATCGGAACTTTGGACAAGGCGAATCAATTCGTCTACTGTTTTTCTTTGGGGCGTCGGGTCCGTCAGTTGGGCCAACCCGAGTTGTGTGATCATTAACACCGGGACGAAAGCAAGCACACACTTCATGGATGCGTTTCCTTTACTGATGTTCTGATGATGTGGAGAGGAAAACTCTGAGCAACTTCGTACGTCCGAAGGACCGACGACGAAAACGGCCGTCGGTCCCACTCAGTTCCTACTACGGAGGCGAAACAGGCAACGTCTGAGTGTACTCAGACATATCCTTCTGTCCGCCCATGTTGGCCGCGACGAGGGTCAAGTCGTCGTTCATCTCGTCCTTCTGGAAAATCTTTCGGAACTTGATGATCCAACTACCCAACTGCAAGTGACCAGCCAAATGTCGCAAATCTTGGGTGTCTTTCTTCGGGGCCTCGCGAACGAGATACCCATTCGGATGGGTCTTGCGACACTGTGCCAACCTCGCCCGGATGATCTTCTCGACGACCTTGCGTTTTTGGGGATCTTTGAGGTCGGCTTTGGTAA
>CAYRFQ010000036.1:0-67393 GCA_964423615.1 uncultured Alcaligenaceae bacterium | reverse complement strand
GTGGGCAGGGAGGGATTCGAACCCCCGTAGACTTACGTCGTCAGATTTACAGTCTGATGCCATTGGCCGCTCGGCCACCTACCCACTTTTCCATGCAATATCCATCCAATTTTCGTTCCAAAAGCCACCGGAGGGACTTGAACCCACAACCTGCGGTTTACAAAACCGCTGCTCTGCCAATTGAGCTACAGTGGCACCGATTTGGAAAAAAATAGTATAGAGAACCGACATAACCCCTGCAAGTCGGATTTCCGATCTCGTTGGCTTGACCGGCATACATGTCAATATTTTTAATTTACAGGCGAGACGGGCACTCTTCTACCCTTCTCGGACACGGAAGAACCATTTCGGGTTCATTTTTCACTCGTGGCAGAGAGTCCTTCACCAACGTTTCGTTTCGACCATCGGAAAAATGTTGACTTTGCCGAACAAAGAAATCGATTCCCCAAGCGAAATACTCGTTGAGTAGGATCTCGACAAGAGTTTACCGTGCAGAACCTTGCTCGAGAGTCGGTGTCCTTTCACAATATAGAAACGGGGCCCTGTTGGTAGACGTCCCTTCGGCTCTGTCAGTTACCCTAGGATTCCAAAGAGGTTGGATCGTCCCTCAGTTAGCCCGTTTACCTGCGAGGTGAAACATGTACCAGATTTGGTTAATTGCGGCCGTGCTCAGTGGGTCGTTCCTCGCCGGATGTCTCTTGACCTTTCTCAGCTCAGTCCGTCCCGCACTTCGAGACCGCTTTGCTTTGTCCGAGACGCAAGATCAACGAGTCTCGTTGAGTTTTTATGTCAGTTTAATGGTGATGATGGTCTTCAGTGGCTGGCTCGTAGACACTTGGGGATCGGGACCGACCGTCATGTTGGGTGCCTTGTTGGGCAGTTTCGGCCTTGCCTGTCTGGGGCTCAACAAGCAACAATCCACCGTGATGTTTGCCGTCGTGGCCCTTGGTGCAGGAACTGCGTTGCTTCACGTCTCCTGCGCAACGGCCATGCCATATTTGTTCTTTCCAGACGAACCCAATCGAGCGGCGGGTGCTACAAACATCGGGTATGCCGCCTTCGGTCTCGGAATTTTGTTAATGCCCCTGATCGCCGGAGGACTCCTGAAAAAGTTCGAATTCCGAAACAGCCAACTTCTCATGAGTCTAGCCGTGCTGCTACCAGCGGGGTTGATGTTTGGCGGCCATCTCGACGCGAGCGAACCACACACACTCCCAACCCAGCGACAGCTCGTGGTGTTACTCCAAGATTACCGAATTTACGCTGCTGCGCTATCGATCTTCCTGTTTCACCTTCTCGAGCGTTCGGTGCTCGTGTGGGCTCCTCCTTACCTGGAAGACATAGGTTACAAGCGTCAATGGGTTCGTGGAGTTGTCCTTGGTGGTTTTTGGGTGACGTTCCTTGCTGGTCGATTGCTGTGCGGAACAATCGAGTCGTTGGCTTACGCCGACCTCACCCTGGCGATTTGCATCGTCGCAACAGCCGCATTCGCAGGAAACATGATCGGCACTAACAACTGGGCGAATGGTGCTGTGTGTTTCTGGTTGCTGGGCCTGTGTCTGGGACCTATGTTGCCTACGCTCGTCGGGACGATCTTTTACAAATACTCCCCCGAGAAAAGCCCCGTCCCAAGCGGCCTGGCATTTGGTCTGATTGTAGGACTTGGAATCATCGGACGTTACGTCGCCGATCCGCTTGTCCATCGCATGCTTCGCAAGGACAAAATTAGAAGTTCGATGTGGGTGACGATGATCACGGCTATTGCAATCATCGCTCCGATGCTGGCCTGGCTCTTGAGTGAGTAGGAACTATTAGAAACCTCCAGCCAATCCTTCAAGGAAAAGGTCGACCACAGATGATACGAATACGGTGGAAAACAGAATCCTATTTTTTCGTGTTCTCTGTGGTCAGCCCAATGAGTTCCTCGTTTCTGATCGCAACCTATCACATCACTGGCTTTCTTGGTAGAAACACGCCGTCTTGGTGACCCGCATCAAGTTTTTTCGAGCTGAGCGTTTGTGCCCTTCCCTCATCTGCTTCGTTATGTGTTGGAGCCGACCAAAAAGTTTGACCGCAGTCCGGTCACCTCTCGCGTGAGCTAGCAACTTGCGACAGGTCGCCTCCCACTGGATGATCTTTGCAAGGAGGAAAAACTGCCACCGGGACCAGTGTTTGAGCCCGTAGGTGAGAAGGGAATGCCGGGTAACCACCCTGAGAGTCGCGGGTACTGCACGGCGATGAAGAGGGTTGAGATGGATGGCTCGCGTGGCTGGGGTGAACCAAACCGTGTACCCCGCTTCGGTAGCCCGGCGACAAAGGTCCACATCCTCGTAGTAGAGAAAAAAGTCTTGGTCGAGCCCGCCCAAAGCGTCTAGACAACTCCGACGAACAAGCATGCAACAACCTGTGACCCAGTCTACCCTGCCCTTCCCTTGGCCTGGAAGGCTGCAATACTTTCGCTTGGCTCGCGATCGGAATAAACCAGCCAACGTTCCGGCGAACGTGGGAAATTGCCCCGTGGACAGTTGTTCGCTGCCGTCCTCGTCCTTCAACCCAAACCCGATGATCCCTGTCGTCTGGTCTTCGGCCAAGATGGCCTTCGCTTCGGTAAGCACTTGGTCGAGGAAATCTGGCGGGAGACTCATATCTGGGTTGAGCAAAAGTACCCATTCCCCACGGCTCAATCGGACTCCTTCGTTGACCGCACGGGAGAACCCTCGGTTACGGCCCCACCTGCGTAAGGAGACACCGGGACATCGCCGCAGTTTGCTCACGATGGGATCATGGGGAGAGTGATTATCGACGATCAGGACTTCGGCAGCTTGGGACCGCATGAGATCGCATCGGCGGAGTTGGCTCACGAGCATCGCCGTGTTCTTCCACTGATAGTAGTTGACGATGACGACCGACAGATCGGGGGTATCGAGCCGTAGAGACTCATTTCGCGAAAGATGACCACTTGTAACCGGCTGTCTTTCGCTCGCTGGCTTGGCGAGAGTCCGTGGGCCTGCTAGCTTCAGCCCAATTTCGCACGAAACTGGCTCGTGAAGTTCAATGTTTCTGGCCGGACTGGCTGAATTTTCCCAGCCGACAGAGGTCTCTAACTCGAATGTTGCCATGGGATTCCTTCCCTCGGTGGCGCATAAAACCGTCCGATGTCCGCGTAATATAGGCTCAACTGGCAAAACGAAGCAATCCCAGCAATGCCTAGGCGAACATGGGCATCGACAATCCGCCAACCAAGACAACCCGCGAGATCTTTCAAGTCGTCCCAGAAAAACCGACAACAACAAGCCATGCCTCGTTAATGTGGACTGGTTGGAAGATAATAGACCCCCCAGACTGCGCCGAGTTCATCCAGTGAAAAATTGCTATCGTTCCGGCTAAAAGTGACGATTCGAACTGATTCACTCTCATCCTACGTGAAGATGAACTGCTCAAGCATGCTCGATCAATTCACCTAACTCGATGCTCCTTACTTGGGTCATTCGCATGCCATCAGATCCAAAGAGAATGCCATCTGGGTTGTTGTTCGAGACTTCCAAAAGGCTTTTGGCTTGCCGATACTGACGGCTCAAGAGGTATTCAGTTCCGTTTCCCAGAACGGATCCATTCCGTAATGTACTCAGAAGAACAACCAACGAAACAATGGAGGTCCGTCAGCGACCAAAGATAATAAGGAGACCATCATGGAGCCATACGGAATTGGATTGATTGGATGTGGTACGGTCGGGAGTGGTGTGGCCAAATTGCTTTTGGAGCACGAGCAGCGCTTGTCAGCGCGAGCAGGCCGCAAACTCGTGCTGCGGAAGGTCGTCGTCCGCGATCTCGACAAACCTCGCCAGGTCACCCTCCCGCGTGACCTGCTCACCACAGACCTCCAAGAAGTCCTCGACGATCCCGACATTCAGATCGCGGTCGAAGTCGTTGGGGGGGTGACTTGGGCCAAAGATGCGATCCTGAAATTACTCGCCGCAGGTAAACACATCGTCACGGCTAATAAGGCCCTGCTCGCTTTACACGGGGAAGAGGTGTTCAGTGCCGCCCGAGAACACAACAAGGCGATTGCGTTCGAGGCGGCCGTCGCTGGGGGAGTTCCGGTCGTGGCGGCCGTCACTCAGAATCTCGCAGCAAATCAAATTTCGGGAGTTCTCGGGATCCTGAATGGAACGAGCAATTACATCCTGACGGCGATGACCGAATCCGGTCGGAGCTATGACGAAGCCCTCGCCGAAGCTCAAGCCCTCGGTTATGCCGAAGCCGATCCAACGTTCGACATCGACGGGACAGACGCCGCCCACAAACTCGCTATTCTGTCCCACATCGCTTTCGGCGTGCCAATTCCGTTCGATGCCATCGACCGGATCGGAATCGCCGCCGTTCATCAAGCCGATGTCCAGTTCGCTCAAGAGTTGGGGTACACGATCAAGCTGCTTGCCGAAGCGTGGGTCGAAGCCGACGAACTCGCACTCCATGTCGCCCCCGTTCTTCTTCGTCAATCGGCTCCGCTGGCTCAAGTTCGTGGGTCCTACAATGCCATCCAATTCGTCGGGGATGCTGTCGGTGACGTGCTCTACTACGGCCGTGGCGCGGGCCAGATGCCAACCGCGAGTGCCGTCGTGGCAGACATCATCGACATGGCCGTCGGTCGAGCCCAACGCACCTTCCAGACCCTGCGACTATGGACCGGCAAGGCAAATGGCGTCTCTGTCCGTCCGAAGTCTTCCGTTTCGAGCAAATATTGTTTACGTTTACAAGTCGAA
The DNA here is from genome assembly GCA_964423615.1 of uncultured Alcaligenaceae bacterium. Classification (GTDB taxonomy): domain Bacteria; phylum Planctomycetota; class Planctomycetia; order Gemmatales; family Gemmataceae; genus CAYRFQ01. The sequence goes on along the minus strand of CAYRFQ010000036.1, from coordinate 62,630 downwards.
GATCGGCCTGGCGTCTTGGCCGAGGTTACGAATATACTGGCGAAGCATGAGATAAGCATCTCGTCGGTGATCCAACACGAGTCGGGAGTCGAGACGGCCACAATGATCCCGCTCATTCTCATGACCCACGTCGTCCAAACCGGGGTGTTCCTGGAAGCCGTTGCGGAGATCGAAACGCTCGCAGCCGTTCAGGGTTCCGGTGTCTATTATTCTGTGGCCGACTGAGACGATCTATGATTGATCACCTGTCGTGTAGAACTTGGGTCCGGGACGCCGAACACAGAAAAAGGCCGTGGCCAACACTCGAGCGAGCTGTCGAGTTGGAACTAAAGCTTGCAATTCCCTTTTGACGAGCTGTGCAGATTCAGCTCTACATCGTTGAGTGGGCTCGTAACCAAGGGCCACTTTTTCTTTTCTCCGCCCCAGCGCTGTCCACGACATGTACTCAATACCGCAGTGACCGAGGTTAGGGAAACAAAGGAGCGATGGGAATGGCGAACCGGAAAGAGACCAGAAGCGAATATCCATCTTCAACAACGCCGTCGCCCACCCATGCTCAGAACGGAGTCGTTACTCCAGTTACATCTTCCGCCCCTGCGAGCACCCGAACCGCAAAAGATCTGGACCTAACCGCCACTTCCCTCTACATCAATCGGGAACTAAGTTGGCTCGAGTTTAACCGTCGAGTTCTCGAGGAAGCTCAAGACGCAACCGTTCCGCTGTTGGAAAGATTGAAATTTTTGGCCATCTTCGGGTCCAACTTGGACGAGTTCAACATGGTCCGCGTGGGTGGCCTGAAGGAAAAAGTGGAACATGGCAAGATGTACGGTTCGGGGGCCGACCGGACTCCGGTCAACACACAGCTCGAAAAGATCAGTCAAGTTACCCACGAATTACTCGACCATGCCTACCATTGCTTGCACGAAGAACTACTGCCCGCGCTGATCCCGGCTGGAATTCAGATCCGTGGCCTCCACGACCTCACTGTTGATGAGACCCACCACGTCAACAAACTGTTTCGCGAGGAGATTTATCCTGTTCTCAGCCCAATTGCTGTCGATTTCCGTCATCCGTTTCCGCAGACAGCGAACGGTTCCCTAAACCTGGCGGTGCTCCTTAAACGTCCCTCTCGAGATTTCACTCCCCTGGCCACCGAACACAACGGTGGCCACCGAGATTGGGCACTGGACGAGCTACTCGTGATCGTTCCACTACCAACAGTGTTCCAGCGTTTCCTGCCCCTGCCCTGCCCTGCCGGTGATGTCTTCATCGCGATGGAAACCATCATCGCCTTGAATCTCCCTGAGTTGTTGCCCAACATGGAGGTCCTTCACCACACGGTCTTCCGGGTCACAAGGAACAGCGATTTCGAAATCGGCGACGAGGAAGTCGAAGACCTTCGGATCGCCATCCAAGAGAACGTTCGAAAGCGACGGGTCGGTAGCCCCGTGGCCCTCAGCCTCCAATCGCTGGGGAATCTCGAGAACGGTGGACATGCTTCCAAGCTAGACCAACTCGACGGTTCTTCGGCCAAAGAGTCCTCGGGCGCTCGATACAACAAACGAATCGAACGTTTCTTGCAACAAGCACTTCACCTTCAAGATCACGACATCTATCGCTCCCGCGGGCCATTGGGCCTATCGGGCTTCTGGGAGTTGTGTTCACTCTCGGGATATGACCATTTGAAGGAAGCGGCTTTCGAACCCTGCCGAGTCTCCGAAATCGATGAAGCCAGGGACATTTGGAACGCCATCCGGACCAAGGACTACTTGCTCCACCACCCTTACGAGTCCTTCAACCACGTCGTTGAATTTTTGCAAACGGCAGCAACCGACGATCAGGTGTTGGCGATCAAAATGACGCTCTACCGCACGAGTGGCGACTCCCCAATCATACGGGCCTTGCAGTTGGCTGCCGACAAGGGAAAACAAGTCACCGTGGTGATTGAACTTCACGCCAGGATGGATGAAGAGCGAAACAGCCGCTGGGCTGGAGAACTCGAAAAGCACGGAGTCCATGTCGTCTTTGGTCTCGTCGGGCTCAAGATTCATTGCAAAATCGCTCTCGTCGTTCGCCGCGACGAAGACCGCATCCGCCGGTATGCCCACCTGGCGACGGGGAATTATCATCCTCATACGGCTCGCATTTACACCGACTTGGGTTACTTCACATGCGACCCAGACATCTGTGCTGACGCTTCCATGTTGTTCAACCAGCTGACTTCTTATTGCGCGGTCACGAACTGGCGTAAGCTGATCGTTGGCCCCAGAGGACTCCAAGTTTTCCTACGGGAAAAGATCGAAAGCGAGATCGCGGCTGCCGAGCAAGGGCAAGAGGCTCGCATCATCGCCAAGATCAACGGGCTACTCGACCCAACAATCGTTCAGATGCTCTACCGGGCCAGCCAGGCAGGGGTGCAAATCGACTTGATCTGCCGGGGAATTTGCTCTCTCCGTCCGCAGTTACCGGGGATAAGCGACAATATCCGGGTGATCTCAATCGTTGATCGATTCCTCGAACACAGTCGGATTTTTTATTTCCATTCGCGAGGCAACCCAGAGGTCTTCGTCGGCTCCGCCGACCTCATGGATCGAAATCTCATGCGAAGGGTCGAAGTCCTCTTTCCGATTACCCCCGAACGCCTCCGTACAAGAGTGATCGAGGAGATCCTGGAACTAAGTCTGCGGGATAATGTCAAAGCCAGGGTCGCCGACGAAAACGGCCAATATCATCGGGTCCGAAGACCAGACGGAAGTCTTGCCATCCGCAGTCAAGTAGAATTCTTACGACTGGCCGAAGAGCAAACGAATCGTTTTTCGGGAGAGACGACCGCTAGCCGCCGTATCCCAGATCTGAAACCACACGAGGATGATCACGGTGTATCGATCAAGACTGGGGATGGGAACGCAGAAGTTGCCGAACAAGCGACAAGAAATGGAGGCGAGCAAATTTCTACGGAAACTGAAGTGAGTCAGACAGAACCCAACGGTGATACAGAACCGGCCATTCCGAAAAAGGCCAGGTCTACCCGACGCCAGACAAAGCCGACTAAGTGACAAGAAAAATAGGCTCAGGTGAGATGCCCGAGCCTATCGAGGTAACAAACTATTTTTTTCGTTGGCTAAGCTCATTTACTGAGCTCGAATTAGAACGGATTTTGCGGGATTTTGTCCAGCCCACCGTTCGGCATTGGGTCTCCTTTGGGAAGGGATTTGGGAGCTTCGCCCCCTTTTGGACTCGGGATTCTCTCTCCCGGCGTGGGATTCGAGACAACACCACCGGGGACTACGACTCCGCCATATCCTGCACTACTTGGCAACCCTTGGGCGGCAGGGATGGGCCCACCCATGCCGAATCCCGTCGGAGTTCCCCAACCACAAGGAGTTTGTCGTTCACAATCACACGGACCCGCAACGTGTCGACAGCCAAAGGTCACCACGAGTCCGCTCAACAACAGTGCAATAAGACTATATCGCATGGTATCCTTACCCTCGTCTTCCTGAATGACTTTCCTATCAATCTCACCAGGCTGTGGTGTGATTCCTTTGCTCGACCGTTCCTGATGTATGATGCAAGACTACCCCGCAAGCCGTCCTTGGCATTGGGGCGAATCAAAGCGTCCTACCAGGTCAACAATCCAACGAGCAAGAACCCAGTCGCTTTCGGCCCCCTCTGAATTCCCTGCTCTTTGTGTCGATCCCAAGAACAGACGGTGTAACGAGCGCGAAATTTTCGTTCCCCACGGCCTGTATCGAGAACACCAGTATAATCGTCTGGATAGTCTGGTCGTCTTCATCAAAAGTGATTGGGAAGGTAGTTTTGGCAATTGGCAAAAGCGAGCTTGGCCAACGAGTGCTTCCTAAAATACATAAGATTGCAAGCACTAATCGTTTCTGTTGGGATTGCCCTCTGAGTCTGGAAGAAAAAGGACAAACTTATGGATGCCGTCATCCTGGCCGCGGGTTTAGGAACCCGACTTCGCCCGCACACTCTGACCACTCCCAAACCACTGTTACCAGTCCAGGGTCGTCCTCTCATGGATTGGACGCTCCAGGCTTTACCCAAAGTGGTTGATCGCGTGATCGTCGTCGTCCATTATCTTGCCGACCAAATCGAAACCTTCATCGCTACCACCCAACAGCGATTCCAAAAGCACGCCCTTGTTCCTCAAGGCGAACCGCAAGGGACTGGTGACGCGTTAAGAAAATGCCGCGACTTCATCGAGTCCGACTCGTTCCTGGTGTTGAATGGAGACGACTTGTACAGTGGACGAGACTTGGCCACACTTGCAGCTTGCCGCGCTGGAGTAATGGTGCATCCCGTGATGGAACCGGAAAAGTTTGGCGTGGCCATCCTCAAAGCTGATGGAATCCTCGATCGACTCGAAGAAAAGAACAAAGCACTCAAGGGCCCGCAATTGGCCAACGTCGGAGCTTACAAGTTCCCGAAGGAAGTTTTTGACCTCGAACTCACCCTCTCGCCTCGCGGTGAATACGAAATCACCGAATACGTTTCCAAGCTCGCCCAAAAGGAACCTTTCCATGTGATCGAGACGGATTTCTGGCTCCCAATTGGAACCGAAGAGGCCTGGAACCACGCCCAGCAACAAGATCTCCAGGGCAACATGAAAGCTCACTGACTCCCGGCCCGAACATGCTGGTCAACCGTTCTGTCCTCTTGTATAGAACGATTAGAGGTAGAGGCAGATGGGACCTCGAACAATTCTTGTGTCGCAGGTCGTCCACTCCAAGCGCCAACAGAAATGAATGGGTCGTTCGAGGTGTCCTGCCTCCCCGGGACTATCGAAAAGTCGCTGCGGGCTGAGGCCTCATCCCCTGATCCAGAGACCGGTAGCCTGATCGTAAACTGACATTCGGAGAGAAACATGGCCGACCAGATCACTCCTCGTGAAAAAGACTACTCCCAGTGGTACCAAGACGTCATTCGCCACGCGGGACTTGCAGAAACTTCCGAAGTTCGGGGGTGCATTATCATCAAGCCCCACGGGTATGCCATTTGGGAAAAGATGCAAAAGGCGCTCGACAAAAAGTTTAAAGACACCGGCCACGTCAACGCTTACTTCCCGCTTTTCATCCCCAAGCGATTTCTCGAGAAAGAAGCCGAGCACGTCGAAGGGTTCGCGAAGGAATGTGCAGTGGTGACTCACACCCGGCTCGTTGCAGGAAGCGAAAAAGGAACCCTTGTGCCGGACCCGGCCTCCAAGCTCGAAGAAGAATACATAATCCGTCCGACGAGCGAGACCGTCATCTGGAATACGTATCGAGACTGGATCCAGAGCTATAGAGATCTCCCGATCCTGCTAAACCAGTGGGCGAACGTGGTTCGAATGGAGATGCGGACTCGGGTCTTCCTTCGCACTTCCGAGTTCCTTTGGCAAGAGGGACACACCGCCCACGCGACCGAGAAAGAAGCCATCGACGAAGCACACCAGATGCTCGAAGTCTATCGCAGTTTTGTCGAAGATTGGATGTCGATGCCAGTCTTGACTGGAGCAAAAACCGAGGGCGAGAAATTCCCTGGAGCGGTCGAGACGTTGTGCATCGAAGCCATGATGCAAGATAAGCGTGCGTTGCAAGCCGGGACGAGTCACTTCCTGGGCCAGAATTTTGCCAAGGCCTTCGAGGTCCAGTTCCAGGACGAGAGTGGTAAACGCGAATATCCTTGGGCCACAAGTTGGGGCGTGTCCACACGCCTCGTCGGCGGACTCATCATGACCCACAGCGACGACATCGGTCTCGTGTTACCACCGCGACTGGCTCCCGTTCATGTCGTCATCGTCCCGATCTTCAAGAAGGATGACGAGAAAGAGCAAGTCATGAAGACGGCCCGAGGTTTGGAGAAAGCTCTCAACGCGATGCCTCCCGACGAGTGGTTCAACTACGATCGCATCGCCGTCAAACTCGACGACCGCGAGCAGTTCCAACCGGGACACAAGTTCTTTGAATGGGAAGCCAAAGGTGTTCCCATTCGGATCGAGATTGGGCCAAAGGATGTCGCCAAAAATGCGTGCGTCATCGCTCGTCGAGACATTCCCGGCAAACCGGGAAAGGAGTTCGGCGTGGCCCTCGACTCGGCACCGGCCCGAATCATGGAAGTTTTGAAAGAAATCCAATCGAATTTGTTTGAAAAGGCCAAGACCTTCCGCGAAGAGAACACCCATGAAGTCGACTCCTACGACGAGTTCAAGGAACGACTCGAAGGAGAAGGCGGTTTCTTCTTGGCCCACTGGGATGGCACTGGGGAAACAGAGAAGCGCATTGCCGAGGAGACCAAGGCGACCATTCGCTGCATCCCCTTCCACCAGAAGGAAGAAGAGGGCAAGTGTATCCTCACGGGCCAGCCCTCGAAGGGACGAGTAATCTTTGCAAGGTCGTACTAATGCACTGTCCGCAGGGGAGATGAAGAACCTCTCCTGCGGTTTTCATTGAAGTGTTGTCATGTGTTCTATTTGATCAATGCCCGTTTTGGATAAACCATCACTCTTTCCTTTCCTCATTCCTGAAGTGCTGTGAATTATGATGGCCACAAGAACGGAACGGCCCATTTTTCATTCCTAATCACAATTTCGAAACCTAACTCCCGTAGACCATCCCACAATGCAAACGATCGTTGCCAACGAAACGAGCCTTCTCGTCGTTGATGTTCAAAAAGGTTTTACGGAACTGTGTCCCGATGAGCTTCCGGTTCCTGGAGGTACTACGATTGTCCCTCAAATTAACCATTTGCTCTCCAAGCCGTGGAAGCGAATTGATGCTAGCTTGGACTGGCACCCGCCAGACCATTGCAGTTTTCTCGGCCAAAAAGACAACCTCTATCCAGCACACTGTGTGATGGGAACACCTGGAGTTGAATTCGTCCCTGGTGTCGAAACCGACAAACTACGCGTCATCTGGCGAAAGGGATATCAGCACGATTTCGAAGCCTACGCCGTGACGGCGCAACATCCAGGAATGATCGATCTTTATCGAGCTGAGGGAATCATCACCGTGGTGATATGCGGAATAGCAACGAACATATGCTGTTTCTATGCTGCGAGAGACTTTCAAACGGCAGGTTTCCGCGTAGTTCTGGTCGAAGACGCATCCGCTGGAATTGACGTGCCCGAAGCCGGTCTCTTGCAAGAAACGGCAAAGCAAGAAGGGCTCAGTCTCGGGATCGAGTATGTCCTGACGGAAGACGTGGTCAAAAACTTGCGGAGCTAGAACGGATGTTGGATGCCAACCCAGAATTGAAACGGTGAGCTTTCGTTGAGCGTCTTGGCGACGTCGAGCCGAAGCATGGTTCGTTCAATCAATCCGAACCACGCCACATCGAACCGAAAACTCCCGCCGACCGCATGCGCCGTCGAACCGACTTCACGTCCGTTCAGGTAGGCGTTTCCGACGTCGTAAAAAGGGACAAAGTAAATGCCGCGAAGGCCAGCCACGTGATCGAAATAATCCGCTTGCAGGCCAGTAACGACCGGAATCCGCCACTCCAGACTTGCCACCCAGGTGACACTCCCCTGTCGCTCTCGCAAATCGAACCCACGGAACAAATCTCCTCCACCGAGTGAAAAGAATTGTCCCTCGTCGGGCAGAGCAACGGCACCGTTCACCCGAAACGCAAAACGACTCTTCGCTAACCACTGTAGATAAGGCGAGTCTTTCAAGACGCCAAAAGGGTCGGGCATCCCTTTTACCCAAGAGACTTGACCGAAGACCTGATGAAAATCTTTATCCTGACCGAAGACCGGTACTCCGGCAGCATACGTCAAATCGACAGCAACACCACCCTCCGGGTCCCAGTACGGCGTCAAATAGTACTGATGGTAATGAATGCCGAATGAGGTCTGTGTCGTAAAGGGATCCGCGTCTGGCGTGAACGTTCGCGGAGTGGGTAAACAGCGGTCTTGGACGTTAGCATATACTTCAACGTATTTATAAGGCGGGAGATAGAGGCTACTTCCTGGCGTCAGAATGTACCTTCCAAAAATGGCACCTCGACTACAGTCAATGTGTGAATCATCAAGGGTAACTATGTTCTGCTCGGCTTGGAATCCAAACTGGACGTTCGGAATCGGCTGATGATCAAAAATACCATCGATGCCAGCTACCAAGTTCCTATCATTCGTTCGGTACGCGAGGTAACCACCCCCGCGATATTTTTGGGTGCGATAGACCCCTGCACGAACCCCCAATAATGGAGATCGGGTGAACCACGGATTGTTGAAGGTCGAACCATAGACCCAAGGTCCTGCAATCACATTCACTTTGTCGTAGGCATTGGTGATGTCCGTCTCGTCGAGCATGAAATACAAGGGAGTAAACCGTACTCGATATTTTGTTTTCCAATGGTTGTTTACCGGATCCCGGTCCACTAGTACTTGGTCTGGGTCGACGGTGATCTGTGTTGGTTTCTTGTCGAGTATGACTTCTACACGAATAAGGTTCTTGGCGAGAACTACCACCTTTGCGTTAAAGTCTTCCAGCACCAAGGCCGGAGTATTCGGCAAAATAGGAATCCGCATGACATATTCGTCAGTGTCGTCGAACGCAAATCCGACGGTCGTCGGCTCAGGATAGTTCCCTCGCTGAGCGACCAAGACCACCACTTTGTATGGCCCCCGATGGTCCAGGTGATGAAACCTACGGAGAAACCGATTCGAGCTCGTTCGGTGTGCCTGGACTTTGTGAAGCTCTTCCATTCTGGGGTCGTAAGGTTCGATTTGGACGTCGTTAATTGCCCAGTCGGTCATGCCGTCGCCGAACAACCAGTTGTCGAAAAATTCTTGCCATGACCGGTGAGTATAGTCTTCAAGTTCTTTCTGAAAATCACGTACGTGGAGAACCCGAAAGTAATATTTTCGGTAGAGCCCCCTCATGAAATCGAGCATCGCCGCTTCGCCAAGCCGATCCTCGATCATTCCAACGATCTTACCACCGCGATCGTAGGCCATCGCCGAGAGATTCATCAGATGGCCAAACTTTTCCATGGGTTGGACTGTTGCCGTCGAGTCACCCCGGGCTATTGCCGCAAACAAACCATAATGCCGATAGTCTTCACGACCTATATTGGGTAACCACTCGAGTCCCAACGGATAGTTGAGCATCTTGTTGTTTCTACCCACCTTACGATTCATGTACTTGTGGCTGAAGTACGTGACGACCCCCTCGTCCATCCAGGTTTCCGCATATCCGTCTGTACCCACGGCATTGTAGAACCACTGATGCAGAATCTCATGAGATAGTAGATGATCAACGAATCCATTGGCCATATGCGGCATGTGATAAACACGCTCATCGATCAGTACCAAGCCGCCACACTCGTTTCCGTTCCAACCGAAAAAAGACGTAGCCACTGTGAATTCGGGATACGGAAAGGGACCGAACCATGACTCATACACAGGGATGGCTTCGGCGGCAATCTGCACCATGCGTTGCCCATAGTGCTCCTGTCCGGGCAGGTATAAACTGCGGAGTCTAATGTTTCCAACCTTCCCCCTGGCTTCCTGATAGAACCGACTGCAAGTCAACGAAAAGTCACGCGCTGTGACAGGACCAACCTTCAACCTTTTCCAACCACCGGGAAGATGTAGTTCCTCCACGATCGGCCCTGTACATGCAATCTTTTCCTCTTGGGGCAAGGTGATGTGTGCCCGGAAAATTCCAGCTTCGTTACAAAACGGTTGGTGCCACGGAACGAACGGAGTCGGCCTCCAGCCCTTTTCGTCGTAGTACGCAACCATGGGCAACCATTGCGCGAGGAATGTGACACCGCGCCATTGTCCCCATCGTCCTTGTTTCTGTGGAAGACGGAGTTTGAACGTCAGCTCGAAAGTAACGCTTTCGCCCTGTTCGACCGGACCAACGAGAGGAACGGTCAGTGTCGTCTTGTGTTTCGGTCCGTAATAAAATTCAACGGGAGTCTTTGTGTTAGCTCGAGGATCAATGACGACGATCTTTTGCACATGGCACGGAGGGCCTTCGAAATCCATCACTTCGCTCGGAGCAATTCGAAGAACCTCCAGGGTTTTCGCAAGGAGCCCAACATCCCCACCTTCAATCGTAAACCGCGTGTGGTTATTCAGAACTAATTTCTTCGCAGGTCTCCGATGGCGGTTGGTCCAAACTACTTGCTGACGTACATAGACGTAATGGCCAGTGACATCTAACTTGATGTCTAAATCATAGCGAGGGAGATCCGCCGGAGGAGTGTACAACCTGGGTTGCGCCGATTCTCCAACCCCAACAAACACGGCTAGACATACCGCGACATAGTACGCCCAACAGGACCACAATCGTTGTGACTGATTTCTCATGGGGCAGCTGTCTTGTTTGTTCCGCGAAACCCACCACGAACGACTCAGCGAACTGGGCCATCTGAAACTGTGTGGGATCACTTGAGTTGTTCGATCTTTGAAGTTCTGTAACGCGGTCGGTTGTCTCACCAGATTGGGTGTCTTGATCGTTGCTGTTCCGTCATCAGAGTCGAGCTTCATACGCAACGGCAAGCATGCTGTCTACATCAATTTGAAACATTGTCAACATTTCAGAAGGTGTGAGGTGAGTATCGAGATAAGGGAATATGTTATGTTCGGAGCAATCAGTAGGCACGACGAGAGCCCAACCGAATTGGTAACCGATGCCAGTAGTTGTGTAGAACTCTCTGCCCGCAGGTCATTCAGGAGTTTCGAAAACCAGTGGTTGTGTCAGCCACTTATTTTTCGCGCGATTGACCAGGACAACCCAAACGCCCAACAAAATCAGTGTCAACGGCAATAGGCAGGGGACGAGAAAACTGATGCTAAGGGCAATCGCAAGAGGGTAACCTGTCATGACGCCGCGAGAAGTTGCACTTTGTTGTAGAGCTTCGCGTAGGCCCGCGGACAACTCCGGAAATACGCGAAAAACCCAATACAGATTGAAAATCGGAATGAAGAGATACCCAACGGCCTTGGCCGCAGAAAAGGGTAGATACTCTTGAGGTAACACAGACCAAGTACGAGAGAGCCACAGACAAAATGTCAGATGAAGCACCACCAAAACCACCAAAGCAAAAATGCCAGCCAAAACTCCAACTCCACCATGGAGTTTTTCATAAGCCCTGTAACGTTGCTCCGCTTCCGCTGTTGCTTTCGCCGCGTCTCGTTGGCCAAGTTGCTCAAGTTTGGCACCTTCCGCACGAGCCGCAATGGCTCTGTGCCTGTAACGCTGAGTCAACCTTCCCTCAACAACGACTAATACCAAGAGCAACAAGATAAGAGAAATGAACGCCACAATCGCGATAGGATCTACCGACGATGGCCTCTTCGCACTTCGGTCATCACGACGAATTGTCGGAACCTGAGCTTCGGGATTGGTTGCTGGGGGTGAAGACGGTCTTTCAAACCGACGGCGGGCGGGAGGAGGGGGAGGATCAGGGAAGAGCCCGACGATTGTTCCCGCTGGTGCCCAATCGAGCATACCATCTTTCCAAACCAGACCCGTGAAACGATCGAGTTGTCCTGATTCGGCCAACCGTTGTAAGTCTGGGTAAGAAACGGGACCTTGAGCATCCGACCCGACGAGAAAATACCATTTCTCCTCCAAGCCCTTGCGTTCTGGCCCCTTTCGCTGCACATGAGTGAACTGGTCGGAATTGAGTTCCATGAAACGGCATTCCGTGAGGCTATCGGTCGCGTTGATGGTACTTACAACTAATTCGCACGAAAGGTGGACCTAGGTCCACCGGATTCTATGAGAACAACTGAACTACGCGTATTTATTTGTCACTGTTTCACTCGAGCAAAAATCCGGTGTTGCTCAGATCGAAGTTCGCCCGAGAAGATCGAGAACCGTTTCAAATATCGGACATCGACAGTTAGACCAGTTTGCGAGTTCTTTTCCTTGTTCTTCCCACGCTTCCTCAACCTTTTCGACCGTGGAACATCTGGGACGTTCTTTTTCGGAAGCAACTTGGCCAACTGGACCTTGACCTTGGCGTACCTCGCATCCTTTGCGACGTTCGTCCATTCCATTTTGTCTTTAGTATGGTCGTAGAGCTCTTCGGAACCATCGGCGTATCGGATATATCTCCATTTTTCTGTGCGGACGGCATGGTTATTACGCCCGTGGGTGGTTATAGCGGGATGAGCCCACTTCGTTTCCGGGTTCTTCAACAGTGGAACGAGACTATGTCCTTCGAGTTGCTTGTTTGTTGGTAACCCGGCGAGATCTACGAGGGTGGGATAGATATCGAGAAGAGTGACCGGTCGGGTGCATTTCTGGTTAGGTTGAGTCACGCCAGGGACGACCGCCAAGAACGGAACTCGGGTGGCCTCTTCCCACAGAGCAAACTTACGCCAGTGTTCCTTCTCTCCTAAATGCCAACCGTGATCGCTCCACAAAATGATGATCGTGTTTTCAGCATGGCGGCTGTTCGCCAAGGCTTCGAAGAGTCTGCCCAGTTGGCCATCCATAAAAGTCGAAGTTGCGAGATAGGCTTGAACCGCCTTCTTCCACTGTTTCTTCTGGAGAATTTTTCGATGGTCTCCCTCGGGTTTCGCCATCTTGATACCGGCGGGAGGGATATCATTGAGGTCGCTCTTATTCACCTTGGGAAGTTTCACCTTCTCGAGGGGGTGCATGTCGAAATATTTCTTAGGAGCATGCCAAGCCAGGTGAGGTTTAACGTACCCCACGGCCAGGAAAAACGGCTTGTCATAGTCCTGTTTGAGCTTTCCTATGGCCCAGCTCGTCATTTGTGTGTCGGGCATCGCCTCATCGCCAACATCCACGGGACCCCAACGCATGTTTCCACCAATGCCATCCGGTGGGAGCTTTTGGCGTGGGATGTTTCCCTTCCCTCGGTAGTATTCGTTCCACCCTTTGGCGTCAGGGAATGCACCATGAAAGATTTTCCCACCGCCCCACACATAGTAGCCGTTTTGCATGAAGTACCGATTCAACGGCACGTAGGCCTGCATTGGCCTTCGCCAGTCTTGCGGATTGATATAGACTCCCGAAGTCGACGGCCGGATGCTGTGCATCAGACTTGCGCGTGACGGGTTGCAAGCTGGCGCCGAACAATAAGCATTCGCAAACATCACTCCACGTTTGGCGAGTTTATCCAGATTTGGGGTGCGAGCTTGGGGGTGACCTCCAAGCACACCGCACCAGTCGTTGAGGTCGTCGATGGCGATGAATAGGATGTTGGGTCGTGCTTTCTTCGTATCACCCATTGCCATCGTTGGGGCCAAAAACATCCCGCATACTAACAGCATGAGTCCGCAGATTTGATAACGACGTCTCACCTCAGAGCCTCCTTCGCGATGTAAGAATTGAGATGGAGGCAATGGTAAACGCGGTAATGTTCGGTGTAAAGAGTCTTGGTCTCGATGGGTTGGAGATTCAAGCTCTGGTGGTAGAATACAGAAGTGGACATTTGTCCAATAAGATTGGTCTTCTTTTCCGAGTGGCATGACCAGGAAAAGGCGGCGTTCGGTGTTCTGGCTAAAGGAAGGAATACACCATGACGGACGAATCACTCACCCCCGAAGAGCTAACCCGGCAATTAAAGCTCCACCTGTTCAGTTGGCAGGACTCCGGGGTGGAAAGAATTGAACCCGTGCCCCCGGAAATTCCGGTGATTCAGCCGGAGCCTTCCCATGCCGTTCGTCCAGAAATCACCGACCAACCAGCGGAAGAGAAATCACCGAAGGAACCTGCCAAGGTCGCTACGGAAGAGTCATCCCTGCTAATGACGAGTCCCGATCTATTTTTCGCTGCGGAAGAAAAAAATCTGGGACCTGAAGAACGGCGCGTGGCCCTCGAGGTTCTTGCCGAAGAGGTCTCTCAATGTACGAAGTGCGACGAGTTGCCGATCTCTCGGACACAGACGGTGTTTGGCGAAGGACCTCTCGATGCGGAGCTGTGTTTCATCGGCGAAGCACCGGGCTACCACGAAGACCAGACAGGACGTCCGTTCGTAGGAGACGCCGGACAACTCCTCGACAAGATCATCAAGGCGTGTGGATTCGAACGGGAAGAGGTCTTTATCTGTAACATCCTACGTTGCCGTCCACCGAATAACCGTACTCCTCACGCCGTAGAAGCCACCAACTGCCGCCCCCACCTCGAACGCCAACTCGAACTCATACGACCCAAGTGGATTTGTACGCTGGGAGCCTGTCCGGCTCAACACCTTCTTGGCGTAGATACCGGAGTGGGTCGTTTGCGACGTCGACTCCACGACTACAATGGAATTCCCGTTCTTTGCACTTACCACCCTTCTTATCTGCTGCGAACTCCGTCGGCAAAGAAGCATGTCTGGGATGACATGCAGATGTTACTCAATGCGATGGGCCGCCCGATTCCTGACCATCAAAACCAAAAGAAGTAGAGCACTGTGATAGGGAAGCAATGGAAAGCGCTTTTCACGAAAATACTTCCGCCCTACCCTGCCCCGTCTCGCCAACCCGCTGCTTCCTCACCGTCGAGCCTTAGCGTGAGACATTTGGCACTTCCGCCCGACTTAAGGAATTCGTCGAGCTTGATCGCAATGGGTTGATATCCCCAGTCCTCGAGGGCACCCATCAACTTGTCGCAGCCATCGTTGAGAATGACGGTCTTTCCAACGACGACGGCGTTGCATCCAAATCGCTCTGCGTCATCTTCCGCGACGGAGTGCAATTTCGGGATATGTTGTTTGAGGACTTTCTGTCCGTAATCGTCGAAGGCGTCTGGAAAGTAGATGGCTTCGTCGGGTGCCAGAGGACAGAAGCAAGTGTCGAGATGATAAAACCGCCGATCAACAAGTTCGACAGGCAAAACGTGGATGCCGAGCATTTTGGCGATTTGATGGTGCCCACCAGCGTCACTCCGAATGCGGTACCCTGCAAAAAGTGTTTGGCCACAGAAAAGAGCATCTCCGGCACCCTCGAAACATACGCTTTTTGGCAAATGCTCGACCGTATATCCGTGGTCTGCGAACCACTCCTCAAAGTGCGGAGACTCCGCGGCGCGGACCTTATGTTGAAACCGCGAACTGACGAATCGATTGCCATAGACCAAACCAGCGTTGGCCGTGAAAACAAAGTCAGGTAACCCGTCACGCGGCTCAAGCAGTTTCACTTCCACCCCAACCCCAACGAGCGTCTCGTGGAGTTTGGCCCATTGCGCTTGCGCTTGTCCCGGTTCAGCATCTCGTTCGAGTTTCATCCATGGATTAATTTCATATTCGATGCCAAAGTAGTCAGGAGGACACATCAAAATCGTGGGCTGTGTCATTCGTTGAGTCCTTCAGAGTTGCTGGAAAGCGAGAAGATCATGACCAAGAAATCACGCTTCCATTTCGGCCCTGGATATCTTTCATTATTCCAAAGATCACGGATGTAAGCGAGTAGAGTTGATACTGCTTGGTTGGATTCGAGGTGATGGGAAGTGCCGATTAGCGCGAACTCAGGCCGTTCTATAGTTTTGAGTTGACTGTTCTCATTGCCTGAAAATTGCGGTCGGGCAGGACGACCCCACCCGACAGAATGGTACCGTGTCGATTCGTTTCGACGCTACGCGGCAGCTTCGCCGGAACGCGGAGTAAACAGATTGCCCATCGGTTCGGGCATATCTTTCGGTCCCACATGTCCCTCTGGACGTCCTTCCCATTGATGTTTTCGCACCTTTTCAAGAACCTGGTTCGCCAAAGCGATGGCGTTCATTCCATCGACTGCGTTCACACAAGGTTGTTGACCGGTTCGTACGCATTCCAGGAAGTGTTCGAGTTCCGCCGTGAGTTGATCTCCCGCCATACAGTCGAGTTGGAGCATCGGAAGATGTCTTGTGAACAGATCATCTTTCAACCGAGCGCGACTCACAGGATCCATCTGCTGCACGTCGAGTCCAAATTGACGTAGCGGACCCGAAGGTTGAATCATGTTCAACTCACGTTTTTGGAAATCGATCGTTACGAATCCCTCGGAAGCCCAAATTTGCATCTTCCTCGAAGGCATCGGTGTGGCTCGACTGGCAGTCAACTCGGCGACACAACCGTTGGTAAATCGGACGCGGGCATTCGCGATGTCCTCGTGTTCTCCGAATAAGGTCACGCCAAGAGCCTCGACCGAAGCGATCGGGGCGCTGACGATCTCCAAGATCAAATCGAGATCGTGGATCATCAAATCAAGCACGACTCCGATGTCTGTCGATCGACCTGTGAACGGCCCAACTCGCTCGGCACGGATGAACTTCGGTTGGAGCGGACGTTGTCTCAGTTCGAGATAAGCAGGATTGAATCGCTCGATGTGCCCCACTTGCAAAAGGGTATTATGGTCTTCCGACAAATCGACGAGTTGTTGAGCTTCCTGAAGTGACGCGGCGATTGGTTTTTCCACGAGTAAGGGCAGCCCTTGCTCAAGGAATGCCTTGGCGACTTCGAGATGATGAGTGGTCGGCACCACGATGCTCGCAGCATCGACTTGCCTTAGCAACGGCCAGTAGTCGGTGTAAGCTGGAACGCCAAGTTTATCTCCGACGGATTCGGCTTGTTTAGGGTTGACATCGACAACACCTACAAGTTCCACGTCTGGTAGACCATCCAAGATTCGTGCGTGGGCCTGCCCGAGGTGACCGACCCCGACAACGGCCATTCGTAAGGGAGCCATCCGTGTCTCCGAGAAGTTGATTTCTATGGTGGAGTGGTCCCCACCGTTATGTGAAAAAACCGAAAGTGTTGTCGCCAATTAGTCAGTAGAGACTGCAACGGTCCACCGGATCCGCGAGGTCTTTGAGAGACGGCTGTTGCTTGGATTGGGTTAAGGAAGCAGTGTCGTTTTCGTCACCTTGGTTCCGGTGGGTGATGGACCGTTCCTGGGAAGTTTCCGAAGATTCTTTCCAACCGTTCCGATGCAACAAGGTCGTATCCGCTCTGGCCACAACCAAGCAACTGTCTATCTTCCGATGTATCCGGACATCGCGTTCTTGGTATTAGCTCTTTCCCTTCCTGGGAGAGACAAGTCGGGTGTGGGATTCGTGGTTGTCTATCCCAAACCCAGACAAGAATGCGAAATTCGAGTTGGGATTGGATATCCCTCACGCTCGACCCCTCGCCTCTTTGGGAGAGGCCGAGAAACAAGACCGCCACACTCATCCACAAGCCGCCCTAGGCCGCACGTGATTGCAAAATCGTCGTTGTCGGAATCATGTCTGCAAGCTCTTGAGTCAACTCGGCGTTCAATGGGTGCCCCGAACGATATCCCACAATGTGTCCTCGAACGTCACAGCCCAGTAACGCCAGGTCGCCGATGATGTCGAGAATTTTGTGTCGGGCAGGTTCGTCGGCAAAGCGTAATTTGTTTTCGATCGGGCCCTGTGGACCAAACACAACGAGGTCTGTCACGCGCGTACGGGACCCAATCCCTTGTCGACGCAACTCGTGAGCCTCAGCTTCGAGCAAATAGGTCCGACAAGGAGCAATCTCATTGATGAAACTCTGTGGATAAATCGTCTGTGAGTGTCGTTGGGGCATGATGGGGTTAAAACCACCGTAATCGAGTAAGTAGCTGATCCGTAATTCCTCTCCGACCGCAGGATGCAGCGTTAACGTTGCTCCATTTCGTTCTACGATGAGCGGTCGATCCACCGTCCAAACGTCTCGATCGGCTGACTGGTCGACAATTCCGGCCTCTCGTAGAGCCTTAACGAACGGGCGGGACGAACCATCCATTCCAGGAGGTTCGATGGCGTTGAGTTCCACGTAGCAGTTGTCGATCCGTAGTCCAGCCAAGGCCGCCAGAACATGCTCGACGACAGTCACGCACCTCGGCATCGAACCAAGGGTAGTTCGCCGACTGGTCCCGGTCACTTTGTCGATCCGTGCTGGAATGCAAACTTGCGGGGGCAAATCCGTCCGGACGAAAACGATGCCTGTTGATGGTGGTGCTGGAGCGAATTGCAATGAAACGTTAGCACCGGTAATGTAACCTACACCGCGAACGCACACCGGGCGGGCAATCGTCCGCTGGGAGCGAGATGTTAGCTTTCTCACGAATACTTCCTTGCGCGTGTCGGCTGCGAAATCCTCTCCGAGCCGTGTTCTGTGGAGTAGAAAAAATCAGCCCACGATAACCAGGACGGAACAAGGAAATTCACGGAAGAAGTCACGCCCTCCGTTTCTTGTCTCGTCGCCTCGTGGGCGAGAACAACACTATCAAAATGAATCGAACGAAACTACCGTGGTTTTCCCAATTGGAGAGGACGGAGTCGTGTTGACACACCGTCCCACCACCAGATGGAGCAATATCCCTCGGCAACCGGACCTTACTGACCTTGGGCGTTCTTGTCGTCTGGATACTGCCGGTTGAGGATGCTCAAGACATCGTTCGAAATATCGATGGCGTTGGAAACGTAAATTGGGCTCATGGAACCGGCCTGCATGGGGCGGTTCAACCGACGGTCCAGGTTGGCCCAAGAATATTTCTGCTTTGGATCAACCGGATCGAAATGGTGACAAACGAGGTGATAACCGTTGGCCTTGGCATAACCAGCAATGACGGTCTCCAAATCACGATACAGACGAACCAAGTTGTTTTGGCCCATGTCCATGATCTTCTTGTTGGCTTCGTTCGTCAGGTCTTCGATCTTACGCTTCCAAAGAACTGCTTGCTTGTTGGCGTCGGTTCGCTCTTTCTTGGATTTCTGTGGATTCCCTTCAATCTCTTTCCACCGCTTGTAGTAATCTTCGTACTTTTTGACCTTTTCCCGGTAGGGCTCTGCAACGTTCTTGAGTTCGGTCTTGAAGAACTGAACCTTCTTGTAGTTCTTCAGGATGATGTCCATGTTGACGATGCCGACCCGAGTTCCGTTCTGTGCCCAAGAAGTTGAGACCACCGAGAACATCAAACCCAATGCCAACACGCTTGTAGTGAGACCGGCAAACCTCTTCACTGTGTTCTCTCCTCGTTTCCTAAGTCTGTCGAGTTCGACTCGTTGCCAGTCTCCACGAACGTGGATTCGGAACCGGCAGCCTCGACATTTCCCATTTCCCCGCGTCTTCCGTAAACGCGGCGTGGTTGTAGCGAAGGGATAAATAAGGGTCAAGTCCAACTACAAGGGACTTGCGATTTTGAACTACGCAAGAGTCGTGCTTTGCTTTCCGGACACAGTAGCGGAGCGGTTCTCATTGGTCTTGGGTCCTGGATAAATGGAACCCGCGAGTTGCAGTCCTCCGAAACGGTTGACCAAATGTGTCACGCGAGCCGCGTGGCACTTCGGCGAGAAACAAGGACACGCGACCTGCATGTCATTACGAAATGGTTGGCCCAAAGGTCTTATTTCATTTTTCCACATGTAGTCGAAGCAATCAGGAAACGCTCCAGCCATTTCGAAGTTGATTCGTTGCGTCAGATTCGGTATACGGCCCATCTATTTCGAGAACCGTGTAGCGGCAGGCAACTTTGGAATCCGGCCCTCAGAAAGAGGACGAGATATGCGACGGAAATTGATCATTACGAGTCTCCTCATTCTCGCACTCGTCGTCGTGGGAGTGGTCGCGCTGGGTTTCCTCTTGGCCCATGAACCTGCATTCTACAACCGTGCGGCAGTGCCGCCGGGTCACATGCGAACGAAAGCGTCCAAAGTCTGCAACCAGAAACTATTCAGCCTTTCCGCGAAGATCTACGATCGACAAGACCAGTGGCAAGAAGCCTTCACCCAACTCCAAATCAACAGCTATTTTGCCGAAGATTTCGTCAATTCACGTACCGCCGAACGGATGCTTCCCGACGGCATCAACGATTTGCGAGTCGCTATTGAAGACGACATTCTCCGGCTAGGATTTCGATATGGGTCGCCTCCGTGGAGTATGGTCGTCTCGTTGGACGTCCGGATCTGGATGGTTCGTGATGAGGCCAACGTGGTGGCGATGCAGTTTCTCAACTTACGTGCAGGTGCGATCCCCATTTCCCCCAAGACGTTGATGAAACATCTCGCGAAAATTCTGGAACGGCCTGGGGGAGATCAAAGTAAAATCGACATCGATTGGTATCGCCACGAAGGGAAGCCGGTCGCACTTTTGCGATTCACTGGAAGTTCGAGAACTCGACCGACCACACAGCTCCGTCTCCTCAAAGTCGAAGATCAATCTTTTACAATTGCTGGCCTGTCTGTCGAACCATCTCCTGTGTTTATCAACAACAAAAATGTGACGCCGCAGAAGAAGGTCGAAAAAACGTTGCCCAAGCAAAAAATCGACACGAACACTAAACGAAAAAAGGCAAAATCTAGTCAGCCGAAGCCAGTAGCCCAAAAAGAGAAAAAGCCAAAAAAAGAACGTCCAACGAGTCCGACTTTCCCGGAAGTCCAGGTCTCACCGGCGGAAACCAAAAAAACGCAGAAAACTTCTCCTGTCGCAGAAATCCCACCTCCAGCGCCGACCGTGAACAGCCCAAGGCTCGGTCCAATCATTCCTGTCGAGCCACCAAAAGGGAACGGGATTCCTCCCGAAGCCAACCCGTGAGAAAACAAGTGGATTAAATTCGCGGGCAAGGTAGTGTGCGTGACCGGATCGTCAGGACGAACACGCTACACTACTATCCTTCCATCAAATTCGCTTCGACCACATTCTTGGCAAAGCTGGCGTAAGCCTCTCCGATTTGCTTTGCCATCGAGTCCGGGAACACGTGAAATTCACCGGCCTTCAGAGCCGCAATCATGGCTTCCGGCACGAGCGAAGCCGGTTCGGCAATCTCAGTCAATCCAGCCGAATCACCCATGTCCGTTGCGATCGGTCCAGGGTGAACGCTCAGGATCATGGTCCCTTGTTCGGCGAGGACGTCTCGCAGAGCTTGTGTGATGGCGTACGCTGCGGCTTTCGATGCGGAGTAGGTCCCAAACTGGGCAAAGCATTTCATCGAAACGACCGAGTTGAGTTGGGCAAACACACCGCCTCCGTTTGCTTTGAGTACGGGTGCAAACGCCTGGGCCATGTGGATGAGACCATTGACATTAATGTTCATCTCGAAGTCGAGGGATTCAAGTGCTTTCTCGTCCAGTGGACTTGTGGTGGTCAATACGCCAGCGTTGTTGACAACGACCTGAACGTCTTGGGCTTTGTCTGCGGCGGCCTTAATGGACGCCGGATCTCCTAGATCTATGCGTATCGGAACGACCTTGTCTCCGTGCGCTTCGACAAGGGACGCAGTGGTCTCCAACGTCCGGACGGCTGCGTAGACTTTTGAAACTCCGTGTTTGAGGAAAGTTTCGACGATCGCCTTCCCGATCCCTCGATTCGCGCCAGTAACCAAGGCAATTTTGTCTTTGATATCGTAATTCATCGGGGATTCTCTCTTGTTAGAAGAATTGCATGAGCTGACGAACCTTCTTGGAGGTCCAGTGAGTCATTCTACGGAAGGGACAATCGAATCCCAAGGATTCGAGCCATTGCAGAAGAGGCAGCCGACGGCCTGAGACCGAAGAAAACACATCCGATAGTTGATACGAATAGTTTTTCAGTGGAGACTTTTCGGCGGTGAAGGGACATCACGAGTTTACCGTAGAGTTACCCCAAGATGTGTACAAGCGATATTTCGAGCGCGTAAAGGCACAAAATAATGTCTGAAAGACCCAACCGACAAATCCGAGCCGTTTTTGACGAAACTACGATTTGTGTTTCTCTGGCTTACAACGATGAAATTGCGGAGACAGCTTTCTCATGACGGCACGTTCGCCACGCAAAGTTGATCGAGGACCGCTTGTGGTGGGGAGTGCTCGACAAGAGAGATTAGAGTTATAACCGGGCGTTGGCGAAGCCAAAGCGAAGGCACGCCTTACTCCGCCAAACGACCGCCAAGCTTTTTCGCCTACCAAGGTTGGCCATTCCTTGGGCTCAGTATTCTCGGATGTCGGAGGAAAGCCACCAAGCGGTTCTTTCCGTTCCGAATGAATACATATCCATCCGAGGATACCTGAACAGACTTGCCTCAACCAATGATGGCCAATTTCACCGCCATCACGGTCAGTTTGACCAGCGACTCCGAATCCCAACGAGTGACGTCAAGGGTCAAATCGTAGTGAGACGGGTCGTTCGGGTCGCGGTGGGCGTACTGCCGAATAAAGGTGTCGCGATCCTTCTGGGTTTTATCGACCCAGGCCTTCGCTTCCTTCTCCGAGAGTTGTTGTCGGTGCATGACCCGGGCGATACGTTCATTCCGCGGTGCCACGAATCGAATCCGCAAGGTGGATTTCCGAGGCAGTGCCTGTGCTGCTCCCCTCCCGACGATGATACACTGGCCCAAGCTGGCAAGGCTGTGTAACACCTCGAACAGATGCTTTGCGTAGGCGCTGCCGGTGTAATTGGGATTCCCCGACAATCCACTGAGGCATTCTTCCATCCAGGTAACATATCGCTCGTCGATGCTCTCCAGGAGATCGACACGAATACCCCGTTCCTCGGCAATTTGCTCCAGGATTTCCTTGTCATAAACGGGCCAGCCGAGTTCCTCCCCCAGTTTTCGCACTACTTCTGGGACTTCGGCACCAGCTTCCCTTGTGATGGCAATCGTGGGGAAGGACGGTTCGGCGCTCGATGACCGCGCTGAACTTTTCGAACGTTCTTCCCAGTGTTGTCTTACTCGTTGGAGGGCTTCGCCAATTCGGCTTAATGTGTTGTGAGATGGCATCGTTTGTCTCCCGTTCTACTGCAAGTGAAGTGGTATAAGAAACTCTGCAAAGGGACTTTAATTCTCCGAGGAAGTTGAGAGGGCTTCAAAACCCGAAACAATATCGAGGATCTCGCCAGTGATGGCCATCTGACGTTCCTGGTGATAAAGCGAAGTCAGGTCCTCAAGTCTGTCCGCGATGTTTCGCTCGGCGGCTTGCATCGACAACAAACGACTCGCATTCTCGCTCGCAAGAGACTCGACGAAAGCACGGAAGAGCGACACGAACAAGTACTGATGAACGAGGCGCGAGAACAGCGCATCGGCGTCCAACGTGAACGTCGGGAGCGATGGGCCAGGCCATTTTTGCTTTTTCAGTGTCTCCAACCAACGCACGTCCAGCGGCAAAAGCTCGAGTGACTTGGGGGCGTACGAACCCGACGACAGGTGTTGGCAATAACACAGTAGAATGTGATCCACTCCCCTGCCCTCCGTCCACCCATCGATCGTGAGAAGGGTCGTTTGGACGGCGGGAGTCACTCGTGCCACAGTAGTCGGAAGCGCGAACGGAACCTGAACCCGATACCCAAGATCCTCGAGACGGCCAGCGAGGCGAGTCCCGATCACCAATACTCTTGTGTCCTCTTTGGATTGATTCCTCTCGCTGAGTTGATTGTCCAGGTACGTTGCGATCTGTTCGTTCAAAGGACCGCACATTCCTTGATCCGAGCCGAACACGATCGCGGCTAATTTGTTCGTAGCAGCCTGCCTTGGTTTGGAGAAGGAAGCACCGGGTTGTTGCAGAAGCACCTGGAAACCTTGTTCGATCGTTCGAGAGTAATCCGTCAACGAGTTGAGAGCTTGTTGAAATTGACGGATATTCACGGCCGCCAAAGCTTTCATCGTCTTGACCACCGAGTGCAAATCCTCGGCAGTCCGAATACTTCGTTTCAAGCCTTCGAGGGTAAGCATGGTGATGGTCCTGAATTAATGACTCAACACAAGAGACCCGAGTGACAACGAGCCACTCAACTCGAAAGGCGAATCCAAGGCGGACGGCACACGGAGTGTGCCTGCTACGTTAAACACGGAGTTCCTTAACAGTTTGTCGGATCGCCTCCTTATCCGTTTCGGTGAGACGATCGCCGCCCTCGATCCGGTCTCGAAGCGATGGGAATCGTTTCTCGACTGTTTGACCGACCTGGTCAGCGAGAGCGTTCACCTGCTCGGTAGGGACCGGATCGAACTCACCGCTAGTGACGCTCACGAAAGCTGCGATCTGCTGAGTAATCGTTTGCGGGAGATATTGGTCCTGTTTGAGCACTTCGCGCACTCGTCGCCCTCGCTCGAGAGCTTTATGCGTGGCGTCGTCGAGTCGTGTACCGAAGCTCGCGAAGCTCTCTAACTCTTCAAACTGGCTGTAAGACAGCCGGAGATCTCCCGCAACTTGTCGGAACGCCTGAAGCTGGGTCTTGCCTCCCACTCGAGAAACCGACTTACCAACGTCGATGGCTGGCAAGACACTCTTCTGGAACAAATCCGGAGATAGATAAATCTGTCCGTCCGTGATCGAGATCAAGTTCGTCGGGATGTAAGCCGCCAAGTTCTGGGCTTCGGTTTCGCAGATGGGCAAAGCCGTGAGCGACCCGCCGCCGAACTCCGATCGCAAATGGGTTGACCTCTCCAATAACCGAGAATGCAGATAAAAGATGTCTCCTGGGAACGCTTCCCGTCCAGGAGGTCGGCGCAATAGTAATGCGAGTTCTCTATAAGCCCGTGCGTGTCGGGTCAAGTCGTCAAGGATGACGAGGACATCCTGACCCTTCTCCAGAAAATACTCTCCCATGCTCATGGCAGCGTAGGGAGTGACATATTGGAGACCGGGAGGATCGTTTTCGGTCGCAATCACGACCGACGAGTACTCCATTGCACCAGCTTTCTGGAGGTCGGCTATGAGCTTCGCGACGGCCGAGCCTCGCCCACCCACCGCGCAGTAAATGCAAAGGACGTTCTTGTCCCGTTGGTTCAATATCGTATCGACGGCAATCGCCGTCTTGCCCGTTTGTCGGTCCCCAAGGATCAATTCACGCTGTCCCTTTCCGACCGGGATGAGGGCATCGATCACCTTGATGCCCGTTTGTAAAGGGACCGTGACCGGATCGCGATGCATGATGGGTGGAGCTTCTCGCTCGACCGGAAGTCGGTGTGTCAAGGACAACGCGCCTTTACCGTCCAAAGGTCGACCGACTCCGTCCACGACACGGCCGAGGATGCCCTCTCCCACCGGAACATCGAGGACCTTGTGGGTCCGGCGAATTTCGGCCCCTGACGCAATCCCTTCCGAGGGATCCAAGAGCACGACACCGAGTTCGTTGCGGCGAAGGTCGAATGCGATTCCCAATTTGTTGCCGGGAAATCGGACCACCTCGTTCAGTCGCACGTCGGGAAGGCCCCGAGCGGTGACCACACCGTGCCCGACGCGGATGACCTGTCCAACTTCCTCCGGACGGAGGAGGTGGTCATACGTCGAGACGACCTGAGATAGGTCGGCAAACGTCTCACGAACGTGTTGAATCAGTGATGGTGTCGTACTCATCGAACAGCTCCTGTGATCGACTCACAAGACATATCATTGGTGCTTCGCTCGTTGGGACAAAAGGTCCTCCAATCGTTCTTCGATGCCATCGACGTAGCTATCCAGGGTCCACGACAACTTGTGACTGTTGGTCAACAATTCGATCCCACAGGTGATTTCCTCCTCGGTTTCGAATTCGATCGCCTGGACTCCCGAGATGTGTTGCTGAACGGCGGTGGTCAAATGATTACGCGTCGATTCTGGCAATTCCGCGCTACTCCGAATGCGAATCCGACCTTGGGCGTCTCGCGTGAGACGACTAAGTTCGTCGATCGTCTCGGAGGGGAGTTCCTGGAGCTTTTCGACCAAGAGTTCGCTCACGCGGGACTCGAGCGGCGTCTTGGCCATGTCGGCAAGTGCTTCTCGGGCCACTCGACACGCACCCTCAGCTGTCAGTTGCCGGACTTCTTGGAGGAATGAGTCCTTTTGTTCAACGAGCGATTCCGCCCAGCGCTGACGAAGTTCTTCGATTTCCCTCCGGGCTTTTTCGGCGAGTTCAACCTTCAGTTCGTCCGCTTCGGTGCGTGACTTGGCGAGAAACTCCTCCCGCCGATGCTCGAGTTCGGCTTGCTTGGCTTCGAACGAACTCCGCGTTTCGGCAGCTAATCGTTGTTTCTCACGAGCCGCATCCCATTCCGAAGCAAGTCCCTTCTCCCGTTTTTCCATCGCCGAGATGATGGGACGATAGAGGAATCTCTGGAGCAACCAGACCAACACGAGAAAGTTGATGACCTGGAAGATGACCGTGATCCAATTCATCGGTCAGCCTCCGTTGAGGGAGATAACGTACTCCCAATATCGATTCGTGAACATCAAGATCATGGCCATCACGAAACAGTAGATGGCCGTGGACTCGATCATCGCCAAGCCTACAAAGAGGGTCCGAGTGATGGTGTTCGCCTCATCGGGTTGCTGCGCCAACGAAGCAAGCGCCTGGGCAACCGCGCGTCCCTCTCCGAGAGCTGGGCCAATTGAACCGATGGCCACCGTCAACCCAGCTGTGGCTATCGAAATCGTCGCAATCAAGCCGACATTATCCATGATTCATTGCTCCTCGTTGGGAAGACGAGACTTGCTCATCGCGGTAGCTCACTTCCTGAGCTTGGGTCGCCGAAGCGATATAGACCATCGCCAGGACCGCGAAAATGTAAGCCTGAATGACTCCCGTTAAGAGCCCAAGGATGTTCATGATGGCCGGAACGAACAGTGGCACCACGGCCAAGAGAATCGCCGCGATCTTCGTCCCGCTCATCATGTTGCCAAACAAACGCACTGCCAAAGCCAACGTCCGGGAGAATTCCCCGATGATGTTGAACGGCAACATCAATGGTGTTGGCTGGATGTAGTTCTTCAAGTATGTGGTCAGCCCTCGTTTTCGGATGCCATAAAACGGCACCGCCACGAAGACGCACAACGCCAGAGCGCTGGTCGTCGAGAGCGAGGCCGTGGGTGGATAGAATCCGGGAACGACGCTCAGGACGTTGCAAAAAAAGATGTACAGGAACAGCGTCCCGACGAACGGCAAGTAGATGTCTCCACCCTCGGGACTGATGTCTCGAATTTGCTTTCGGATGCCATCGACTATGATTTCCAAGGCGTTCTGTAATCGACTGACTTGTGGACCCGTTTGCAAATTTTTGGTCACTGTCCAGGATACCCCGACGAGGAGTGCCATGACGCCCCACGTCCAGAATAGGACAGCCACCCCTTCCCAACCGATCCAGGGAATCAACCAACCCAGAACAACGTTGACTGGCCAGACAATGGCATCGATGAGTGCCCCAAACATCTTTCCTTCCTCAGCCGTTCGAAGCATTGTTCGCTTGGTTCGAAGAACGCGTGACCGGGCGAGGGCCTAACGTCCAAATCATGACGACACGAACCGACAAGAAACCAATGATGGCCGCCAACAATCGGGATAACGTCGATGATGGCGGGCCCATCAGGACGAAGTAGAAGACACAGATGGCAAGTGGCGCTCGTATCGCAAAACTGGCCATGAGCCACAACCAAGGTTGTTTTCGTTCGGACAGATGTTTCACTGTCAACCACAACCCACCGAAATAAATGCCAGCCAATACAACACCAGCTAGCCAGGAAAAAGCGATTTCTGCAGCGTTGATGTTCATGACTGATTCTCCTCTGTTGGATCTCTGTTACCTGTCGATCATTTTCGTTACGGCCATTTCCCATGTGGGTTGTGGCCAATCCCACGTCCCTGTTCACTCATTGGACGAGAGTTTTCCTAACGTTTTTCGCTCTGTCTTTTCACCCAATACCACGCGTTCCAACAGCCCAGCACGACTCCGCCAATCAATCCCGTGAGTGTCCAGGAAATTTCGGTATCCGTCTTGGCGTCGAGCCAACTACCCAGTGCCACTCCAAGGAGTGTCGGAATCGCCACGGACCAGCCAACGACGCCCATCATGCCCAAACCAAACCAAATTGTGTGTGACTTCTCCTCTCGGGCCAGAAGTTTCCTCTCTTCTTTGGAACCGACAACCTCGCTCATCTCTTGGGTGAGGTCGGGTTCGCTCGGAGTGTGGTTAGAATCCTGGGCCATGTTGTTTCAGATCCATAAAGCGTCGCACTAGCCCAGCTTCCAGGCGGGCTGTTGCCGACCTCGTTTTCTTTTCTCGCTCGTCCGTTTGGCGAAAGTGTTCCTCGACCATCTGTTGCAAGGTCCCGAGATCCCCTCCTCGGATAGCGTTCCGAGTCGAGACCAGGACCTCAAAACCACACTTGGCCAGTATTCCTTCGTCAAGAGCAACGAAATGCTCCACACCATCGGAGTCCAAGAACGTCAGAATCCCGGGGACCAAGGCCGACACAAAATCGACATGGCGAGGTAACAAACAAAAGGATCCGTTTTCGCCCTCCGCCAGGACTTTCTGGGTTTCTTCGGAAAGCAAAACGTGCGAGGGAAGCAGGACTTTGAGTCTCATGGCTTTCGTGCCTCGTCCACGCTACCGATCATGTACAGTTGCTGTTCCGGATAGTCTTCAAACTCGTCGTTGAGTATCCGCTCACACCCAGATAGAGCCTCTTCCAAGGGGACCATTTTTCCAGGACGGCTAGTGAACTGCTCAGTCACGAAGAATGGCTGTGTGAGAAATCGTTCCAATCGCCTGGCACGTTGGACCGCCTTGCGATCCTTCTGTGAAAGTTCTTCGAGTCCAAGCATCGCAATGATGTCCTTGAGTTCTTCGTAAACGGCGATCGTTTGGCGGACGTCTTGAGCGATCTTGTAGTGTCGATGTCCCACCACGGGAGGTACTAATATTTTCGAACCAGATTGGAGCGGATCGACGGGCGGATACAGCCCCTCACTCGCACGCTTCCGTGAAAGCACAATCGACGTCGCCAGATGACCAAACGTGTGGACGGCCGCGGGGTCCGTGAAGTCGTCGGCTGGGACGTAGACGGCTTGGACCGAGGTAATGGCTCCACTCGTCGTTGAGCAAATTCGCTCCTGCAAGGCTGCAAGTTCAGTCCCGAGGGTGGGTTGATATCCCAATCGGGATGGCAAATGCCCCATCAACCCGGAAACCTCGGAACCAGCTTGGATGAAGCGAAAGACGTTGTCCATGAGCAACAAGACATCTTGACGAAGATCGTCTCGAAAATACTCGGCCATCGTCAATGCGGCGTGTCCAGCCAAGAACCTGGTCCCCGGCGACTCATTCATTTGGGCGTAGACCAACACCGAAGTATCGAGAACATTGGCGTCGATCAGTTCCCGATAAAGTTCCTCGCCCTCGCGGCACCGTTCACCAATTCCGCAGAACAAACCGATCCCTTCATGATGTCCCACGACGTTATGGATCAACTCCATGATCAAGACGGTCTTGCCGACCCCTGCCCCGCCAAATAATCCGGCTTTTCCACCTCGTTCCAGGGGTGCCAGCACGTCGATGGCCTTGATTCCCGTTGGAAAAAGCTCCGTCTTTGTCACCCGTTGGGTCAGCGGGACCGGTGGGCGATGGATGGAACGCCTTTCACACGCAGGTAACGGTTCGCCTCGATCGATCGGTTCGCCGAAAATGTTGAACATCCGGCCCAGCAATGCCTTGCCAACCGGCACCTGCACTGGGCTACCCGTGTCGTCGACGGCGGTTCCTCGACAAAGTCCCTGTGTCGGTTGCAGGGCGATACCTTGTACTACGTGTTCACTCAAGTGCCCGACAACGTGGATGCTCACCCGCGGGTCGGTGAGTGTGTCGAGTTGAGTTCCGAGGGGGGGCAGCCGATGGGGAAAATCCACTTCAACAACGCTTCCCCGGAGGCTTGAAATCCTGCCCTGGCATCGTTTCGGATCTCGATGGTTGCTACGCATGACCTTGTTCCAGTCAAAACAACCGTTTGGGCGATAGGCTCATTCGGGACTTGACTCTGAAATGCCGTCTCCACGACAGTAAAATGATGGGCAATTACCATGCCGCTCTCGAATGGGCGTTTGCGCTTGTTTTTCTCACCTCAGGACGCCTTCCAAGAAAGAGGAAAGAGCTCCGGTGTGCGGTTTCGGGACACAATCGAGGCACTGGTGTGTCCGAGCCGCACAAACGGCGATCCAATGACAGGCTGAGCGTTCACCAGAGTGATTGCAACTACCGCTCGTGATGGCGTACGATTGGGTCCGTCTAGTGATCGCTTACACACGATTCAACCATGGAAATGTTGGGTGTTGAAGTAGATCTGGCCAATTTCGTCGTCTGACGGACAAAAACACCGACGCATGATCATGCTAACTTCTTTGGCTTCGTCCTCGCTCAGGAACAAGGCTCCCTGGTACGCTTGTCCGGGCCTTCGGTGGCAAGGGATCCACAAGAGTTCTGCGCACGACACCCAAGCGACATATCCGTCGCCCCACGGATTGTCGTGAACCGTGACTACATCTTCGCTGGCTGCCTCCAAGGAGGTTTTGACTTTCCTTGCTAGTTCCGCCGCTTCGTCTCGATCGAAGTTGCAGAATGTTGGCACGTCAGCATTAACGTCGGCCGGTTTTATCGCCAGAAAATCATACTGGAGCGATTTTGGACGAATGATCAAAATCGTGCGTTGTCCTGGGGGAATGAGGATTCCAAGGGCATAAGGCCCAGCTTGTTTGTGATCGACTCGTTGAAACACCGGCATGATTTTGTCCCGAGAAAGTTCTGGAGAGAAATGTTGTTGGGTGAAGGTTTCCAGGGAGCCACACCCTTTCAGGAGCGGCGATTATCTCGAACCCCTAAAACTCGAAGCTCAGTATAGGACCTTGTTTCGACTCGACAATCGACAAGCCCATCCACGGCATACCTAATTTCCTGCCTTTTGGATGCAATTTTTTGCCGGACTTCCGTTGATCCGTAACGAATACCCCAGTTTGCCTCGCCAGAGTAAGGTTGCCAAAGTCCTGACTCGCAATCAGTTAGGATTATCGCTTCGAGAAGGAGAAATTGATCCCTTGACGAATGACCCCGAAGTTGGATAGTATCCTTAAACATCTTATGCTTTAACACCTGGGACTACGGAGCTTGCTCCAACCCGGAGAAAAGGAATTTCATCGGGTGACCTCACGACTCAGGGAAGAAAATCACTTCCCGACCTTTCCAATCCGGCCGCCCGCAGATGATATTTGATCGACTACCAAAGAAACTGGTGGTTTGGGCACCTGCCAAGGTTAATCTCTTCCTGGAAATTCTGGGAAAGCGCCCAGATGGATACCACGAAATAGCAACATTGATGGTTGCCGTGAGTCTTTATGATACTCTCGAATTCAAGGAAGGGAACAAGGGCGAAACCCACCTACTGGGTAATGCAGGCACTCTTTCTTTCGGCCCCGACAACCTCATTCACCGCGTCGTCGACCTGGTCCGCCAGCGGACCAAGTGCGATCGAGGCATCGACATCACGCTGACCAAACGTATCCCCATTGGGGGTGGTTTAGCTGGAGGGTCGACAAACGCGGCAGCCACATTTCTGGCCTTGAATGAGGTGTGGGACTTGGGTATGACTCTTGACCAACTTGTGGAATGGAGTGCGGAACTTGGAAGTGATATTCCATTCTTTTTCCGCACACCAGCAGCCTGGTGCACAGGAAGAGGGGAAAAGGTCCAACCCATCAAACTGAGCCAACGTTTGTGGTTGGTTCTCTTGTGTCCGCCAGTCGAAGTATCAACGGCAGAAGTGTATCGACGACTAGTGGTTCCGCAAGTGCCACACGATGAGACCAAAATGCTTGCAGCGGTCAGAGAAGGGACTCCTGAGAGTATCGCCAGGGAATTACACAACCGCCTCGAACTCTCAGCCGTGCAAGTTTGCCCGGATGTGTTGTCTCGGGCGAAAGGTCACCTTGCGGAGACCAACCCAGCAGGGTACTTGCTCAGCGGTAGTGGTTCTACTTTTTTTGCGCTGTGTCATGGACCTGATGAAGCCAAAAGGGTCGCGAGAGAATTGCGGGACGGCGAGGGACTTCTTGCGAAGTCAAAAATATATGTGGTGCGGACGTGTTCGGTGTAGAGGTTGAGTCCAGATTACGGCATCCTCACCACAATGGAAATCAACAATGAGGAATCAACGCCTGTTCTATTTGGCGTTGTGCAACGTGCTCGAGGTTTCCTCCAGGACGAGGAGACCTGCTTCCAAGATAGTGCCACAGACACAAAGGAGATTCAACTGTGGTCATCACCGAAGTCCGGATCAAGCTCATGGAAGACAACAACGAACGTCTGCAGGCATTCTGCTCAGTCACCTTCGACGATGCCTTCGTCGTTCGTGATCTGAAGATCATCGAGGGAACCAAAGGTTCTTTTGTGGCCATGCCGAGTCGGAAGCTGACCGATCGTTGCCAACAGTGTGGATGCAAAAATCACCTTCGGGCCCGCTTTTGCAACCAGTGCGGAACAAAACTCGACGAAGACCGAGCGACTCGCGACGCCGATGGTCGTGCCAAGCTCCACGCCGACATCGCCCATCCAATCAATTCAGCTTGCCGTGAAGTCATCCAAACGGCCGTGCTCAAGGCCTACCAAGAAGAAAGCGAGCGGGCGAAACAACCGGGTTACATTTGTACCTATGACGATTACGACGCCGACTACGACGAGGATGCCTACAGTGCGTTGGTCGCCCGTCTCGATGGGAAACCAATCGAGGGTTACCGCACCCACAGTGCTCACAATGGGCGTTCGGTTCACACCCACCACGAAGCTCAACAGGCTGATCGAGAAGAAGGCCGTTCGGAAAACAGCTTCGGGGCCGGTATCCTCTAGAGCGCACAGCCAAGATTCAAGTTAAATCTCTTGCGCCCCGTTCGTTTTTGGGTGTTTGATCCCCAATCTTTCAACCAAAAATCGAACGAAGGAACAAACGAACTGCTGACCATCCGCCAAGGGCCTTGGCCCTTGGCCTTCTATTCTCATCACCGAGCAAAGACTTTTTCTTAATTGGGTTCGAACGTCGGAAATCTTCTTCGATTGATGTTGATGGCCAGATGAGAACCTTTTCATTCTTCTATTCTCGTCTGCACTGCCAATGAACCAAAGTGCGACACGCCCATCTCGGCCCTCGAAATTGTTTGGGCGTGGGTTTATCAGTTTCGCTCGGTGAGTTCTACCAATTACGATGGCATACTGATAAACATTTTGGCGAGGCATCGCCACTACTTCCGCACACACTCTCTCAACACTCCAACGCCGTAACGCGCCTTGTGCCCCGTTTCTGGTGTGCAATCGTCTTTGCGTAGGCACCGATCGGTCACCCCACCACCATTAGCATTACTCTCTGACGATTGAAGACATTCCGACTCGCTTGGTCATGCACTTCCTTGCAGGCTAGATTTGGGCAGGCCAAGTGTGCACTGTTTCTGGCCAATTTTGGCTCGGACCATCACGAGCCAGTAACAAATGCCCCGCCTTTGACCAAAATTCTTGGGGCGGATACATACCACGTCCAGTATCTTTTGCATCTTGCCAAATCGTTGTCTTGGGACATTACGACAAACTCGGCTTCCAGGTGATTGAGGAACTTCCGGTTCTTCAGGAAACGCTGTTAAAGCGGGAACCTTCAAAGAACCGATGGTTATTAGTGTCCTACTTCGGACCAAAAACTCTCCGTTAGTTTGAATGAACGGTTGAGATCAGAAACCAACTCTCTGGCAATGAGACGGATGGGTCGGTTGTCGAGTGCGAGTAGAGACGCCATCTGGCTGCATAAAAGTGCCCACATCGGCGAACATTTTGGATTCGTTTGTTGATCCAATGAGCCGAATCTGGGTGTCGCAAGCAACCAAAAGGCGGGTTGCCCGGCACTGCTCGTTCCGCCCGTGTCACGAATCGAAGCTGAGGGATCGATGCGGTTAGATGGCTCCCAATCGTGAGTCCAACTACAATAGACTAGGAGGAAACCTCGTGAATGCTGCTCTTGTCTTGATGACAGCGGCCCTGCTCTCTGGAGATCATCAGGGAGGCAATGCTCAAGCAGCAATTGCTCCCGCTCCTGCTGCAGCGCCAATTGTCGCCTCGGGTTCAGGTTGTACTGGTTGCACGTCCAGTGCCCCAGTGTATCACTACGGCGGTGGCGATTACTGCTGTGAAGAAACTTCTTGTTGTGGCGGGGGCGGTCTCTTCAGCCGACTTCGTCATCGAATGAGTTCCTTCCAAGGCTTCGGACTGTTCAGCGGAAATCGATGCTGTGCACCTTCGTACGATGCCTGCTGTGGCGAGATGATTACTTCGGCTCCTTGTGGCGATGCCGGTTGTGGAACTGCTTCCACAGGATGCTGTGACACTGGTTGTTCCGGCGGAATGCTTTACCAAAGCACTTCTTCGTATGGAGGATGCTGTCAAAGGTCCGGTTGGACCTTCGGTTGCCGCCTGCGGGGATTGTTCCGCAGTAATCGATGTGACTGTTGCGAAAGCTACGGGACAGACGTCGGGTGCTGTGGCGGAGGTATCGTTCCAGGTGGCGCTGTCTACGGGACCCCAGGAGTCGTTCCACACGGTGCTCCTTCGATGGCACCACAAGTCGGAACGCCGGTTCCTCACTCTAAGCTCCCAAGTGGCGGCGAGAAAAAAGAGGAAAAAAAGGGCGATGGTAGTGGGAATGGAAATCAGGCCGGGGGCATCGGTTCGGGTGAGCCTCCTGCGGCGGGCAACAACAACGGCGCAATCACTGAACCAGTTCCCGCAAACGATCCGAGAAACTTGGACATCCCGCCAGCCGTCCCCACCGTTCCCCCTGTGGGTCAAAAGACCCCCTTCTAAAACCAGTGGTCATCGTTCGTGACAACCACGGGGATCACCACCTAAGAAAGTCGAGACCACCGAAATGGGAAGCTCACCTGTTTCGGTGGGTTTTTGCGTTGAGGGTACCGAGAGGCTCTACAAGGGTGTCAACGTTTGTCGTTCCACTTCTTCCTTGAGAATTTCTCTCGGATCGATTTCTGCTTGAATAGTTTCTCTTCTTCGGTCCAGTCACCAGCGTGAAATCGCCATGACATTTCCCTCTTGACGGCTTGTGCAAAAAGGTCACAAAATTCCTCAGGATCGACAGATTTTCCCGACAACTCGAAGAGTCCGGGAAGTGTGGGTGTTGCTGGGCTCTGCGAGAGTAGAATACCGCCGTGTTGGAGGAGAGCCCCACGGAGCTTCCTTTGTGCACTACCGACTATTTTGTCGGTGCCGATCAGCAGATCTCCCTTGGTGATGTGTTTGAAGCAAAGTGGATCGTCGTGAGTTGGGCCGTCCTCCGCAGCCATCGTAGCTGTGACTCCGAACTCGCTTAGGACACCAATGATGATTCGGTGAATCATCGACACCCAGGTTGGATATGGTAAAACGAGTTGGTGAGAATCTGGCAATGCGATGGCGTAGGTGATCTCATGTTGATGAACGAGAGTGAGGCCACCTGATGGTCGGCGAACGTACGGCAATGGAACCAACTGCGGGTGATAGTTACGAGAGTCTTGCGGCTGGAAGTATCCCAGACTGAGTGTACACTCCGACCAACCATAAAGTCGAAAAGAAGCGATGCCTTCAGTAGCCGAAACTAGCATCGTCTCGTCGGCAGCCATGTTGGTTTGGCCGTCGGCTTTTTCGAAGGAAAGCTGACGTACACTCAAGATTGCCACAACAGGATAGGCTCCTTAACGGCTTTGACTTCGTCGGGGCGTTGGATCGGGAGCGTATGCGGAGCCGTGTGTAAGATTTCCGGATCTTCGTCTTTAATCCGGATCATGACTTCCGCAAAGGCATCAAGCGTTTGCTTACTCTCGGTCTCGGTCGGCTCGATCATCAACGCTTCTGCGACCACCAATGGGAAATACACCGTCGGGGCGTGAAATCCGTAATCGAGCAACCGCTTGCCAATGTCCATCGCCGAGATTCGTTTCTCACGTTTGAGTTGACGAGCGCTTGCCACAAACTCGTGCATGCAGCGATCACCGTGGGGAACCTCGTAGTGATCTTTCAACAACGCGAGCAAGTAATTCGCATTGAGCACGGCCATCTCACTCAATTGTCGCAACCCGTCGGCACCGAGTGTCCGAATGTAGCAATACCCACGCAAAAGAATCCCAACGTTGCCGAAGAAGCTGCGAACCCGGCCAATCGATTGCGGCCGATCATAGTCAAGCCGAAAGTTCGAACCATCCTTGACGATCACAGGTGAGGGTAAAAATGGGCCGAGAAAATCACGAACGGCGATCGGGCCCGAACCTGGACCACCAGCCCCGTGGGGACCAGTAAAAGTCTTGTGGACGTTATAGTGCATCATATCCGCGCCGAAATCACCGGGGCGTGTCTTGCCAAGAATGGCATTCATGTTCGCCCCATCCAAATACACCAAACCACCTTGGTCGTGAACCGCATCGGTGATGGTTTTGATCTGGTCATCAAACAGACCTAGTGTGTTCGGATTGGTGATCATGAAAACGGCAGTTCGGTCATCGAGCTTGGACTTGAAATCGTCCAAGTCGACCAGGCCACGCGAGTTGCTCTTGATCGTAACCGAGTCAAACCCGGCGATGGCAGCGCTGGCAGGGTTCGTTCCGTGAGCGCTGTCCGGAATCAACACACGCGTGCGGTTTTCTTTCTTGTCCTTGAAATATTTTGCAGCAACCAGCAAGGCGGTCAGTTCACCCTGGGCACCGGCAGCTGGTTGAAGTGAAACCGCAGGGAGGCCAGCGATCTCTCCCAAGAATCGCTGCATCTCGAACAACATCTTGAGCATTCCCTGGGATGCTCCGTCGTCTTGCAGCGGGTGAACATTGGCCATACCTGGCAAGGCAGCGAGCCGTTCGTGCCTCTTGGGGTTGTATTTCATGGTGCACGAACCGAGGGGGTAAAAGTTCGTGTCGATAGCCATATTGCGAGTAGACAAATTGACAAAGTGACGGACGATGTCGAGTTCGCTCACTTCAGGGAGTGGAGGCGGAGATGCCGCGAGTGTATTCCCTGGTAGAAGTTCATTCGCTTCGCCGACCGGGACGTCACATTGGGGCAACCTGTGGGCTCGGCGGCCAGGTTGGCTTATTTCGAACAATAATTCAGTAGATTGTGCTTTATCCATCTTGATTCCCGAAGGATTATGATCCCATTAAGAAACAGGCGGTGATTGACCGCTGTGTAGTCGTTTCTATTCCCTTAAACGTTCTTTAGTTCCATACCAAGGGTCTCAACAAACGCATCGATTTCAGCTTTTGTACGTTGCTCAGTCACTGCAACAGTCATGCAATTGTCGAGGGGTTGATACCAGGTGCCGAGGTGAAGACCGGCGTGGTATCCGCTGTGTCGGAGAGCTGTCAACAATTCGGGCACATTCGTGTCGAGTTCGAGCGTGAATTCCTTGAAGAAAGGTCTGTTGAATCGCAGATTCACACCCGGAAGCTCGGAAAGTTTGTTGGCGGCGTAGTGAGCCTTCCGCAAGCACAACTCGCCGGTCTCTTTAAGACCGGTCGGACCAAGGGCGGCGAGGTACACAGTGGCTCGGAGAGCAAACAGGCCTTGGTTTGTACATATGTTGCTCGTTGCTTTTTCGCGTCGTATGTGTTGCTCGCGAGTTTGGAGCGTCAGAACCCAACAACGTTTTCCGTTGTGGTCGGTCGTTTCGCCAACGAGCCGTCCCGGCATTTTGCGAACGAATTCTTGTTTACAAGCCAACAAACCCAGGTAGGGACCACCGAAGGAAAGTGGATTGCCGAGGCACTGTCCTTCCGCGATGGCCACGTCAAAGCCAAGGTCGCCAGGACGCTTCAGGACACCAAGGCTGATCGGGTCAAAACTCACAATCGAGATTATTCCGTTGTCCTGGCACAAGGCAACAATATCGTCAGCTTCTTCGAGATTACCGAAGAAGTTGGGATGCTGTACGACAAGGCAAAGAGTGCTCTCGTCGATTTGTTTCTTGAGTTCGTCAGGGTCAATAAACCCGTCAGGTGTTGCCAGCGTGACGACTTCGATGTCAAGGTTGGCCGTGTAGGTGTCCAGGACCTGACGATATTCAGGATGAACGCTCTCCGGGATCAAAACCTTGTTTCGCTTTCGTGCGTGCGAATAAGCCATCAAAACAGCTTCGGCAACAGCACTCCCACCCTCGTATAAACTCGCGTTAGCAACGTCCATTCCTGTCAACTGACAGATCATGGTCTGATATTCGAAGAAAGCTTGCAAACTTCCCTGGCTCGCTTCGGCCTGGTATGGGGTATAAGCTGTG
Organism: uncultured Alcaligenaceae bacterium; assembly: GCA_964423615.1. GTDB lineage: Bacteria > Planctomycetota > Planctomycetia > Gemmatales > Gemmataceae > CAYRFQ01. The sequence goes on along the minus strand of CAYRFQ010000036.1, from coordinate 24,678 downwards.
TAGTATTCGCTTCGGCTAGAGATGGCGTCGACGATTGCCGGGATGAAGTGGTCGTAAGCTCCACCACCCAAGAAGCAAACGGCATCGTTGACTGATTGGTTGGCGTTGGAAAGTTGTCCCATTTCCCTTTGCAACTCTTGTTCGCTGAGACCTTTTGGAATGTCGAGCGAACCGTTCAGCCGAACGTTTGGGGGAATGGAAGCGAACAAGTCGTCGATTGACGTGACACCAATCCGCTCGAGCATGGCGGTGATGTCCGCATTCGTGTTGGATAAGTAGTCCAACGTAATCACCTCTTCTCTATCGTTTGTCTGTCGAAGATATCCGTTACAATCGCCAAACAGTATTAGTTCGGAATCGATTGGCGTAACTACTTAGCTAGTATATGGTTGCTCATGAAAAAGAAAACGGTAACCAACCTCTCGTATGATAATTGGTTACCATCGCTTGTTCTATTCTGGCCGCAGGGTTATTTCCAACTGTAAGCAGAAAGTGCTTGCAACTCGCGGACGAATATCTGATTGCCAGCAATCGCCAGATGTGCCCATGTCGAAGCCCGACTCACTTCTTTTCGATCCAAGATCTGGAATTTTTGTGGATTCGCTTCGATAAGGTACAGCACACCTTTTTGGTCCAGTGCCAGAATCTTTTTTCCTTGAGCAACCATACTCCAGTATCTTCCAAACCGTTGTGAAGAGGACCATTTAACAGCCCCATCTTCAAGATCGATGCAAGCAAAGGTTTGATTCCGGAGGTGAACGTAGGCATGTCCGTCGATGATGATTGGACTCGACATGTAGGCCTCCGTTCGGGTGCTCCAACGTTTCGCCACCGAAAAGGCATTCTGGGGGCTTTTGTCAATGTTGAAGAAAAACGCTCCACCTCTGTAGGTGCTCGTGAAAAGCCCGTCCTTATAGATCGTTGGAGTCAATATATTCATGCCGCGGAAAGCCGGGACTTCCTCCGACCACAAAACTTTTCCGGTGTCCGAATCGACGCCAGCGAGTTTTTGGCGTGTTTGGACGACGAGTTGTTTTCTTCCCTTGAGTTTGGCGAAGATGGGCGACGAAAAAGCGCTATCCATACCCTTACGCCCCTCGGCGAGAGTTTTCCAAAGGACCTTGCCCGTGTTCTTGTCGAGTTTGACGAATGCACCACCAGCCTGGACGTATACATGTTTTTGATCGAGTAAGGGCGAGCAGACGAAACCAAAAGCGGGCGGTGTGGCTTGGAATTCTTTCACGAAGTCGAACCGCCAGACCTCTTTTCCGTCCTTGCCTCGGAGGCACACCAACACGTCTCGCATTCCTGCTACGTAGAGGTTTTTTCCGTCGTAGGCTGGGGTGGAACGTATCCAACTGCCGTTCGATGCAGCGAAGAACGGGACCGTCAACGAACCTTTCCAAGACGTCTCCCAGATTTTTTTCCCGGTTTTCCGATCGAATGCATACACGACTTCCAATTTGCGGTCTCTCGTCTCTGTCGTGAACACGCGGTCTTCGGTGACGATAGGACCGGAGTAGGATTTCCCTAACTCGACTCGCCAGGTTTGTTTGAGCCTTTTCAGGTCTTTAGGCCAGTTAGTCCCTTGAACTTTACTGTCGCGATTGGGTCCACGCCATTGGGGCCAAGTCCCTTTACCATCACCCTTGACGAGGCCAGTAGGTAGGAACAAAAACATAAGAGCCATCAACCCTGCCGCATACCATCTAATCACAATCGTTACCTCCCTCAAAGGACCGCCGTTACGCTTCCAAACCGGATGTCAATAAGTAGCTAGTTTAATGATATTTGCAGGGTCAAAATTCACGAGGGTTCCGTTAAAACCATCGCTTCTCATGAGAGTTGATTCGGACTACGTCGGCCTTTGCGGAATCCTGAGTTGCTTCGGTCTGGGAGCCTCGATGACCTCCAGATACAGGTTGGCATATTGCTTGGCACTTTTTTGCCACGACCAATCTTGGTTCATTCCCGTTTGCATGATTCCGAGCCACTTTTCTGGTTGATTATTATAGCACCCCAATGCTCGTTGAAGAGCACCCATCAAAGCGAGCGGCGTGGGGAGGGTAAACATGAAACCTGTCGCGGAACCGTTCTGTACGTTTTCGGGACTCGCATCGACGACGGTGTCGGCGAGACCGCCGGTCTTCCGTACGATGGGAACTGTCCCGTACTTGAGGCTGTACATTTGGTTAAGCCCACACGGCTCGAACAGACTCGGCATCAAGAACATGTCGGCACCCGCCTCGATTTGATGGGCCAACTCTTCATCGTAGGCGAACTTCAGGGCCACCTTCGTCGGGTGTGCTTTCTGGAGTTTGACGAGTTCGTCTTTATAGAGCTGATCTCCGTCACCGAGAATGACTAGTTGAACGTCGCCTTGAAGGAGTTCGCTCCCGCAATCGACAACGAGGTCGAAACCTTTCTGTGACGTGAGTCGAGAGACCATCCCAATCAATGGAGTCCGGGGAGCAACGGGCAAGACCATCTTGGCTTGCAGAGCAAACTTACATGCAAGTTTTCCCTGCGTCACGGTCTCAACTTTGTATTTCTGGGCGAGGTGCTTGTCGGTGTCGGGATTCCAAATGTCGTAGTCGACCCCATTAACGATCCCTTTGAGTCGGTTTCGGTGCTCGTGCAAAACGCCCTCTAAACCACAACCATAACTGGCCGTCTGAATTTCCTTGGCGTAAGTAGGACTCACGGCCGTGATGGCATCCGAGAACACAATGCCACTTTTGAGGCAATTCAATCGGCCGTAAAACTCGAGTTGGTGGTGGTTGAACAGGACCCAGGGGAGGTTCGTGATCGGTAGATTGTGATGCTCAAAAACTCCCTGAAAAGCGATGTTATGAATCGTGAAAAGGGACCGAATTTGATCATACATCGGCCTGAGGCTTTCCGCCGGATGCCGATTGTAGACTTCTCGAAGGTAAACAGGCGTCAAACCGGTGTGCCAGTCGTTGCAGTGGAGAATGTCCGGCCAAAAATCGACGAGTCGGATGACCTCAAGCACGGCTCGCGAAAAAAACGTAAATCGCTCGCAGTTGTCTTCGTAGTCTACTTTTTTTCCGCTCGGAGTGGTGTATTGATAAAACGTTGTGCCATGGTTCGGGTCGTCCCGTTCGAAGTACTGGGCGCATCCAACCATGTAGACCGGAACTTCGGAGTTGGGCAATTTGGCCTTCCAAATATGTCCAGTAACGATGTGGTTGCGTATTGGGATGTGAACCATCAAGTTGGTGGCCTCGGGCGTCTTGTCGCCCAGGCGAATCGTTCGGTACATTGGCATCACGACGATGCATTCGTGGCCAAGGTCAGCGAGGGCCTTGGGCAAAGTCGCCAGGACGTCAGCCAATCCGCCTGTCTTGGCAAAACCAGCAACTTCGGATGCGGCAAACACACACTTCAACGATCGACCCATGTCATTTCATTCCCAACACAGCGGTATTTTTTCGGCGACGTCGCGCAGACCTTGTCACAGCCAAAGTAGAAGTTCAGACAAACCACGACAAGACTGGCAAACCGAACCTCACCAACTTGGAACCCACAACTTTCGCTGTTCGTGATTCGTGCGTTGCTTGTTTTTTCGCGAAACGTCATCCATAAACTCCAACTCCGTGTAAAACAGCGCACTGGGATCGATGCCCTGGCGTTCGAGTCGCTCCATTCTCTGAGAATAAGAGGGGTGCGAACCAAGGTGAGGGAGGACGACAAGCCACAGGATTGCAAGCAACCCCACGATGGCCGTCAGGAGGAGCCATTGACGCACGGGAGAGATCCGGCTGGTGTTGTCCACAAGTTCACCTCGAAACCACTTTCGCTGCATCCGGAAAAACGACAACAAACATCAGCCAGGCCATGAGTAGGGTTAACAGCAAATTCAACGTTTGGCCAACAACATACAGCATGAGTGGTTTTCCCCCTTGGAGTTGTTTGCCGAGCTCTTGGAAGTTCGTCTCGAGTCCGATGCTCACGAACGCCAAACAGAAGAACCAAGATCGTAAGATTTTCGACGTTCCACCGATCACGGAGTTGGTGAGAATCTCCCCGTAGGTTCCTGTGGAATAGATGGCCGAAAACACCAAGGACGCTGCCACAAAGCCGAGGACGAACTTGGGAAAACGATGCCAGATTTCCATGGCGTTCGGGCGGGTTCCGGTCTCGGTTTTTTCGACAAAGCTGACCCAGTAGATGGCCACGCAAAAGGCAATAACACCGATGAGAATGTTTTGGATCATCTTGACGGTGGCGGCGACGGTCAACGCCTCTTCCCCAAGGAATTCGCCTGCGGCGGCCACGGCTCCCGTGGCATCGATGGTCCCGCCGATCCAGGCACCGCCTAGGAAAGGATCCATCCCAACGGCAAGGATGAAGGTGGGCAACACGACCATCATCACGACGGTGAAAGTGAGCGACAAACCAATTGCGAGAGACAATTCTTCCTTTTTGGCCCGGCACGCAGCCGCCGTCGCAATCGCAGCCGAAACGCCACAAACGGACATGTCGGCGGAGATCACCAGGTTGAGCGACTTCGAGGCGATGTTAAGGACATACTGACCGAAGAGGAACGTGGAGACGAGGACGATCGGGGTGACAACCCAGGCCACGAAAATTCCAGGGATGCCAAGCGTTAATAAGCGACTTATCAGGACTTCAGCACCGAGAAGGACGAGACCAGTTTTAATGTAGAACTCAGTTCGAAGAGCTGGTCGGAGCCATGCGGGTGTTCCGATGGTGTTGCTTATCAACATCCCCGCTACAAGGGCCCAAAGCGCGTAAGAAAGGTGATAGTACTTGATGACTTTCTGCCCTGCGAGAATGTAGGCTAAAACCGCGAGCAGAAACACGACGAAAAACCCCAAAGCAAAAGCCTGGAATTTCCCACCCATGACGTGAGAGCCAAGACCGAAAAGGAAAAGGCTCCCGACGAAGACGCACAGAATTCCGAGAATACTCGGAGGATACCCATCAAGCTTGAATGCTTCGAATGGGCTGGCTTTCCAACTTCCAACCTTTCCGAGCCAGGGTTTGAGAGGATTCGATGCGAGTTTTTCTTCCAGAGTCTTTCGTTTGCCCAGGTTGAGTTCCATTTCGGTTTCCAGAGAGGCGCGTGTGTCTGGACTTTGGTCATCCATGAGTCTTTTCAACTCGGCGATCGTTTTGTCCTTTTGTTCGATTTGCCCGACAAGCTCTTCATGATTGGGCGGACGCGTGAGAAAGGTGACGATGATGGCCACGGCCAGCAGAAAGCCACCAAGCCAGATGGCCCACCAATCTTCCGAGCCAAGCAAGCCTTTCGTGATAGGGTTGGGCTGAGTTTGGGAAGGATCGGGCCGAGCGAGGTCAGACGTTTCTAATTTCGCTGAGGTGACTTTCTCTTCTTCCGAGGACATCGACGGCTCCTTCCCCGACCTAAACGGATTAATTGGGCCGATAAATGGCGAATCCAGGGACGTTCAGTCGGATTCGATATAGCGACACGCCCGCGGTGATGTAGAGAGTTCTGTTGTCCTTCCCACCGAAGACACAGTTGCTCGGAGTTTCTGGGGTAGGAATCTTGATGAGCAGCTTTCCCTCGGGGTTGAAAATATAGACGCCAGCGTTTTTCCCTCGACCTGCGGTCGCGTACACATTTCCTTTGATGTCGATCGTCATTCCGTCGATGCCGCGTCCGTCTCCGAAATCGTGAAGCTGATTTTTTGCGCCGACGGTGCCGTTAGCTTTCAACCGATATGCCAGTAACAGTCGGTCTCCAGATGGGTCGTTCTCGGCGAGATATAGAGTCTTGTTATCCGGAGAGAGGACGATTCCGTTGGGCTTTTTCACATCGGTGATGAGTTGGGTGACCTCTCCGTTCGGACCAATGCGATAAACGCTCTCGGTTTTGATCTCTCGGGACTCATTGCCGACGTATCGCGGGTCTGTGAAGTAAATTCGGCCTTTACGATCGATCGTCAGATCGTTCGGGCTGTTGAAACGTTTCCCTTTCCAACGGTCGGCCAAAGTTTTCATCTTTCCATTCATCGTAGTGATACTAACGCGGCGTTTCCCTCCGGTGTTGGCTCCTTCACAAGCAATGAGTCTCCCCTTGGAATCGAAAATCAGCCCGTTAGCGCGTCCACTAGGGTTACGGAAAACGGTCGTTCGTTTGTTCCTCGGATCGAACTTCATGATGCGGTTGCCTATATCACTGAAGTAGATGCAACCGTTCGGACCGTGGGCTGGACCTTCCGTGAATTCCCCCTTGCTCCAGAGTTTCTCAAGTTTGGCATTCGAAGGAACGATTGTGTTTGATTCCCGCGCAAGTCCTTGGTCCGCGGCAGCAATCGAAACTGTTGACAACAACATTACCGTGGAGAAATATCGAAACATCGGTTGATCTCGCACTCCAGATCGAAGAAATGGACGTCAGGACGACCTCATGACAGGATCGCTCGGACGGGACTGTGATTTTCCACGCCAGTCAACCGCATGTCCAGTCCTTGGTGTCGGACAGTGAATCGGGCATGATCGATCCCGAGTAAGTGCATGACCGTTGCCTGGAGGTCGTGAATGTGGACAGGATTTTCAGCGACATTGTAACTGAATTCGTCCGTCCGACCGTATGTAAATCCGTGCTTCACGCCCGCTCCGGCCATAAACATGGTGAAGCAACGGGGATGGTGATCGCGCCCGGCTTCGGGACTTCGATAATTGCCCTGCCCTGCCACTCCGCGACCGAACTCGCCGCCCCAAATGATCAGGGTATCTTCGAGAAGTCCACGTTGCTTGAGATCTTGGATGAGCGCTGCGGTGGGCTGATCCACGTCTCGACATCGGGCAGGACACCAGGCGGTTAGTTTCCGATGGTGGTCCCAATCGGGGTGAAAGAGTTGAACGAATCGGACACCTCGTTCCGCCAACCGGCGAGCGAGAATACAGTTCGCCGCATACGAACCGGGTCGGCGCGAATCTGGCCCATACATTCGGAAAACAGACTCGGGTTCGTCAGCCAAATTTGCCAGATCCGGCACGGAACTTTGCATGCGGTAAGCCATTTCGTATTGCTGAACGCGCGTCTGAATCTCTGGATCACCGGTGATTTGGTGCCGCATGCGATTGAGTTCACCAAGGCTGTCTAACATGTCTCGCCGTAGGGACCGAGGAAGTCCCTGCGGGTCGTTGAGGTACAAAACGCGCTCACGTCCTGAACGCAGACGAACTCCTTGATATCGAGAGGGAAGAAAACCTGCGCCCCAATAATACTCGTACAACGGTTGGTCACTTGGTCTCTGCATCTTCGAGACCAGAACGATGTATTCGGGAAGGTTTCTATTCGGTGACCCAAGCCCATAGCTCACCCAGGCACCCATGCTGGGACGGCCAGGTAATTGGTGGCCCGTGAGTAAAAATGTCATCGCCGGGGCATGATTGATCTGCTCTGTGTACATCGATTTGATGAAACAGAGATCGTCCGAGACAGAACCGATGTTTGGGAGCCATTCGCTGACCGTGGCTCCGCTTTGACCCCAACGACGAAAGCTGGCTCGTGGCCCCATGATGAGTTGGCGTTGGTTGGCCGTCATGAGTGTCAGCCGCTGACCTCGTCGAACCGATGGTGGGAGTTCGGTTCCTTCGATTCTATGCAAATTCGGTTTATGATCGAACAGTTCGATTTGAGATGGGGCACCGGATTGGGTGAGAAAGATCACCCTCTTGGCTTTTGGTGGAAAGTGGGGAAGGCTCGTCAGTCCACCAATCGCGTTGCGAGTTGGTTCCCTGGCAGAAAGCTCCGGGCCAAGGAGCGAACCGAGGGCAATCGCCCCCAAGCTGAACCCTCCGGCCTTGGTGAGAAAATAGCGACGTGTGGGATTCAGCAGCTGGTCAGGGATCGGTTTCATATTGTGAATTCTCCCTGCGGAGAGGTTGACTTCTGTTGGAAGGAGCTTCGACCGAGGAATTATAGTATCTCGGATGCCGAGTTGATTCGCAAGTGCGAAGGGAATTCACACACCTTTAGTCTTTGAGGAACTGCGACACCCACTCGATGACCATCCGGCCAACCAGTTGGGAAGACTGTTGGTCGCTGACAAGGTGATCCGCCTGGGGCAGAGTGACGAAGCTCTTAGGATGCTTGGCTGAGGCGAAATTCTTTTCGGCGTGTTGGATGGGCACCGTCGGATCGTTCGTAGGATGAAAAATCATGAGGGGCCTGTTCAGATTAGCGACGTGTTTCTGGATGTCGTGTTTGTCAAGGTCGTCGACGAATCCCTGGGCCAACCGCAAGGGACGGCCGCCTATACGAAGTTCGGTCGTGCCATCTTCACCGAATTCCTGTGGAAGGTATTGTTTCAAATGGATTGTGTCGGAAGGTGCACAAAGGACCGCTACGGCAAGTGCCTTGGGAAGTTGCTCTGCGGCCGCCAGGACGGCCGCACCACCCAAACTGTGTCCCATCAAAATCGTCGGGTCAATTCCTTGCGACTCGAGCCATCGCGACGCCGCCACAACGTCCTGGACGTTTGAAGTAAATGTCGTTCGACTGAACTCGCCTTTGCTCTCACCAAGCCCTGCAAAGTCAAATCGGAAGAGAGCGAAGTGTCCCTGGTTAAGTATTTTCCCGATGTTTGCGATGACTTTATAATTTTTCGAGCAAGTGAAACAGTGCGCGAAAATTGCGGCTCCCCGAACTTCTCCGTCTGGCATATCAAGGAGTCCTGAGAGCGTCGAACCTTGCGAACCAATGAATTCAATCTGTTTTGTGGGCATCAAGCACCTGGAGTTCTGGACTGTCGGTAAAAGAGTGGGCGAAAATAACCCAGCTATTCAATCTACGTCGGTAAGTTGCCATCGCTCACCAACTTGTTCGACCTTGCCTTCGTTGCGAAGTTTGATCAGACCCGCCTGGGTTTGTAACTCAGCCAGTCGGAGCAAGTGTTCGGGAATGCCTTTATACAGATCGGGAACCATTTCTCGAATCGACTGAGGCCTACCGCGTAAGGCCTCAACGAGCAGTTTTTCCCGTTTCTCCCGATGTTTTACGGCCTGTTGGAGTAAGTGGTGCGGTTGGCTCGTTGGCATCCCGTGAGAGGGCAATAAAAGAGTCATGGCATAGGAGTGCAGTTTGTGGAGCGATTCTAAATAGATCTGGATATCACCGTCCGGTGGCGCAATGATCATCGACGTCTGGGGGGAGACCATGTCCGCGGCGAACATTAATTGATATTGTGGATCGTAGAAAGCGAGATGTCCTGCTGCGTGTCCAGGGGTATGTATCGCTTCGAGTTCCCATCTTGCCGAGCCATTGGGACAAGCACCGAGAGAAAGAGAGTCACCGTGTTGTATGGTGTGATCTACCGGAATCGTATTCTTGATCTTCTCGGCTGTGATAGGATGTGCCCAGATCGGTAGATCGTAGCGTTGCCGACAAGCATTGGCAGCCCCAATGTGATCGGGATGTTGGTGGGTCAGAACGATCCCCTTGACGTCTATTCCTGAGGTAATTCGTTCATCGAGCACCGCAAAGAGTTTTTCTTGCTCGTCGGGATCATCGGGTCCGGGATCAATCAAATAGGCTGTGTCACGGCCTACGAGGAACGCATTTGTGTATTCGCTCGGAGGCAGCGATTGGGTCCGCAAAGGTATGAGTTGGACGTACGGAGCAAAGAAAATCGGATGAATCGCACCCCGCTGGTACGACTCGTAGGCCGGAGCCAAGAGGTTGGGGGCGTCTGAGGGGAGCGCGTCTCGAACTGCTTCGAGAGTCATCACCGTCGGCGGAGAAAGAAAACACTCACCGCGACCCCAGACATCGAGCATGTCGGCAGGCCTCGTCCATCGTATGTCCACAAGTTCGCCTTCGACGAGAGAAGGTGTTTGGCCTGGAGGTAGATGGCCAACAAAGAAAGTCGTGTCAAAGCGCATCGATGTAAATGCTGGTGTCGTGATGTCTCCGATTACCAGGAAATCTTGGCCAACGATCCGCAATTGCAGTTCATCGAGAAGAAACCGAAACGAGATTTCATTGGCGATGAGAGGTTCGCGTAAGCGATCAAGTTGCTCTGACTTGAGGAACGAGTCGTCGTGGCAGCGAGCGATGAGCACACCGGTCTCTTCGAACAACTCGCGAACGACGGTTACGCACCGGATGGCCTTTTCCTCGCTCCAGTCCTGCGGCATCTTGACATAGTCGGTCAATTCGGAGTCTGTGGGATCGACCTTTCCACCGGGAAAGGCCCAAAATCCTCCGAAAAATCGCAACTGGTCGCTGCGTCGGACCAACAAGACCTCGCGCGATTCAAAACTCTGAGCGAGCAAGATACTGGCGGCGGGGGCGACGGAACTCAACGGACACACCTCTGGCGAATAACACTTCTCTGCTTCACCTTCACAACTACACAGTATTCAAAATGTCACTACGAGCCAAGTGGAGAGAGTTCCCGAAAGATTTTCAAATTCTGGTATCAATCCAGAACCCCCAGGGCAATAACTAGATAGAAGGACGCCACACGAGAATTATCATGACCCGGTTACTCGAACAATTACGACAGACGCTGCCGGCCTCCCAAATGACCGAAGCGAGCGATCCGCAGTTGCTCGAGTTGTTTGTGAAGGAAGCCGACCCACAGGCTTTTCGGGAATTGGTTCGGCGACACGGGTCACTGGTCATGGGAGTTTGTCGTCGAATGCTTCGGCACCACCAAGACGCCGAGGACGCCTTCCAGGCCGTATTTCTGGTTTTGGCCAAACGGGCCGCGTCGGTCCATCCACGAGGGACTTTGTCTTCGTGGCTCTATGGTGTGGCCTGGCGAGTGGCATCGAAAGCACGAACGTTACGGCACAAACGAAACCAAAGAGAAACGCTTACATCCGAGCCACCTGCCCGGCTCACGCACGCTGACGAAGAGATGGACGAGTACAAATCTGTGCTCGACGAAGAACTCCGTCAACTTCCCGAAAAATATCGTCTTCCGATTCTGCTGTGCGAATTGCAAGGGAAGACACGACCCGCTGTGGCCGAGTTGTTGGGCTGGCCCGAAGGAACTGTTGCGGGAAGACTGCATCGAGGGAAAAAGATGCTCGCGAAGCGTTTGACTCGGCGTGGAATTGTCCTTTCGGTGCCAGGTCTGGCATCCATCTTCGCAGAGGAAAGCATGGCCAGCGTCTCCGCCGCAGAGACGGCAGCTGCCGTTCGAGTGAGCTACTTGTTTTCGTTGGGCGAGAGCCCGATGATGTTTTCCGAAGCTGTTCTCAACTTATCCAGAGGAGCATTGCAGACAATGACACCCAACCGATGGAACCTCATGATTGCGATACTTTGTATCGTTGGTCTGGTTTGTGGTCTTGGCTATTTCACCCAAGTCTTTGCTCAAAATAGTCAATCTTCAACCAACAAGGGCCGACAAGAGTCATCCGCAAATACAAAGGCCGGATTGGAAACCAATCCGATCTCACTCAACCAAGATGGTGACGAGTCGGAAGCCAACGAGGAGGAGGAAACCTACGAACAGGTAGTGAACCTTCGTAAGATTCCCAAGAAAGTTAAGGCGGCAGGGTTGAAGGCCGTTCAGAATATGACCAACGCACGGGTGAAACTGACAAAAGCTGTCGTCGAAGCGAATCTAATTTATGAGTTGGAAGGCAAAGTCAACGGCAAAGAGGTCGAGATTCTCATCACCGGTGAGGGCCATGTCGTTCGCGAACCAGCCAAGGAGAAAGGGAACAATCAATGTGATGATGACGACGATGAAGACGAAGCCGAACGAGAACTGGACATCCCATTGACGGCCGTCCCGAACCACGTCGTCAAGGCGGCGAAGAAGGCATACCGTGGGATCAAGTTGTCCGAGGCTTCGGTCATGTCCGTCCTTGTGTACGAGTTCCAGGCCGCAGCTGCGGATCTCCGATTTGAGGTCGAAGTGACAGCAGCAGGAAAGGTGCTTGAAATCGAAGGCGGACAGGACGAGGATTAACCATCTCATCTCGGCGGTTTCGGCCATTTGCTTCCATGCACGCCATCCGAGTCACGCCAACAGTCGACAAACATCTCCCTGATGGCTTGCAACCGCCGAGGACAATTTCCAAGACTCCCTTCCCCCCCGACTCCATTGGATAAAGCCGTTTGCCCAATATAATCGCAGAAGATTTGCGACACGCCCTATCGCAAGGCGTCTGACCTACCCGCGACTCGCACCGAGGTATTCTCATGTCCGAGTTCGAGACAGAACAAATTGCAGAAGCCATTGGAAAACACAAAGGGGTTCTGCTCGACGAACTCGAAAATGCCGTGGCCGAGAAATTGCGAGGCATGACACCAAAAGAATCTTTGTCGATGCGAGTGTTATTTGGCACACCGAAGGTGATCGAACCAGCGGCCTCTCGTGAATATGGCGCAGCATTGCTCGCGTTTATGCGAGAGAAGGAGCATCAGGGAGCCAAGGTCGACAGCGCCGTGACGCCGGTCGTGTTGGAAGTGATCGAAGAACAGATCATCTCCTTTTACTCCTCCGAGTTGGTCACCGACGCGATTATCGAAGGGATCATCTCTGAAGTGCATTCGGTGGCTGACACAGAGGGGGTTGTTCGGGCAGGCATCCAGGAAAATGTGAATTGGCTCCGGCACGAATATTCGGCTCTGTCCGTCGATACGAGCTACTCGTTGAGCGGGGTGTTGATCGATACCTCTGTTGCCGAAATCAAAACGTTCCTGGCTTCGTCGACTGGAAAAGCGCTCATCGCTGGAATTAGCAAGGCGATGGCGACGACGGCGGGAAAGATCGCGATGCAGAAAATTCTGACGCTCGTGGTGCAGAAGGTGATGGCCTCGGCCGCCATCAAGGCGGCGATCGTGGCCCTAATCAAGAAAGTCGGGATTGCGGTCCTCATCAAGACTGCCATCGGAAAAGCTCTTGTGGCATTGTTGGCCGTGGTTGGAATTGCGCATGTCCCGGCCGTCTGGATTCTCCTTCCGCTGATCGTCGGATTTCTTGCCTACGAATATTTTCATTTCCCTGGGAAATTGGCGAAAAAATTACCGAAGGAAATCCGTGAATCCGTATCCTCAAAGTTCGGTGAATTGAACGAAAAGATCGCGACGGCGGCGACCAAAGCGATCTTCGAGGTTTTGGGTAAAGAGTTGACGACGGTGCGTCAGGGAGGCTGAAGGACTGCCCAGCAGACTGTACTTGTCACCTTGGGCTTTTCACGTCGTAGCCGATTTGCTCTAACAACATCGGTTCGAGGACAAAAGGCTCACGAGGAATCGACGCCAACTGAAACAACGGTAACAACTCGGGTGCCGAGATTTCTTGGATTCTGGGGAGCCAACCACACGACCAGGCAAGAAGCCCAAGCAAGGCTTCCGACATGACGCCAGCTTCCCGAAGTGATGACAACCGGGTGTCACCATGCCGCTTGGCCAATCGCCGCCCATCCGTTCCGATGACCAGAGGAACGTGGACGAAAGTTGGAGGAGTCAATCCGAGCGTACGGTACAACATTAGCTGCCGTGGAGTGGATGGAATCAGGTCATCGCCCCGTATTGCTTCTGTAATTGCCATGTCGGCGTCATCGACCACAACGGCGAGTTGGTAAGCAGGTGTTCCGTCGTTTTTCCAGATGACGAAATCGCCGCCAAAATCTTCCCAGCGAATGGAAACTTGCCCGCGATACCCATCCGTAAATCGAATGATTGGATCTTCGCCGAGCCGGAACCGCCAGGAATATGGTTTATCTAGTGTGTAGGCGTCAGCACTCATTCGATTTGCACACGTTCCAGGATAAACCGGGCCTTCGTGTCCGGCATGCGGGGCGCTAGCAGCCTCTTCGACGTCTTTACGCGAACACGTGCAAGGATAGATGTGCTCAGTGGTTTTGAGAGTCTCAAGGGCGGCGTTGTATAGCTGGCGACGTTGAGTTTGAACGACTGGCTCGCCATCCCAATCGAGTCCAAGCCAACGAAAATCCTCGAAGATCTGTTCCGTCGCCCCTTTTTTGGTTCGTGGAGAATCAATGTCTTCGATTCGCAACCGAATTTGACCACCTCGAGACCGGACTGATAACCAGGTGATCAGATACGTCCGTGCATTTCCGACGTGTTGGGCTCCCGTTGGGGATGGTGCAAGACGACCGACAAGCATGGAACATCACAGTTGAAGAAAAAAAGCGAACAGAAGAAAGACCAGCATTCAGACGGAGTTGAGAAAGCTTGGTTTAGGAAGTGGGGCCAAATTGATCAACGATGCACAAGAACACGTAAACCCCCGCCTGGCTGATTATCTTACAATCATCAACCAGGCGAGGGCAATAGGCTCACTGTTTTCATCGAAAGGGAACGGTTATCCAAAGGCCAGGAGAATATTCCAGGTCAACGGGTGGAGGAATTGACACCCAACTTCCCAACCTTTCGCGGTGTGTCGACAGTGCTTGACGCGAACTTCGATCCAGGGCATGGCTTCGCCAATGTGGGCAACGCGGACACAAAGGAGTTTTCCGACGTCCCACCCTTGTGGGGCGCAAAACTTCACGCCACCGGTCGATCTGTCGATGATCCAGCCGTTAATTGGCTCTGCATGTCGATCCAAGTCTGTGATCGAGATGTCTACCGTTCGACCTTGGCGTCTGTGGGCCAAACGTTTCTCTCGGCTCTCCATTCCGAAATCCGCCCGCGTGGAATCTTCGGAGTCTTTGGCACTGTTCGAATGGGGGTGTAAAATGGATTTACCCGCGAACAGTGCTAACACACCGATGCAGACGCCCGTGCTGGCCGCAATCGCAAGGTGAACCAATGAGTACCCTGCAAACGGAACTAGCTGTGCTATCAACATCTCTGCTTTCAGGAGAATGAGGTTTGTTTGCTCGACGGCTTCTTGCGTTTCCCTATCCACCAAAAAGCTAGCACGTGTTTTTCGAACAGGCAAATCGTACGGATGACCATGAGAATCGGAATTATGGTCTGCCCTTGAGTTTCTGGTAGAGTTCCTGTTTGTTCTGGCCGGAACTCAAGATGCTGGCTGCCATGCCCGCGACAAAGGGAGTCGCCATGTTACTACCGAAGGCTGGTCCTGTTCCCTTACCGTCGATCCCAATAGAATCGAATCCAAAAACGCGAGGACTTTTGACCAAGTCCATCCCCACGGGGGGGCCTGGGGAACTGTAGTCTTGCGGTTTACCTTCAAGGTCGACGGCGCCGACTGGGATCGATCCTTGCCCGTCGCCAGGCACCCCGATGGTGCCGAGTGGTGTGGAATAGTGCTGCCATATTGGTCGTCCTTTTTTCGCATGCGGACCATCTATGGCACGCACATGCAGTCGCACATTCAGTTCCCATTGGCGTTCGATTTTGGGCAACGTCGGAGTGACGACTTTGGGACCGTGCCCAGGAACGTCCTTGATTATGACCGGCAACAACCCTGTTGGCACCAAGTTGGTGATCTTGTTGTACCGAAGTGTGCGGGCGTTGTTCCCGAAGTCGATCAACCACTTGGTAGGCAGTTGACGTTCGATTCGCACGGCGTATCGATCGTCCTTATCGGCCACCCACTCGGCTCGCAACGAATACGTTGCCGATGAACGTCGGTAGTTGAGCCGTTGCACCCAAGACGGAGAACTGGAGTAGTAGTCATACGGCGTTGGAGAGGCATCTGATCTGGCAACCACCTCGAAGTCGTCCGATGGGAAGATCTTCCCCGATGGATCTCGCTGTCGCAATACGACAACTCGAAGCCCCGCAAGTGGAAATCGATAGAAGTCGTTTTCTCCGGAACGGAAGAAATAATCCGCGGCGTGGGGTTCGTTCCACTGTAGAGAAACACGATACCGTGTCTTGTCACCGGGCAATTGGGATGTGGCTTGTTTCGTGAACTGTTTCCATTGGATAAAGTTCAATTCACGTGTCCAACTTCCTTTTGGTAAAGGATTCTTGGACTCCTGTGGAGTATCCTCTGGGTCTCGGAATTCCATCACTCCGTTTTTGTCGAAATCGAGGAACCGGCCGTTCCAAGTTTGGCCAGCGGCATTACCGACAGATTGAAACCACAACGGACGAGAATCGTCGCCATTCGAGTCAGCATCAGTGGCAAGCAACCGACCAGCACGCTTATTGCAGTTGCGGAGGTCTTTCGGCAATATCACACGACGGACGTTTTGGTCGATCAACTCGGTGATGGCACTGCCTCTCGCCAAAGCGTAGGCATCGTTCCACACTAACGAAGAGGAGATAATGTCGAGATTTCTGAGTTGCTTCACCGATTCGAGTTGTCGATAGAATGAGGCTACCTTTTTCTTGTAAATGGCCTCGTCTCGGTCGTAAACGTTTTGCCGGTGGAAGTACCACTCGCGTGGAGTGAGCACCCACGGGCGAATTCGTCCGAGGTAATAGTAACGCTTTTTTAACTCTTCTTCGTCCTTGAATGTCTCCAGAGCAACTTTTTTCTCGACTTTGAGCGCTTGGGCTCGCAACTGCAACGAGTTGGCTTCTTGCTCGAAAGTGCTCGATTGTCTGGAGAGATACTCTGACATCAAAGTTCGACCAGCAGCATAGTCAAAAAACGTTTTGAGCATGGTGGGGTCGTCATGGGCCAAACGGACCAGTAGGATCTCGGCTTCGGGCGCCGCCAATGCTGCCGCGAACGCACACTGCGTGCCGTGTCCGGTTACGTCAGGTCGACCCAGGTACGGCTCAGGTTGGACGGTGCGATTTCGCTCTGTTGTTAAGTCAACGAGGATCGTCGATTTCGGCAACTTGTTCTCGGCGATCAATTTTTCGTAGTTTCGGAAGTCAGTATCCAGAATGGCTATCCGGATGCCTTTACCGGTGTGCCCTTTGGCGTGGAATGCTTTCAATCCCGATTTTACAAGGACTTTTTCATTGTTGGCTCCGTACTCGACCGAGCTTACGGTGCCGTTGGCAGGGCTTTCCGGAAGGCGAATCGTAGAGACCATCTCGAGTGTCGAGAGCGCCTTGATTTGCTCCGGCGCACCACGCAGTCGCGGAGCGATGAATTTCCCGGACTCTTCTCGGATTTCGCCGAAGGTAGCCGTCACGAGATTCCCAACTTGGCCTTCGATGACCAACCGGGGTGCGGTTTCTTCCAGAACGTTACGCCAGTTCGTTCCAGTTGGAGGGACCGTCATGATCAACTCGATTCTCAAAGGTTTGAGGTCGGTCAATCGTTTGGCCCAAAGAGGTCCGGTGATGTTATTCCAGAGTCGGTCGTCGATTTTGCTAAAGTCCGGAAGGCCGGCTGGGTTCTTTGGCGTCGCTCCCCTGGGGCGGAAGAATGGTAGTGGTTCCGGGGGATCACTATCTTTGAGCACCTTGATGAGCGGAATCGGGTTCGTCGATCGCAAGAGCGAGGGGAGCGTTTCGAAAGCGATCACGGGACTGAACCAGTTCGTGGGCTGACGGCGAACGTCCTTGAGGATCGTGTCGAGGAGTCCGACCGGAATGGTTCCTCGGATACGCGTAAACGGTTGGCCTGTGATTCCTCGATGATCGTAACCGATGCTCTCGTTGAAGCGAAAGACATCGAGCAAGGCTCGCATCTGATCCAAGAACTCGCGTTGTTGTTCGGGGGCAAACCCCCACGCCAGGTCCAGTTCGACCATCACCCGTTTGGCAGGATCCCCGGGAAGGGGAAAGTCGGCGGGTCGAAGTCGAACAGACGCGATTCTCGGGATCTGCAGTAGTTGGAGAGCCTTTTCCCCGGATATGTATCCTGTCAATGTGTCGATGGCTTGATCTTCCCGGATCGTGTTCGGCAAATCCGAGAGGGGTGGCTCGAACTGAAAACCGACTCCTTTCAAAGCTCGAACCATTTTGTCGAACTGAGCAACGTGTTGATCACGGGACGAAGTGATCCGATAACGAAATGTCGTAAAGTACTTGGTGGGAACGGGAGGTCGAGTTGGACGCGGAGCTTCTGATGTCTGGGCTGACGCGGTCGTGGAACGCACCGACAGAAATGCGATGAAGAGAACAGTCAGGTATAAGCGGATGCGTTTGTAACTCACAATTCGTTTGTTGGAACGGCCGCGTTGTGTTGGGCCAAAGGGTTGACGCGACATGGTGCGACCTCTCAAGAAGATGCAGTGACCTGATGTGTTGTTCGATTTTTTCCAGGAGTTCTGTGTTGCGCTGTTGTCTGCGGCACTTGATCCGTTGGGTCGTTTTGCCGGCTAGCGCTTGGGCAACGGGGTTTCCTTGCAACGTTCCAAAGAACAAGACAATCACAAGTAATTTTCGCCGCCGCAGGAATTTTTCAATCATTTGCGACTTGAAAATCGCCTACTTCTGACCCTTGGTGATCGGTCCAGCCAAGGACGGCACGAAGTTCTGGAAGTGGCAATCCCCGTCTACAAACCCATCTGGAATGCGACAACTTAGTTGCTGACGCAGTCCGAACTCCTTATAAGTATGCCATACCTACAGCTGATCCTGTTGACGGTCTGCATTATCTTCGCACAGGAACGGCAGAATCACAACCGGTCCTGGCGCCCGTAGCCGTCTTGTGCTTATGTCGGACTGTTCCAATTCGGGGATTTCTGGGAGTTGAAGAGACGACTTGCAGTTGCCGGAGGTTTGGTTGAACCGATGATCGAGACACTAGCTCTCTACAAGGACCGGTGAAACGGGCCATTGTACTGGAATACCGAAGCGACCAAAGGAAGGGTTTTGCATGTCGTTTGCGAACAAAGTGGTGTTGATAACTGGGGCATCGAGCGGAATTGGTTGGTGTCTAGCTGAGCAACTCGCTAGCCAAGGGGCCAAGGTTGGGCTCCTGGCCCGACGCGTCAACAAACTCGAAAAGCTCGCTACGCAGATACAAGGTTCGGGTGGGACGGCCTGTTACGTGACGGGTGACGTCACCAATCGAGACGAAATTAAGGTCGCTCTGGGTGTGTTGCGGGATCAGCTAGGGCCCGTCGATTTGTTGATTGCCAATGCAGGACTTGCTGGACCTACCTACCTGGACCAGAGTAATATTGATCATGTCGAAAATATTGTACGAGTGAATTTGCTTGGAGTGATTTACTCGATTGAAGCCGTTTTACCCGAAATGATGGAACGACGAACTGGACACATCACGGCCATTTCCAGTCTTGCGTCCTACAAGGGGTTACCGGGCCATTCCGGCTACTGTGCAGCCAAAGCGGGAGTGAACCTTTATCTGGAAGGGTTGCGGATTCAACTTCGAGGCCACAAAGTCGCAGTCACCACAGTTTGTCCTGGATTCATCGACACGCGAATGGTGGATCGCTTTCGCTACACCCTGCCCTTTCTTATGTCTCCGGAAAAAGCGGCGAGGAAAATCATCAAGGCACTAAAACGGAAAGCGAAAGTCTACAATTTTCCGTGGCAGACGACCTGGTTGATCCAGTTGTTGCGGTGGTTACCGGATTGGTTCGTTTATCAACGAGTCGTCAAGATGATTCAACAGGAACCGAGCGCTCCCAAATCGCAGACTCGCCCCGAACAGATCACGGCCTCGGACTAAGATTTCGAGGGCAAACCAAGTTGGAGTTCCAATCGTCGATATTCAAAGAACCAGGTGTGATCAAGTGCTTTTTACGCAATACCCAAAGGCAGATTCGTGTCCATGGTTCTTCGATTGTTCGAACGATCTTGGAACAACCAAAGCCTGAGGGAAGATGCTATTTGAGAGAAATCGTGTTAGAAATATAGACTGAAGGAGTTTTTATAAGCGAGGAACGAAGTCTCTTTGTCCCGTGGTAGACTCTGCTCCGACCTGGTCGTTCTTGCTGACTGGTTGTAAAGGACCATCTGGCAAAACACGCCTGCTTGGCGGCAACAACACGCAACATGAAGGGGTTACCATGAAGCGTTCGCTCGTGGGTTTATTCTTAGCCAGCTTGGGTCTATTCGTCTCGGTCGGACCGACACTGGCTGAAACGAAATCGACCAAATCACATCCGGAAACGAAAACTCTAGCGGTCCAAGAGCTCGCCAAACTGATCGATCGCACGGTCACTACCCAGTGGAAGGCCAACACAGTCAAGCCCGCATCCATCGCCCAGGACACTGAGTTTCTTCGACGTGTGTATCTTGATCTGACCGGGCGCATACCTCGCGTTTCGGAGGTGCGGGCGTTCCTTGCCGAGAAGAAGCCGAACAAGCGGGAAAGGATCATCAACGAACTTTTGGGGAGCGGACGCTATGTGTCCCACTTTGGGAATACCTTCCGTGACATCATACTGCCCGCCACAAGTAATGTTCGCTACCAAGCCTATCGACCTCAATTCGAGAAATGGCTTGAGACGAAGCTACGGTCGAATGTTGGGTATGACAAAATAGTGCGGGAGTTGCTGAGTTCCACCGGAACACAGGCCTATCAAGGACGCGGTCCTTCACCCTTGCGAACGAACTTCGGGGTTCAGGCCTTTTATTTCGCGAACGAGAGGAAGCCCGAACTCGTCGCGGCCACGACCGCAAAAGTCTTTCTTGGAGTTCGTATCGACTGCGCTCAGTGCCACGACCATCCGTTCGCGAAGTGGGAACGCAAGCATTTTTGGGAGTTCGCAGCCTTCTTTTCGTCAGTCTCACGAACTCCCGTTGTTCGACTAGGACAGCAAAAAATTCCGGTACCCTACCCAGGCAAGATCAAGATTCCCAAAACGGGTACGGTGGTCGAAGCGAAATTCTTGAACGGAGAGGCTCCCAGACTCGATCAAGGATCGTCACCGCAAGCAGTGTTGGCCGAGTGGATCACTTCTCCCAAGAATCCCTACTTTGCTCGCAATACAGTGAATCGACTGTGGGCCCATTTGTTCGGAATTGGCATCGTCGATCCTGTGGACGAGGAAGCCGGTGAGGCAAACCCACCCAGTCACCCCAAGTTGCTCGACGCTCTAGCTGACCAGTTCGTCCGCCATGACTTCGACATTCAGTACATCGTAAAAGCCATCATGCTGAGCGAGACTTATCAACGCACGAGCAAGTTGAGCCACAAATCTCAAGAGGACCCACGGCTGTTTGCCCGGATGTCAGTGAAAGCCATGACGCCTGAACAACTCTTCGACAGTCTTGTCCAGGCAACGGGATACCAGGCGATTTCCTCTGGTCGCACTCGTTATGTCTTGTTCAATCGGAGCACTCCTCGTGCACGATTCCTTGCAGACTTCAAACGGACGGATTACCCGACTACTACGCAGACCTCGATTCTTCAGGCGTTGGCCCTGATGAACGGCAAAGTCGTCAGTGACGCCACGAGTTTAAGAACAAGTCAGACGCTGACGGCCATCGTGGAAGCACCTTTCTTCACGACAAAAGACAAAATCTCGACACTGTATTTGGCGACTTTAAGCCGGCTCCCCCGAGAGACAGAGCTGAAACGGGTCGAAGCCTATGTCCAGACTGGCGGGGCTCGTAGGGATGAGAAAGAAGCGCTGGGAGACGTCTTCTGGGCATTGTTGAATACCCCGGAATTTCGTTTCAACCATTAAACCTTTTCTAGAAATCAGTTCTACGTTTCGCTTTCACCCTGGGCTCGTGTGTCGGGCCTGGACCACTTTTTCTCGAGGGCTTGGAATCATGAGCAACTTGGGTTCTCGCATTGGTGACTTCAAAACGCCCCTTTCGCGGCGTGAATGGTTGACGCTTGCTTCGGCAGGAGTTGTCGGATGCTCGATGTCAGGTTGGCTCGAGCGAGTTGCAGCCGAAACGGCCAACAACCCCCAACGTCGTCGGGCTTGTATACTCCTGTGGATGTCTGGGGGACCGAGCCAAATGGACACGTTTGACCTCAAGCCAGGTCATGTGAACGGTGGTCCATTCCGGGAAACCCAAACGACCGTTCCTGGCTTGCGGATCAGCGAACACCTTCCACAACTTGCTCGCCAGATGGACGACCTGGCCATCATCCGGTCGATGTCCACACGAGAAGGTGACCACACTCGAGCGACGTATTACTTACGAACTGGGTACCTACCAACCGGAACGATCCAGTATCCCACACTCGGTTCGTTGGTGTCCAAGGAACTGGGTTCCGACGAGACTCCGTTGCCAAACTTCGTTAGCATCGCCCCCTACAGACAGCTTTCACGGAACGCATTCAACTCGGGATTCCTGGGGCCACGCTATGCTCCTTTGATCGTTGGCGAGACCATCAATCCTTTCGCCCCACCGAATCAGAATGACAATTACGAAAGTGCTTTGCGTGTTCAGGATTTGGACTTACCCCAGGGCGTTACCCAGGAACAGGCTGCCGCTCGAGTTCGGATTCTCGAAGAAATGCAGAACGATTTTGTTCGCAGTCACCCGAGTATCACCACCCGCAGCCACCAAACGGCCTACACCCGCGCCGTCCAGATGATGCGAACGTCGGCAGCTTCGGCATTCGACTTGGGCTCGGAGCCGGATCGGGTCCGTGACCAATACGGCCGGAATTTGTTTGGGCAAGGATGTTTGCTAGCCCGGCGTTTGGTCGAGCGAGGCGTCCCGTTCGTCGAAGTTAGCCTTTCCCAAGCTCCAGGCACTCAGGGTTGGGACTCTCACAACAACAATTTCAATACAGTTCGGACGTTGAGCCAGGTCCTCGACCCAGCCTGGGCTACCCTCATGAAGGACTTGAAAGCTCGAGGCTTGCTCGATTCGACACTCATTGTTTGGATGGGTGAATTCGGTCGAACGCCTCGGATCAATCAAGGAAACGGACGAGATCACTATCCCCAAGCGTGGTCCACGGTGTTAGGTGGTGGCGGTATTCGGGGTGGGCAAGCGTACGGGGCGACGAGTGCGGATGGAACGCAAGTTGTTGGTGACAAACCAACGTCGGTCCCTGACTTCATCGCTACGATTGCATCGGCTTTGGGCATCAACCCTCGGAAGCAAAACCTGTCCAACATCAGCAGGCCGATTCGTTTCGCCGATCCGGATGGTCGTCCGATCCGGGAGGTTCTTGCATGAGGTTGCTCACCGGCTTGAGCTTTCTGGCTTGGTTGGCGATTCCGGTAGGTGCGTCGTCCGATGAGGCGGCTTCCCAATCGGTGGAAGTCGTTTATTGGGGTGAAACCCCAAAGTTATTCCGACTCGACATACGTATTAACGGCGAGCCGCCGAACCAGCTCTTTCGATCGGTCGTAGCCGATTGGGTGAGATATTGCGACCGTGACAGCGATGGGAAATTGAATGCACTTGAAATCCGGAATATGCCCGACGCGACCTCCTTCGCATCTATCCTGCGGAACGGTTACTATTACCCACGGAATACAGTTGGGTTGGACATCACCACCTTTGGCAAAAGCCCGCAGGAGAAAGTATCCGTCGATGATTTGGTCGCCCACTATTCGGCCAATCCCCGGATGGCCTCGATCCAGCTAAGTCCCTCTTTGAACCGCCCAAGATCAACGAGCTCGTCTAAGCGATGGTTGTTTGAGGCAATCGATACCAACGATGACCGCAAACTTTCGAAACAGGAATTGACCGCAGGGATTGAACTGATTCGGAAGTACGACGCCAACGACGACGAAATGCTTATCGAGACGGAGATTCCCGGTGCCCCGATGACGACCGGAGTGGCGGTTCGACCGACTCGTCGAATCCCTTCGGTACCAATAGTCCTTCCTTCTTTCGAATTGGTTCTCACCGCGGCGGATCGGGCCAAACTTCCCGAAATGCTACTCGTTAAATATGATCGGGATAAAAACGGTGGCTTGACCCAGAAAGAACTGGGGTTGTCGAAGGAGCAATTCAGCAAGCTCGATGCAGATCAGGACGGGGTGTTGACGCTAACAGAGACCAAAATCTGGCGAAACGTTGTCCAAGTTACGCAAGTCCAGCTACCGATTGGAACGGCCGGGATGATGGGCATGAAAAAGCCGAACAAGGAGACGAGGAAACCGACGTTTCTGGAAAAAATTCGGAAGCGGAACAATAGTTTTCGCGTTGGAAATGCCAACATTGCCTTTCGGGTAACCGCCCCGATCCTTCCTGCGCCGTCTGCCCAGGCCAACTACTATATCCGGCTGTTCCAGATGGCCAACCCGAAGAAAAAGAAGTATCTAACGATGGTCGACTTGATCGATCGGCGGTACACGTACCTTCGGAAGGTGTTTCCGTTGTTCGACAAGAACGGAGATCGGAAGATTACGGAGGCGGAAATTCAGAGGTTTTGGAACCTCCTCCAGCGGAGCCGGAACCAGTACGTCAGTGTCAAGTTCCAGTCTGAAGGCCGTAAACTGTTCACCGTCATCGATGGAAATCGAGATGGCCGGTTGACGATGCGGGAACTTCTCTCGGCATGGGACGATTTGAAAACGCTGGATTTCGACAAAGACGAGCAGATTTCCGAACAAGAATTCCCCAAGGAGTTCACTGTCTACGTCAGCCAAGGCCGGATCTATTCGACCAACAACCCCTACACACCTCGCCCAGTTTCGAGAACGTCTTACCGCGGAAATGGGCCGTTGTGGTTCCAGCGGATGGACACGAATGGCGACGGCGATGTTTCTGCTCGTGAATTCCTGGGGGATCGAGGCATTTTCGATCGACTTGACGCAGACAAAGACGGGCTCATCGATGCAATTGAAGCAACCAAGGCCCAGAAATCATCGAGTTCCTGAGTCACTGGGTACGGGTAAGTTTACCAGCGAAGCGGTGGGATCATAGATCCCACCGCTTTGGCTTTTTTAGTACTACAGCGCGAGGTCTTGCTTTCTGGTGCTCCTTAACTCCTACAA
>CAYRFQ010000035.1:0-69272 GCA_964423615.1 uncultured Alcaligenaceae bacterium | reverse complement strand
ACTCCTTACTATTATTAGCGACCTCGCTCATCTTTGGAATACCCGTAATGCTTAGGGTAGCGAGAAGGGGATGCCTTGTTCTTCAAACGCTCGAACGATTGTGAAGTTGACCTGCTCGGTGAACTCCAGGTATTTCCAATAGTCCGGAGGACTAAACCAACAAAAGATGCACACGTTGAAAGAGTCGTTGTTGAACTCGTTGAAGTAGACCTTTGGTGGCCGTTCAGGGTCCATCCCTTCATGGTCCTCAAACGCTGAGCGAATGACTGCAATGGCCTTCTCGATCTTTGCAACGGGTGTGTTCAGCGGGATGTGCATGTTTGTCTTTCTTCGAATGTGTGGACGACGGGCGATGTTCTCGATGTCTGAGCGAGCCATCTCTTCATTGGGGATGGAGACCATGTGCCCGGTAAGTAATCGAATTCGCGTCGACCGCATTCCGATCTCTTCGACTACACCGTCATAACCCTTGATGACGATGCGCTCCCCAACTTTGTACGGTTTGTCGAACAAAATCATCATGCTCCCGAACAAGTTTTTGAGGGTGTCTTGGGCTGCCAAAGCCACGGCCAGACCACCGACGCCGGCACTCGCGATGAGTGTCGTGATCGGGATGCCCAAAGACCGGCCACCTTCGAGACACAGGATCACCACGGCCCCGATGCTCAGAACTTTGGTGATTATTCGGGTAAAGTGGGCATCAAGTCCCCTCGTCTGGATGGCGGGAGAAGCGATGACGAGTTCGGCGATTCGATTTCCTGCGGCCATGATCAGGACCGCTCCCGCGACCAGAATTACGACATCGAGAGCGAAAAAGGACACATACAGGGCACCTCCACGGAGCGTCAAGTAGTTATCAACTATGACCTTGAGACCGAACGGAATGAGCAACCCCACGACCTGAAATAGCATCGTGAGCAGGTAAAGGATCGGTCGTTTTTCTCGCGTCCAGTTAGCTACTTTTGCGCCCAAATGATACACCCCTACCAAAGCCAGGATGCCCAAGGTCATTGTGAGAATCAGACCTACCCACCTCCAAACAGCGAGGCCCCACAACCGAGTTCGGAACCAGCTCGGGAGAGAACGGACGAAGGGAGCCATGTACGGATTTCCGGGCTCGGAAAGAAACCAGTTGTAAAAGTCAGGAGCCACTTTGGGTCCTGTCGTCTCTCGGTATGGGAGGTGCTTGATTTCTTGGTAGAAGTCTGAAGCACGTTTCACAGTCTCGGCCGTGTATAAATACTCTCCCGCTTGAGGGCCGTCTTTCATCTTTTCGATGACTAAGCGTGTTCCAGGGACACGCCAGCGCACGAGGTCCGGCCTGGACTGACTGACCTTCTCAAGAGTCTTGTCGTCGGGCCACTCGATGCGGTCCAAGACTTCCTTGAGGGAGATGGCGGCTTCTCCCGCGTATTGATCCCGTGCACACTCAGGGACTTTTCGCAAATCCATGCAATCGAAGATGCGTTTGACCACGGGTAGGTATTGGTGGCCACGGCGATCAAATTGCTTTTCCGCGTGAATGATTTCGTAGATTCGATTGCAAGCATCGACGAAACTCAAGAGCGTTGCTTTCGGACTCGAAGTATCCGCCGGTTGCAGAGGAAAAGGTTCGTCTGCGGCAACGTTAGAAGCGACCCCAAGAAGCCACGCTAACACCAAGACCCCCTTCTTGCCTACCCCTCGTGAGTTTTGCATGGTTAGCCTTACTGAATTTCAGGGATTGTGGATTTACCCCACCAACGATCGAGTGGGCAAGCTGATGAGAGGTAAAGACCTCTCCTTATCTAACCTTTCACCATGGAAGGTGAAGAAGAGGGAGATTGTTCTGGCGACTCGGGAAGTGGCGATCAGAATTTTCGGAGATATTAGTATTCTCAGTATAGTCGCTGCTCCAGTGTCGATTTCGCCAGTGCCCCTGGAACGTTGTACGGACTACAATACGTTAGCTTGGAATTAAGATCCCGAAGACGAGGTGTTTGGCCTTCGACACCGCCTGGAAACCCAAGAGGAGAGTTTGACCATGGCCACGGAATATTTCGATGTGTTGATCGTTGGGGCTGGGCTTTCGGGCATCGGGATGGCGTATCACTTACAGGACAAGTGTCCCAAAAAGACCTACGCCGTTCTCGAAGGTCGTGACGTCCTGGGCGGTACGTGGGACCTTTTTCGCTATCCTGGGATTCGGTCTGACAGCGACATGCACACGCTCGGATATACCTTCAAGCCCTGGCTCGAGGCAAAAGCCATCGCCGACGGACCGTCTATCCTGAAATACGTCCAGGATACGGCTCGCGAAAATGGCATCGATAAACACATCAGGTATGGGCATTTCGTCAAGAAGGCAAGTTGGTCAAGCGAGGATGCAAGTTGGACGGTGCAAGTCGAACTCAAAGAGACCGGCGAAACGGTCACTTTCCAATGTAACATGCTGTTAATGTGTACGGGGTACTACAGCTATAAGGGCGGTCATACACCGGAATTTCCAGGCCGTGAGTCGTTCCAGGGACAGCTGGTTCATCCTCAGGAGTGGCCCGAAGACCTCGATCACAAGGGCAAGAAAGTCATCGTCATCGGGTCCGGAGCTACCGCAATGACTCTCGTTCCGGCTATCGCCGAGGATGTGGAGCATGTGGTCATGCTCCAACGTTCGCCGACGTATGTGGTCGCTTTGCCATCTGAAGATAAGGTCGCGAATTTCTTGCGTCGATTTCTACCTCAGAAAATAGCGTATGCACTCACCCGTTGGAAGAACGTGAGTCTCCAGCAATATTTTTACCGTCGCATGCGTGAGCATCCAGAAGCCGCCAAGAAACGGCTGATCGAGATGGTCCGCGAGCAACTTGGCGAGGACTACGACGTTGAGACCCATTTCACGCCGACCTATAATCCCTGGGACCAACGCCTCTGTGTCGTCCCCGACGGTGACCTTTTTCAGGCCATCAAGTCCGGCAAAGCTTCGATGGCGACAGGACACATCGATACGTTCACCGAAAAAGGAATTCGCCTTCAGTCGGGCGAGATTCTCGAAGCCGATATCATCGTAACGGCTACTGGACTTACCCTGGTAACACTCGGCAATGTGGAATTCTACGTCGATGATGCTCCCGTCGATTTCTCGGACACCTTCACGTATAAGGGCATGATGTATTCGGATGTGCCCAATATGGTCTACACGTTCGGCTACATTAATGCTTCGTGGACCCTGCGAGCGGACCTCACGGCGGAATACATTTGTCGGCTCATCAACCACATGGACAAAGGCGGCTTTCACCAATGTACGCCGCGTCTGCGTGAAGAAGATCGTGGAATGTCTCCCCGACCATTCCTGGACTACTTCACTCCGGGTTATGTCCAACGATCGATTCATCGGTTCCCGAAACAAGGTGACCGTGAACCGTGGCTCAATCCACAGAACTATTTCCAAGATAAGAAGATGTTTCGGAAGTCACCCGTCGATGATGGCGTGATGGTGTTTACCAAACGGGCAAAGAAACCAAGCGATTTCCCACAACCGGTTGAGAGCGTGGGGTGAACCAAACCATTCCGAAGTTGTGTTGAGAATTTACACGTTCGAGGAGACGCCATGTCCTTGCACTCTATCCTAATCGCAGCGCTCTTGGCTTTCGCAGTTGCCACCTTGGGACAAGCCCAAGAATCCAAGAAACAAAAGGCGCCCAAACTCCCACCTGAGTTGAAGAAACTCCAAGACGATTTCCAAAAACTCGATCGGAACAAAGACGGCTCGTTATCGGCCTTTGAGATTCCAAAGGACATTCGGAAGAAATTCGGCAAAACGCTCTTTCGGGCCGACGCGAACCGAGACTTCAAAGTGAGCCGCGCCGAACTCGACAAACTTGCACAGTTTCTGGGTAAGCGAGTCCAACGACCTCGCATCGATTTCCGGTATCTGGGGAAGGTACAAACGATCGAGGTCGACGGACTCCAGCGGAAGTACGTGTTGTTCGTTCCCAAAAAGTTGAAAAACCCGGCACCCATTATTTTCGTCTTACACGGTGGAGGCGGAAAGGCTCGCAGGTACGATCGTCTCGGCTTCAACGAACTCGCCGCGAAAGACGGTTTTATTGTCATCCACCCCGAGGCCTACAAGGGTAATTGGAACGACGGACGGAACGCCTCTGGTCTGGTCTCTCACCAGAAGAAAATCGACGACGTGAAGTTCCTACGGCGCGTTTTGGATGTTGTCGCTAAGAAATACAAAGTCGATCGGTCGCGCGTCTTCGCGACGGGTGCTTCCAACGGCGGCATTTTCAGCCATTATCTTGCGGCCAACGCATCCGATGTGTTCACGGCCATCGCTCCGGTCATTGGTGGAATCGCCGAGCCGATTGCCTCGAAATTCCGACCGAAATATCCCGTCTCGATCTTGATCATCCAGGGTGACGCCGATGCCCTCGTTCCGTTCAATGGCGGACCGATCGGAATGAACAAGATCGGGAAACGTGGTCGTGTCATTTCGACGCGAGAGACTGTCAAGAAGTACGTCGCACTAAACGGCATCAAAGGCAAGCCGAAAATGATCCCGCTCAAAGACACCGACAAGACCGACGGCACAACAACGGTCCTGACCAAATTCCCCTCAGGTTTTGGTGGTCATCGCGTAGAAGTGTATCGCATAAAGAATGGCGGACACCGATGGCCGCTCCGGGACACCGAAGTGTTAGAAGGCTATCTCGGCAAGACGAACCGAGATTTCGACGGGACAGAAGTCATCTGGGAGTTTTTCCAGGGGTGTCCGCCAAGGAAGTTAACGAAGTAAGGCAGGCAGAATCAGTGTTCGCGGATTCCGTTGTTCGAGACAAAGATGGATGAGATTCCAAGTGTCGGTTTTTGCTTTGTTGCTGGAGGTTATGCCATCGTCGGGCTCCGAAGATGGCACAACGTCGGCTTTGTTACTTGCCTACCCTGACCGCCCCTTCCTCCGGCACAAACATTCGATACGTCGTGTACCCTCCCGCCAGATTCAAGGCATCGAAACCATTCTGTTTTGCGATACGCGTGGCGAGGTAGCCTCGCATGCCGACCTTGCAATACATCGCAATCGGAGCATCCTTTGGCAGTTCGTCGAGCCGTAACCGCAGTTCATCAACGGGGATATTGACGGCACCAGGGACATGACCGGCCTTGTATTCTTGTGGTGTCCGGACGTCGACTACGTACGGACTTTGACCACCAGCTTCGAGGGCCAACAGCTCGTCGAAGTGCATTTGTGGATGATCCTCCCGAAGGAGACCGCTGGCCACAAATCCGACCATGTTGACAGGGTCCTTGGCTGAGCCATACTGCGGCGAGTAAGCCAGCTCGGTTTCTTCCAAATCAAAGACCGTGAAGCCTGCCTGGATGGCCATGGCCAACACGTCGATGCGTTTGTCCACGCCTGCACCCCCGACACCCTGCGCTCCCAAAATCTTACCGTCTGTAGGGTCGAACAAGACCTTGAGAGACATTCCCTCGGCACCAGGATAATACCCCGCGTGGTTGATCGGGTGGATATATATCTTGCGGAAGTCCTTGCCGACTCGTTTGAGGATTTTCTCGCTTGACCCGGTTGCGGCGGCGGTCATGTCGAACACTCGAACAATGGCAGTTCCCTGTGTTCCTCGATAGCGACTGTCGCGTCCGAAGATGTGGTCGGCGGCGATACGTCCCTGGCGATTGGCTGGACCTGCAAGTGGGATCTGGGTCGGAGTCCCTGTCACAAAGTCGGTGATCTGGACCGCGTCACCGACGGCGTAGATGTCCGCGTCAGTCGTCTGCATGTGGGCATTAACGACGATGCCACCTCGCGGTCCGACTTCCAGACCGGCATCGACGGCCAGTTGATTTTCGGGCTTCACACCGATTCCCAGAACCACGACATTGGCGACGAGGGAATCGCTCGATTGGAGAATCACTCGGAGATGGTCTCCATCGCCTTCGAATGCCGAGGCCGACTGGCCAAGGACCAGGTTGACTCCTTTGGCACGAAGGTGCTTGTTGAGTGGGGTGGTCATCTCCTTGTCGAGCGGTGGCAACACCTGATCCTGGAGTTCAACGATGCTAGTGCGGATGCCTCGGTGGACCAGCCCTTCGGCCAGTTCGAGGCCGATGAAACCAGCCCCGACGATAACAACGTGGTCGTGCGATTGGTCGATAGCGGACTTGATTCGGTCCATGTCTTCGAGGTTGCGTAGGGTGTAGATGCCCGGCAGGTCGAGTCCGGGTATCGGCGGTCGCAACGGTGATGCTCCGGGAGACAGAACGAGTTTGTCGTAAGGCTGTTCAAGCGTTTGGCCGGTGGCAAGGTCTTGTACCCGGACCGTTTTGTTCTGGCGGTCGATGGCCTCAACGGAGCAGCGTGTGCGGACGTCGATGTTGTATCGGTTGCGTAACATCTCCGGCTTGACGACCAAGAGTTTGTCACGGGGGGTGATTTCCTCGCTAATGTAGTACGGCATTCCACAATTTGCGAAAGACACGTCGGGGCCACGCTCAAAAACGATAATCTCGGCCTCTTCGGAGAGACGACGCGCCCGAGCTGCCGCCGACGCACCACCCGCGACTCCACCAACTATGACGATTCGCATCGAAAATTTACCTTTCTTGGATTCGCAATCACCTGAGTTTCGAAGGAAGTGAGGTGCTGGAACCGCACAGTTGTGTTGTTGAGATACTCTCGCAGTGTGCGGTTCAGGTCTCAAGACTCCTAAGATAACACAAGGAACAAAAACTGTGCCAAGACAGGTACACAATGAGCAGAAACAGGATGGCCCATTGGGAAATGCTGTGCGGTTGCATCCGTCGGTTAACGAAAACCGACAGCAAGCCAAGACGCGGAAAAGAAAAAGCTGTGTCTACTTCGTCACTTGGACCATGGAAGGCTCACGGACTCACCGGGTTTGGCCAAAGGTCTTCGACCCAAGAAACCGCGAACTACGAGGTTGCTCCAGACTTGGGTCGAAGACCTTTGGCCAAACCCGATCAGTGAGTCTGAAACAGCCTTCCTTGAGACGCACGGATACCAAACGCAACGGCGACGCAACATCGCCGACAGAAAGCTAGACACAGCCATTGTTATTGTCGTACAGGAAGCCGATCCAGAACGCAAGAGAGTGAGAGATTTTCAAGCCTCGGGAACTGCCAATGCTTCGAGCAGCCAGCCGGAAGAACGTCGAGAAGGACAAGGCCTTTTGCTTCTTTCGAAAAATTTCAGTTTTCCTTTCCTCCACGGTTTAAGATGGGATTACTTGTTCCTTCGGCAAGTAATCCTCGTCTCTGCAAGTATCAAGGAGGCATCCTCGTGGAAAATCCAAGGCTCCGAGATGTGACTGATTTGCCGCTCTCCGTCATCTTGGAGGTGAATGAGCTTTGTGATAAGTTCGAAAAAGACTTCCAAGCGAGAAACTGCGTTCGTGTCGAAGATATCTTGGGAAAACGCGAGATAAGTCATCGAAGTACCGTCTTACAGCAACTTGTTATTCTGGAGATGGCTCTGCGAAATCGAGCAGGTGAGGACTGGAGTGCTCAGGAGTACATTGCTCGTTTTCCCAACCTTGACCCGGACTGGGTTCGCTTGCAACGCGAGGAACACACTCGTCATGCCGAGGTCCAGGAGAAGAAGGAAACTCAACTCCTCCCTGCCGTTGCGGTAACATCAAAGACAGTGCGGCTGTCCAACTATGTCGGGGTCGGAGGGCATATCGCGGACCATGATATCCTGGCCGAATTGGGTCGCGGTGGTATGGGCGTGGTTTACAAGGCTCGCGAGTTGAGTTTGGGTCGAGTTGTGGCCCTCAAAGTGATTTTGGCCGGTGACCATGCAGGACCTCACCAGACAGCTCGGTTTCGGGCGGAAGCTGAAGCCGTGGCCAAATTACACCACCCGAACATAGTGCAGATCTATGGCTTTGGCGAACATAACGGTATCCCCTACTTCTCACTCGAGTTCGTTGATGGCGG
Organism: uncultured Alcaligenaceae bacterium; assembly: GCA_964423615.1. Taxonomy (GTDB): domain Bacteria; phylum Planctomycetota; class Planctomycetia; order Gemmatales; family Gemmataceae; genus CAYRFQ01. Next base: position 61,313 of record CAYRFQ010000035.1, on the reverse strand, counting down.
GAATTTGGCTCAGAAAGTCAGAGGGATCCCGCAACCGCCTCAAGAAGCCGCCGAACTGATTGAATGTCTTGCCCGCGCCATCCACACCGCACACCTGGAAGGTCTCGTGCATCGCGATTTGAAACCAGCCAACATCCTGTTGACCTCGTCCGGAGAACCGAAAATCACCGATTTTGGTTTGGTCAAGAGGTTGGAAGAATCCGAACTATTGACGCAGACAGGTTCGATTTTGGGGACGCCCACTTACATGGCTCCCGAGCAGGCTTTGGGCCATCCGAAGCAGGTGGGCCCATTGGCTGACGTGTATGCCCTCGGAGTGATGCTGTATGAACTTCTTACCGGTCGACCTCCTTTTTTGGGAGCCAACACCTTCGATACTATCCACCAAGTCCGGCATGCCGAACCTGTGGCTCTCCGACAGTTCCAGTCGAAGATACCTCGCGATCTGGAAACGATCTGTCTAAAGTGTTTGCAAAAGGACCCAACGAAGCGATATGGCAGCGCCCTGAAGTTGGCCGAGGATGTGCGGCGATTTTTGAACGACGAACCGATCGAAGCTCGGCCCGTCGGGCGAGCGGAACAGTTCTGGAAGTGGACCAAGAGGAGTCCCCGCACGGCTCTGGCCATTGGCGTGGTTCTTCTCGCCGTTATTGTCACAACCGGCATGGGTGTGTGGTCCTACATTCAAGTTCAGGAATCGGCACGACAAGCCCGCGTGGCCGCCGACGAGGCTCGTTCCAAACTGGAGCTGCTTCTCGCCTTCCTGGACGACGTCTATGTGGAAGTGGCCACCGAATATTTGGCCGATCAGCCTTTGCGAGGCGATCCGCTCCAACGGAAGTTTCTCGAGAAAACGGCGAAAGTGTACGAGGAACTCGCCCAGGTCAACAGCGACGATCCCAAGATCCTCCGATCCACGGCCCAGGCCCATTTCCGTTTGGGGCAAATCTATCGTGTTCTCCATCAGCACGACAAAGCCAAATCGGCCTACGAGTTGGCCATCTCGATACAGAACCGTCTCCTTGAAGAAGCCGCCACTCCTCATCCGGATGTCCGTTATGAGCTTGCCGACTGTTACAACTGGTATGGCGAGTTGGTGAAGCAAAACGGGCAACCCATGGAACAAGCGACTCGGTATTATCGACTCGCCCGACAACTCCAACAGCCCCTCATCAAGGAGTTTCCGAAAAACCGGGATTACCAAAAAGTCATGGCCCGAAGTTCGTACAATCTCGGCATTGTTTACACCAACAAGGCGGGAAAAGGCGACGAAGCCAGGGAATACTTCGACGATGCCATTGGACGGTTGAGCCAACTTCATGACCAATTCCCCGACGACGTGGCCTGCACGTATGAACTTGCTTTGAGCCATATCAATCGTGGCGTTCTCCGGAAACAACTGCAAGAGTACGACGGGGCCGCGAAGGACTACCGCCAATCGATTACTTTGTTCACGTCGAACCCGAGATGGCGCTTCAAGGCCACATGGAGAAGAGACTTGGCAGTCTCGTACCAAAACCTCGGAAACCTCCTGAGCATGCAACGGAATTACTCGGCGGCGAGAAGAGAACTCACTCGTGCGTTGGACCTGCTCGTTGTGCTCAATGAGGCCTTCCCGGAACGTCCCAAGTACAAGCTGAAGTTGGCAGTCGTGCACAACAGCCTCGGCCATGTCCTCTGGCGTTCCAAGGAGAGCGAAATGGCCCAGAAGCACTGGAAGCAGGCAGAACAGATTTTGTTGGACCTGGTCAACTCCGACCCGAACGTTACCAGCTACAGGAGAGAACTTGGCGTCGTCTACGGGAACATGGCTCACGTCTACTATGCCAACAAAGACCTGCCCCACGTTCGGAACTGTTTTGAAAAGGCGATCACTCACTTGCGAGCCGCTTCGGGCCAAAATTCCGACGATCGTCAGATCAAGGTGTTTTTGCGAACTCGGTACCAGGGGCTCGCGGAAATCCTCGTGCAACTCCAAAAACACAAACAGGCTGTGGAAGCCGCCAGGGCTCTGGCGTACGAGTTCTCGGATCAACCACTCTATTCTTACTATGCAGCTTGTTTCACAGCGCGATGTATCCCGCTTGTCGAGAAAGACACCACTATTGAAAACTCCCAAGAACGCGACCGAGTTCGTCGGGCGTATGCTCGACGCGCAGTTGAGTTGTTGACGACGACCGTGAACCGACTTCCTGGAACCTTGCGACGTCTGCCGAATGAAGCCGACATCTTCCAACCCTTACACGATGACCCGGAATATCAGAACGTCATCAAAGTTCTGAATGCGAAAATACCGAAGGAAAACAAATCCTGATCCGCAGGACCTCAGAGGAGCCATTTATCATCCGTCCAATTCGCTGGCCCACGTCCCACCGTCCTAATCCCTTTTGTCCCTACAAATTCAGCAATCGGTCTTGGAAACATTCTCGCTAGGACACATACCTTGCATGGGGGGTGATGTGTTTGTCGATCGGTATACTTGTCATGGCTTGTGAATTGTGGTTTTCCCGCGCGCAGAGGATTGAAGTGATGATTCGGAAACCAACTGCATCGGGGTTTTTGACGTTCCTGGTTGGGGTGATTTTCGTGTTCTGCCCGCAGTCGAGCCATGCACAGGGTCTTGGCGAAACCGACGTCAGCGATACGCAGGTGGGGTATATCGACAGCGCGATTCCTGGAAACCAATTTCGCTTTCGTGTCGACACAGGGTATAACATTCGCCGCCCCGCAAGAGCCGAGTTCTTCTATGCCCAACCAGGACCTGGAACGCCTGGGTTGCCATTTCCGGAAAGCAGCGCCAACGTGCAGGAATTATTCGCGTATGGCGAAACGCTCGTGACGGATCGGTTTTCTGTTTTTTGCGAAGTTCCAGTCCGGTTTTCCGATCCGTTCGTCAACGCCAACGATGGTGGCCTGGGGGATATGAATGCCGGATTCAAATGGGCCTTTTGGAACAATTGCGATACCGTCACCACGTTTCAGTTCCGCACATACATTCCGACCGGCGAAGCAGGCGAAGGATTGGGGACCGATCACGTGAGTCTGGAACCAGCTTTGCTCGTGTACAAAGCGTTCAACGAACGCTTGGCTTTCGAGGGAGAGCTACGGTATTGGATTCCCATCGGTGGAACCGACTTCGCGGGAGACGTGATCCGCTATGGACTCGGCGTGCATTATGACTTCTATCCTCGTGAACGAATCCGTGTAACTCCGGTGTTGGAGTTAGTAGGTTGGACTGTATTGGATGGGAAAGAAGGAGTTCTGTTTCCATCAGGGCTGTCAGAAATTCGCGACTCCAGCGGCGTAAGTATTCTCAATGCGAAAATGGGATTCCGAATTGGGTTGGGCGAACGTTTTGATCTCTACGGTGGCTATGGTCGTCCCATCACAGGCAACAGGTGGTACGAAAACATCTTCCGGTTCGAAGTGAGGTATCAATTTTAAAAAATTTCTGGGACTCGACTCATGGTCGGGCCTTTCGGTCTCTCAATCGGCCTAAGTTTTAGGTCGTCCCATACAAACCACCGAACAAGAAAATCGACAACTCGAGCCGATTGCCTCGATCAACAACGACACCTCGCTATCCGACAGATTGTATAACACACACGTCTTCAAAAGACCAAGCGTGGCTACTCCTGTTTTCCAAGCAAACCGGAAGTCCAAACTCGAAATGAGACCCCGTGCAAATCATCTTGCCCGGGTGTACGACTCGCTCCTTCAAAATCTCCTGGAATATGGAAGGCTCACGGACTCTTGTTTCTTTTGGCTGGTTTGTCCAGACAAACCGGATTTCAAAAGCCATAGGAGCATCCTCATCGAATTTCTAACCGTCGAGCAATGTGCCCTGTTCCCAGTCCGATTTTTTCGGTGTCTTCTTTCGCGGAGGACGCGACGGCCTGCGTCGACTCCCATGTTTCTCATAGACTTTCTGAGATTCGGCTTTGGTCTTGGCATTTCCTTTGACGGCGTAAACTCGCTGTTTGGCCGCCTTCGTCGCCTCCTTGTGATCCACAATCGGGGCTGGATAGTCCTTGCCGATAATGCAACCGGCTTTGCGTTGTTCGGTCTGTGCCATCTTATGTGGTTCGGCAATGTGCTTCGTTGGGACGCCAGAAAGTTCCGGGACGTAACGCCGGATGAAAATTCCTTCGGGGTCTTGATCCTGGGCCTGTTTCGTGGGTGAGTAAATCCGGACAGTGTTGATGCCCGTTACGCCCGATTGCATTTGGAATTGGCTATAGTGGATGCCAGGCTCGAAGTCGAGGAATTGTTGTGCTAAATACAACGCCGGACGCCGCCAGTGAAGCCACAGATGGTACGAGGCAAACGAAACGAGCATGGCACGCATGCGAAAGTTCGTCCAACCGGTTTGATGCAGGGCGCGTATGCACGCGTCGACGAAGGGATAGCCCGTTCGTCCTTCGCACCACCGTTGGAAATACTCTTCGTTGAACTCGTTCTCGCGAAGGCCGTCGTAACCCCGGTTGATGTTCTCGAACTCGATGCGTGGTTCGTCCTCATACTTCTGCATGAAGTGACAGTGCCACCGCAATCGACCCTGATACGAAGACAACGAAGGAAGCCAACGTTTGTCGATTTCTTGTTTGGCCTTGCGGATGTCCTTGAGTTCTTGGGACCGAGCAGTGACAGCGTGGTAGACCTGCTTGATGGATATATTGCCCCAGGCCAGATAGGTACTCAGTCGGCTGCAACCTTGCTCTCCCGTCAACGGACTCGACATATCACTTCGGTAGTTTACGCCTCGATCCGTCAGGAACGTTTCGAGAGTTTCGTGGGCGAGCGATTCTCCTCCGTGCTGGACGTCGGTTCGCGTACTCTCGGGCAGTCCGAGTTCCCGCAATGACCGTCGCCGGCCGTGAGTGAGGCCCTCGACGGGAGTCACGTGTTCGGGCATCGGAGCAGTCGACTCGTTCATCCGTTGTTGCCAGAGACGGGACCAACCGTCACGACTTTTTAGTCCACGCACGACGCCGTTTTGTGGCAACTGGTGCAACGCGATGCCTTTTTCGTTGGCCCACGCGGATACTCGTTGGTCACGTCGGTACGTGATGTCGTTACCCGTTTCTTCGTGGCTCCAAATGGCTTCGAACGGATACTCGTCATAAAGCTCCTCGAACGCCTGCGGCAAAGTTCCGACCCGAAATGTCAACCGCCCGCCCAGACGTTTGAGTGACAAAGCCAAATCGCGTAACGAATCGTTAATAAAGTTCATTTTTGCCGAATCGAAGTCCTCTGCCGTGTACACCTCGGGTTCGTACACGTAAAGACACAAACAGGGGCCACGCTTGGCCGCCTCCGCGAGCGGTGCGTGGTCTTGGACGCGGAGGTCTCGCTTGAACCAAACTAACTGGGTTTTCTGTTGCGACATAATTCCTCATCGGTGTTTTCCGGCGAGAGGCCCCACGTTTGTGATGGAATTTCATCGGGCACTTTACCGGTGTCCTGGAACGGTTCTATGAATAGACCGTGCGTTTCACTCCGTCGAACTTTCTCACACTTGCCCCAAACGGATACAGATTGCTAATGGACTTTCATCCTTCACGAATATCTGGCCTCGAACGACTCAACAACTTTCTGCCTCGAGCGGGACGACAATACGCAGACACTCGTAATCACGATTACGGCCCGGAAGACCGAACGAACGTTTCCGTATTATCACCGTACATTAGTAGACGCCTGATCACAGAAGGCGAGGTCGTTCAACAAGTTTTGACCCAACACTCGGCCAACGCGGCAGAAAAATTCATACAGGAAGTGCTCTGGCGGACGTACTGGAAAGGCTGGCTCGAGATGCGGCCGTCTGTTTGGCTCGACTACTTGACGACGCTTCAGAAGGACTGCGAACGGATGGAGAAGTTTGCCGACTCCCGGAGCCAATACGCCCAGGCTGTCGCCGGAGAGACGGGCATCGATTGCTTCGACGAATGGTCGCGTGAACTCGTCGAAAATGGGTATTTGCACAACCACGCCAGGATGTGGTTCGCGAGCATCTGGATTTTCACGTTGAATCTTCCCTGGACGTTGGGGGCGGACTTCTTCTATCGCCATCTTCTCGACGCCGACCCCGCGTCGAACACGTTGAGTTGGCGATGGGTGGCGGGACTACAAACGAAAGGCAAGAACTACACGGCCACCGCTTCGAACATTCGCAAGTTCACCAACGGGCGGTTTCATCCTGGCCACCAACTCGCGAACAACCCCGAACCCTTGCACGAAGACAACGAGTACCCGAGAGGTCCGTACGACCCCGGCCAGAATTTATTCCGAAACACTGACGAATACGGTCTGTTGGTGTTTCAAGAGGACCTGACGCCTGAACTATCGGAACTCCAGAGCTACAAATTCAAGGCCGCTGCGGGATGCGGGATGAAATGGGTGGCCGAACAATACGACCTCGCCCAATCCGTGCGAGACTTTTCCGACCAGGCCATGCTCGACTGTCAAAAGAGAGTCCAGGAACACTTCGGGATATCGTTCGAACTGCTCGAAGGAAATGACCCGGCAGCCGAAGTCGTAGATTGGTGTCAGCGAGAGCAGCTCGCCGGAGTCGTGACGCTCAAGCCGTGTCAGGGGCCCTGGAGAGAGGTCGCGTTCCAGATCAATGCCTCGTTGAAACAAGCGAATTTGGACACAACCGAAGTGCGGCGTAACTGGGACAAAGAGCTGCACCCGCACGCCCGCGCCGGGTATTTCGGCTTCAAGAAACAGATCCCCAAAACGCTTCGGACGTTGGATACGTTGGTGCCGAACTGATTCGAAAAAAAGGCTGTGTCTACTTCCGGACCTGGATCATGGAAGGCTCACGGACTGGCTTTGCATTTGTGTTATTTTTTATCGTTTTAAACCGCTAAGGGTTTGTTTGTTCCAGACTATGTTTCTGACATAACCGCATGGCCAGAATAGCCAGTCTGAAACAGCCTTCCTTGAGATGCGTGAAAACCAAACGCAACGGCGACGCAACATCGCCGAAAGAGAGCTAAACACAGCCTTTATTGATGTACCGATAATCGAATAAGATCCGGAACGCAAGAGTTGGAGAAATATTTGTCGAGAGAAGCCAATTTTCACCAAATGTAATCGTGGGCGTGCTTTTCCCAATCGATGGTCAGGATTTTGGGTAACACGTCTTTTCCAAACGGGAGTGCCATGTGGTCCTGAAACCAGATTAATACCAGTTCGGAATAGTCCTCGTTGCTGTTCCGGGCAGGTTGAAAAGAGTGGAAACGGCCAACACAGCCGACGGACGGAATGGAAGCTGGCTCACCAAACGGGTAGAGGCGTTCACCACGATATTCGATTGGTGTCTCCTCAGGTTCTATGAGATAAGGCTCGTTTCCACCGGACTGTTGTCGCTCACCTTCGATTGTCCGATTTATAATCCGTTGATTCAACTTCTTTGTTGGGAGTCCCTCAAGCAATCCTTCGTAAACATGAAACTGCCTCAGACTTCGTAGAGAGACACTACGCCCTGAATTGAGCCAGATAGTTGTGACAAAACGAGTTTCCTGAACGGTTTCAATCCACTTCGAATCAATGTCCTCCCGCAACTCGGCCATTCGACACATCAATCGCAAGTACTCACAACGCAGGTCGTCCTTTTCTTCGAGCCAGTCCGCATAAACGAGTCGCGGAACCGGATTGTCTCGATCTTGCTCGATGGCTCGGAGAAAAACGTTTTCGTCATTCATCATTTCGGCTCCTGTGGTCCGAGTCTTACTCATCGACGACCGTCCGCAAGATCTCTCGCTTCCAGTCGGTCTGATGGATTGGCCAACCCTGGACGGTCCAATTCCCTTCGGTGACGATCCGTGGAAGGCTGTTCTGGTTGACGTATTCCCAACAACGTTGCTCGACCGGCTCCATTTCCGTGGCTTTAATCTCGGGACCGTTTGTTTTACGTTTCGTCACGGTGCCGTTGTCGACGACCGTGATGATCGTTGGGTACGGGAGGTCGAGCATTCGCCTGGCGATGACTTCGTTGCTCGACGTCGTGTACCGTTTTTTCAGTTCGAGCAAATTAAAATCCAAAGCCTTGGCGTCTTCAGCAAACCAAATGGTCGGCACCAAGAGCCGAGACGAAAAGAGTGTGTGGAGCGAGTCTCCCGTTAGCGCTTTGGCTTCTTCGGGGTCGAGATCGAGCCGTTCGTGGATTTGCGATTTGAAGTGCCGACCGATCTCGTGAGCCACGGTCCACTGGTGTCGTTCTTCGGTTGGCTCGGGACGTAAGTAAATTCTCGGTCGTCGTCCGATCCGTTGGACGCGACCACGGGGCTCTTGGCGGGTATCGAGCGAAACAGGAATGCCCAGGTGAGATTGTGCTAGCGCAATCGCATCGACCGGAGGCTCACTCACCCCCGCTTGGTCCAGAAGCTCGGACACAATGTCGTCCAATGCGGCTACGATTTCTTCTCTCGGCCGATCGTCCATAATTTCCTCGCCTCTTCGGATCGCTCTTATGTACTAAATATTTGTATAGTTGTCAGGAGGCTCGCAATCAAGAGGAACTCCAATCCTTCGTTCATGGTATCGGGAACGCGGTTGCACCTGAAGGCATCTCCCACAGGTTCCTGCAAAGCGTCGTTGTTTGCGTATTCGTTGCATTCATCGTTATTTTTCTGGTCGGCAAGCTCGAAAGAAAAATTTGATGGTTTCCCTGAGGAAAGACTCAAGTTTTGGCTTGACGAGATCGAAATGTTCGGTAATCTCCGGCCACTTCTTCAATGAAAATATTTTCTGCGACTCGGTCCGAACACGGGACACGTTCCAAACCTGTCCCACGGGACAAGCCCTAAGCCAGTTGCAGAAAAACAGTCACAAGTCCCTCGCGGCAAACAGACTACCAGGTCGCTTGGGATCTCGTCGAATCGAATCGTGTCTGACTTGGCAAGGAGCACTACATGGGTCTGAACACATTCGCGCTGACTTGCCTTTCGCTGCTCGTGGCGCAAACCCCAAATGACGCCATCTTTATGAAGACCCGGAGCTTCAACCTGCCCTATGGGATCGCCCCGGAACAACGTGCCAAGATTCGAGCGGTTCGCCTCTACGTGTCACGAGACCGAGGACGGTCGTGGAGTAAGGAACTGCAGATTCGACCGGACGACACAAAGTTCCCATTCTTCGCCGAGAAGGATGGAGAGTACTGGTTCCGGATCACGGTCGTTGACCACTCCAACCAGGAGTTCCCAAGGGACATCGAGCAAGGGCCGCCTCCGCAAAAGGTCATCGTCGATACGTTGCCGCCACGAGTGGAAATTACCAGCGCGAAACGAGAAGGCGAGCACGTTGTCGTGAGCTGGAAACTCCTGGAAAGAAACACCGATTGGAACACGTTGGAACTGCGGTACAAGCCCAATGGCCCCTATGTCGGGTGGCAAACGGTTCCGAAGTTCCCCCAACAAGCCCAGGGCACAATGAAATTTCGGGTGGATACGGCCCAAGCAATCGTCATGCGATTGCAACTCCGTGACCAAGCCCAGAACCTCTCGTTCTCGGAAAAAGTCGTGGCCAGCGTTGATGGGACTTTGAACCGAGTGAGCTATCGACAAGAGGGAACCATTCGAGGGCAGTCTGTCCCGAGCGTTGCTCCACCGACGCAGAACGGAGGAAAATCGGGCTCCCCTAGTTTCCAGAGAAAGTTGCCGCCACCGCAACCACCCGAATCGTTCGAGAACAAACAATTCAACAGCGAGGCAGTGCCACCACCGCCCGAGCCGAAGAATGTGCAACCCAGGAATGTGCAACCCAGGAATGTGCAACCGAAGATCAACAAAAGTGAAGGTTTGAGTATCACGAGTGAGGCGAACTCCCAGGATTCGAAGGCTCGCTCGTCTCCGGCGACTGCCAAGCAAGAAAAGACCGAGAACGCTGGCCCGCTCATTGCAACGCCTCAAAAACAACTACCACCGATCAAATACATCAACACACCCGAGTTGATGTTGCGATATGAAATCTCCAAGATCGGCAAGTCGGGGGTTGGCAAGGTTGGGCTCTACGTCACCGAGGACGGTGGATACACATGGAAACAAATGGCCGAAGATCCCTCGGTCGTTGGAATGGAGATGACGCAACAAGTCCACACGCGACTGTTACGACTTCCCGGAGAAGGCGTCTACGGTTTCACGCTGCGAATCTGGAGTGGAGCGGGAAAAGGGCGACCAGCACCAAAACCGGGAGAAGTACCGGAGATGCGTGTCGAACTCGATTACAGCAAACCGTTTGTGGAGTTGTACGACCCTATGCCCGACCAGGAACGCAAGAACACTCTCTTGCTCCAGTGGCGGGCCAGGGACAAGAACCTTGTTTCGTTGCCCATCGCGCTGGAGTATGCCGAACATGCCGAGGGGCCGTGGGCGACAATTCATAACAATTTACCCAACACGGGTAAGTACCCGTGGACGCTTCCACCGAATTTCCCCGCCAAGGTGTTCATCCGGGTGAAGGCTCGCGACAAAGCTGGTAATGTGGGATTGTCGGTCACCGACCAACCTCAGACGACCGACCTGATCTCGCCACAGTATCGGTTGCTTGATATCGCACCAACGGCCCAAAAGCATTAAAACCATTTTGCCATGGGAAACCGTAAGTTTCTGAGTTGCTTGAAAGTCTTTTCCTCCTTCGAGCAAACTAGAAACGTACGGTTTTGGCGTACACTGAGTCTAATTGAATCCGAAACTCCCTGGATCGAGCTTGCGTGCTGCTTTTCCTCCCTTGCCGACTTCTTCTCCGGTTTCGGCTCGGAGAAAAGATCGTTCTCTGGCTCGCTCAAGCACCATCCGGTCGGCTCCTCGGCTTGGCTCCAGTGCAAAGTTGATCTCGTCTCGTGGAGGAAGGTCCAACAGTTCGTATTTCGTTCCTTCTTCAAAATGGGCAGCCGCGTCCCGGCTTTTCTTCTCGGTCTTTTGAGCTAACTGGGCAAGCCCGAGGAAGTAGTGGTAGGTGGCGTACTTCGAGTTGTACATCAACGATTGCTTGAAGTACCCTTCGGATTGCAAAAAGTTTCCGTCTCGGTAGGCCAACACACCCTTGGAGAAATACTTCTCCGCCAGAGCCGGATTCACACGAGTCAGCGCGTCAGGAACTTCGAATGCCGGGTGGTCGTCGATCAGTTTTTGTAATCGTTGGGTGCTCTCCTCGGGATACACCTTCTTGAGACCTTCGACAAACATCTTGAGGCCCGCGGTTCGTTGACCCAAACGACTGATGGCTTCTCCCCATGCCATCAGAGCCCGACCTTTCGTCTTGCTGTCTTTGGAGTTCTCAAGAATCATTTTCGCCATCTTGATCACTTCCTGGAGATCTTTCTCACTCGGAGACAATTTGTCCACGCCACCTTCTTGGCCAGGCACCACCCCAACGACCACTAAGGCAATCATCGAAGCGAGTTGTTCTCTCCCGTCGATCTTCGGCAGAGGCTGCCGCCGCGAAATCTGATTTGGGCGGTTTGTGGCCGCTTTGCCGCTGGGGCGTCCTTTTCGCAAAATGGCTTCGATGAGGTCAGCCTGATAGAGCCCCTTGCGTTCTTCGTTCGATTCCGCTTCGAGAGCCTTGCGGAAGTTCTCGATGGCCAGCTTGGCATTTTGTTCTTTCTCGGCTAGTTTTCCCAACACGTAATGAGCCTGAGCTTTCGTCGTTGGATCGTTGATGGCCGCCGTCGCGTCCTTCCGAATGGCTTGGGCTTCTGGACCGTTCGGGATTGTGCCAACGTTCGACAACGCAGCCAACCGAAGCTCTCCGCGGGTCAATTGTAAACGCGAATCGCCCGGAGCGAAGATAAGTCCTTCGTCGGCGACTTGGATGGCCGACTTCAATTCGCCAGACTTACGGAGTCGTTCGATTTTAGCCAGGTAGTGAGGTACCGGATCGTTCATCTGGTCGAGGAGCTTCTCGGCCGCAGGAACCCACTTCGGCGTAGTCGGCTGCTTTTTCGCCAGCTCAACTGCCTTCGCGATCTGGTCCTTGGCTTCGTCAAACAGAAGTTTGTTCGTGGCTTCGACTCGACCAACCACGCCTTTCAGATAGTAAGCTCGGGCCAACTCGGGAGAAGCCGTTTTGGAATTTTCGATGATGAACTCGGCGTACCTTTTCGCCTTTAGACGATCAGCCTTTTCGGTTTTCTCCGTATTCCCAACGAGTTTCGCGAGCGTTCCGAGTTTCTCCTGAGTTGGCTCCTGAAATTTGGCTTTGGCTTCGTAAAAAGCAAGCTGTGCTTGGAGTTTGGCCAGGCTCACATTCCCACGGAACCAATCGACCCCTCGACCTGCAAACCCACTACTCGAGGATAGAAGTTTCCCGACCGCCCCAACGACCGGCGACCGAGCCTTATCGGCCAGGGCTGCGGCGTCGGCTTTGAGTTGCATCGCGAGCTTCCCAAGGTTCTTGGTGTCGGGCACTTTCTTGCCTTGATTGATCTGGGCCAACGTCGCCACTACCGCCGACTTGAGTTGGTCGATATCGCCTTCGAGCTTGGTCTTTCGTTCGGCCAACGACTTGATTCCCTCGACTCCTTTCGCAGCCTTGGCCTTCGTCAACTCGGTGTTGATGGCATCCAACTCTTTTCGGAGTTTGTTGCTCATTCCTTCGAGAGAGCCGATTCTGTCCAGTGCAGCCTTGGCCACCTTCTCGATGGGGACAGCAAGTTTTTTTCCTAGAGTCTTGTTGATGTTTTCGAGTTTCTTGCTCGCAGCCGTGAGCTTTGTCTTCAAGTCCATGGCCATCGTTTCCGCGGACTTTTTATCCTTGCTCAGCTTGTCGGCTCGGTCTTTCTCGGCCATGACTTGGCCTTGGGTGGTTGTGACTTCGTTCTTGAGCGTATTAATCCGTTTGTCCAACTTCTGTTTCGTTGCCAAAAACTGTTGTGGTGCATCGACGAAGGCTTTGATTTGGGCAAGGTTTTGCTTGGCTAGCTTCGTCGTCGTCTGGTCCGCAGGTATGGCCTTCTCCACCGCCTGAAGCAATTGACGAGCTTCACCTACGATTTGGTTTGCCTTGGCGGTCAGTTTCTGCTGGTCTACGGCTGGTAATTTCGAGCGGTCGCTTAGCTGGATCTCCATGAACTGGCCCCACTTCGCCGCCCCCACGATGTACCTTTCCTCAGCCGTCATGTCTTGGACCTTTTTTTGCTGAGGTCCGGTCCCTATTACTTCTGTGATGGCTGCGTCATACTGCCCTTGGTCCAACAAATCGTGCGCTACTTTGATCGGGTCGACCTTGGGTTGGCGTACGGGAGGTTTGGCAGCCGTCGGGTCCTTCCCTTGCGTCGGAATTTGCTTGAGCGTGCCTTGCAATCCCGCCGGCACAAAGTACCGAGCGGCAGCGACACCCCCGACGGTCAAAACGAGCCCCAACAACATGCCTCCCAACCACCTCGGCATGTAATTGGGCTTGCGGGGCTTGCCTCCCTTTTTCTTCCTCGATTTGCCACGACGAGGCTGATCATCTTCGTCATCGTCCCGGTCGGCACGGGAGGACGCGACGGTCACTGCTTCGGCTTCCTCGTCGACGAGGAGAGATTCGTCGATTTCTTCCGCGTTCTGTTCCGATTGCGCGGCGTGGAGGAACGTGTCATCTTCCTCGATGACGGCAGCATCGTCGACCTCATCAACGAGGGCGTCGGCGTCGACCTTGACTTCGGAATCGAGCAAATCTTCGTCGAGATCCTCGATCACGACATCATCGACTTCCTCGGGGACGGAATCGTAGGACGCCGTGGGGTCTTCTCCGATCGATTCGCTCGATTTTTCTGCGAAAACGTCTTCCTCGCCGAAATCGATTTCCACCGACCCACCGCCGACGTTACTCCCAAGATCGACGGCAGACGACTCCGAACCGGAGGCCAACTCTTGGTGGGCGAGTGCATCCTCTTCTTCGAGCATTTCTTCGCCTTCGCCCTCCGAGCCAGCTTTGGATTCGATTTCTTCGGCGATGATATCCAAACCGGAAGGTTGATCGCTCGAACGAGACTTGCCCATGTCGATTTCCGAGGCCCCATCGATGAGAACCTCCTCATCAAAGAAATCTTCCTCTGTCGAGGCTGGTTGAGAAACTCCTTTGTCAAGGTCGGCATCGTCGACTTCTTCCAGCTCAGCGAGTTCATCGATTTCCTCAAGATCCTCGACTTCCACGATGTCCGGCTCGTCAGGAGCGTCCAACGACAGATTCGGGAACGAAGAAGGTTGCGATTCCGACTGGTCGGCATTCGCGTTACCGACTTCGAGAGGATCTTCGTCTTCGGGAGCCAGCTGGGTGGGCATCGCCCCACGAGAAGCTACCCGAGTCTTGGGAGCTTTTGGAGGACTCGTAGTTTCCTCCGCAGCGACATCCTCGTCCAAGTCCAACACTTCGTCTTCGGGAGCTAACATCGTCTCCGATGCCCTTTGTCCCGCCATCTGAGTTTGCTTGGACAAACCGGGAGGTTGTGCCGGAGCCGTGTCGGGTTGGTCCGCTTCGACAACATCAATGTCATCGATCTCCAGCACTTCGTCTTCGGGAGCCAACATCGTGTGTGAGGCTTCCTGGTTCGCCATGTGAGTTTTCTTGGGAAGGCTCGGAGGTTGTGGTGGAGCTGCTTCGACGTCTTCGACTTCGACAACGTCTTCGACTTCGACAACGTCTTCGACTTCGACAATGTCATCAGTGACCTCGACGATGTCATCGGTGACCTCGACGATGTCGTCGTCGACCTCAACGATGTCGTCTTCGACTTCGATTACTTCGTCGATATCCTCAATTTCTAGGATGTCGTCGAAATCGTCAAATTCTTCCTCTGGGCGTCGGTTGGGATCGTTCTGGTCAGGTTTCTTGGCCATAGGTGTAACTCCGAGCTTTCGCCAAAGACGATGGGATAGCAGACGCGAAAGGGAAAAGGCTGCGTTATTGTTTTGGTCCGAAATGGTGGGAGAATAGATTGTCCAATCCAAAACCCTTACGGAGGATCAGGTACTTTCAACCATCACTCTATTTTTTCGCATAGCCCTCGGACCAGCAATCCTTTTCTCCATTTTGTAGCTTTCGGTAGCCTGCCTTGTTGGTACAGTTCCGACGCACGCTGCAACGAGAACAGTCGGGTTGGTTGACTCGCCGGGTTGTTCGTGTGGATCCTTTCATGTCGGTTAGAGGCAATCCACCTTCTTGTTGGTTTATAGCAACTTTTCTTGACTGCTGCCAACAAGGCCAACACGCCGTTGGGCAACTATTCCAATCGGAACAACCAACACAAGGTGCTCGCGATGGCCACTTTTCCTTTCTGCGGCCCAAGTCCACCCATGAAAAGTTCGTTAGGCGTTCCCTGCTTTCCTTTTTCCGTCTTCTGGCGAAGCCTTCGACGCACTCAGTTGGTATCAACTCGGCTCACTTCTATAGGATCAACAAACGGGCCCAACAGGCTACTTTTCGGGACCAAAGCTGCGCCAGAACTGGCGTGATTCGACGAACAACCGACACTGTTTCGACAACAAAATGCGTATCAAAAATCCACATTTTGAGTCCCGATCGTTCGAACTCCGGACGTTGCGTCTCATTTCTCGTAGAAGAGTGGTTTCGATATTGAACATCTATGGTTTCAAGAGACCGATGTGTTTGAGTCAACACGGACGAATTTCAGCAACACCTTCGTCCTCTACTACAGATAGTAGTGTTTTGGTGGGAGTCATTTTCGCAACTTGGTGGGATTGTTGAACAAGTTTTGTGGCCCATACTGTTTTCGGTCTCCGTCTTTGTGTTGGCAATCGGTTTTACACCGGTCCAACATCAGTTCCAATCGGTCAGACCAACAGACGTGGGACCGTAACCTTGCAGAGATAGCTTTTCCTTTTTCGGACCGATCCAATCTACCATTTACATCGGAGCCCTTCGCCCAGCCTTACTCGGTTCGATGCACGCTCCTGCCGTTGGCAACATCTTCGCTGGGCTACACTGATCATCCGGATTGAACGCCGCCCGCAACCGAAGCATCGTCGCGAGATCTTCGGGCGTGAACAGCTTCGGCATGAAGTTGATCTTCTCCACCCCGATCCCGTGTTCGCCCGTCACGCTTCCCCCGCAGTTGATGCACTCGTCGAGAATCTCGTGGCTGGCGTCGAGGACGCGTTGGACTTGGTCGGGGTCTCGCTCATCGAACAACAAGATCGGATGGATATTGCCATCCCCGGCGTGGAAGACATTAGCGATGCGGATGTCATATTTACTCCCGATGCGTTGAATTTCACGCAGGATGTGTGGGAGTTTTGTTCGAGGGACGACACCATCCTGGGTACAGTAACTCGGGGCAAGTCGACCGATCGCGCCGAAAGCCTGTTTGCGGGATTTCCACAGGAGTCGGCGTTCTTCCGTCGAGTTTGCGAGTCGGACTTCGCGGGCATTGTTTTTCTTGGCAAACTCGGTGATTCGTTCGGCATCGGCGTCGAGTCCGGCTTCCAGGCCATCGACTTCCATGATGAGGACCGCACCCGCGTCGAGCGGAAATCCAAAGTGAAAGGCTTCTTCGACGGCTTTCAAAATCAGGCTGTCGAGCATCTCCAGAGCCGCTGGAACGATGCCAGCCCCGATGATGTCGCTGATCGTGTTGGTCGCATCATCGACCGAATCGAAGACCCCCAACAACGTTCGAAACGCCTCCGGATTTCGTGTGATACGAACCCAAACTTTACTCGCGATTCCGAACGTCCCTTCGGAGCCGACGATCACGCCGGTCAAGTCGTATCCTGGTTGATCTTCGATCGGACCACCCGTTTGGATGACTTCACCGTCGGGCAACACGAACTCCAATCCGATAACGTGGTTGACCGTGACGCCGTATTTCAATGTGTGTGGACCACCCGAGTTTGTGGCAACGTTTCCACCGATCGTGCAAGCTCCCTGACTCGAAGGGTCAGGAGCGTAGTGGTATCCGTACGGGGTAAGGTGTTTCGTCAACCAAACGTTGACGACTCCAGGTTCGACCACGGCATACCGGTCACGCGTATTGACCTCCAGAATCTTCTTCATCCGCGTGAGGGCAATCATGACGCCGCCACCAACCGGCAGACACCCACCCGCCAAACTCGTTCCAGCCCCGCGAGGCAAGAACGGCACACCAGCTTCATTGCATACCTCGACGATCTGCACGATTTGCTCGGTCGTCGTTGGAAAAACCACAACGTCGGGGGTGTTTTTTTCGATCGTGTAGCCGTCGCACTCGTAGACGATCAACTCGCTTTTGTTGCTCAGGACTCCGTCCTTGCCGACGACCGCTTGGAGTTTGGACGTTAATGGTGACGTTGTGGTGGTGATCATGTTGGGAGGAAATTGTATTTTGGAGGAGAGGGTTTGTCATAGTCCGTTGGGTGGTGTTGGTCTTACACGAACCCGAAGGACAAGCGAGGATTTGGGAGAGGCACCAACATGCGAATCCTCATAGAGCCATGATAGTCAACAACGCCTTCCAAACCAAGTTCGTGGCCCAGTTCACTTTACTAAGGGTCCGCGTTTGCCGCCGGTCCATGTCGAACAAGAACATCAATCCAAAGTACCACACCGGCGCCGTCAACAACGCCCCGCACGTGAAGAAATTCATGATCGTCACGGCGGCAAGGAGCCCGGCCGCTCGCGGCAAAACAAAACCAATCGTGCCGAAGTCGATTCCGCCAGCCAGCCGGCTGGCTACGATCATACTGAACAGGAGTGTCAACAACCCCAAGAAATAAAGCGGTATCATCATGTACCACGCGGGGGGAATGCCCTCGATCAACAACTTATATAGATAGTTGGGGTATTCGGGATCGCCCATCATTGGAAACGCTGCTCTTCCCAGGGGTCACCACGCATATGATAACCACCTGCTTCCCAGTAGCCCCCTCGGTCCTCTGCAAGCAATTCGATTCCACGGACCCACTTCGCGCTCTTCCAGGCATAGAGTTTCGGGACGACAAGACGCAACGGCCAACCGTGGTCCGGGGAAATGTCTTCGCCATTGTGTTTCCAGGCGAACAAGCAATCGTCGTTAAGGAAATCGTCGATCAACAAGTTCGTCGTGTAACCGTGCTCGGCATGAACCATGAGAGCCTTGGCTTCCGGGAGTGGTGAGATGCGCTGGAAGACCTCACGCGTCGGAACTCCTTCCCACACGTTATCGAGTTTGCTCCACCGCGTGACGCAGTGCATGTCGGCGTGCACCGTGACAGTCGGCAACGCCTTGAATTCTTCGAGCGTGCATTCCCAGCGTTCCTGAACCAAACCAAACACAAAAAACTTCCAAAGTTCCAGATCGACATTGGGGACCGACCCGACATGAAGGACCGGCCACTTCTTCGTGAGTGCTTGGCGTGGTGGCAAGCGTTCTTCTCGCAAGACGTCGGGGCTTGTGATGTCGGTGGTCATAGATTGCGGTCTCACTCAAAAAGGCTCACGACCCAGAGGCTGGCGAACAACAAAGCGAGGGCGCCTAAGAAGACGTAAACGCCCCACAGGGATGAAGACTCACAGTCCTTGCATATCTCTGAACTGGTAAGGTGTTCCTCACACGAGAGAACCTGACAGTGCCGACAATGGTACTTGCCATACCCACCACACGAGTAACACTCGGGAGCTTCGTCGTCGATGTAGACCGTCGGCATCCCATGCATTTCACACTGCAGATAACCGCCGCGACCTCCACGTTGTCGGCTTTCGTGTTGGTTCGTGTAAATGTTGGTCTCGACTATTTCAACAGCGTTGTACAGACCGTCGGTCGTGAAGGCTCCGGAGCATTGCAAGCACGTCTCGTTACCGTGGGCTCGACAGAAATGGACGCCGCACTTGGTGCAGTGTCCTACAGCCGGGCGGTAGCAAATTTCGCATAACATGGACGGCTTCTTGGACAGAGTTGGAGGGTATTCTGTGCGGCAGGAAGAAAGACCCGGACAGTCTAACCTGAATCAATCGTTAATAATTCAATCCGTTTTTCCGGACATGAACAGCCGGTTGGTCTTCCATCAACAACCCACCATTCTGGAACTCGACCACGAAAAGGATGTGATCACCTGGTGTGAAACTGCCGACGATGCGTCCGTCGAGATATCCAAGGGCCTCCAAAGGAACAGGAGCCGAAGCCTCGACGGCCGCCAAATCCAGGCCAACGAAGGCATCCTCCTCGGGCCCAAAACCTTTGCCAAAGTGAGAGACCAACTTCTTGTTGCCCGCCCCAACGATGTTCAGGGTTACCCTTCGCCCTTCAGTGAGCCAATCGGCGACGAACCGATCCTTCTTGACCGCGACCGTCGCTTGTGGCGGTTCAAAACTGCACTGTTGGACCCAACTCGCCAGCATACCCGTTTGTTGTTCGTCCTTCTTGATCGTCAGGATAAACAAGCCGCTCGGAATACGTCCCAACGCGGCTGCAAGGCTCTCGGGAATGTCGTTCACTTTGGGGTCACCTGTAGTTTTGGTCGTTTCGTGGACTGTTGATGCCGAACGCAAAATGGGTCAGTGTATGGATCGCTGTCCGGTTTTTCTGTTTTGCAGATGGTTAGGAAAACGTGTCGTTGCCTCTTCGCTCGGCACACCCGACGACAAAACGGACAGGTAGTCATTTCGCATCCCGCATCAACGGGCCACTGCGTGCCTAGGTATTGAGTTTCCGTCCAACGAGTTGTTGGACGCGTTCCACCTTGGAAGCCAAACGGCTGTCGGCTCCCTCCCGAGAATCGATCTTGATGTTACACGTGATCCGGGAACAATCGACCGTCAACGCTTCGTAACACTTTTGCACGACGGCAAAAACTTCTTCCCACGTTCCCTCGATCGTCGTACCCATCGCGTGGAGCCGATACTCGAGTCCGCTGTCGGCGACAATTTGCAAGCACCTCGCGACGTACGGAGCAACGCTCTCGCCTTTGTCCAACGGGGTCATGCTAAAATCAAGAAGGACCATCGATTCACTTTTTCTCGTTCAGAAACTTGACGATCAACTTCTCCAGTTCGTCGGGCGAAACACCATCGGCGAAGTGTCGCCATTGGCCCTGTCGGTTGAATACGTAAACCGAGGGAACCCCTTCGACCCGTAATTTCTCGCCCAACACCAGATAGTTTTCATCCAGGAGCAAATTCTGGGTAGGCATCTTGGCCTTGCTCAGCCAGCCTTTGGCCGTCTCGATTTCTTTCTTGTCCGCGGTGTCCGTGTTCACGGTAATAATGTGGAGTCCCTTCGCCGAGTATTTCTTGTGGAGCTTGACCAGCTTGGGGAACCCTTGGATGCACGGCACACAAGTATTCGACCAAAAGTCCACGACGATCACTTTGCCCTTGTGCTTGTTGACCTCTTGGCAAAGCCCGTCAAACTTCACGACGTCGAGCTTGATGTTCTTTTCTTGAGCTGGAGTTGGTTGCCCTGCAAATCCAACAATGAGAATGGCACCAACGAACAACCAGAGCTTTTTCATAAGGCTTCCTCCGTCTCCGTGTCTTTGGAGAATCCAACCCTCGGACCAATTCTTAAACTATCATAGTAATTCACAACAGACATTCTCGCCAACACCCATTCGAGAAAGCACGACTCGACACTGGTTTGTTTTGGAATGCGGCTCGCCGCCGCTTTGGTCAGCCTTTGGATTGTTTTTGATCTTTGGCCTTTTCTTCTGGCTTTCCTCTTTGTGTTTGGTCTTAATTTTCGAATACGACAGTCCGCCGCTTTGATATTCTTGCCTGCTGTCCAGCCATGCTATCAACATTCGGAGAAACGATGGATACGCCCCCAGTGAACGATAACTGGCGAATGCCTGCCGAGTGGACTCGGCACGAAGCCACGTGGCTTGCGTGGCCCCATCATCGAGACGACTGGCCCGGAAAATTCAGCCCAATTCCTTGGGTGTATGCCGAAGTCGTCCGCCACCTACACACCGGCGAGCGGGTCTACTTACTCGTCCGCTCCAAAGAAGAAAAACGGCGTGCCCAACGCGTTTTGCACCGCTCCGGTGTCGACCTCAAGCGAGTCCGTTTCTTTGCGATTCCGACAAACCGTGTCTGGACACGCGATTACGGGCCGATCTTCTTGACCAACTCCGACGGCACAATCGCCATGACCGACTGGCACTTCAACGGGTGGGCCAAATACGACGACTGGAAGCTCGACAACGCCGTTCCAGAGAAGATCAACAAACGACTGGGGATACCCGCGTGGAAACCGACCGCCAAAGGCAAACGCGTCGTCCTCGAAGGGGGCAGCATCGACGTCAACGGCGAAGGTCTGCTCCTGGCGACCGAAGAATGCTTGCTCGGCACATCCCAACAACGCAACCCGGAGTTGTCCAAAAAAGACATCGAAACGGTCCTCGGCGACTACTTGGCCATCGACAAAGTGTTGTGGTTCGGTCGCGGGATCGTCGGCGACGATACCCACGGACACATCGATGACCTGGCACGATTCGTCGATCCGCACACAATCGCCATCGTCGTCGAAACCAACCCCAACGACGAGAATTACCATGCCCTCCAAGAAAACATCGAACGCGCTCGCGACATGAAGGACCAACAGGGACGACGCTTGCAAATCGTCACGCTGCCCATGCCCGCGCCCGTCGTCTTTCGCAACGAACGCCTCCCCGCCTCGTACGCGAACTTTTACATTGCCAACGACTGTGTTCTCGTGCCGACGTTCAACGACCCCCAAGACCGCGTTGCCCTCGGAGTCCTCTCCGAAGTCTTTCCCGATCGAATGGTGACTGGGATTCATGCGGTCGATCTTGTGTGGGGGCTTGGAACGTTGCATTGCATGACGCAGCAGCAACCGATGAGTAACCAACAGCCAATCCAAAC
This sequence comes from uncultured Alcaligenaceae bacterium, assembly GCA_964423615.1. Classification (GTDB taxonomy): domain Bacteria; phylum Planctomycetota; class Planctomycetia; order Gemmatales; family Gemmataceae; genus CAYRFQ01. The sequence continues at coordinate 39,527 of CAYRFQ010000035.1, read as the reverse complement.
CTAAAAGGCCCAGCAAGAGGTTCTGCCTTTCCCACACTCCAAACAAAATTTCCAGGACGGATTTTTTTTTCCGAAACAGCATCCGTCCATGACCTCCGATGTCCGCCGACCTCCCAAACCGACAATTTTCTGACACAAATCTGCAGCTTTTTGACATAAAAATGACATAAACCTGCATACTTTCTGCAGTAAACCTGCACCATTCTTGCACTTTTCTGCGCCACCTCTATTTCCATATCTTCAAGCATTTCAACAGCTTACGCAAATCAGGTATGACAAATTTCGCGAAAAACAGCGTTTTCGCCTGATTTTGCGGTCATTTACCACCTCTGCGCGCAACCCCACATAAGATAATAGGATTTGCCGCCGTGTCATTTTCACAAAAATGCCGCATCTACCTAAAATTTCTTTTTCAGAGCTTCGCTTCAAATAGCACGCCCACTCCGTGTGCCGTCCGCCAATCTGACAAAGGTAGCCAGCACACTCGGGCAGTCGAACAAATACGAATCGCTTCTTGGCTTTGGAAGCCCCGCAGGGGCAAAAGATCCTGGCCGTGGGTGGGAACCCACCGAACTGGTAGAAACTCGTATTGAGACCTGCGCGGGGAGCGAAGCACTGATTTTTGGCTGAAAGCCAACTTCATCGTAGCCTGGTCAGAATGGCCAGGCACTTGAGCGTCTCGTCCCTGAGCCGATCAAGACCCCTTGCATCAGCCGCCTTGTCCTGAATAAAAACTCCACCATTCCAAAATCCCCAAGAGCACCCGCTTTCCTAAAGGAAACAATGACACATTTCACTAATTTGCTATAAATAATTGTTCCTACAATATATCCCGTCTTCACCGACAGCGATTGGACTCGCCGATGATCACTTGCCCAAAGTGCCAAGCTCGCTATCGAACCAAACCCGAGTGGGCCGGAAAAAAACTCCGGTGCCAAAAGTGTCAACACATCCTCACCATACCCGAGGATATCGCCAAAACCGAATCCTCCGAGGCTTCCGGAGACGCCGTTTTCGCGGGACGGAAAGGCACACCCGAGCAACCCACGCATCGGGCGCCCGAAGCTCCCGAAGTCCAACCTTCCACCCAAGATCTCCCCAACGAGTCCCCTCGCATGGACTCCTCGCAACTGTACGAAATAGCCGAACGAGTCAAAAAGGGATTGGAACCGTCCGAAGAACGACCCACTCAAGAAATCTCCGAATCCCACAGCGATCCCGACACGCCCAACGATCCCCCCAAAAAAGCCCACGATTTATCGTTCCTGCATCCGCCCGAAGAACCCGACGAACTCGGACGCCTGGGAGACTTCCGCATCCTCAAAGTGCTCGGCAAGGGCGGCATGGGCATGGTCCTGCTCGGCGAAGACACCAAGCTCCACCGGGCCGTCGCCATCAAGGTCATGCTGCCGGATCTGGGAGCCTCCGAAACCGCCCGCGAGCGATTCTTGCGTGAGGCGCGTTCCGCTGCCGCCGTCGAGCACAGTCGTGTCGTGCCCATCTATCAAGTCGGCGAGGATGGCGACATTCCCTACGTCGTGATGCCTCTGTTGCAAGGCGAAACGCTCGACGCAAGACTCCGACGCGAAGGCATCCTGTCGATCGCCGAGATTTTGCGTTTGGGCAAAGAAACGGCCGAAGGGTTGGCGGCAGCCCATAACAAGGATTTGATCCACAGAGACATCAAGCCCGCCAACATCTGGATCGAAAAGAAGGACGCTCCCGAAGCGGGCGAGTCGTGGTTGGGCAACGTCAAGATTCTCGACTTCGGTTTGGCCCGTGCGACCAGTGGAGAAGAAATCGATTTGACGGGCAAGAATGTCGTGTTGGGCACGGCCGCTTACATGTCCCCGCAGCAGGCCACGGCTCAGGAACTCGACCCCCGCACGGACTTGTTCAGTCTGGGTTGTGTGTTGTACCGGATGTCTACGCGCCAGTTGCCGTTTCAGGGCGGGAACTCGTTTGCCGTGAGGATGTCCATTGTGGCCGATCCTCCCAAGCGAGTGGAGTCTCTCAATCCGAAGGTCCCCGTTGGTTTGGCCGATTTGATTCATGAGTTGTTAGAGAAGAATCCTTCGGATCGCCCGGCCTCGGCGGAGGAGGTCATCGAGCGATTGGCCAAGCTCCAAGAAGAAGACGCACGGACCGAGGCCACTCCGCCTGTTGCCGGGGTCAAGAAGGTGCCCGTTCCTACGGCCAAAAAACCGAAGGGCTCTGGGCTTTGGATCGGCGGGGCGTTGGCGTTGGTGATGTTGGTCGTGTTGGGAATCGTCGGGGCAGTGTATGGGCCGAGTTTGTTTCTCACGCCAACGGACCCAACTCCACCGCTTCCCCCAGGACCTCCGCCAACGAAGTCCAAAGGTGTATTGCTGATCCAGTCCGTCGACCCAAAGCTCAAGTTCGCGATTCGCAAAAACGGCAAAACCATCATCGCATCGGCGACGCCACGGAAGTTCGAGTTGGAGCCAGGCGAGTACACGCTCGAACTGACCGAGAAGGCCGACCTGTTCGAAGTCACTCCCGCGAACTTCACCATCAAGGAAAAAAACAAAATCACAATCTCAGTGATCCCGCTCCCTCCCAATCCCTTCGCTCACCTGAAGCGTTCGGACATCGACCCGTATGAATTGCAGATGGCCATCGACCACAACACCGGAAAAACTCCCAAGGAGTTGGTGGCCGTCCTCGGAGACAGTCGCTGGCAGGGGTGGTCTGGCAGCGTCCAGTCCATTGCCTTCAGTCCGGACGGGGAACGCGTTGCCACGGTTCCGGGTCACGATGGACGCCACACTCGAGTTTGGGACCGCAAGACAGGCAAGCAGATGTTTGCTTTGCCGGGTGGTCACCGCGAAGCAGTGTTCTCTGCGGATGGGAAAATCTTGTTTACGGGGTACGGAGGCGGAATTGGCCTGTGGAACGGCGAAACGGGTAAGCTAATCAAGACATTGCAGGCGCCTGGGTATCCATATTTTTCTGTAAGCCCCGACAACAAGCACGTTGCGAGTGTGAGGGACAATCTCGTTGAGATTTGGGATGTCGATAAAAATACCAAATTACAAACTCTGGAAGGCCACACGAAGCGGATCACACGTCTAGCTTACAGCCCCGATGGCAAATGGTTGGCCTCGGCCAGCGAAGATCAAACCGTCATTCTCTGGGACGCCCAGGACGGCACGCAAGTCCATACGTTCAAGCACAAAGACAGACTCCTCGACATCGCCTTCAGTCCCGATAGCAAACTGTTGGCCTCCTTGTCGACAACCGGTGGGGGGAGAGGCAACCTGATTCTATGGGATGTCGACACGGGCAAAAAGAAAGGACCGTTCCCTGCCGCTGGAGCTGCCAGCAACCGCGTGGCCTTCGGAGTCAATCCGAAAGGCGAGCACCTCCTGGCCTACGGCGTTCCACGAGGCCTGACCGTCCGAAACCTCAAAACGAAAGAACCCCCTCTCACGTTAAAATCATCACTTGGTAATACACACGCACTCGCTTTCAGCCCCGATGGGAAATTCCTCGCCAGAGGTTCCAACTACCTGGAAATCTTCGACCTGGCGACCAGGAAAGACATCCTCGCTCGCCCACAACCCCGAGGACAGACTACCTCGGTCGCCGTCAGCCCCAACGGAGAGTGGATCGCCTCCAACAATAAAGACGGGCTTACACGCTTGTGGGACGTCCGGAAACGAAAGCAAGTCAAAAGGTTGCCAAGCGGTGTTGGCATGGGGGCTGATGTCACGTTCACGTCCAATGGCAGCAAGGTCGTTGTGAACGGGGGTAGCGGCGCGATTTCCGTTTGGGACGTCAGAAAAGGTGTGAACTTGCAACGCTTTTCGACAGGAGCAGGATCGTGGTCCAACATGGCCCTTCACCCCGACAACAAACGAATCGCCGTCAGCTCCGAGTACGGCACCGCAACCATCTGGGACTTGGAAACAAAGAAACTCCTGCACAAACTCAACCAACCAGCTGTTGGGCTTAGGCATGACGTCGCTTTCAGCCCCGATGGCAAAGTGCTCGCTTCCGGAGGAGGCACCAAAGACCGAAAAGGACTGCTAAAACTGTGGGACGCCGACACAGGCAAAGAAATCCGCAGCAAATCCATGTCGCGTGAGGTCGTTCGCCTTGCCTTCCGCCCCGATGGCCAAGAATTGGCTGTGGTCATGCGCGGTGAGGCAATTCATCTCCTCGACCCCAACAACAAGAGAGCCCTGAGGATTTTGCCGAACAGCGGGGGACACCGTTGGTGGCGCTTTCACTCAAGCATCACGTACAGCCCCGATGGCAAGCTGTTGGCGGCATCCGGTGGTTCCAATGTCCACGTTTGGGACGTCCAGACCGGCCAACGGCTTTACCACTGGCAATTCGACGGAGTCGTAGAAGAGGTCACGTTCGCTCCGGACAGTCGCCACCTGATCACTGCCAACGGAAACTCCACCATCTATGTCCTACGATTGGACAAACACAAAAGCAAATCCAAGTGACCCTTTTGGCGTGCGACGGCTCAATACGCCTTTGGACCTTTTTGTTGTTGTTTTGGAGGCTTTCCTGCCGTTGAGACGATCGGAGAAATACGTGTCATGTTTTCGACTTTCAGCCCCGCAGGGGCAAAAGATCCTGGCCGTGGGTGGGAACCCACCGAACTGGTAGAAACTCGTATTGAGACCTGCGCGGGGAGCGAAGCACTGATTTTTGGCTGAAAGCCAACTTCATCGTAGCCTGGTCAGAATGGCCAGGTAATGAGTCTTGATCCGACCGCCCACGGCAACAACAAGATCTCCCACGACCAACGCAGACGCGTCCCTCCTTTCTCCGACACCCCCTCGCAGCACAGGAGATACTGAAAATCTACTCTTGTGTGTGTATCCTTAGAGTGTCGAGAGATTGTCACACTCTCACCACACACAAACCAACTTCTTGTCGGAGCAATCATCGCCATCCGACACCGAACTGAGAAAGGACGTTGCGCGAAAAATCGAACGAACAAAGGTCGCGCGGAGATCATGAAACCAAAGCTCTACATCGAAACCGTCGGTTGCCAAATGAACGTCCTCGACAGCGAACTGGTCGTGGGGACACTCCGTCGCCGCGGGTATGAGTTGGTTTATTCGTACAAAGAAGCCGACGTCATCTTGTACAACACCTGTAGCGTCCGCCAACACGCCGAAGACAAAATCTACAGCGCCCTCGGGCGAGTCCGAGGACACAAAGAACACTACCCCGACAAGGTCGTCGGCGTCCTCGGGTGCATGGCCCAAAAAGACCAACAACTCATCAAGCGACGAGCCCCCCACGTCGACATCATCTGCGGAACCGGACAACTCTCGCAATTGCCCGAACTGATCGACGAAGTCAAAAAGACCGGCAAACTCCAAATGGCCCTGAGCCTCTCACGCAGCGACGCCCGCCACGAAGTCGAGGAGAGCTTCGAAAGCTACGACCCGATGCGCGACCCGACCATGCGTCCCACACCGCACCAGGCGTTCGTCCGCATCATGATCGGCTGCGACAAATTTTGCACGTATTGCATCGTCCCGGCCACTCGTGGCCCCGAACAAAGCCGACACCCCGACCACATCGCCAGGGAAGTCGTCCAACTCTCGCGCGAAGGCTGCAAGGAAGTCACACTCCTCGGCCAGACAGTCAACAGCTACAAACACGACATGGACGACGGACGCAGGTTCCGCCTCTCGGACTTGCTCTACAAGATTCACGACACCGAAGGCATCGAGCGAATCAAGTTCGTCACGAACTTCCCCAACGACATGACCGACGACTTGCTCGACGCCGTCAACGACTTGCCGAAGGTCAGCAAATACTTCCACGTCCCCGCCCAATCCGGTTGCAACGAAGTCCTCAAACGCATGAAGCGAATGTACACGGTCGAACGATACCGCGACATGCTCGACCGCTGCCGCGAGAAAGTCTCCGGCGTCGCCATCAGCAGCGACTTCATCGTGGGCTTCTGCGGCGAGACCGAAGAATCCTTCGAAAAGACCTGCGACCTCGTTCGCTATGGCCGTTTCAAAAACAGCTTCATCTTCAAATACAGCACCCGTCCCGGCACCAAGGGCCACGACCTGTTCGAGGACGACGTCCCCGACGACGTCAAGAAACGCCGCAACAACGAACTCCTCGCCATCCAAAACGCCATCAGCCTCGAAGACCACCAAACACGAATCGACGAAACCGTGGACATCTTGGTCGAGGGCTTCAGCAAGAACGCCTTGAAAGCGGGGGAGAGCGAAAACTCGTCCGGTCCTGCCCAATTGAGCGGACGCACGAACACCGACCACATCGTCGTTTTCGACGGAAACCCGCGACTCATCGGCCACATCATTCCAGTCCACATCAAAGAGGCTACCGCCTTCACCCTCTTCGGCCACATCGTCACGGGCGAACAAACCGGCGTCGAAAACGATCGATTTTTCGAACCCGAAACCAGCTGCACGGATGGTGGTTGCGCGCTTCCACAAACCGAGACGGACCAGCGAATCAGTCTGCCGTTGGTGATGCCCGGAGAATAGAGCGGTTCTCACTTGTATTGGGTACAAACTTTTCGTACTCAAAGTCCTTCTCCCCGCTCGGGCGGACGGAGAAACCAGTGGCGTGTCTTGAATGTCGTGTCTTGAATAATGAGCCCCGAAGCGGCGATAGATCCTAGCCGTGAGTGGAAACCCACGGAACTCAAAGAACCAAAACAAACACGACACTCATTTGCCCTTCTCCCCTCAGAACAGAAGGCCAAACAGGAGCAAAGCGGCCTACACACTGGGTAACACGTTCTTGGGCCAACAACGAAGGAACTTGCGGAAATGACCTCCCGAACGCACCCCACCGGCGAGCAACTAGAGGCCTTCTGCCTCGGATTGCTTCCTCCGCGTGAGTTGGAACAGGTAGCCGAACACATTTCCGTGTGCGAGCAATGTTGTCGTACATTGGCCGCCGTGCAGAACGACACGGTCGTTGACCTGGCTCGGCAAGCCAAGGAGGCCGCTAGCTACACCGCGCTGACCGACGCGGTCCCCACTGCGAACATCGGCCATGGTCCCAAGACCGAAACGATCGAAGTTCCTCCCGAGTTGAGAAATCATCCCCGTTACGAGGTGGCCCAGGTCCTCGGACGCGGTGGAATGGGTGTGGTCTTCAAGGGATACCATCGAATGATGGAACGGACCGTGGCTTTGAAAGTCATTAACCCCGAATACACAGCCAACCCAATGGCCCTGGGCCGGTTCCATCGAGAGGTACGAGCCGCCGCCCGACTTTCTCACCCCAACATCGTCAATGCCTTCGATGCCGACCAGGCCGGAGAACGCCACTTCCTTGTGATGGAGTACGTCGACGGACAAAGTCTTGATAAAGTCATCCAGAAACACGGACCGCTTCCGGTCGGTCACGTTTGCAACTACGTCGTCCAGGCTGCCAATGGCCTCCAACACGCCCACGACCTCGGCATGGTCCACCGCGACATCAAGCCGCACAACCTCATGCTCACTCGGGACGGGCGTATCAAGATTTTGGATTTCGGGCTCGCTCGCATCGTCGCTGAGACCCGCCAAACCGCCTTGCGCACGAAAGAAAAAACGTTAACTCAATTCAATATCGTTATCGGCACACCCGACTATATGGCTCCCGAACAAGCCCAGAGTTCACGCGACGTCGATCAGCGATGCGACCTCTACAGCCTTGGCTGTACGATGTATCACATGCTCACAGGGCAGCCTCCATTCCCAGGAGGTTCGGCCATGCAAAAGTTGCTCAAACACGCCGAAGCCCGACCAACCCCCGTCGAGCATCACCGCAACGACGTACCGCTGGAGGTCATCGCCGTCTTGAATAAGCTGTTGGCCAAAAAGCCCACCGACCGCTACCAAACTCCCGCTCATGTGTCGAGGATTTTGCTGCCGTTCAGCAAGACGGCTTCTGCCGTTTCCATACCACAGACGGCTCCCGTCCTGCCGCAACTCCCTTCCAAACAAGAACACTCCGCGACCGAACTGGCTGTCCCCGTAGCTCACTTGACGGCCTCGCAAGAAGGCCTCCCCGTGGCTCCAGGAAAAAAACGAAAACGATTTCCGATTTGGATCGGCGTTGCAGCTGCCGTTTTGACGTTGCTCGTTGGAATCGGGTTCGCGATCGTTTCCGGTTACGCAAACTTGGGATCAACCGACCAACTCGTGGCGACGAATCCCGAAAAGGGCTCAAAGGAGTCACACGGCCCCTCGTCCAACACCCCAACACCCCAACACAAAAAACCGTCCCAGCCAACTCCTCCGTCCGGTTCGAAACCCAAAGTGCTCTACGTTCTGCCCTACCAAGACTATTGGCCGAAAGACTTCGAACCCATTCGCGACGACCTCGTCAAGAAGGGAATCGAGGTTCACGTCGCAGCGAACAAAGCTGGATGGTGTACGCCATCGAAGTTCGCAAAGGAAGGAAGTAAGGTAAGGGTCGAAAAAGTCCTCACCCACGACTTCGACGCCAAGGAGTACGACGCGATCGTCTTCGGAGGCTGGAAGACCGGAGACTACTGCAAAGGCGGGAGCCATTTTCAACAGGTCGGCCACGTCTTGCACGCTTTCCAGCAGAACAACCAAATCGTGGCGGCGATTTGCACGGGCCAACAAGTGCTTGGGGATCATGACATTTTGAAGAACTGCCGAGTCGCTTGGTGTGACAAATTGACCCAACAACAAGGGCTAGAAGTGAGCCACTTTGGTGCGAAAGACTTGGGCGATCGTGTGTACCGCAACGGAAACGTCATAACGGCCCGAGACCCCGAGGATGGCCAGGCGTTCGCCAGCCTACTCGTCACGGCGCTTCGCGAACGTCGAGAGAAATAGCTTTTCTTACCAACCACACGCCTCCAACCAAATTACAAGAAAACGTTTGCAACGAAACCAATTCCAGGGTCATAACGAGAGAAATACGTGTCACTACTTCTTTCGATTGTTCCTCAAGGAGCCGGAAAATGCGTTGGCAATTTGCTTCTGTTTTGGTCGTCTTGTGTACGTTGGTTTCGGGAGTTGGAGCCGACGAGAAAAAGGCCCGCATCTTGTTGATCGGTAAGGAACTCGACCACCCTTACGGCACTCACATGTACATGTTCGAATGTCGGCTGCTCGCAAAGTGCTTGGAGCAGACTCCCGGCGTACAAACCATCGTTTCGAAGGGGTGGCCGAAGGACCCGAAGACACTCGAAGGTGTCAACTCGATCGTCTTTTACACCCGCGAAGGTGGCGACGTTCTCTTCGCTGGGAAGCACCGAAAGCAAGCCATCGAGTTGATGAAAAACGGAGTCGGACTCGTCGCCATTCACTGGGGTACGGGTGCCGGAAAACTCACCGGCGAGATATGGCAGAAAACCCTGGGCGGTTGGTTCCACCGCCGGTATGTGGGCTCGCGGTTGCAAACCACAAAAGCCGAAGTCCGGCCCGTCGCGCCGGACCACCCAGTTTGCTATGGATGGAAAGCCTATCCCCTTCGAGACGAATATTATCTCGACCTCAAATACATGCCCAACACCAAGCCGGTGATCAAAGTCAAGATCGGCAAGGAAGACCATACTATCGGTTGGGTCTACGAACGACCCAAATCAAAAGGTGGTCGTTCCTTTGGTTGTGTCCTCGGTCACTTTCATGAGAATTTCGGCGAGAAACCTTTTCGACAAGCCCTGATCAATGGCATCCTCTGGACGGCTCACGTCGATGTCCCGAAAGCTGGCGCACCGTGCGAGATCGTACCCAAAGATCTGGTGTTGCCGAAACGGAAGAAATAGAGCGTTTCCCGTTGGCATTGGTCACAGCGTTTTCGGTTTCCAAGTCCTGGGTCCCACTCGGGTAGTCGACTTAACAAGTGTCGTGGTTTCGATTTTCAGCCCCGAAGGGGCGAGAGATCCTGGCCGTGGGTGGAACCCACCGAACTCAAAGAACCAAAACAAACACGACACTCGTTGATCCGTCCACCCGCCCCGTGTACCTGCGAACCGGACAAGCATTTCGTTTCCGTTCCTGAGCCCACAAGGCACTTTGTCTTTTGTTTTCTCTCCTGACCAAACTCGTGCTTGGGAAAGGACATGGTGCCGGCAACGGAGCGGTTACTTCTTATTGTCCGTCTGTTTCTTAATGTTCACCTCGATCATTTGGGTCACGCCATCCACAGGAATCCAAATGACCTTACCGTCGAAGCGGAGCTTGGTGATCTGCTGTGGATTTTTGGTTTCGACCCCGACTAAGAACGAGCGCCCACCTAGTGACCGAATGCGGGCGTTCTTCAGCGTCACGGCCACTCCATTCTTGGCGATCACCGTGAGCAAACGGTGGGAGAACTCTTGCTCTTGCTCCGCAAGAATGGCTTCCAGCGCACTGATTTGTTTCCTGAGCGCGATTGCTTTTGGATGGTTTCGGCTATAACTCTGAAGCGCAACACGGAACTTTGCCTTTAACGCAACCAGTTGCTTTCGGGATAATTCGTTGGGTTGGTTTTGTGTCCAACCCACTGACACAACCACTAAACTCAACAAACAAGCCAGAAACACGAAGCGCGACATGGTGACTCCCCTATCTTTGAGCGAAAGGTAACGCGAACCTACACACAGCCGCGCAAGACTCCAGCTCATTCCCAAAAGGCGTCAAGGTGGGCTGTATCGGGTTCAACAATTTGGGATATTGGTACTCTAAACGAGAATGGGAGTGGCGTAAATGTCGGGACACGAAATTGTCGTGCCTCACTCTTCCTGCCGTTCGAGGGCTTCTTTCTGTGCTCGCTTACGTGCCTTCTTCTTTCGGTCTCGATAAATTCCGATGGGAATGGCGAGGACAACGATCAAAATCCCCACGCCCCCGAGGATATACCCGAGCAGTTCCTTTTGTCGAGCGGACTGGACCAGCTCTTCATACCGTTGTTGGTTAGTCTTGGCTTGGGCCAAGACGACGGAGGGACCGATCACCGACTCATGGATAAACAACGCGAATACAACGACGAGCAACAGTTTGATGAATTGTTTCACGAGACTCTCCGAGTTTGCTGTGAACCAACAACCCTTGTTCAGAACTGCGCGGATAAATGTAGCAGGTACACGCCGTTGCCCTTGCTTTGAATGCCTTCGAATTGGCCACTCGCGAACAAGTCTCTCCGCGCCTTCCACTTCCTTCGAATACGTTCTGGGGAGAGCCATTCTCGACCGTCCAGCATTCCGCCTCCCGTTTGTCCGTTGTGACGAAGATATGTTGCCCGAACTACTTCAGGAAATTGTACACCGAGGAATTGCTTCGTCTCTGCGAGTTGGCGAGCAGAGGCAGGCGGATTGAGTTCGGCAAGAATATGTGGGGCCTTTGTAGCAAGCCAGGATTCGATGCGTTTCCAGGGATGTTCCATCTGTCATCCTCCGCGTCGGATATGGTGCAAGCACTCGTGGGGTTGAGGGTATTTTCACAAGCGGCTCACCTTCCCACTTCGGTTGACAGGCGATGGGAATGGAACTTTTTCTTCAATCCATCAACCATGTCGTTATCTGTTGAATGTCCGACCGAAACAAGACGATCGCGAGAATCAGACTACCCAGATACACAACAACGTGGAAAACAACCCGACCTTGTTTGTGCCCAAGAAAGAGCACAAGTGGCATCAACACGAAAGATGACAAGAATAAGACGAATCCAAACTTTAGAGGAATGCCATAGAAGAAATCAGAAGGATCATGGATGCTCGGACGGACCCATTCACCCAAAGCAACGCTCGCGAGCAACCAGAAGTACACAAAGTAACAGTAAGAGATCAAGGGCAGCGTACATACGACAATGCTGAGATAGATTTTCAGATCCCTATTCATCCCGACCTCCTTCGAACCATGACAATCCATCGACTGCCCTGCACAATGCTTGTGACTCGCCGAGTTCTGCGACTTGGTCACGTCCCTTCGTTGGCGTGGAGTTCCCTGGAAACGAATTCGAACTGTCGCCAATCATCTTCCCCGAGTAGGAATTCTTTCTTGAGGTCAGTTGATCGGATAGGCCACGAACGGCATCACAGATCAATGGCCGAATGTATAACAGCAAGCTATTACTCACCTTTTCGACGTGGCGAAGGCATAGTGTCAACTCGTCCGTCGCATCATCGATGAAGGTCACTTTTACTTTGGGACTGAACCAACCCATCCAATTCCTCACAGTCAAGTTGGGACGAGTCAGTTCGCTTTTGTTTTTCAGCCCTTGCGACTCGGTCGGTTAATCCCAAGGCCCGGATCGTATTTATACATCGTATCGAGGATGTCATTGAGCAGATCGAAGCGCTCTTCTCTTGTCTTATCGGGAAACTCTTGATCAAGAAAAGCACGAATCATCGGTTTCTTCTTCGAGCGGTTGCTCGCGTCAAAGTCGGCTCGCCTTTTCTCGTCTTCCCGGATAGCCGCATTGCAACACTGATTGTCATTCTGTCCGGGATAGCCGTGGTAAATACGGAGTGTACCATTAGTCTCGATTTCGACAACCATGCCTCCGAGAATCCAAGACCTCCAAGAGACGCTCGGGTTCCTCTTCCAAGCAACATCTGCATCGACCCCGTGAAATTGACCACCCTCCAAAACAATGGGCCTTTTGCAGTAGTCGCACAAAAGAGGGCCGCCATCGGTTCCCATAGTCGCTAGCGGACGAACAGGCGTCTGGCCAGGTCCTCCTGTGGCGTCGGCAACCTCGTCGGCGTAAGCTCTGTGCACTTCGAGTTCTTCGATCTTCTTCCGATAGGCTTTGTAGATTTCCCGAGCTTCGGTGTAATCGGGCAGTTTTTCGGGCTCCGGTTGGACCTCTGCTTCGACGGATTCTTCGACAGCACCGACCATTTCGTTCAAATGAGCGTCCACGAGCGGCATGCCAAGCTGTGAGCGGAGTAGATTGATTTCCTGCAGATCTGCCTTCTGAACTGCAGGGGGCTGGTCCAGGTATTCTTCCTCCAACACCTGGAGCTTACGAAGCACATCTGCTGACACGTCGTATCTCCTCAGGGAATTTCTCTTCCAACCAATCCTTATCCTGGAACGGAAACCGCCAGGACATGTCCTGCCTAAGAATTGTGTAGGACTCAGAACAGTTTTGCAAACCGGGTTGTTGACTTCGTTCCTCCTGTTCTTTCCGTAAGTGTCCTCGTTTGCGTTTCGGTTTCGTGTCGAAAAGCTCACTCACCTAACAATTCAATACGGTTGCACCATCATAAGAGATAAACAATGACCTCGTCTGGTTCGACCTTCGGATCAAAAAAAACCTCCCGCGGAAGTTGTTCCACACAGAACCATTCCAGCGAGAACCAATTCCTTCAGTGGCCATGCTCGATGATAACATCTTTCCGACTTGTTGTTCCTCCTTCTTCCGATTGGGAGTCTCGCAGAAAGGCGGCAAGTTGTCATCGAAATTGATTGCTGTCCGGTTTTTCGATTCGCGTTAGAAGTGTGGATGTGTTGGCCCTTCGTACCGACGGCGAAACTCCGCCGATACGAAAGCCATCCCATGCGACCGCTCGCGTGGCTTCTCGATTTGTCAAAATGGATTGAGTTCGTTTCGAGAGACAAGAGATGTGTACAGACCGTGTCGCGGAGTCGTTCTTGGAAGAAAGTTAGCTCAGGCGTTAACCCAGCTCGTCAAACGGACCGTGCAATTCTTTGAGCGCGGCCAACAGAACACCATACTCTTCGCAGCACTCCGGACAGATTCTGAGATGTTCTTGAACGAGCACGACGGCTTCGGGAATCGGCTTGCCTTCGAGTTCGTGTTCGGCAAATTGGGCCAGTTCGGTCATGCATCCGTCACAGTCGAGTTCTTCTTCTTTGGTAAGTTCGACCGCACTTATCAACATTTCCACTTGTTTTGATGAAAGCCCCATCGATTCTTATCCCTCGGAGTCTGTTAGAAGCGGAATGCCTGGTGAATGGAATCAGCAGCAAAGCCTGCGGCTTCGAGTCCTTTTTTCAATCGTTTACGAGCGTCGTGCATGAGTTTGTAGATGGCGTTCCGGTTACTTCCCGTCCGCCTAGCAATTTCTTCCTGTGGCATTCCCTGCAATTCGGCGACCAAGACGTTCTTCTGCTTCTCCGTCAGTTGAGTTTGGATCAACTCTCGCATCTTCTGCAAGATCTCTTGTTGGGTCGTTTGTTGTTCGGGCGACAAGCTGGAGTCCACGGCCTCGTGGGGATTATAATCGGCATCACCGGAAACCTCGTTCAGCGAAACATCTTTCCAGTGTCGACGACGCAGCTCGGTGATCGCGACTCGCACGGCCACGGACATCGACCAAGTCGTAAACCGGCTCTTCCCTTGGAACGTGTGGAGCTTGTCGAGAATCTTCAACAACGCTTCTTGCACTATATCATCCAACAAAGATGCATCGTTGCCAAGTCGGTTCGCCAAGGAAGCCCGTAACCCTCGTTCCAGGACCTTTCTCAGATCGGCCAAGGCGGCTTCTTGAGTCGGTCCTGCTTGGGAGAGGTCCTGCACCCAACGTTGTTCGTCTCGCACCATGAACGTTATCCTCAAGTGGTCTTCTACTCGCTCTTCCGGGCTGGCCAAATCATCGCTATTCCCGCAAAGGGCCACGCGTCGGCCTCGGAACCACCATCACTAGATGTCCTATGAAAACACCCGAGGTTTTGTTCAAGAACTGTGAAACGGCATACAAAAGAAATGTGAAATGTGGAAAAGCGGAAAAGGAGCAGGTTCCACTTGGAAGCCGCACATGAGATAAATAACGGGCCGAGTTTTGACTTGGTTCTATGCCTCCGCCCCGCGCGATTTTTCGACGACCTGTCGGAGGAAAATCGACCAAAAAACCACTAAAGCGCTTCACGCTTGTATTGGGTACAGGTATTTCGTCCTCAAAGTCCTTCACCCCGCGCGGGTAGTCGGCTAAACAAGTGTCGTGTTTTCGATTCTCTGCCCCGCAGGGGCGAGAGATCCTAGCCGTGGGTGGGAACCCAAGCAACTCAAAAAACCACAACAATCACGACTCTTATTCATCCGACCGCCACAGCGGCGTCACATCCTGGCCGTGTACGTGAAACCAAGGGACACTGCCAGATTCATGCCCCGTGGCTCGAACCCTCGCGGAAACGTTACTTCGTTAAATACGCCAAGTTCGCCGACAACCACTTCTCGGCTTCTTCGACAGAAATACCTTTGCGTTTGGCGTAGTCTTCGACTTGATCCTTGGTGATCTTGTCAACGGCAAAGTAACGCGCTTCCGGATGACTGAAGTACAACCCACTCACCGACGCGGCAGGCCACATGGCGCAGCTCTCGGTCAACTTCATGCCGATTTCGTTCTCGACGTCGAGCAACTCCCAGACCGTTATCTTCTCAGTATGGTCCGGACTCGTCGGATACCCGGCGGCGGGGCGAATCCCACGATACTTCTCGGCGATGAGCTCTTCCTTCGAGAGATTCTCGTCCTTCCCGAAGCCCCACTCGTCACGAACTCGTTTGTGCAAGTATTCGGCGAACGCCTCGGCACAACGATCCGCCAGCGCCTCGACCATGATGGCGTTGTAGTCGTCGTGCTCGGCCTTGTACTTCTGGACGATCTCTTCGCAACCGAATCCCGCACTCACTGCGAACAACCCAAGGTAATCTTTCAAACCGGTCTCGACAGGAGCGATGAAGTCTCCGAGACTCAAGAACGCGTCTTGACCCTTGCGTTGCCACTGCTGACGAAGGTTATAGAACCGGCACAGCTCTTCTTTCCGATCATCGTCGGTATAGATAATGATGTCATCACCCTCAGAGTTCGCCGGATAGAACCCGTAGACGGCCTCGGCCGTCATGAGCTTTTCGGCCAAGACCTTTTCGAGCATCGCCTTCGCGTCGCGGAACAGCTTCGTCGCTTCCTCCCCGACAACGGGGTCGTCCAGGATCATGGGATACTTTCCTCTCAGTTCCCACGTCATGAAGAACGGCGACCAGTCGACGTAGGACACCAGGTCCGCCAGCGGAAAGTCTCGCAAGACGCGTTTACCGATGAACTCGGGCTTCGGAATGTTCGACTTCTCCCAATCGATTTGGAATCGCTTGGCCGCCGCCTCGGCGTAGGGAATGCGACTGTTCCCCTGTCGTTTTTCGAAGTCCTCACGATATTGCTGTTGCTTTTCGCGGTTGCCCTTGTCGAGCACAACCTTCTTCTCCGGGTCGAGCAGGTGCTCCAAAACACTACCAGCCCGGGACGCGTCTTTGACCTGCACGACCGGCCCACTGTACTCCGTTGCGATCTTGATGGCGGTGTGTTTTTCGCTCGTCGTAGCCCCGCCGATCAACAGCGGAATGTCGAACTTCTGTCGCTCCATCTCCTTCGCCACTTGCACCATCTCGCCGAGCGAAGGCGTGATCAAGCCAGACAGCCCGATCAAGTCGGCTTCGTGTTTCCTCGCCTCTTCGAGAATCTTGTCGCATGGCACCATCACGCCCAGATCGATTATCTCGTAGTCGTTACACGCCAGGACGACTCCGACGATGTTCTTGCCAATGTCGTGGACATCACCCTTGACCGTTGCGATGAGCATCTTCCCACGAGACTTGTGTTCGTCACCACTCGCAGCCTTCTCCGCCTCCATGAACGGTTGCAAGTACGCCACCGCTTTCTTCATGACACGAGCGCTCTTGACGACCTGTGGCAGAAACATCTTCCCGGCGCCGAATAGGTCGCCAATCTCGTTCATGGCGTTCATCAACGGACCTTCGATGAGCTGCAGCGGCTTCTCGAAGTTGTGGCGGGCTTCCTCCACGTCAGCCTCGATGTAGTCCGCGATGCCGTGAATGAGGGCGTGCTTGAGTCGATCGTTGACGTCGAGTTCCCGCCACGCAGCTCCCTTTTCTTCGCCCTTTTCTTTGGGCCCAACGGTCGCAGCAAAGTCGACCAGTCGGTCGGTCGCGTCAGGGCGTCGGTTCAGGATGACGTCCTCTACGTGCTCGAGCAACTTCGCCTCGATGTCTTGATAGACCATGAGTTGGCCGGGATTCACGATCCCCATATCGAGCCCCGCGTTGATCGCGTGATACAGAAACGCCGAGTTCATGGCCTCCCGGACGATTTCGTTCTCTTTACCACGGAACGAAAACGAAACGTTGCTCACACCCCCGGACGTCTTGCTCTCGGGATACATTCGCTTCAATTCGCGGACAGCCTCGATGAACTCGACGGCGTAGTTGTTGTGCTCATCCATCCCCGTCCCGACCGTCAAGATGTTCGTGTCGAAAATGATGTCGCTCGGCGGGATACCAACTTCGTTGACGAGCAAATTATAAGAGTGCTCGCAAATCTTGATCTTGTCTTCCTTCGTGACCGCCTGGCCCTCGGGCATTCCTGGGATGATGTCCGGCCCGACGAACGCCATGACCACGACAGCCGCACCGTATCGCTTGATGAGTCGAGCCTTCTCAAGAAACGCTTCTTCACCGTCCTTCAGACTGATCGAGTTGACGATAGCCTTACCCTGCACACACTTCAAACCGGCCTCGATGACGTCCCAGTCCGAACTGTCGATCATGAACGGAACCGAAGCGATATCTGCTTCGGCAGCAAGCAAGTTCAGAAACTTCGTCATGGCCTCAACGCCGTCGACCAGGTCCGCATCGACGTTGATGTCGAGGATGTTGGCCCCGTTCTCGACTTGGTGACGAGCCACGGCGATCGCTTCTTCGTATCGATCTTCGCGGATTAGTCGGGCAAATTTTCGTGACCCCGTAACGTTCGTCCGCTCGCCGACCATGATGAAACTGCTGTCTGGCTCGATGACCAGCGGCAGTTGACCGCTGTACGTCGAGAGTGAGGAACGAGTCGATCGCTTGCGGGGCGTTATCCTTTCGAGTCCCTCGCTGATTGCACGAATGTGGGCCGGAGTCGTACCGCAGCACCCACCAACTATGTTGATCCAACCATTCTCGGCGAAGTCGACAATCCCATCAACAACGTGTTCGAGCGAGTCCGTGAATCCACCCAGCCCGTCGGGCATCCCAGCATTGGGGTAGCAGCTAACGTATCTGTCTGACATCTCCGAGAGTTTCTCGATTTGCGGCCGCATCTTGTCCACGCCAACCGCACAATTGAGCCCGACGCTGAGCATGTCGAAGTGGGAGACCGACGTCCAGAAGGCTTCGACCGTCTGGGCCGACAACGTTCGCCCGCCGTCGAAGATCGTCCCCGAGATCATCACAGGAATCCGAACATTGTGGTCGTCGAAGTATTTGCTGATGGCAAACAAACACGCCTTCAGGACCAACGTGTCGAACGACGTTTCAGGCAACAGGATATCGACACCGCCAGCAACGAGACCGTCGACTTGTTCGTAGTATGCCTCGACCATCTGGTCGTACGTCACGTCCCGCGCCGAGGCATCTTCGCCCGTGCCCATCGAAAGTTGCTTGTTCGTTGGTCCGATGCTTCCAGCCACGAACCGCGGCTTCTCGGGATTCTTCTCCGTGAACTCGTCAGTGACCTGCTTGGCGATCTCGACGGCCCGCTTGTTGATTTCGTAGACGTAGTCCGTCAGACCAAACTCGAGCAATCCGTAATACGTTGCATTAAACGTATCCGTCTCGACGATGTCCGAACCCGCTTCAAGATACTGTCGGTGGACGTCGGCAATGATGTCCGGTTGCGAAAGGACCAGAGCTTCGACACAGTTCCGGAGAGGGTGAGTATGATTAGCAAACCGTTCGCCCCGATAGTCCTCCTCGGTCAACTCACGTCCCTGGACCAATGCCCCCATGCTGCCGTCCAGAAGAAGTATCCTTTGGGACAACAGCTCTTCCAACAATTCTTGAGTATTGACCTGGAGTGACGTTGCCATGAATCTACTTCTCCCTTGTTTCAGTGGTTGGAAGTGAATTGGTGGAACACGTCTTCGTGTCCAGCGAATTCGGTGTTAGGTTTGTTTGAGTGTTAGTCTCGATCCAACATCTTCAACTTGCAAGGTCCACTACGAACCAAAGTCCCCTCTGAAACAACCGATGGAAGTCTCATCAGTTGTCACCAAAGGACCAAAAAAATCAGCACGTCCGTGAAGATGGATCGATCCAAGTTCGATAGATGAAACCAGGTGCACTAAACACTTTGCACTTCCCTGAAACTCCTCAAGTCCTTGGGGTCGAGGTTCAGCAAAGCGATACACACGTATCTGATTGTTAGGCAATTGGCTCGAACAATTCGAGCGTACAAATCAGCGTGGGACTTTAATTATAGTGAATTCAACAGAACCCACCATAGTGACGTGGACTTAAGTGAAGCGGGCAGAAGTGTAAAAAAGGAGCCAGCCCTGCAATCCTTTGCGAGCTGGCTCAGCTTTGGTCCCTATGGCGTCCCTGCCAAAAGACCAGGATCGCGATAATCTACTCACTTGGTAGTGAAGTAACACATCGCCTACGAGGGTCTCAAAAGAATCCCATTGGACCCACGATCGCCAGGAAACAATCAAAACTCAGTTTCGGACAGCCCTCTGGAGACTTCTACCTCCGCCCCTAGCAATCATTGCCTAGTTGGACCAATCCTTGGTCCGAGGTAGAACTGCCCGAAACTGAATTCTGACGTAGGAGTCTTTACTGTTTGCAGGAAGTTTGATCAAGATCAACTTCAAAGTCACGACAACTGTACAGTGAGCGCATTGTCATACAACACATGAAGAAAATCATGTTTGTGTTCATAGTAAGTTGTGTTTAAGTAATAGTAGATTACATGTGGATTGGGGAGATAGACAACTCGTCAATTTCGGATTATGGCTGGAGATCACCACATTCCAGGGAAGCATGTTGGGCTTCACGTTATTGTCATGGAACCTACATTACTGACTTCGTCCAACATGTCAATTCTATTTCCCAACAACTTCCATGCAGAACCACCCGCACCAACGCAAATCCCAACTCATCAATGCTTTACACCCACCGTTTGGACCGAAGCTAGGCGTGATTTGCGCACCTTATTGGTAGCTTTTACTCGCAATCTCCATCCTCCTTTCTCGCCGAAACTTGTTGCAGGGTTGGCGGTTAAGACAAATTAGGCACTTCAGTGTCGGCCACAACAACCTGGTCTCGGATCGGGCGAGATTTTCGAAATTCGCCCAGCAACGCTGTATCATCCAGGAAACGATCCCAATGAAGCCCCTGCCATACAACACTGTTGTTGTTCAACCCACCTTTTGCGTCTGTCTTAGTGTGGAGGGAATCAAAAAAGACGAACTGTACTTGAGGAAAAGACACATCTCGAGTCTTGACAACTAACAGAAAGATGACTGGTTCAGACCAAGGCAAAGTGAATTGAGGGGATGATTCTTTGGAAATAGACTGTTAGGATTGCTGATGGACTAGAATCGTGGGGTGATTCGGCAAACCGGAATCACCAAAAGTTCCATCGATAACTCGCTCGGTATGTCTGAAGAAAAAAGAAAAAACCTCCACCTGTGCCGTTAAGGCGCTTTTGAGAACCCGCATTGAATCGTGGGCGCCTCAAGCCCGGCTTACGGATCCCACTACTGATGGTGGGCTTGCATGCCCCGGTACTAATCTTGGCTCCCCGCGGGAACTCCATAGGTTCAGCAAAAGCACGCCTCTTCACGAACACCGCAGAGGTTTCTTCTTTATGTCCAACAATGGCATTCTAAGCAATCGGAATCCCGCAAAGCAAGGGATTAGTTCGATTCTAAGAAAAACCTTCAAAACGAATGGATCAGATCGGAATTTTCCGACGCCATGTTCTGTTTTCGAGCTATACAGAATATCGCAACGTCGTCACTTTTGTACTGCTCAGTGAGCCTCGGTTTGTTCAAGGTGGCTCTGAAAATCTGAGCTAAACTCCCAAAATCTACAAGACACACCCTTCCCTGCTCCGTCCGTTCGAATCTGCGCAAGAGAGGGTGAATATCGCGTTTACTTGACTGAGAGCCGTCGGATGCGAATGTTCCGATACCAGACAGGGTTGCCGTGGTCTTGCAGGACAATGTACCCAGTTTTCATCTGACCGAACTTTGCATAATCGCGGAACTTGCTGGCCTGGTATAACTTTTTCCACCGTTCGCTCTTGATCTCGATCTCGACCACTTTCTTGCCATTGAGCCAGTGCTCGAGATGGTTGCCTTTGAGGACGATTTTGGTTTTGTTGTACTTTCCGACGGGCTTGAGCATGCCGCCATCGGCAGGCACCATGCCATAAAGAGCCGCAGCCGACGTGAGTGGGTTTTGACCATCACGATGTTTGGCGTTGTCGAGAATCTGGTATTCGGGACCAGTTCGCCACGGAGAAACGTCTCCACCCTTGACCCGATACATGATTCCACTGTTTCCGCCAGCGGAGATCTTCCACTCCAGTTCCAATTCAAAGTTACGGAACTTTTTCGTCGTGCTGATGTCTCCACCGCCACGACCGGTGAGGTGGAGAACTCCGTCTTGCGCTTGCCATTGTTCTCCAGGCGAGCCCGAACCGCGATACCGTTTCCAACCGTCAAGCGATTGGCCATCGAAGAGCGAAATCCATTTCGATTTGTTGTCACCAGCCGCGGTAGGACTGGCGACCAGAACAGACGTCGCAACGGCGACAACGAACATTAGAGAAGAACGAACGAAAAATTGCATGGAGTGTACCTCGTGGCAGGAAACCGAATCATAATCAAACCAACAGGTGTTGGAGCCCATCGTCCAAGGCTCGACTCCTATTGTTTCCTTTCCACGACCGACGAGAAAGGACTTTTTCCGGTTGCCTTGCAGAAAGGACGACTCTTACAATTTTTTACCCTGACTACCTGGACTCGTTCGACTGCGTAAATCGCCCCCTCGTAAGCCCCCAAAATGTTCATCTCGGCGCAGACCAACCTTTTTCGCTACAATCTCGCTCGTCCGGTAGAAGCAGCGGCAAGGATTGGCTCCTGCTCATTCCTGAAACAATCAGTTTTGTTACGTGTGGTCATAAAGGAGAGGTCGGATGCTCTCACGTTCACGTTTTCTCGCAGCATTCTTGGCAGTCCTGGTAATTTCCTCGGCAGGTTTTGCCCAGGAGAAAAAACAGATCAAGGTTCCCAAAGTCCAACTGCCGCCGGCACCTTCGGCAACGGCCGTCGCAGCAACGGTCAACGGGGAACCGGTCATGGAACTCGCCGTCTACCGGGCCTTATCGCGAATTCCTCCGACTCATTGGGACAAAGCCCGTTCGGAAGTCGTGAATTATCTCATCGAGAACACACTCATCGATCAATACTTAGAACTGTTGCCGTTGAAGATCGATTCCCAACAAGTCGAGGCTCGCTACAAGCAACTGTGCGACGAAATCAAGAAGAACGATAAGACCCCCGAGGTCGTGTTCAAAAAGTTCTTTTTGACGCCGAAAGAAATCCGGGCCAACATCACCGGTTCGCTACGGTGGGAAGCTTTCACCAAAAAGTACGCCGGCGAGGAAAAGCTCAAGGAGATGTTCACCAAACACAAGGAGATGTTCGACGGCAGCCTCGTTCGCGCACGCCACCTCTTATTGAAGGCCGAAACCAAGACCCAAGCCGCCGCCAAAACTAAACGCGAGGAACTGTTGAAGATTCGCCAGCAAATCGAAGCCGAAGTCGCCAAGAAAGTCAGCGAATTGCCACCATCCGCCGACAAACTCACCCGCGAGAAAACCCGCCGCAAGGCACTCGAGGAAGTCTTCAGTGCCACCGCCAAGAAATTCTCCGATTGCCCTTCCAAACAACGCGGCGGTGATTTGGACTGGTTCCCGCGTCTCGGCAAAATGGTGGAGCCATTTGCCAACGCTGCCTTTGCCCTCAAGACGTACCAAATGAGCAGTCCAGTGATGACCGAGTTTGGGTATCACTTGATTTTGCCCATCGATCGTAAGGCCGGGCGCGACGTCAAATACGACCAAGTAAAGGACATCGTCAAGGAAGTCTACGCCGAACGACTCCGCGAAGCCATCTTGCGTCAAATGCGACCGCGAGCAAAAATTTCCATCGCCAAAGCGAAATAGTCAAAGCGAAATAGTCAACAATCGAAGAACTGGTGAGTTCGCAAAGAGGGCGGTCGGATGAATAAGTGTCGTTATTTCGATTCTCAGCCCCTTGGGTAGTCGGCTAAACAAGTGTCGTGTTTTTGATTTTCAGCCCCGCAGGGGCGAGAGATCCTGGCCGTGGGTGGGAACCCAAAGAACCACAACAAACACGACATTCATTGATCCGTCCACCCAGCTTGCGACGATGGCTCACCATTTCTCCTCTCGGTGTGCCAACGCTCGACTCGAACTCCCTCGCCCCTTTTCAACTTGAGAAGGCTGAGGTGAGGGGTTCAAATGTTTCGCTTTCAAAAGGAACACGTACTATTGAGAACTGCGCGGATAATGTAGCAGGCACACTTGGAACGGGTAATTTCTAGTTGTCCAGTTTTTCTGTTTGTCGTAGGTACACGCGGCTCGCGTGTATTACCCCGGCACGATTAATTCTCATGTGCAAATTGCGAAACAAACGGTTTTGTTGCCCTTTGGGAGCTAACTCATGTGACAATTAATCGCGCCGGGGTAATATAACTTCTTCTCTCGATCCACTTGGAGTGTCTCGCAGTTGACCAGACACATTCTGTGGTTGATACTCACAACGTTCCAACTCTCTGGACCAATCACCCTCGTTGTCGATGACACTTTGGCCCACAAACGCGAACGATGTGTTTGGGGTTTGGAATAGTTTCGCGATGCTGTGGCCTCGACCGAAAAACGAAAGGCCACGGCGTCGGGGCACAACTGGGTCGTCGTGGCCGTGGCCATCGATTTTGCGGTTGCCGGTTGTCCGGTCCTGGCCTTTCCGATCGCCGCGAGATTGCACCAAAGCGGCGAAGGTCACAAGACTCCGGGCGAGTTGGCCATCGAGATGGTTCACGAAATCGCTTCGTGGGTCCCGAACTTAGTCATAACTCTGGTAACCGACGGTGCTTACGCTTGCGAACTTGTCGTCGGAAATTCGCCCCAGCGCACGACATTGATCTCTCTCATGCGATCCCATGCGGTCGTTTACGGTCTTTTCATTACTCCGGCGCGCACAGGCCAACCTGGCCGCAAGGCTAAAAAAAGGACGTCGTTTGGATTCTCCCAAGAACGCTGCCCAGAAGACCGACGCCTATTGCAAGGCCGAGAGTGGAGAGAGGGATTTAGGGTAAGGGGAAATTTGCGGTTTCAAAAGGAACACGGTTTAAGAGTCGCGAATGGAGCATCGGGAGAATCGCCGTTGTCGGTGGAATCGCCGTTGTTGGTATGTTGGGAATCGACGAACCAGACATTTCCTCGAAATGTTCTTTGGTCAGCGACGAATAACCCACCGGCGTCTCCGCGTTCCAAGAACTTCATTGTTGTGGTGATTCGCACTAGTAGGCCGTCAATCTTCGATTGACGGCCTACTAGGTGAGCGTACTGTTGAGTTCATCTACCGAGTTTAGCCTGACATCAGTATCTGAGTATCAGGGTCGATTGCATCTGACTCTGTCAGCTTGAGGTGCAAGTGGTTAGTAGTTTGGCCATGGGCGAAAACGAAAGGTGCTGATATGACGAATACCGAAGTGCTGTCGATTGTTTTCTCCACGATTTCACTCTTTGTGGCCGCGTTTGCAACATTTGCTGCTTACAAAACATATACACTTGCGAAGCTACAATTACGGCTTGACAAAGTGAACGAGTTTCAGAAAGCGTTGCTCGATATCAACAAGGAACTACTTCGAGACCCCAGTCTCTGGGCTATTTACGAGGATAGCATTCCGAGCGATTCTCTTCTCAGACAAAAGTTGGAGGCGTTCGCGTACATCAAGATCAATCTAGCAGAAATGGTGTACACCTTCTTTCATGGTCCAGTGGAGCTGGCCGAATATGAAGAGCAGGTTTGGAAGGTGTGGCACAGGCTGTTTCAACATGAAAAAAATAGTTGTGTGCTGCTTCGGGAAATTATCAACGCAGAAGAAGCAGAAGATTTGTACTCTGCTTCATTCTTGCAATACGTCCGTGACCTTTAGCATTCACCTTCGAGATCAGCGACTGTGCCCGTGCGGATTGACTGCAGGGCTGGGTCGTTCAGCATAAGAGGACGCACTGGATGTCTGTGGTCGTTGAAACAACTCAAGGTCAGGTGGGCGTTGGGTGCAACCCGCTCATCTTTCGGGGAATTCCGTTCGCGAAGCCTCCGATCGGAGATCTTCGGTTCAAACCACCAGAGCCTGTTGACCCGTGGGATGGTGAGTTGGATTGTAGTCGGTTCCAACCCGCATGTGCTCAGAATCCCGATCCCTTGGATTACATGTGGGGGGAAGTCCTTGCACCAGGGAGTGAGGATTGCCTCTACCTCAACGTGTGGACCCCGAGTCTTAAAGGGCCAGGTCGCCCTGTCCTTGTCTGGATTCATGGCGGTGCCTTTATTATCGGGTCCGGTCGCTGGCAATCTTACGAGGGATCTCGCTTGGTCCAACGTGGCCAGATCGTACTGGTAACCATCAATTACCGGTTGGGGATCTTCGGATTCTATCATTCCAGTCGGTCAGAGTATGCTCGGACCGCGAACTTGGGCTTGTTAGACCAAATCGCGGCCCTCAAGTGGGTTCGCGACAACATTACGGCGTTTGGAGGGGATCCAAATAACGTGACTATCTGTGGAGAGTCAGCCGGCGCTATCAGCGTCAGCTGTTTGCTCGCGTGTCCGGAGGCAAAAGGATTGTTTCACAGGGCGATCTGCATGAGTGGAGCACCCAGCCTAGTTCGGTCCGTTGACTTTGCCGAGCGTGTTTCCTCTGCCTTTCTTCGAACAGCCAATTTGGGAGGGGGGCAAGATCTCCTGAACTGTCCTACTGAGCACTTATTGCAGGCACAAGAGACACTCCTCGAGGGAGCTGACTTTCTCGGCGAAATGATGTTCGGGCCGGTGGTGGATGGGGATGTGCTACCGGAACCACCGCTGAGTGCCATCGAGAAAGGAAAGGCTGAGGACGTCGCCCTGTTGACAGGAACGACTTTGGATGAAGTCCGCCTTTGGAGTTTGTACAATCCGATTCTCCCTTGGATTCCCCCCCGCGCGCTCAACTCCTGGTTACGCCAACTTGGGCTAGATCCCCATGTGGTTCGCCAAATGTACCGCGAAGTTCGTCCGTCACTTAACTGGGGTCAGAGAACGATGGCCATCCTTGGCGACGCACTATTCTGGTTGCCGCAGATCCGTCTGGCGGAGGCCCAAGCCCGTCACAGAGACGATACTCGGATGTACCTCGTCACATGGCAGAGTCCGGTGCGGAATGGCTCGCTTGGGGCTTTCCATGCCGTGGATGAGTCTCTCTTGTTCGGAAACCTGGACGCTCCCGGGCAGCAGTACATGGTCGGCACCGGTTCCGAGCGGGAGTGTCTTTCCTACGCGATTCAAGATGCGTGGATCGCGTTTGTTCGCGACGGCGATCCCAACAATCCCTTGCTTCCCGAGTGGCCAGCGTTCCAGCCGGAAGATCGCGCGACGATGCTCCTGGACTGCCCCAACCGGGTAGAACACGATCCCAACAGGAACCTGCGAGAGTTGTGGGAAGGCCTCCCCTTTGATAGTCTTCGGCCAACTGTGGAGGAGTTGCCTCGAATTGCCCACATCCGGTGGTTTTTCATCCAATGGGCACTTGTGATTATCCTCGGGCTCAGTCTTCTGAGTGCAGTAGCGGTAATGATAATCTGGTGGTTATCATGATCGTCTCCAAGGGCCGGACCGATTCACCCGTTGCCGCCGATGGCGGGGACCATTCTTCATACCAAGAACTTGTACACTCAAGCCGTTCCCGTTGCAGATAAGTCGTTACCTCGCACTCACATCTACGCTTGGCAAACCCAGATCACTCGGAGGAGTAAATCTCGGCTCCGGCCCATAGAAACGCGTTCAGTAGGCAAAAACCGGACAACCTCTTGGACAGAGGCATTCCCGTTCGCAGTGTCGACACCGCGTCTTCAGAGATATTACCCCGGCACAATTAATTCTCACGTGCAAATTGCGAAACAAACGGTTTTGTTGTCCTTTGGGAGCTAACTCATGTGACAATTAATCATGCTGGGGTAATACTTCGAAAGCTCGGCCAAGACCAAGGTACACGCCAGCCGCGTATACCCACGAACCGGACAAGCATTTCTTTTCCATTCCCCGTGTGCCGGCTACTTGGATTCATTAGCCGCGCAGGTCTCAACAAGTTCCGTTTTTGTTCAGTCGGACTACTTACAACTCTTTCCTACCGAATAAGGAACAGAGTATGCCAAGATCACTTTTGATTCTTGTTATGTTTCTGATCACTCCCTCGCTCAGTGTTGCTGACGCCGCGAAGAAACCTGCCGCAACACAAAAGCGAAGTGCCAAGATCGGCCAGATCCTCATTCGCGGAAACACAAGAACCCCAGAATGGATGATCCGACAACGACTACCCCTCTACCCCGGTCAGACCTTGCAGTTCCCATTTCTCAGGATAGCGGAACGCGATCTCTCCCATTCGATGTTGTTTGTCGTGGACAAAAAACGTGGAATCCGTCCAACCGTTACGGTTCTGGTGCACCCTGACAGCCCGAACTCCGAGTTCGTAGACATTTTGGTCTCGGTCAAGGAACGCAAAAGAGACTTGGTTCGGTTGGTCGGCGTGGCCAGTGCCCACGGTCTTTTCATCCAGCAAACATCGTATTACGCGGGCTTGGAACTCGCTGCCGTGGTCGATGACTCCTGCCGGACGTTACTTACCTGGATGGCATCGGTCACAAAAACCAACAGAGAGATCTCGATCATCCTGTCGCAGTTGGTTCGCTCCCTGCTCGCCATGCAGCAGCCTACCCCATCAACTCCCGAATCACGGGTGCAGCACTAACGGCTTGCACAAGCCCATTCGGCAAACCCCGCGTGACACGAACTTGTCCCATGTCGAACAGCGTATGAGTGATAGTGGAGATCAGGTTTTCCGGACGGACCGGTTCGGTGACCGGAGTCCCCGCTTGACGATCCGATCGACCAATGACTTGGCCCATCGTCAACCCACCTCCGGCAAGAACGAGCGAACCCAAACGAGCCCAGTGATTCCGGCCCGGGCGTTGGGTGGCTCGGTCGTTGGTGATTCGAGGCGTGCGGCCCATCTCCCCCGTCATGACAAGCAGAATTTTCTCCGACAACCCACGTTGTTCGATGTCCGCCAGAAACGCCGACACCGCTTTGTCGAGGGCACCGCCCATCAACGCCATTCCTTCCGGAATGGGATAGCTGTTGTAGTTGCCATGCATGTCCCAATCGTTCATTCCCACCGTAACAAAACGACATCCAGCTTCGCACAACCGCCGTGCCAGCAGCAGTTGCTTCCCGAGCACCGATTGCGACTGAGCGGTCATTTTGCCGTTACGCTCTTGGCGAATGAGGCCAGCCGGAGTGCGGAACGAACTCGTGTCGTAGCAATTTATCAAGCGAGGGTCTTCTCGCGAAAGGTCGAACGCCTCTCGAACGCCACGCTGCAAAACGTCAAACGCCTGTGTCCGCAGTTCCGTCACTCCCGCAGATGTGGCGTGATCGACGTTTCGTTGGAGGTTGCTCAATTCTTCGAGCAACAAGCGTCGATCTTCCAGGCGCTCCAACGGCGTGCGGAGTTGCATGTCCGAGAGCAAACCCTCACGGCTCACCGACCGTCCGTCTTGCGAAGAGGGATGAAACGGAGCATGCAAACTACCAAGCGGACCGGTAGGCGAAATTCCCGTGTAATAGAAACGGAATTGCCTTTGGATGCCGCTGTTGTCGAACCCAACGGATTGGGGAGAAAGGAAAGCGGTCGACATCATCCCAGTCTCCGCGTCGGTAGCTCCCAACATCCGAGAATAAACGGCACTCAACGCCGTCGATCGTTCGACGCCAAACAACTTTTTACCGCCGTCGTGGTTGCCGTTGCCGTGCACGAACGAACGCACAATGGCGAGCTTGTCGGCCATTGCCGCGAGCTTCGGGAACGACCCACCGAACAACACACCAGGCAGACGAGTTTGGATTTCACCCGTCATGCTCCGAATCTCGACCGGGGCATCGGGTTTTGGATCGAACGTTTCGAGTTGGGAAGGGCCACCAGCCAAATAGAGAAAGACAACCGACTTGTCACGTAGAATGCTTCGCTGGGCGGCTCGACCATCGAGGGCCAACAGGTCTGCCAATGTCAGCCCACCGAGACCCAATGTCCCAACTCGCAAGAAATTTCGCCGGGACAACCCGTCACACGTCCGCGACTTTTTGCCTGCTGTCATCGTGAGCATGATATTCTTCCCCCCTGTCAACACGGTCGTGGATCGAACAAGACTGGTTACAAATCTACACAATCGAAGCGGCAAAAGCCAACGTCGATTGACCTTGAACTCAGGTTGGTCGGATATACCATCACAGCCATACGACTCGCCGCACCCGACCAACAAACGAACAGTCGACATGGACCGATCAACCGATGCACTCCATGTTCTCAGGTGCCCACCTCATTCCGTCCACCACCTTTTCGTTTGGGTCGAGACATTCGAAACGCCAACCCACTCACACAGAATTCTCTCACGACCGCAACAATTCCGACAACGGTCCGTCTTGGTCGAGGTGGCGAAGATTTGGCTCTTTGACGCCGAAGTAGTTGCGACGATCACCAACGGCGTGCAGGAACGTCGTGTAAAGGTTTCCGATTTCGCGGTGCCCCTGCAATCCCCAATAGGGATACTCGATGTAACGACCTGCGTTCAAAGCACCGCCGAGGTTCCCCACGAGAACGAAGGGCCATTCCCAACAGCGGCTGTGGTGGCCTTCAGCGGCGTCACTGAGATACACGATGAGAGTGTTGTCCAGCATCGTTCCGTTGCCTTCGGGAACCGCTTGCAGTTTCTGCATCAACCGAGCAATCAACTCGAAGTGGAAACGCCGAATCGTCGTCCCCAACTCAGCGGCCGACTTTCCGTTGTAGCCGTTCCCGTGACCAATTCCGTGTTTGCCCAGATTGATCCCCAGACCAGTGAAACGCACGCTAAAGTAGGGATCCCCAGCACCAGATGCAATCGTCACGACGTTCGTCAACCCCGATATGAGCGTTGCCGCCGCGATGTCGAACTGAGCGTCGAGGCGATCCGTTTCCACGTTCGACGTGTACTTGTTATTCACGACCGGGGCATGCCGCCGCAGGGTATTTTGGATTTCGTTCAATCGGCTCTGACGATCACCCATCGCTTCCAGGGCGTGAACGTGCGATTGCAATATCTCTCGCTCCGAGGCCGTCGCTGTCCGCTCGAGTCGTTGGATGTCGTCACGCAGATAGTCGAGCATGTTCGACTGTGCCGTAAACTCTTGCTGCGCGGCCCCTCCAGCGACGCTGCCGAACAGACTGCCATAAGCCAGGTTGGGTCGGGTCTGCGTCGGCATCGGCTTGCCGCGATCCCAAGCCGAGCAATTGTAGACGACGGTGGCGTCGCGACGGTCGACCATGCCCAGACCAACTTGTTTGAAGATGCCACCAAGTTTCTTCCCAAGGGCTACGTCGATCGTTTCTCCCACAGGCGTGCCGCAGTGGCCCACACCACCCTGGGAGTCGTAAACGCCCAACGCACCGAAGTTGTTCGAGTGCCCACCACCGCAAATACGACCCGACAACCCCTGCACGATCGTCACTTTATCCTTCCAAGCATTGATCGGTTCGAGGGCTTGCGGCAACGCATGCTCACCCAACGGCATGTTCACAAGCTGGTTGCGATCGCTCGTCCGTCTCGAACGATTGATGCCCACCGGTTGGATTTGCTGCCAGGGAAGACCGTTGCCTTCCACGACAAACAAAAACCGTTTGGGCGATTGGGCACGACCAGCCGCGTGGGCTTCGAGTTTCTGGACCAACGGAGCCAAGACCATCGTCCCGGCCCCGAGGGACACGCCTTTGAGAGCATCGCGTCGATTGATTGCCATCTTCGAACTCCTTAAAACCAAGGAAGGCTTGAATTGTTTCAGTCGATTTCTGTTTCAGTTACTTGTTTGACCCCGTGGCTTGCCGATACAAAAACGAATCACTCGCCAACAATTCCGTGATGAGAGCCTTCATGCTCCCACCACTTCGGACGTACGCTTGATCGGCGGCGATCAAACTCGGTGAATCGGACAACAGTTCATTTCGTCCCATCCAATAGCGAAAGGCATGTCGGACGAACACTTGTCGCACCTTCGGCGAGTCCGCCATGTTCTTGATCATCTGCACCGCGTTTTTTACCGAACCATCGAGCTTCGTGTCACCGCTGAATTCGATCAACCCGCTCGCATCGACAGGAACCTCCTTGTAGATCGGCGGAGGAGGTTGCCCGTTTCGTCCGCGTCGTTTTTTGTTCTTGTCCGCTTCACGAGTCGCGATCAGATCGACCACAGGTTCCTTGGTACGATGACGTCCCAAATGATCGAAATTTTCGAACGACAAACCGAGAGGATTCATTTTTTGATGGCACTGCCAGCAATACGCTTGCTCGGTAATGGCCATCCGCTGCCGAAGCGTCTGTTCGGGAGCATGCGGGAGTTGAGCGTCGACCGTAATCGGCAGGTCAGGCACCACTCCGCCGAGAAGCCGTTCCCGTACCCACTTCCCACGTCGGATAGCATGATTCTCGTTATTCGTCGCGAACGCTGCCAACCACGCCGGTTGCGTCAGGATCCCAGCTCGCTCCTCACCGGGCAATTCGATGGGTTGTTTGGGATTCCATTTCCAATCCTCCGGCAACCCATACAAGTCGTGGATTTCCATCTGACGGACTTTCTGCCGCCGACCAGGCTTGTTGGCGATCCTGGCCGGTTGCGGTTTTCCCCTCCGATCCTCGGAATAGTTCACGAAACTCTTGTTCGTGGTCAGCAGTTCCTTCAAAACGTTCTGGTCGCGATCAAGGATATATTGAATCAAACGCCGCGTATCGCTGACGAGAATCTCCGGACGCCATTGCCCTCGGGTCACGTCCTTGAAAATCTCCAACACCGCCAGGAACTCGAAGAACTCCTCGAAAAAACGCATGATGCGAGGTTTGTCGATCTTCTTGTCATTCAAAATCCGGGTGACTTCGCGTCGGACGTCTTCCCGGCTCCCGAGCTTTCCGGATTCGGCTGCCTTGAGGAGTTCTGCATCGGGTGAATCGTCCGTCAGTGCGAACGCAATCGCATAAGCCAACTCACGCGGCGATAACATCCGGCGACCGTACTTATCCACCGGCCCGGTTCCCTTCTCAAAACGATAGAGCGCTTCCGGAAGGAGCAACACCGTCGCCAACGTCGTCTTCGCTCCGACAACTTGTCCGGCGTTCTTGACATTTTTGTCGAACAGCTTGGTCATTCGAGCCATCTCCGACTTTGTGGGCTCGCGGAGCAACGCCATTTGAAATTGAAACCCGATCGCTGCCTGAATCTCTTCGTCAGTCGGCTCGTGTTTGGGATCCACGAGCGGCTGAAACTCTTTGATGTACCTCCACCGGTTTGTCTTTTTCGATACCTGAGCTTCGACCACCAACTTGGCATTTCGGATAAGTTGATCGAGCGTCGGCTCATCGATGACGTACAACGCCGCATAATCTTTGAAGCCTTCCGCCGAAGAGACGGAAAACGGCTGTGCGAACTTACCGTTTCGATCGTTGAGAAGACGGCGATTTCGAGTGATACGAGGAAGCGAGGCCGTGTAAATCTGAGGACTCATGCGCCACACACGAGGCGGTGCCGCAGCAGGTCCTTTGACCTTGCCGCTAAACAACGCCTGGTGATCGATTCGATTCCCATAACCAGGCAACAACAACTTCCGCTCAACGTCTTTGGTTGTTTCTCCAGCCTTCGCCAACTCGGTCTTGATCCAGGCCAAGACCGCCGCGGCCTCTCGCGTATCTGGCCGCTTCGTTACCGACTCGGGCGGCATCTCGTTGAGGATCAACCGTTCGGCAACACTCTTCCATTTGGCCAGATGGTTTCCGCCTGCCACACTGCCGTCGATATCGTGCAAGGACAGCTCTCCCCGCTGCCTTCTGGGGCCATGACACTCCGTACAATGCGATTGCAAAAAAGGTGCGACAGTCTTCCGGAATCCCGCAACGTCAGCTTTGACTTTACTCTTGGATGGACCAGCGGACCGTTTGGTTCCTTGGGCTCGAGTCCGCTCGACCTCCAAAAGCACCAACGACGTGACAGCCGCTACGAGGATCAAGACAGAAAACAGGCCCAGAAAATAGGTACGTTTCATGTCGTTCAGTGCCTGAAAAAAGAATCAGTGCCTAACTTGGTCGACGCGACCGGACCCGAGACCGAACTGCTTCAGAAAATCCTGTTCCGCCTCTGGCCTGGTACCGAAGTTTCCGGGTCGACCAGACGACCTCGTAAACAATCGCTGCAACCAACTCGACGCCCCAGCTTCGCCCAGAAACGACGAGATTAGCCTTGTCACCGTGTAGTGGAGCGTTTGTCAAAATCGGGGTGGTCAATTTCGAAAGAATAAGGTGGGGCAATCCTCGAAGTTGTTGGCTCAAGCCAACAACCCCGATTGTTAAGATCAATTATTCAATGTTTCTTCTTGAATGCAATAAGAAAATTTCTGCATGGAAAAACTTCCTGGGAAATTTCCGATCACACCGCCACCAACCCACAATCGCAGGCACCCAACAACGGCTACTTTCCTCTCGCAAACTGATGTCCGCCAATGGGCATCTCCACAGTGTAGACCGCAGTTCGCGCCGTCACATACAACGTCGTTCCGTTTTTCCCGGCAAACGTCACGTTCGCCGGACGCTGGGGAATTTCGATCACACCGAGATATTCCCCTTTGGGGCTGAAGACTTGCAAGCCGAGCCCGGAAGTGATGTAGAGATTCCCTTTCACGTCCACGGTCAGTCCATCCCCCCCGCTATTGCCGCCTTTTTGGGCCTGCCGGAGTTCGCAAAACACGCGTCCCTCGCCCAGTTTTCCAGGAGCCTCCACGGGATACGACATCATCTTCTTGGATCGGCTCGGGACAATGTAGAGGGTCTTTTCGTCAGGGGACAGGATGACCCCGTTCGGCGCTGGCAGGCTTTCGATAACACGGGTGACTTTCCCTTTCGCTGACACGTAGTACACCCCCATCGTGTCTTGCGGCAAAGGCATCGGCGCTCGGAAGAGCGGATCGGTAAAGTAGAACCCCCCTTGCTTGTCGATCACCAAATCATTAGGGGCATTGAACCGCTTGCCTTTGTACTCCGAGGCGAGGACCCGTGTCCTCGTCTTTCTACCAGGCTGGGTTGCGGTAATCCTTCCATCCATCTCGCACGAAACGATCTCACCATTCTGATTGACCATCAACCCATTGGCGTGTCCTGACGGATTCCGAAAAACACTCAGAATGCCCTTCGCGTCGATTTTGTACGTGAGGTTATTCGGGATGTCGTTGAAGTAGACGTTTCCTTTCGTGTCTGCTGCAGGTCCCTCCGTGAACTGAAATCGGAAGAACGGAAACACCTCTTTGACTTCGCCAACCTCGCCAATCCCTTTGAGGATATTCTTTCCGCCCGCCAGAACGCTATCGGCGGTTCCCAACACAAAACAACTGACCAGCAGAGATAAAAGCACAGCACGCATCGGCGATCCTCACTTCGTAGGTGACATTTTCCACTTCTTGAGTCCTGCGCGAATAAGGAAGCGGCAAGAACGCGAGGCTCGAACTCGCAGAGCCTCGGATTCGAAATTCATCTATCGCGCAGCAATCAATCGATTTTCCGTTGCCCGTATCAACACCTTCAAGAACTTTTTCGCAACCCGACTATTGACCGAGTTCTTTGATTCGAATGCGGCGAAATTCGAACTTGCCTCGTTCAGCCTGGAGCCCAATCGGCCCGTTCGTCGGAACTCGCATGGCTTTGCTCAACAGTTCGCCATTGCAGAGGCACTTGGCAAACGCGTCGATGCTAATCTGGACGTTCTGAACATCGACCGACTTACCGTTGAGTTTCGCCGTCGGTTGGCCTTTCTCGACGGTCACGACCAACATATCTTTCTCGCCCAGCTTCCGACCATTGAATCTCGTGGAAACGATCTCGCCACGAACCGTGATGTCGAGTTCATTCCAGTCATCGTTCTGGAACTTCTTGAGTTGGCGTTGTTCGTTACGGCGTTGAAAGTCCCGCACTTGGAGTTGTGGCCCGCGGACGTACACTCCGCTGTCGGCCTTGAGACCGGCTCGGAATTCGAGTTTCACATTAAAGTCTTTCGGGAAAGTCTCAAGAGTATACAGATTCCGGATTCCACGACCCTCATTCGCGACAATCATCCCATCCTCCACAGTGAATCGTCCGTCCGCGGTCTTGGTCACCGCCCCAAGTTTTTGGTTGCCATACCGCCAACCGGTAAAATCTTTCCCGTTGAAAAGGCTGGTGTAGCCCTTTTCGGGTTGGAATCTGTCGCCGGCTTGTGCCCAGGGAGAAACGATCAGCAACAACCCGAAGGACAGGGTCTTCCAAAAGACAAAGGACGTTCGCATCATGGCTGGTTCCTCACAGGATGGTAGGGATGCAAAGGAGATGGGCTATCCGAAGTTCCGAATTTCGCACACAATCAATCCAGAATAAAGATGGGAACACGCAGAACGCGAGATGTTTCCGGAAAAAACTTTGCGAGTCGGAAGAACTCCGCAAGATGCCGGTTGGCCTGTTCTTGTATAATCGTCATCTTATGATACACACAACGCGACAAACTACTTATCCGCTCGGACCGTGACGATGGATCAGAATTTTCAAACCCTCGATCTCCAAGCCTGTCTCGACCGCATGAAAGAGGGAGACGCAGCAGCACGGAACGAACTCATCGGTGGCGTCTGCCAACGGCTCGAACACTTGGCTCGAAAGATGCTCCGGAACTACCCCAGGATCAAACGCTGGACCGACACCGACGATGTGTTCCAGAATTCTGTGATTCGACTCATGCGGTCCCTCGAACACGTCCAACCCGAAACCATGAGCGCCTTCTTCGGTCTCGCCGCGACCCAAATCCGTCGCGAGTTAATCGACCTGGCCCGACACTACTACGGTCCCCAGGGGCTTGGCACGCACCAGAAACAAATATCTACCCATCTTTCCGAAGAAGGAAACGAGTCGTTCGATCCTCCCGATCTCACACAAAATTCCAACGACCTGGAAAGATGGGCTCAGTTTCACGAAGAAGTAGAGAACCTCCCACCGAAACAGAGGGAGGTCTTCAGCTTGATTTACTACCACGGTTGGACACAAAAACAAGTTGGCGAGCTGTTCGGCGTCGTCGAACGAACAGTTCGAACGTGGTGGCACGAGACTCTGGATAGCTTGCGGGAGAAACTCCAAGGGGAGATTCCGACCTAACCTCGTCGCAATCCCCACCAAGTGGCTCTCGGATCAATCCGACAAAACCATCAACTCGACTTTTCGGAACTCGACTGGGTGGCTCTCCGATTGCAGAGAAATCGTCCCGCCGCTGAGCATCACGTCCTTGCCTTTGATGAGATTTTTCGCGTACCGGTCCTTGGGGTCGTACTGCGGCTCGCTGTACCGAAGAACTTCTTTCCCATCGACCTTGTGAACGATGAGTTTGTTACCTCGAACTTCAACTTCGGCAGTTACCCACCCGGGACCTCGATAGAGTTTCGAGGAAGAGTTCGTGCAGTGGCGTTTATGGAGCTTGTCTTGATACACGACGTGAGTTCCGGGAGTACACAAGTTCGCCGTGGTGCTCCCCCGGTCTCCCTTTTTGTATCCCCCCAACAGCTGAACTTCGATCGAAACCGGAAAAGGTTGGTCGATGCTCATGCTTTCCGGCGACTGACCGTGAATCATAATTCCGCTATTTTTGTAAGCCCAAGTCGGGCCACCCGCGACTTGTTTGTCGGTGAACCGATATTCGACTCGAATAATGTAGTTCGAGAATGACTTTTTGTAAAACAGGTGCCCGAACTTGTTCCCCCAGTTCTCGTACTTGTCGTAAGAAACTTTCAAGATACCGTCTTCGACGCGAAACGTATCTTTGTAGTTCTCGCCAGCTTTGTGCCCCTTGATCTTGGGTATCCAACCATCCAGATTCTTGCCGTTGAAAAGCGGAATCCATTTGCCTTTCTTCTCCGAATCCTGGGCGTTCGCCGTTCCGGCAACCGTCCCAACCACCAACGAAATCACCAATATCAAACGCAAGATGCTCATTCGAAGGATCTCCTTTTGAGTGTTCGATGTCCCCCTCTGGGGATTACACACTTTGCTATTGGATACCAGTGCCGCGTGATGTGCCAGTAAGATGTTCCAGATTCTCGTGGACTTCCGGCAGGAGAAGTATTCCCATCCGGTCCAATTCGTGCTCGAAAGCGAGAAAGCGAACGCCAACCTCCAAACCGGATCTTTTTTCGAACTTTTTGTCCGCTCGAGTTCGGAAACGCAATCTGTTTGTGAACCCCAAACGTTACCAAACACTCTTACACTTTCCTCGGAGAGCGGACCATGCGTACGACCAAGCCAAACCTTCGTCTTGAACCCCTGGAAGATCGATCTGTTCCGTCGGTCAGTTCCGTCGCCAACCCGGTTTCGGATTTTTCCGGGCTCGAAATTCGGTGCTTTGAGACCGCCCAACAACCTGGAACCATACCAACATCAGTCAACACGGATGTCGTGATCGAGGCCGCGGGCTCCGACCAATGCGAACCCTTGTTGCCTCCTGTGCCAGAATTCCCGCTTGGCGATTCGTTGTCTCCGGAGTTCCAACCGCCTAAGTTGCCGTTGTACCCACCGCCCGTCTACCCGGAATTTCCGCTCCCCGAGCCACTTCCGCTCCCCGAGCCGCAAGACTCCCCTATGCCGACAAAGGAGGCAGGCAAAGCGCCTGCCCTATGCGAAGGAGGCAAGGAAAGCCGCCTGCGCTCTGTGCCTCCAGAGTTCCAGCCACCTTCGTTGCCGTCGTACCCACTACCCGTTTACCCGGAATCTCCTTTCCCTCAACCCGGGAATGATTTACCGCCTTTGCCGTTACCATTGCCTCCGATTCCGAATGCTCCCGATTCCGAAATCCCACAACCGCCGTATCCTTTCAATCCAGAGTCGTTGCCGTTGTTCCCTCAACGCTTCGGCCTTGAGATCCCCAACTTGTGGGATGATTTTTTGCTCCCACCATGGCCGGTCGCTCCTGGCCCAGAACTCCCTGATCTTGATTCGCCCCTCCCAGGAAATGGTCCTTTTGTTCCGCCACCCGCAATACCTCCAGTGCCGCCACTCAATCTCAACTGGAGTCCCATTCCTGGGGCGGGTCCACTTCTGGAGCCCATTATCCAGGATTTGGTGATTCCTCCGACCTTGGCCCAGACGGGGTTGCTTCAACAGTTGATCCCGATTTTGCTCGGCACAACCAACACCAACAGACAGCCTGCCCAACCAGCCGATCCGAATTCGAACGAAGGCTTTCTCTTCGATTACTTCAAAGAAGACCCCGAGGGTGGGTACGCCCTCGGTGGTGGGCTGTATAGACACTTCGGCACGGGCGGCGATAGTCTTGGATTGTTCACAGCAGATCTTTTGGCCGGGCGATGGGGAGAAGAAGGCCAACGCCGTGGTGGCATCAAGGCGGCAGTCCACGGACTCGAAGCCAACAGCGGAGAAATCGACCTCGGCAACAACTTCTTCGTCAAGATCACCGGACGAGCACTCACCGCGAACGCCGAAGCCTCGGCCGGGCAAGATGGAGCATCCCTCCAGGCAGGAGCTGCTTTCGTCGAAGCGGACATCACAATTGGAAAAAGCGACGCGTCACAAGACGATGACGTCCAGGCTCGCCTTGGCGTCTCCGTCGGAGTAGGAGGTGGCGGGCGTTTGCATTGGTCCGATGAAGACGGCGACGGAGTTCGGGAATATGGTTTTGGAGCCGACATCATCTTCGTTTCCTTCGACGTGAAGTCCGAAGACCCGATCAAGACCATCTTGATCGGTGCGGGGCCTCAACTCATACTCGATGGATTCGGTGTCTCACCAACAGACAACTGGACTCAAACGACGTTGGAGGTGGCGGAAGATTTTGGTGAAGCCGTCCAAGAAACAGGCCAGGAATTCATCGAAGAAGTCACCGAACGGACAGAGGAATTCGTCGAGGAAGTCACCGAAGCCGCCGAAGAACTCCGCGACGAAATTGTGGAACGAGCCGAAACGCTTGTCGAAGAAGCCCAGGAATTTGGAGAAAACCTCATCGAAGAAGCCAAAGAACTCGGCGAGGAAGCCTTGGAGAAAGCCGAGCAGGTCAAAGACGCCGTCGTCGAAACGGTCGAAGAGTTCGCCGAAGGCGTCAAGGACCTTGGCAATCAAGCTCTCGAAGGGGCGAAAAGTTTCGGTGGAACCGTCGTCAACGGACTCGGCAGTCTGTGGGAAACCGGGACGAGCTTTTTCGGATAGATTCGAAAGAAGTGATTGAGACCCGCGCTCCTACTAGAGCGATTCACGGTTGTATTGAGTACAGTTTTTCGTTTTCAAAGTCCTTCTCCCCCGAGGCAGCCGGATAAACAAGTGTCGTGGGTTCGATTTTCAGCCCCGAAGGGGCGAGA
>CAYRFQ010000034.1:0-80202 GCA_964423615.1 uncultured Alcaligenaceae bacterium | reverse complement strand
ATTCATCTTCGCCTGGGGTTAGAACCCACGTAACTATAACAACCAACACAATCACGACTCTTATTCATCCGTCCACCCGAGGGGAGAAGGCCCCAAACCCGAGCGAAGCGGGAAACGCAGCGAGCGAAGCGGGAAACGCAGCGGGTGAGGGGGTCTTGGGTTGAGAAGTTCTTGAGCTGAGGACCTCGGCGGCTGCGGACCGTTCCCAACACAACCGTTAATCGCTCTAGATCGATTGGTTCGCCTTTAATCTCAGGTTAGAGGTTCATGGCGATCACCACGCAATTCACCTCCTGGTCGAAAAACCCCATCCCAACAGCTTCGTGTTCCTTTGCCCGTAGACCTTCAACTCTCGCCCCGCAACTCTCGACGTTTTGGGCATCGCAAAAATTTCAGAAGCCGTTGGTAAGACCTCGACGTCTCGGCGCGTCAATGTACCATAACCAAAGAACAACACCCCAAAAGGGACTCACAATAATGCTCGACCACCCCAAAACCACCGATGCATCGATCCAGAAGATGGAACGATACATCGAGAAATATCGAGAGAAGACGGGGACTTCGGCTCACCCGGACCCGGAAGTTACAAAATCGGTCGTTTTGGGATTGGCTCAACACGTCGATGAACTCGGCCGACCGCTCTGTCCTTGTAATTTCTACCCCGACAAGAAAGCCGAACTCGAAAACAGTCGTCGTTGGGTTTGTGCTTGTGACGAAATGAAGAAATACAAATACTGCCATTGTTTGTTGTTCACCACCCCCGACGGATCGCCGATTACGGAATACCTTCCCGAAGGGCACGAAGGCAGGGAAATCTACGGTGTCGTCAAAGACCCCACGCCCGGGAAGGGCCGAGAATTGAAACACAAAGTGTCTCACTAACCCTTTGTTTGTCCACGTATCTCAAACCTTTTCCACACATATCCAGAGGTATAACTATGAATGCTCTCAATATTACAAGTGCCAACTTCGAACAAGAAGTCCTGAACTCCAACGATCCCGTTCTCGTTGACTTCTGGGCTCCATGGTGCGGTCCGTGTCGTGCGGTCTCTCCGATCGTCGAGGAACTCGCCGAAGAACTCCAAGGTCGGGCCAAAGTCGTCAAGGTCAACGTCGATGACGCCCAGGAAATCGCTGCAAAGTATCAGGTCTCTTCGATCCCGAACTTTGTGGTCTTCAAAGACGGCGAGGTCCAAACGCAACTGACTGGGGCAAGACCAAAACAAGCGCTCCTCGCAGCCCTCGAACCACACCTGAACTAACTCACGCAGAATGTGATGTTCCCAAAAGGGAATGTAGACAGGTTCTGTCTGGTCCATCATCTGTACAGAACCTGTGTCCCTCTTGCGGCTAATGAACCAAAGTAACAGGCACACGCCAAACGGGAAGTCAATGATTGTCCATTTCGTAGGTACACGCGGCTCGCGTGTACTTTGTCTAGACTGAGTTTGCAGTGTACACGCGAGCCACGTATACACTGTAAACACAAAAACCGGACATCAATAAATTCCGCGTTCCGAGTATGCCTGCTTCGTTAACAATCCATTTTTCCATACTCGATCGTCCTCCCCATTCGAACTGTGTTTTCTGAGTGCCGTCACGGTGGCGGCTCATACTTACCTTGCGGGCGTAATGATTGTCGCGTCCGTTGCGCACAACGTCCGTATCTAACCGTTCTATCTTGCTCTATTCAATTCGGAGTCACTTTCCTATGTCGAACTTATCTTTGATCATTCGCCGAGTTTCCATGACTACTCTGGCCGCCATTCTCACAACCGTGGTATTGGCTGGCAGTGCCAGTAACGCCAACGCCCAGACCAAAAAAGATGTTGGGCTCGAAGGCTATTGTCCGGTATGCATCCTCAAGGCCAAGAAATGGGTCCCTGGCAATTCACAATACCAATCGACTTATGACAACAAGACTTACTACTTTCCCGGTGCGAAAGAGAAACAGATCTTTGATAACGATCCCACAAGCTATGTTCCGGCCCTTGGTGGTGACTGCACAGTTTGCTATGAGAAGATCGGCAAGCGAGTCCCTGGTAAGGTGAAGTACGGTGCATTCTACAACAATCGGGTGTTCCTCTTCCCTGGAGCCAAAGAGCAGGGTGTTTTCCTGAAAACTCCCGGCGCATTCGCAGACGTCGATTTAGCCCTCAAAGGA
The DNA here is from genome assembly GCA_964423615.1 of uncultured Alcaligenaceae bacterium. Taxonomy (GTDB): domain Bacteria; phylum Planctomycetota; class Planctomycetia; order Gemmatales; family Gemmataceae; genus CAYRFQ01. The sequence continues at coordinate 78,038 of CAYRFQ010000034.1, read as the reverse complement.
GATTGTGCCGTCTGCCTCGTCGAAGTAAAAAAGCGAGTTCCAGGAAAAGCCGAGTTCACTGTCATCCATGAGGGCTTCCGTTATCTATTCCCGTCTGCCAAACAGATGAAGATGTTCCAGGCCAATCCTCAAAAGTACGTCAATGCCCTCCAAACCAACACGAACAACCAACCTCCACAAGCCGCCAAAGCCTCCAACAACAAAAAAATCATCACCGTCACTGGTCGCGCCGGATGTGCTGCTTGCGAACACGGCGTGACTCCCCTGGGTGCCAAGGAGACATTGGGCCTCGCCGTCAACACCAAAGATGGAAAGGTCTACGTCGTCGAGAACGCTCACAAGCTCTATCCGAAACTCTACAAGGCTCGCTACGACAATCCTCAACTCCAACTCGTCGGTCGGGTCATCCGCACCCAAGGCAAAATCTCTTGGGTTGCGTCTTCGAAATTGAGCCAGCTTCAGTAATCGATCAAAATCCGTCCAAGGCCACTTGGAACTGTTACCCTTCCTCCAGATGGTGGCCTCGGATCGGGAGTCCTTCGATCCAACCCGAAGGACTCCTCTTTTCTAAGTTCGAGTAACTCTCCATCTCTCTGCTCTCCAACCAAATCACACATAATTACTAACACGCATTCACAAAGAGAGCCGCCGCGTTCTCAACGCTACCGCTCCATAACCATAAACAAGTCTGCTCCGAGGTACCCAATGAAACGTTCATTCATCACAAAGCCCATCGATCTACTCTTATTCGGTCTCTTAACTTTTTCCACCACACAACTCAGTCAGGCTCAAGTCTCGAAAGAACTCCCACCACCCGATGGCGTCGTGAACCTCACGACTTGGATACGTTTCGACAATACCACCAAAGGAACCTTACACATACGCGCAAAGATACACCCTTGGTTTCATATCTATGCCACAACGCAGCCTAAACCATTCTTGGCTCCTCAATTCAAACTCGATCCTTCCGCTGGAGTCACAATTAATGGTCAGTTCTCACCTTCTCGGCCTCCGAAGATCAAACGTCACAAGACCATTCCGGTCGAATTACACGAATACTACGGTGAGATCACTTGGACGGCTCCCGTGAAGATCGCCGAAGGCGTGAACGTCAACGAACTCGAAGTCCCTGGCAAGGCGCGTATTCAAGCGTGTCACGATGGTGGCTGTCTGGCCCCCCACGAATACAAATTCGTCGCCAAGTACAACCAAACGCAACCGACGGCCAAGCTCGCCACGATCATCCCACCACCCGGAGAGCAACCAAGCCCTGCACAAGCCGCCGTCATTCCCCCACCCAACGAGCAGCTTGCCCAAGCTAAGCCCGATACGACCAACGTCGACAAAACAACGTCAAGGGAGCCAACTCCATCCGATGTCACTTTCGATCTCGACAACCTCCAGGTCCAAAACACCGATAACGCCCCGGACTCACTCGTGTGGGTATTGCCTCTCGCGTTCCTCGCTGGCTTCTTGTTGAACTTCATGCCCTGCGTGTTGCCAGTCATCGGAATCAAGGTGTTGGTCTTCTTACAACAAGCCGGTGACAGTCGAGCGAGGGCATTTCTGCTCAACTTGGTCTACTCGCTCGGACTCCTCGTTGTCATGTTGGTCTTGGCTACGCTCGCGGTCTTTGCCGGAATTGGTTGGGGGGCTCAGTTTAGCAGCGTCACGTTCAACGTCGTCCTCACAGCGGTCGTATTCGTATTCGCACTGAGTTTCCTCGGAGTATGGGAGATTCCGATCCCTGGCTTCGTATCCAAGGTAGCTGGGGGCGGAACCGCAGATAAAGAAGGCTACACCGGGGCCTTTGCCAAAGGTGTTCTGACGACCCTACTGGCGACCCCTTGCAGTGGCCCCTTCCTCGGACCGGCTCTTGCTTGGGCCGTCGGACAACCAGCTTGGATGACCTATTCGGTCTTCGCCACAGTCGGATTGGGGCTCGCCAGCCCTTACCTCGTCCTCGGAATCTTCCCCAAGCTACTCTCGTTCATGCCCAAACCAGGTGCCTGGATGAACACCTTCAAACAACTCATGGGCTTCGTGTTGTTGGCCACCGTTGTCTACCTCCTGAGTTTCCTTGCCATTCCCTATGTGGTCCCAACCGTAGCATTGCTCGTCGGACTCGGGTTCAGCTGCTGGTGGATCGGCCAACACTTCACACTCGATACCAGGAAACAGAAACTCAAAGTCTGGGGCGTCGCTTCGAGCGTCGTGATTGTCAGCGTGCTTGCCTTCTTATGGCTCCACAATGTCATGGAATCCCGGTTCGACCGAGCCGTCCAAGCCCATGTTTCCCAAGACAGAGAACGGATGAGTGAAAACGTCGTGGCCGCGACCATCGATGACAAGGAAATCCCCTGGCAAATCTACACACCAGACCGTCTCGAACAAGCGATTCAACAAGGCACTACGGTCTTCGTGGATTTCACCGCCGACTGGTGTGCGACATGCAAAACCAACGAGGCCCTCGCAATCGAAACCGACGCCGTCCGAAAAACCCTCGCAAAGAACGGGATCGTTCCCCTCCGAGCCGACAAGACGCAGCCAGCCCCCGAAGTCGATCAACTCCTGAAACGACTCGGCAACAAGAGTGCTTCCATTCCGTTCTACGCCGTCTTCCCAGCGGGTCGACCCAACGAGCCGATCACACTCGACGGAGTCTTCCCATCGCCTCAACCGATCGTGGACGCGTTGGAGAAAGCGGGACCATCACGAATCCCGATGGCTCGAAATCCGAAAAAACCAGACACCTCTTCGTGAGGTTCGTGAGATGTGGGAGCGCCTCCAAGATCATCTTGGAGGCGTTTTTTGTTTGCGAAGGGTCAGCCGAACCATTCGACTTATCGATTATGGAACGCGGCGTCTCGACGTCGCATTGGTCATTCGTTTTCTATCATGAGTGTTTCCCGTTCTCCCACCGAACGAACACTCCCTCCTCACATCCGACCGGAGATTGTTCCAATGAAACACCTACCAGTTGCCTTCGTACTCCTCTCTTGCCTGACTCTCCTTCAGCCACTGACCGCAGAGGAAGACAAAACCCAAACACTCCCCAAGGAGTCGACGAAGGATCGGAAAATCAGACACAAAAAAGTCGCCAAGCGACGACAGGGACTCGTCTTGATGGTCCACCGCGGGGCGACTCGCATCGCACCCGAGAACACGTTGATGGCCTACCGTGCAGCCGTCGAGAGAGGTGCCGATGGATGCGAGATCGACATCCGCAAAACCAAGGACGGGGTCCTCGTATTATTCCACGATCCTTCGGTGAAGCGAATGCTCCAAGGGGAAGGAACGATCAGGGACCTGACATTGGCACAACTCCGGAAGATACGATTCCGAGGCAACAACAGCAAAGTCCCGACGTTCGTCGAATTCCTAAGGCTGGCCCGCAAACAGGCCATGCTCATCCACCTCGACGTGAAGGTCCCAGGTGTCCAGGACCGAATCATCAAGCTGCTCGACAAGGCCGACATGTGGGATCACATCGTCGAAGTCAACGCCGGCAACGCTGACCGAATCCGGAACCATCAGAAAGTCAAACTCCTACGGTACAAAGGCTGGTACCCACACCCAAAGCCGAGCGACGAGAGGCTCCAGAAATTCCTCGCATCCCCTGGTGAGATGGTATTCTTGAAATGGGACCCCAAAGCAATCGCCGCACGACTCCGAAAAGCCCAGAAAACTATTGAGGCCTGCTCAGTCCATGAAGCGTCTGACCAGCCAGTCGAAAAATGAGGACAATCGCCTTTCGCCCACGACGGCGAATCCATCCAAGTCGTATTGTTCTATTGGCCGAAGACCAACCTCATCGTAGCCTGGTCACAATGGCCAGGTGCTGGAACGTCTTGCGTCAAAGGCCTCGGGCGACCGTTTCATGAGCCGCCCAGGTTTCAATAAGAAGCCGTAACAGAGTTGAGCCACGGGCAGACGCTCGTGGTAAACCATCGACACCGAGCACCTCCTGACTCACTCCACCCTGGCGGGACAGCAGGGTTTTCTCCTTGCCTCTCGAGTCTTGTCAGGATACACCTTTCCAACAGCATCACCTCGTCAAGCAGATTTGCAATCTTCCCGGTCGAGTTCCGCAAAAGAGGAATCCATGAACTCCAAGTTTTCTCTCCCCTTGGCTCTCCTTGCCTTCGCAGTACCCTGTGCAGAATTGTCAGCGAACGAACGCCCCAACATCATCGTCATCCTCGCCGACGACCTGGGATTCTCAGATCCAGGATGTTTCGGTGGCGAGATTCAAACGCCCAACCTGGACTGGTTGGCGAAGAAGGGCCTGCGCTTCACCCAGTTCTACAACACCGCTCGTTGCAGTCCGACCCGTGCATCTCTCCTGACCGGACAGTACGCCCACAAAGTCGGTCTGGCTGCCAACGGCCGAAGTTTGACACGGAACTGCATGACACTCGCCGAGTTACTCAAGACTGCAGGTTACAGCACAGGGATGGTCGGCAAGTGGCACCTATCGGTGAGTCGGACTCTCCAACCACGAATGCGACACCAGAAGTGGCTCGACCACCAGATCGACCCGAAGATTCCCTTCGCACCACTCGAGACCTATCCAGTGAGCCGCGGGTTCGACAAACATTATGGAATCATCTGGGGTGTCGTGAACTACTTCGATCCGTTCTCGCTGGTGGATGGTAAGAAAGCCATCAAGACAGTCCCAAAAGATTACTACATCACCGACGCCATCAACAACAAGGCCACAGAATACATCCGCGAGTTCACCAAGAACGACGCTCCGTTCTTCCTTTATGTCGCTCACACGGCACCACACTGGCCGTTACACGCCAAGAAAGAAGACATCGCCAAGTACAAGGGTAAGTACAACGGTGGCTGGCACAAACTCCGCAAACAACGTTACGCCCGACAACTCAAAATGGGGTTATTCGACAAGAAAAACACACCGCTGCCAAAACTCATGGGCAAGGACAAAGATTGGGACGCACTGACCAAGCGTGAGAAACAATTCATGGCCCAAAAGTTGGAGGTCCACGCCGCCATGGTCCACAGGCTCGACATCGGCGTCGGACAAATCCTCGAGACCCTGCGGGAAACCAAACAACTCGACAACACCCTGATCATCTTCCTCGCCGACAACGGGGCGTCCCCGGAAGTTCCCCAGCGTCCTGGCTATGACCGCACCGCACAAACTCGCGACGGACGAATCGTCCAGTATCTCGGCGTCTACATCCCCGGAGGCGAACTCACTTACACCGGCATCGGCGCGTTTTGGGCTAACGCCTTGAACACTCCTTTCCGGTACTGGAAGCGAGAGTCATTCGAAGGAGGTACACACACACCGATGATCGTTTGTTGGCTCGGCGGGTTGAAGACCCCTCCCGGAGAAACTACCGACCAAACAGGTCATGTCATCGACATCTTCCCGACGTGTGCCGAACTCGCCAAGGCGAAGTATCCCGCCACGTTCCAGGGACACAAACTGACGGCCATCGATGGAAAAAGCCTCGTCCCGATCTTCCAGGGAAAGCAGCGCGAAGGACACAAGCAGTTGTTTTTCGAGCACACGGGGGGAGCAGCTTTGCGGCAAGGTGATTGGAAACTCGTGGCCAAGGCTGTCGGCCAGAAGAAACCCAAAACGTGGGAGCTGTATGATCTTTCCAAGGACCGCACAGAGACAAACGACCTGGCCGCTCGCTATCCCAAGAAGGTAAAGATCATGACACGCGACTGGAACCAGTGGTATCAGCGAGTCACCCAAATTGGGAGAGCCAATAAGGCTGTGAAATAGAAACAGTCACTCCGAACTATTGAGACCTGCGTGACCAAAGTAACAGGCACACTCGCGTATTCGGCTAACCAAGAGTCGTGCTTTCGATTCTCAGCCCCGAAGGGGCGATAGATCCTAGCCGTGGGTGTAAACCCGCGGAACTCGAAGAACCAGAACAAACAAGACACTTTATTATCCGACTGCTCGAGCGTGCCTGCCACTTTGGTTCATCAGCCGCCCAGGGCTCAATAGTCACTCCGAACTATCGTCCCAAACCCAAGAGACAAGAAGTGGTTAATTGACAATTTCTTGTCTCTCGACTCTCGGCTCTTGCCTCTCAACTCTCGACTCTCGGCAAACCACCGTTCCAAACGAGTTGGTAGTCTCGGGCATCTTCTACGGAACCGGTCCAGCCAGCTTCGGCAGCCTTGACCAAGTTATACATTTCGCGTGCAGTGACGTAATGGAAATGGAAATTCGAGTTGGCCTTGGCAAGAGCAGCGAGGTCTTGGTGAAACCGAACCATCGGCTCGCCGAGTAAGGCTTCGTGTGAATCTTCGGGAGCTCCGTGCATGTGGAGCTTCACGAAGAACCAATCTGGGCGTGTGGGAACCTGGACGCCCGCTTTCAACCAGCTTGGAAGTCGGGAAACGTCGGCGACTTGGCTTGTTTGCACACAACCATTTTCAAGCTTGGGAAGCACACCGAACTTCCGCGTTTTCCAGTCCAGAACCAGAGGCCCCTGGATCATCAACAACCCGTCCTCGGGGGCGTGGCCATTCGCCAGAACGCCCTTCTCGTGCGACCGAGCCTGTCCTGGAATGTCTCGCGCGTAGTAGATGCTGTTGATGATCGGTCCCTGAGGAATTCCCGGCGCCGTGGGCATCGTCAGATCAGCGTAACACCCCGTTTCCCGGAGGATCGTAATCTCCTCGTTCACTCCACAGTTGAGCCCGTTCTTGTGCCAGTTACACAGCACCCAATTCCCATGAATGAATCCGTACATGACCTCGCCGGTCACACGGTCATGCGAAAGCAATCCGTGCCGTTCGACCAACGCCGCCTTGAATCGCAACAAATTCGTCCGAAAAGAATCCGGAGTGTCTTGGTCGTGGTGCAGGTGGATTTCAACTTCCCCGAAACCTTCCTGGCACAAGCCCCTCAACAAATCGAGATATTCTGGATCGTACTCTTCGCTTGGGTAAAAAAACGTGTAGCGAGGCGGTTTGTCATCGCTATCCCGAAACTCGCGAAATTGTTTCGGATATCGATCCACCCAAGTTCGCACTCGTTGCAGGGCTATTTCCGGAAGCGGATTGCGATACTTCGGCTCGTAGTGATCGGCGAAGCAAATCAAGACATGAACGGGCTCGTCCGACGAGGGGATTCTTCTCCGAGACGATTGCTTCAAGTAGGAGACGAAGCAACGGTGCATCCCTCTCGAGCGAAGCAGAAAAAGCCCAAACATGGTCCCGAAGACCACGAAGACGGCGATAACAACGATCACCACGACGAACTGCACAACGAATCCCCTCAGAAAGCATGCAACCTCTTCGGGAAGTGTAGCACACACTCGCTCAAGGGTGAAACGTCAACGAAAGAGACCGCCGCCTGTAAACGTTGGAGAACCAGTCAAAAAGAGTCACGGAAAGTATTCTCGAGGACGGACTCCCATGAAGCGGCTTCACGCCACTTTTTCGGCGACAAAGTACGCTTGTAAAAGGGATAGCCTTTGGAGCAGGGAAATCACAGGTCTGCCGACGAAGCCCGATCGAAGCAGACCTTGAATCCCCTTGTAGTAGAGCTTTCTCGCGAAAATCTTCTTGGCCGGGACGTTTTGCGCTCTTAAGAGGCGGATGTAACTCGCAGGATTACAATAGCGATTGGAGGGATGTCCTTTGGCGGTCTGAAACCCTGCTTCGCACAGCATCGAAAGGTATTCCGAAAAATAATAGATGTGTTCGTTCCCGCCATAATGACCGAGTTCTTCTGGCTTCTCTTCGAGGAGTCGGTAAAACGCCTGCTTGGATTTGTAGAACTGCAAAATGGGTTCGTTTAACAAGAAGGCTTTTCCACCCTCTTGCAACAAGTCATAGCAATTCGTCAGCGCTCGAACGGGGTCATCACAATGATGCAAACTCGCGTGGAAGACGCAGGCATTAAAACTTCGAACAGGAAGGCGATCGAGCGACTCGGCGTTCACATTGTAAATCGTCAATGCGAGTTGGTGGACTTCGGCGCGTTTCTCAATGATCTGACAAAGGCACAGAGCCGGCTCTGCAACAACGACTCTGTGGCCGGCCTTCGCCAAGAGTAAAGAAGTGTTCCCCTCACCAGGACCGATGTCCAAAATCAAACTCTCGGGCCGGAGTTGATTCATCGTTTCAGCCACTTGCATGCCTTCCGCTGTTTGCAAAAACCTCTCAAGCGGCTTGTCAGCTTTCTCCCGGGCATATATCGCCCGTAGCGTCGCTTCGGAAACCCCTTCAGCGTGAGCAGCATTCTCCCGACGCAAACCATCACTCACGTCGTGGGGAATATGGTGGATCATCGTCGACAAGTCTCCCATGCACATCGATGAGTTGGCCAGGCAGGCGGTCCCTGGAAGCCACGCATTGACATCGCACACGCGCCAGCCGACCAATCGAATGAATACGACTTCTATACGCTTCATGCACCACCACTGCGTGGTGCCAGAGAATAGCAAAGTGCAGAGACTCGTCAAGATTGGGATCTTTGAGAGGGTACACCTCTGGATATGGAAACCCTATCATCGCCGTAGGTACACGCGGCTCGCGTGTACTCATCGCCGTAGGTACACCCAACTCGCGTCTACTCAACTTTCGCGACGTCCCGAACGGCCTAACGCTTCGCGTCAACTCCGAAGAACATACAACGTCATTTGAATGGTGGGCGTTTCGTCATCCAATTGGAGTGTGATGGCTCGTTTACCCTGAATATCTCCTGCCAAAGCATCCAGTACAATACGCACGGCCAACGTCGGTGAAGCCTGGACTTCGGCCCACTCTCGGTCGTCGGCATCCCGTTGGAGTTGAAAATAAACCAAGTCTGAGTCACTCGGAAGAACCCGAGGCGGGAGAGGGACGTGCGAGAAGTGCAACCCTTCCTGGGCAAACTTAAAAATGGTATCGACGCGGCTGGCACTCCCAATTTTCATGTTGAGCATTCCGTTCGGACCAAAAAGGGCGACGACCTGCTTGGCCTCCAGTCGGCTCTTGATCGCGATGTACAGTTCCCACCCACGTTCCAACCACGAAGGTTCGAGAGAAACTTCGAGCCCAAGCCCCTTCCCAACGAAGCTCCGTTGCTTGTAGTCCGGCTCAATGAACGAATCCAAGTACGTATCGATGATCTTTTTCAAAGCGAACAAACAACCACCCAAATCATCGTGGTCGTAATGGGGCAACGCGGGCGGGCGACGCTCGGCTCCAAAGATGGCCAGTTTCCCAACGACCCGACACAACTCGGTGTGTAACCAAACCGGATGCATCCCAGCCACGGACCGGAAGAGGTTCAGGGTCGTCGCGGCCTGGTTGAGTTCGTGCAGTTGCCACAAGATTTCCTGGTGTCCGTCTCCCTCGGTATCAAAAGTGATTCCTTCCGCCGTGATTCGGCCAGTCAACAAGTCTATCTTCTGTCCGAGTCGCTCACACAAGTTGTGCACGATCGAAAACCGCAGGGGTTCCCACCCTTCACAAGCCAGAACGGGGGGAAAGAAACTCGGCTCCAGTTCCGGAGTGGACTCGGCATCGGAAGACAGCCTCAACCGACCGAGCGGAATGACTTCGTACCCCATCGTATTTTGCACAGAAAGTAACAGCTGGACATTGAGTTGACGCACCACGAGTTGTTGAGCATCAATACCCGTGTTCTCGTCGGGCATTTCTTGCGGCGTGATTCGGTAACGTGCGAGGGCATCTTCTGGGTTGTCTTGGAGATTCGGTTGACCTGTTCGCAACACGGGTACGGCCAAGTACACCGTCACGGTGCTCATCTTCTCAAAAGCCGGAGCCAAATCCAACGGACCCAACGTGCCTTGTTCGGGAATATGGACGATCGTCCCATCACGAAGCCGAGCCTGCACTCGTCGGACGACGAAGCGGTAATTCGTCAGTGCATCGGGATCAATATCGATCGACCGAATTCCCCACCCGTAGTGCAAGTCCCACTTGTTTCCTTGAGCGGCGGAGAACGCCCAATAGCGCTGAGCCATCTGAAAGTGGTGCGGACGAAGGAACATTCCCTCGTGCCAGTGAACTGATTGGTTTTTCACGACTCTTGGTTCTCTTCATCGGGACTCCCTGGTGCCTCTCAATGTTATAACCAAAACTTACGCCAGTGGGAAATGATATGAGGGGTCCTTCGAGTTCTACACTGACCAACCAGGACCAATTGTGGAACTCCAGGCTACAATCCAGACTTTCGGAACACGAAACCTCCGGCATAGCTCAGACCAAGTCAATCAATCTATATAAACAACCCATTTTTCTTATTTTATCCTCGCCTGCATTCTTGGCGCGAGTGAGTCTCATTGCTAAGATAGGAATAAATAGGTTTATTCTGTTGCGTCTTGGCTTAGTGTCGAGCCCTTGCCTACTTATCCCTCCAGGGCCAAAGGAATGGGCTTGCGCTGTGGTAATCAGGGTTGCCGGGGCTTTGTGACGCGAAATTTCCATACATACCTTGCAATTCTTTGGATGGTACTGTGACCATAATACTAAGAAGCCATATCGAAAAATTGCTTTTTTGGTATTTCCAGTAACCAAATCTCCATAGGAATCACTCCTGACGGATTTGGAAAACGCACCATCTGGCTGTTGTGTTCAGGACAGGGAATCGGTCAACAGTCCGCTTGTGAAAGTCGGTGAGACCACCCGGATTGAGCCGTTCCTCGGTTCGAGTCGGCGGTGGAACCGTAGATTGTCCAGAAGATTCAGTTCCCGAGGTTTGCCACGATCGAGTGAGTTCCGACGACCAAGATTGGTCGAGTCGATGAGCCAAAGACAAGTGTTCCGTTCGTCTGGACTTTCTTGGCCCGGTCTCGAAACTGGCCTGGTTTGTTTACCTGGCCCATCACGCCGAAGAACTTGCCTTTTCAGAGAAATCTGTGCGACACAATCAGAGCGATACTTTTCGAGGAGAGAGACACCATGGGGATCAGCGACGACTTTAGCCAACGAGCCAAACCCAGAGAGCATTTCAAACAACCAACCAAACGGCCCAAGTCTCGCCAACGTTTGACTCTCGAAATCCTCGAAGACCGCTTTGCTCCCGCGGTGGTGATTAACGGAACGGAGGAAAGTAACGACATTCGCGTATTCGTCGACGATGATCTACAGGGAACAATTGTTCTCGTCACTATCGACGGAGAGACCGTTTTTGCTAACATTCTGGCCGAAGTCCCGTGCTTCGAAATTAACGGGCTCGAAGGTGATGACACTTTAACTGTGGATTTCTTCATCGAGAACCCCATTCCTGTCGATGGCATTGATTTCGATGGCGGAGACGGTAACGACGAAATCATCCTCCAGGGAAACACTGGGACCAACGCGTTCACGACCGAGGCGTATACCTACGACAACGCCACCGACGGGAGCATCGAATTCATCAACGGCGCCGCTACAAGCACGATCAACTACACGGCTCTCGAGCCCATCATCAATACCGGCACGCCTGCAAACATCATCTTCAACTTGCCCAACGTGGGAAACCAGGCGACTTTGGAAAACGACCCGTCCATCACGGGTTGGAACCAGTTAACGCCAAACAACGGAACGTTCGAGTTTACAAACTTCGTCAGCCCGACGAACTCGTTGACCATCAACGGCGGGACCGACTCGGACACAATCATCGTCACCAGTTTAGACGACACCTACTCGGCGGACACCTTCATCAACACAGGCGACGGAATAGACTCGGTGATCGTTCTGGCGGTCCCGGCGGCCACAGCTCCCTCGGCGTCTTTCTTCGTCGATGGCGAAGCCGGGGTCGATGACCTCATCTGGGATGCCGGCGGGCCAATGATCGCACAAGTGACGCTCGACGTCGAAGTCGCAGTTCTCATTGACGACATCAATTCGACGAACATAGACGGCACGGCTACAATCATCGACGTGATCACTACCGATGCGGAAATTCAAGACGCCATCGATATCGCCGCTTCCGGAGCCACGATCACGGTCAGTGTCGGAGCGTACTTCGAACCATTCGGGTTGAACATCCCGAGTGCCGTCAGCAGCCTGACGCTCCGCGGGGCTACAGGGATCGCCTCGGACGTCGTCATCATCACGTCCGATCCCAGCCTGTTCGATGGCGTGACCGTCTCTTCCGACAATCTGACACTCCAGGCCTTTACGATAACCAACTCTCGTGACGGAATCGTCGCAAACACAGCGACGCTCGGAGCCCTGACCGTGGACAACGTCGTCAGTACAGCGAACACGAGCAACGGTCTCAACTTGAGTGACATCTCACTGGTCACGTTGACGAACACAACGGCAACAAGCAATGGGGCCAACGGTTTCGTCGGAAGTTCGTTGATGACATTGAACGACACGAACGGAGACTTCTCCTTCAACGCAATCGATGGCATCACGCTTGATAATTCAGGGAGTGTTGGGTTAGACGGCACCATCGCTTTTCTGAACATGGGGAATGGGATCGACTTGCAAGGTAACTCCGGTGAAATCCAGGTCATCGGGACCGTCATCCAAGGCAACAACAGTGACGGAGTCGGAACCGGAGACGGCTTACGAGTCACCGATGCTGGCAACAACCTGACCGTCCTGGGAGCCACCATCGACGGAACCAATGGAATCGGTGGTCCTTCGACCCAAACCAACGGAGTGTTCGTCGATGGCATCAACGGAAGCGTCACCATCGGCGGTATTGGAGCCGATTCGGTTTCCGTCATCAATAATGTCGAACGAGGAGCAACGATCCAAAACCAGCTCAATCCAAGCACCCAAAGTGTCATCGTGAACGAAGGAGTCTTCAATTCCAACGGCACAACAGGGTTCGAGTTCCAGACCGTCGGAAGTGTCGCCATCGGAGCAGCAACGGCAGCTTTCAACGACGGCAATGGATTCGACGTGATGGAGCCGATGGGGCAGGTCAACGTCATTGGGACCGTCATCCAAGGCAACAACAATGACGGAGTCGGGGCCGGAGACGGCCTACGAGTCACCGATGCTGGCAACAACTTGACCGTCCTGGGAGCCACCATCGACGGAACCAATGGAATCGGTGGTCCTTCGACCCAAACCAACGGAGTGTTCGTCGATGGCATCAACGGAAGCGTCACCATCGGCGGTATTGGAGCCGATTCGGTTTCCGTCATCAATAATGTCGAACGAGGAGCAACGATCCAAAACCAGCTCAATCCAAGCACCCAAAGTGTCATCGTGAACGAAGGAGTCTTCAATTCCAACGGCACAACAGGGTTCGAGTTCCAGACCGTCGGAAGTGTCGCAGTCGGGGCGGCGACGGCGTCCTTCAACCAGACAGACAACGGCTTCCGACTTCAGGACACCCGTGCCGTCAACATGATCAACGCGACCGCCACGAACAATGGTTCGAGTACCATGGGACTGACCGGCGGTGACGGATTGTTCATCGAAAACACGAACGGTGGCTCTGTCGTGATCGATGGTGGATCATATTCCGTGAACCGCGGAGACGGCATCGACATCAATGCTGCAGGCGCTGTAACCATACGCAACGCAACGAATGCATCCCAGAATCAAGGCAACGGGATTTGTATCGACAACGTCTGGACCGTCAACATCGAGAATAGTGTCACCGCAAACCTCAATGTTGAAAATGGAATCTGCATCATGAACGTCACCGGAATGGTTGCAAGCATGGTGCCCGCGAGCGTGACCCTGTTCAACAGCATCACAGCCAACCAGAACGGGAAAAATGGCATCAAGGTCATGAACGTGAGAGGTGCCGACACCACGAAGCTAGTGGCTTCGGTGACTATGGACAATAGCATCACAGCCAACCAGAACCAGGAAAACGGCATCTACATCACCATGGTTGCAGGCGCCGATACAGTTCCCGTTTCGCTCACGAACAGCGTTACAGCCAACCAGAACACTCTCAAGGGGATACTCATCAACGACATCGCCGGAGTTAGTTCGGCCACTATTACCCTCCAAAACAGTGTCACGGCCAACCAGAATATGTCTGGCGGAGTCACTCTCGAGGACATCACAGGCAGCGTGACCCTCGACACGCTCACAGTGAACCAAAACAAGAGTAGTCCCGGACTTGAAGTGCGAAACATCGACTCCTTCCAGGATAAAAATGGCATCTACGCTGAGAACGACGACGGAGGCCTTATTCTCCAGGACATTGCCAACGACGTCATCCTCGACGGAACGATCCTCCAAAACAACAACGCCAACGACGACAGCATTGGAGACGGCTTCCAGGCTACCGACGGAACCGACGACCCGGATTTTCTGGCCATTGGAGGAAGTCTGGAATTCAACAACGTCATTTCCCAGGACACGAGTACTGCTAGCGGAATGACCATGAACCAGATACGAGGTGTGTTCGTCACCGGAGTTGGAGGCCATTTTACCGACACCTTCGGCAACTACTTCAATAACGCTGATGGAGGCATCGTCCTTCAAGACATCTCGGGTGACGTCACCTTGAGTGAAACGATCCTCCAAAACAATAACGCCAACAACGACGATTTTGGAGACGGATTCCAGGCCACCGACGGAACCGACGATTCAGACCTCCTGGCCATTGGAGGGAACGTCCAACTCAATTCTGTGATTTCTCGCGATACGAATAGTGCCAACGGAATGACCATGAACCAGATACGAGGCGTCTTCATCAATGGTGTCGGAGGCTTCTTCAACGATTCGGGCGGCATCTACACCAGAAACGCCGATGGAGGTATCGTCGTTGAGGACATCACGACCGACGTCTTGTTGACCGGAACGAGGCTCGAGAATAACGACACCGATGGCGACAACGTCGGAGCCGGCTTCCAGGCCACCGACGGAACCGACGACTTGGATCTCGTGGCCGTGGGGGGCAACGTGACCCTCCAAGCAGTCACCAGTTCTGACTCAGACCTCACGGACACCCAGACACAACAACAAGGTGTGTTCGTGGATGGCGTGGGAGGATTCTTCTCGGATACCGACGGCTTTTACTCCGACAACACCGATGGCGGAGTCGTTCTGGTCGACATCACTCTTGATGTGACGTTGAATCGAACAGTACTGCTCGACAACAACGCCGACGGAGACGCCATTGGTAACGGCTTCCAGGCCACCGACGGAATCGACGACCCGAACAGTTCCGCCATCGATGGCAATCTCGTGATTCGAGACGCACTGATTCTTGACACCGACGGAACGAATACGAACCACTCTCAGGTGAACGGAGTCACCGTCGACAGCGTCGGGCTGGACGTTGTCTTTGGCGAGGTCACAGGAGGCTCACTCTTCGTCACGGGTCACGACAATATCGGCGTCACGATCGACACAATCGGCGGCTCCTTTACCGACATCAACGGCACCTACAGTGAGAACACCAACGGTGGAATCGTTCTGGGAACTGTTGGCGTCAACGTGACGCTCTCCGGGACCACACTCGAAAACAATGACACCGGCGATGACAACGATGCCGTCGGAGATGGCTTCCATGTGACCATGATTGGCAACGATCTCCTCGTCGAGGGGACGACCATCCGGGGCACTATGGGAGCCGACACCATGACCCAGCAAAACGGAATTGTCGTCGGCGACATTGGTGGTAACGTCACCATTGGCGATCCCACCATTTCCTTGGACATGGTCACCGGACACGTGGTCGATGGGGTGAGAATCGAAAATGCCGATGGAGCAACAATGGTCGTCATTCAGAACACCACAGCAAACAACAACGACAACAGCGGAATCGCATTGGAGAACGTTGGACCAGTCGTTTTGGAAGGCGTCACTGCGACTGACAATGTTCTGCATGGAGTGTTCGTGAATGGAGCTGGTCCTGTCACGGTCAACAACAGTTCCTTCGAAAGCAACGTGGACGGGCTCAACATCACTGGCGCATCGACGATTACCCTGGAAGCTACCTCAGCAAACAACAACGATAACGACGGCATCGGATTAAACAACGTGGGCCCGGTTTTTGCGGAAGGAGTGACTGCGGCGAGCAACCAACGGCATGGGCTGTATGTGAATGAAGCTGGTCCTGTCACCATTCACAACAGTTCCTTCGAGGACAACACAGACGGAATCAACATTGTGAATGCCGAAGGACTTCTCAAACTCGGCGCAGTCACCACCACCAGTAATCGCGACGACGGACTCGAGGTCACGAGCGTGATGCCCTTCCCAAAGGGGGATACTACAGTCACTCTTGACAGTGGTTTCTTATCAACAATGAATAAAGGCCAAGGGATCGATTTGGTGGACACGCTGTTGGTCGTCCTCAACGCCCCAACCATCCTGGGTAACACCGTCAGTTCGACCATCAAAAATGCCGAGACGATCGATGTCAAGGGAACCAACGGAGACGACAGTGTCGGAGTCACTCGAACGAACCTTACACTGCGGTTCGGTGGCGTCGATCAAGACACGATTGCTTTGGTCACAGGAACTCAAGAGCTCAGTGTCTTCCCAAGTATTCTCATTGACTTGATGGCGACAAACGTACAAAGCGTCACCCCGATCGCCGCAACCCTTGAAGCCTTGGTCGAACAAGCTCGCGAGAACGGGGGAGTCTTGCCTGCCGAAGACGTAACCGAGATCTTCCAAACGTTCCAAAACGTCAACGAAGTCCTCTTCCTGAGAGACGTCATGCCCCCAAGCGATGAGGTCGGGGAGGGCAAAGGAATGTCCCTCTCGCCACAAAGCCTTCCTCAGCTCGCGGGGGTCTTGGGGCTCTCGTTGACAGGAGGAAGCACCGAAACGGAACCCCGATTCGGTCCCTTCGGTGTTGACGATTCCTTGACGCAACTCGCCAACGAGTATGGTTTTCGGGGGGCCAGTTCTTTCTACCAGAATGGCTACGGCTTCGAAGAAAAGTGGTTCCTCGACAAAGACGGGGCGTGGGTCTCGATGACCCCAGACGGAAGGATTTTCCGATGGGATGGCATCTCCGGTTCCTTGGGAACTCAGATCAGCAAGACCTATTCGGCGGTATACAAAGAGCCCGAACTCCTCTTCAAAGGGACACTCCTGTTCACGCTCGACGAAGCAAGGCCACTTTCCTTGGAAAGCATCGCCGACCAAACAACGAGTCACAACGTCCCCTTGTCGATCGAATTGAACGCGACCGGCGGCTCCGATAATCCTCGCACATATTCGGCACAGGTCGAGAGCTACAGCTTGCTCCACGAACTCAACAAAGACAAGCAGTTCCGCGTTTCTGGCAGCTACCATTTCAACGCCACCGGATGGAACGAGAAATGGCTCTGGAGCGACAAGGATGAAGGGTGGTATGTCCTCTTCCCGAATGGTGACCTTCATGCTTACCCCAACAATTCCTTCGGAAAGAGGCTGGCCAACGTCGGAACCGAGACCTGGGCGGACCCCTCGTTGCTCCACGCCGCTTTGCCTCCGGCCTCGCACGACGTCAGTGTCGATATCTCGGGCAACCTACTCACCTTCACTCCCCAGGCGGGAAAATCGGGCACCTACAAGATTACGGCCACGGTCAGTGATGGTCCCGTGTCCGAAAGTCAAACGTTTCTCGTGACGACGACGAACTCAGCTCCCGTTTTCGACGAGTTCCCAGAAGACCAGGTCGTTTCTCACAACGTTGGAGAGTTGATTTTGGACCTCGCTGCATCGGATGCTGATCGAGAGGCCGTGAGTTATGAAACAGTGGTGAAAGGATGGGACGAATTATCTGACTGGAATGAACGTCTTGGACTCTATCAGTTCGAAGGGTCCTACTACACCAACTATCTCGGCGACAATGAGAAATGGCTTCGCAGTGACGTTGAGGATCGATGGTATGTTCTTCTCGAGAACGGAGATTTTCATCCTGTGACTGGGACCGAACTCGAAGAGAAGGTCGCCTCGTTTGGTCCTGAAGTTTGGTCCAACCCAACGTTGCTCCACGAAGCCATCCCTCCGGCCAATCCGCCCGTCAAGACAGCCGTAGCTCAGGGCCAACTCGTGTTGGACATTCCACAATATTTCCTGGGGACCTTCCGCGTTGAAGTCACCGCCACGGACGGTTCGACTAGCACGACTCGTAGTTTTCTGGTGACCACGACGAACCAGGCTCCCGAGGTCGATCTTGGATTCTCCGAGTTAACCCTCTCCCAAGACGATTTCCCCTACCAGATGACTCTCGAGACAGCCGACGCCGACAACGACACCCTCACATACGATGTCAAATTGGCCGAGTACACCATGACCTACGCCCTCGACCGGGAAAAACAGTTTGGGATGCTGGGCGGGAGTTACCACGAAAACTACCTTGGGTTCGACGAAAAGTGGATACGGAGCTACACCGAAAATCGATGGTACGTTCTCACAAAGAACGGTGATTTGTATCATTCCGACGGCCAGGCAATCGTCGGTACTCCCATTGCATCTCTTGGTTCCCAAGTCTGGGATGATCCAACCTTGCTCCACAAGGCAAGCGAAGCACAGATCGAAGACTTTGGATGGTCCGTTTTCTCGGACACTCTTACCTTGACTCTGCCATCCATTCAGCATGGGACTTTCGAAGTCACCATACAAGTCAGTGATCGTACAGGGGTCACTGAGAAGCGATTCCTGCTGACGGTCGACTAGCTCCCAGGTCTGCTCGGGGAGTAGTCGCCAGGTAGCATGGGACGAGCGGGCTTCCTCGTCACCTCTTCTCTTTGTAATCCATCTCGTGCTCGGGGAACGAGAGCTTCGGATGTCACAACTCGGGAATCATCAGAGCCCCTCAATTACTCCGTGGGCGTGAGTCCACGGATATCCACTCATCTTTCCGAGTAACCTAAGACCCGACACCAGGTCGTCACCGCAACCACGCCAATTCTTCGATTGCAACACATAGAGCCCAGCAGTGACTTGGTCAGCCATGCTCCTGCGGAGGGCGAAACCTCCTCGACCTAAAAGCGCCAACGGAAATCAACTCGGACACCCTGAGACTCAAAAAAGTCGTCCGTCAGCGAGAACATCGATCCGACACCAACGTCGATACGTTCGCAAACGTCCAACCGAAGACCAGGACCCACCCCAAAGTATGCTCCCGTGCCGTCTCCTGTCACACCGTTGTCATCAAAACCACCCGTCAACACATTGTAGTTCACGAACTCCAAAGTCCCTATCAGAGGCACGTCTGGGAGAATGCGACACAGAACGTAGTTCACACTGAGTCGGTTGTGCCATACGTTTCCCGTTTGGAGACCGCCGAGGGGAATCCAAAAAGCACTCTGGAACTGGACGTAACAATCACGACTCATCTTTGTGTATGTGAGAATAGATGGCTCCAGGCTCACGTGTCTCGTCCCAAGGAAATCGCCAGCACCCGTGGGGATGAATGTGGAGAATTGAAAAGACACCACCCAGATTTCGCTGTCCAGTAAAACCGATTTGGTTCCCACTATCATGTCACCGAAACCAGTGTCCCCGAACTCACCGTTCGATTGCACCTGGTCATAATCTCGCCAGGGGAGGTCAATGAAGATACCGAACGTCTGTCCAATGGCCGTCTCGCTATACAGCCGAAATTCGTTGATGTCGGCCACTGCCCGGAGCTTCTGGTCATTGTTGTTGATGATGTCATTGTCATTGCCCACATAGTATTCAGCCCGGTCGGGGTGTTCGACGTCGAACAGACCGTTGTACCTGAGTCGAATGTGGCTCACTGGACGAGCATCGTCGACCCAAAACGCGGCATTCGCCACTGGAATCCATCGTGGTTCGTAACAGGGGTCCGGGCAACAGATGCCGTGATAAAGACCGCAGCAGAGTCGTTGCCAGGGATTCGAAGACTCCTCACAGAAGCTACAGCAGTGAGTCTGGCCGGGAACACAACAATCCCCACAACTGGAACTGGGACAAACCCCATTGCATCCACGACGTCCGGTGCTCTCATGTCCGCAGCTCCCACACGAGGCACAGCCCCCTCCATGGCTCAGGCCTCTGTGTCCGCAACTGGCACACGAAGAAGCAGACGCTTGTTGTACTTTCGAATCCGAAAACGTGATCGTCGCGGGTTTGCCTGGCTTCTGGCTCGAGTGAGTTTGCCACGCCAGTACCGGAGTTTGAGGTTTTTTTGTTTTCTGGACCGGACGGCTCTGTTCAAACAAATTCAGGGTGTCCGGCTCTTTCGTTGTTTGGCCCGAACGAGTCTGCCGTGACGAAACCTTGGTGGGAGGCTCATTGGTTTCCTGACTCGACATGGTCGACCGGGACAGAGTCACCGCTGGGGGTTCATTGGTTTCCTGGCTCGGACGGCTCTGTCCGAACGAAGCCGAGGTCGAAAACAACAGAAGCATCACGATGATGCCAGGTTTGATCCACGCACATCTGTTCTTGGTTTGAACGAGGTTCATAGTGTTCTCCTTCACACCACAAAGCGGTTGAAACCGGACTCTACTCCGGTGCTGATATCGTCAGAAACTCACGACGTGCGTATTCCAAGGGAAAGTTTGGTTCGGCAAGAAGTCTTGGTTTCAACGAAACCGGAAGGTTCATTGTCTCCGACGGCGGCTCAATAGTTCCCGAAGGATGACTGGTAAGCCTTTTTCTTTTCGGATCAAGAATCGAGACCTCTTGAGGATTAAATCGATTCCACCTATTAGAAGGATTATGCAGTCCTATTTCTTGGGTCATCCCATAAATATGGAATGATGTGTCATGAAGTCCTACGTAATCATTCCCTGGCATACGCTTCTCAAGCCATAGAGATCGAATACCATCGACACAGTCCCTTGACCTCTCTAACTGTAACGAACATCACGATTCGAACTGCCTGCTTTCGAACCTGTTTCGAGAAGTCGTCCTTGATTCCGAGGGGGAAGGAGGCACGTTAAAGGAAGTGTCTCCTTGCCGGAAGGGGTTCCCTTCCGTCGCAATCCGTCGCATCCGATGTTTCGGGCTCGGATCAGCTCCTTGACCCGACAGACAAACGCTAGCTGAGGATAACGAACGATGACAAGAATCGTCATGTGGTGCGCATTGTCTTACCTGGTCGTGGGACAACCTGCCATTGCCCTGGGGCAGAGAGAAGGTGGTTCCGGACCAGAAGTCCCGGAGACGCCCGAGAAAAAGGAAACGCCCCAACCATTGCCACCGGCAGAGCCTTACTCCGAACCCCTCCCGACTTTCGCACCAGGGCCTTCGTGTGGGCAAGGTGCCATAAGACCTCTGAAGGTCGTCCGGGCCAAACCAGTCCAAACACTCCGAGTTCGTGAGGTCCCCATTAAAACCACCCGTCCTGTGTTCGAGATTCAATACAGGACCGAAGAGCGAATCGTTCAGCAGATGGTCCTCAAACCATGCGAGGTCCTTCGGCAAGTCCCCGTCGTGACCATGCGTCCCTGTCAAGTCACCGATCCCCACACAGGCCAGTGTAGCACTGTGATAAAGCCCGTAACGGAAATGCAGGTCCAAAAAGATACCGTCTTCAAAGAAGTTCTCGAAACACAGGTCGTCAAGGTCGACGTACCGTACATGGTCAAGAAGACCGAGACGGTGACCTGCAAGGCCGTACTCATCGAATGCAAGACCGAAATGGAGAAACGAACGTACGTCGTACCCTCCCCCACAACTGTTCCACGAGACAGGCACATCGTGAGCCCATGCCCTAACTGCTCACCGACTCCGGTTCCAACTCATTCACCTCACCATCACCATCACCATCACCATCATCATCATCAGTGAGCGAGTGCGGAAACTGACGAGCCAACAGAGACAGACTCGCTTCTGGATGTTGGAATCGTAGGTGCTCATGGGAAAAGAAGAGTCACTCGTCAAAAAACCGAGTAGCCCAAGCACCAAAGTAGCAGGGATGATACTCCGTGTGCCGTCGCGAAAAAAATCCGAACGACCAGACGGCACACGGAGAACGACGAATTTATTCGTGTCTCGTTTCGTTTTGGAGCCGCTCCGCGGCGATGGATTGCAGCCACGTCGCGCCCCCAGGAAATAACCCTGCACGCGACCGTGGGAAAAAAAGGCCTTCCCAGACCAGGTAATTAACATTCGAAGCTCGGAATGCAAATCATCAGTCAGGCTTGTTTGGTGGGCCCAGACGACTTCTGTGGAAGGACACTCTTTGTGGTCGGTCACAGATCAGCCGGAGGCTTGGCTCAATACGGATTGCGTACCCTCTCGTCGTCCGACTGTGTTGGCGCGATCTAAAACAAGTTCGGTGCTGCCGGAGTGAAAGCGCTCGGCCCAAAGAGGACGTTGAAACGAATCCCAGCTTGGAAGTCAAAAGTCCGGTCTTCTTCTCCTCCGAGGGGTATAACGATCCCCGCCGACAACAGAAACCGATTCCGAAACCGGGCCGTTACTCCAGTCGCCAAATTCATCTCCTGACGACCAATCAGAGAATCCCCGATCACAAACGACCCGGACCGAATCACGTCCGGCTCTTCCAGGATACTGCGGTAGTGGAATTCCACAAACGGGCCAAGAGCCTGGCAGTTACTTTGTGGGTCGTCGTTTTGCACGAACAAATAACTGAATTGGGTGCTCGACTGCCAGTTAGTCGGGCCCGAAATCCGGCCAACCTGACGGAGCCCGGCATTATCCAAGTTGGCAAAAACTGGGTTCCCGTTGGGATCCACGTCGAAGGCCACGTAACTTTGCAAACTGCATCGTTTGTTCGGTGTATACAGCACTCCGATATAAGGCGTTAACGGAATGGCTTCGTTGTTGAATTCGACCAAGGGCTCTCCATCCAACCCGAACACACGCGTGTCGTCTCCGGTCGGGAACGTCAGACCGATACCACCAGCAACGGCAAATCGTTGATCCTGGTAGATCAACAATTTGAACAACATCCGAGCGTTACCGAACTCGGTGTTGGTGCTCTCCGCGCCGATTTCGATGTCGGAATTCAATGTCGCGGCAAAAGGAAAGCGAAGTTCGACCGAAGCAAGCCCATTGAAGAACGTTCTCTCGAAACCCAAGGTATAACGATAGAGATCCCATCCGCCTGCCGTCAGGCTAGCATTTTGGAAATAATCAAAGTTGAAGATAAAACGATCTATCGGAATTGGATTGAAGTCATCAGAAAGGGCAACTCGCCCAACGACACCACCCGAACTAGGATTTGGGGTATTGATGACGATGACCTCGTCGAACGTTAAGTCAGCTCGTCCAGCAACGAAGTTGTCTCCGTTGGTAATGACATCACCGGTAATCGTTGCGATGCCATTACCGATGGTGACGCCGGGAGTACCACTGACTAAATTGCTCGGCGTCAACGGTTGATTCGTATCCAGCACCACAACATTACCTTGTCGCAGGGAGGCAATCGCATTGCGGTCCAGAGACTCTGATTGAAAGAACTGATCGACAGGAATCGTCCCTGTCACCTCCGTGGAGTTGATTGTAATGGGTATCGAAGTTTGCGGTGGAGCCGTCACAAACACAACTCGGTCCGACGTTCCTGGCAATTTCGGGTCCGTCAACTCCAGGCTTCCATCCAGGGCGATTGTCGCTCGAATCGTTTGAGACTCCAGAGGGATGACACTTCTCGACACTCCTCCATTCAATTGATCCCCAAACATGTTGGTTGCAAACTGTGGTGTCGGGGACGTACCCGCTTGCGGAGCTTGGCCAAAACTGCCCCCTGGCAGTGTCGATGCATTGGATGTACTCGGCTGAGCAGCAGGCGACGGAGAAGGTGTTGAGGGCGTAGACGGTGTTGAAGGCGTAGACGGTGTTGAGGGCGTAGACGGTGTTGAAGGCGTAGACGGTGTTGAAGGCGTGGAAGGCATTTGGCCACCCGGAGTTCCTGGAACCGGCTGCCTCCCATCTTGTGGTTGAGGAAATCCAAGCGATGGAAGACCTGGAATCGGTTGAGACGGAACCGGCGTGGGACAGTACGGGCTCACAGATGGGTATGTTGGCTGAGGAGGGCAGACCGAGCGAGATCTCCAACCCCTGAAAACGGGAGACTGCCGCTGCGGAACAACCCCTTCCCATGCCGTGTCGTGAGGCCCATGATAGGAAGTCTTGACGACCGTTTCGTCAAGGACTGGCTCAGGCCACTGAGTCGTCGAGTCCGTGGGAGTATCGTGTGCCCAATACAGCAGGTTGGTGGGTTTCAGTGCCGATGGCCGCCACGAGAAAAGCTGCCCGAAGGCAGGAGCGGGCAGCAAGGTCGTGGAAAAAGCGAAAACTGCTATCCACTGAATCCATCGCATGGGAGGACTCCTTTCCTCAACAAGAGAAGGCCGAGAAGGCGGCCATAGACTGCCAAACGGTGGGGGTGGTTTGTTCCAAACTGTGTCAGCTTTGTCCTTTTCGACACTTTCCTTACAACCGCTTCAGGCATTTTATTTAGAATTGCCGGAAGACTCTGATCTAAATTATCAATCTCCGTGGAATCCTACCGGAAACTTGCTGGTTTGGACTTATTGAGAACTGCGCGGGTAAAGTCGCGGCAAATTCGCAACGAGGCATTTGTCCTTGTCCAGTTTGATCGAAGGTCCAGGCCTCGAGCCTGGGCCAGAGCGTTTTGCGAATAGGTGTAGTGTGTGGGATATTTCGTGGATGGTCATGAAAACGCGTTCCTTTGGATACCGAAACTTCTTTCCTCTCATCCACTGTGTATCCCTCTTGCGGGCAGAACGTCTAAGGGGAGCGAACCGCGCCCCACACCCCACACCTTATAAAGGGCTCGGGTGCTCCCTAAAACTTACGTGTTCGAATGGAACGCCGTTGAGACAAAACAGAAACCGACGCTGGTCGCTACCAATAGGCCAACAAACCTGGTCCAGTCGGAAGGACCGTGGATGTGGTTTCGATTCATTGCCCACGCAAGTTCTCAATCGTACCTTTCTTCTCTCCTCGCACAACTTTGAAACATTGCCCCAGGTCTTCGCTTCGAAACGTTAAATCAAAAAGACCCGTTCTTTCCAGCCATTTGCTTTT
Organism: uncultured Alcaligenaceae bacterium; assembly: GCA_964423615.1. Taxonomy (GTDB): domain Bacteria; phylum Planctomycetota; class Planctomycetia; order Gemmatales; family Gemmataceae; genus CAYRFQ01. The sequence continues at coordinate 53,174 of CAYRFQ010000034.1, read as the reverse complement.
ATCCCTACTTTCCTTAAGACCGGAATCACCAATCGCCGATTTGTATTTCCAGAACCAGTTATTCTTGGTAGTCCACGAGGCTCTGATGTCTCCCGCAGTTATGGACGTCAGATCGAATGCCTTGGCCTTAGTCGTAAGCACACGCAATGGTAACGGGGCCTCCGAAGGGCAACGTCAAATACCTGACCCGAAGTGTGCTGTTTGACAGCGCCGCTGGTCCAAACGAGGACCACATGATCGCTCCAAACTCCAGAGTGGGGAACACGTGTGTCAATGGAATCGTTTGTTGCGATCGACGCACGGCTATCCAACCAAGGTCACGCCAAGAAACTTTCGAGTGTTCCGATAGTTTGCACGCACGAGGAGGGATACGGAATGTGCCAGATGAATCGATTTCGTGAAGGATTCGTGTTGCTCATGTTGTTGACCATTGGCTCAGTCTCCTGGGGGCAACCTGCAGTCCCGGGCGCGCCGGCGGTTCCCGGTGTTCCGGCAACTCCCGGCGCTCCTGCGGCGGCAGGTGCCGCCGCTGGCGGTGGTGGTGGGAATATCTGGAGTTTCCTGAGCCGAACCCCCGCCCAACGGGAAGCGAAACGAGCTCGATTTTGTAATTCCCTTTGCGGACAGGTTTTTGGCTCGGTCTTGACTCCCGTCAATGCCTTTACGGGAGGGTTGATCGAAGGACCTTGTGCCGCTCCCCTCCTGGAGGACCTTGCACAACCCGGGGATTCGGCTGTTGGAGCTGCAGCCCGGATCAAACAGGATGAATTGGCCGCGAAAGAGAGAAGGGCCGCGGTCCGTTATCTGAGCACCGTCGATTGTCGTCGTTGGCCCGAAGCCGAGGAAGCACTCATCCTGGCCCTCCGTGGGGATCGCAACGAGTGTGTTCGGTTTGAAGCCGCGTTGGCCCTCGGACGCGGGTGCTGCTGCACACCGAAAACCGTGGAAGCCATGAGCATTACCGCAGCCGGAAGCACTCGCGATGGATTTCCAGAAGAACGATCCAAGCGAGTCCGAGAAGCTGCTCGAATCTCCCTCAATCACTGTTTGTCGTGTTTAGCTGACCAGGGCCCCCCTTTGGCTCCGGTTCTCCACTCACCTCAACCCACCGTCCCTGGGAACTTGCCACCGGAACGACTACCCTTCCCACAGGATCAGGAGCAAGGGCCGGAACCGAAAGAAGGCGGAAAAGAAGAAGGAAAGAAAACAGTGGCTCAAGCGCCGAAGAAGCCGAAGACCTTGGCACCTGCGGTCCGTCGGGCCGCCTATTACCAACAAGTCGAAAAGAAGCCACTGCGGCGAGTAGCCGGACAAGCCCAACAAATGCTTCGTCAAGAACAGATGCGGGGGCAATTACACCTTTCGAACCATCACAAACCCCAGGGCATGATTGACATCATCCATCGGGCCTGGAATCCGCCCACCCGAGATCACGGACCGAACTTCATCCCCAACCGTGTGGCCCAACCCCAACCGACTTACTTCCAACAGTCGACTCCTGTCGCGTCTCCTTACAGTCATTCGAGGGCGTCTTCTGGTGGTCTGATCAACAGAGTCATGGCCCGACATCACAACAACGCAACACATCACCATACCTCTTACCAGACTGTGGAAGAAGTTCATTACCCGGTTCAGAGAATGTCTTACCCTGCCAACAATGCGAACCGACGACCCCATTCGGCAGTCAGTGCATGGATGGACCGGTAAAGGCCAGCAAACATCACAAAGAGGCACGGTTTTCCGAATCCGCCCGCATGCCCCAACGGTTGGGCATTCCACCTGCATCTCTCCTCTTCTCACGATCCTGCTCCGAGTTCGGGCAGGATCGTTTTCCGTTACCACGACGCCAGGAGCATTCGTGCCTCGTTGTGTCGTAGGTACGCATAGCTCGCGTGGATTCCAATGGAAAACTCGCACAAGAATCTCTGAGCCCCAAAAGACAACCGCCCCTTGCGTTTTCCAGAAACGACACTTCTCGAAACCCACGTTCCAGAACGACGTTACGGCCGACCCGAAAAGTTTGTTCGTTTTTTCGTTGGTCTTGTCCGGTTGTCTCGGATAAAACGCATTAGTTCAAGGAGGCAGAACTTCCGAATGCGTGCCGACAAGAGTCCAAGATTCCGTACCTTCAACATGTGGCTTCTGCAGTAGGGCCCGCCCGTCAGCCTCCTTGACCAAGCACTCGAACCTTGACGGGTTTATCGACGCTCCGAAAACCAAATGACAAGAAGGTTGCTCTCTTGACGCCGGAAGAGGCTTGGGAAGAAGGATTCCGAGGAGAAGAAATGTGAGCACTGCCTATACCCAACAGCAACCACTAAAGGTGAAGGTGGGATCACTTGCCGATGACGTCTTACTTCTGAAAAGGTTTGCCGGAAGCGAAGGCGTTTCTCAACTCTTCCACTACCATCTGGAACTGCTTTCTCCCCACGACAAGGTCGGAGAGATCACTTTCGACAAGGTCCTCGGCAAGCCCGTCTCGGTCGCACTCGAGATGGCCGACGCCAACCAACGATTCTTCAATGGAATTTGCAGTCGATTCGGCCAGGGAGAAAGCGGAGCCGAATTTACCGAGTTCTACATGGAGATCGTTCCCTTCTTTTGGTTGTGGACCCGCCGGGCCCAAAGTCGAATCTTCCAACACGTCAAAGTCGGAGATATTCTCAAAAAGGTACTCGAAGGTTTGGACGTCAAGCTCCAACTGGAAGGCAATTACGAAAATCGTGATTACTGTGTCCAATACCGGGAAACCGACTTCAACTTCGCCTCTCGACTCATGGAAGAAGAAGGGATCTACTATTACTTCAAACATACCGAGGGTGGGCATCAAATGATCGTCGCCGACACCCCCGGTGGACACGCCGACCTGCCTGCGGGGAGCACCATAACGCTCCGGGAACTGCCCAAAGGTACGTTGGAAGAAGACATCATTTACGATTGGAAGAAACGCCAAGGCATAACCTCCGGCAAATATACCCTGTGGGACTATCGCTTCGAGATGCCACAAAAACACCTCGAAGCCGAGGCCAAGATCCAACCCGACACACAGATTGGCCAGGCCTCCCACAAACTCCAGGTAGCCGACAACAGCCAGCTGGAAATCTATGACTGGCCAGGAGAATACGCTCAACGATTCGACGGAGTGGACAAAGGAGGCGGGGACCAAGACTCCGAACTCCAGAAGGTATTCAAAGATAACACACGGACGACGAAGCTCCGCATGGAAGCCGAAACCGTCCAGGGCATAGCCGTGGAAGGTGCAAGCAACTGCCGACAAATGATGGCCGGGCATGCCTTCACTGTAGAATCCGTTCCGGGCGACGCGATGACGAAACATATCAAGGCCGACGGCAAGTATGTCCTGACGAAGATATCGCATTCCGCCATCAACGCCAGCGACGAAAACGAGTTCAGGTACTCGAACTCATTCACTTGCATCCCGGCTTCTTTGCCGTTTCGCCCCCAAAGGACAACCCCCAAGCCAGTCGTACCGGGAACCCAAACGGCCGTCGTCGTAGGGCCAGACGGGGAAGAAATCTTTACCGACAAATATGGTCGCGTGAAGGTCCAGTTTCACTGGGACCGAGAAGGCAAATTCGACTCCGACAGCTCGTGTTGGATTCGAGTGGCACAGGTTTGGGCCGGGAAACTTTGGGGCGGGATACAAATCCCACGCATCGGCCACGAAGTCCTTGTGGATTTCCTCGAAGGCGATCCCGACCAACCCATCATCGTCGGCAGCACTTACAACGCCGACAACATGCCGCCCTGGAAACTGCCCGACAAGAAAGTGGTTTCCGGCATCAAATCCGATAGCACGTTGGGCAGTGGTGGCTACAACGAATTTTCGTTCGATGACACCAAAGGCAAGGAGATGATTACCCTTCACGGACAATACGACATGGCAACGACCATCGAACACGACGAGTCGTTGACCGTACACAATAATCGCACGATCACCGTGGATGGAACTCACACAGAAACTATCAATAAAGACACCACGATCACCATTTCGAAAGGCAAGCTCGAACATACCGTCGCCGACAACACAGCGACGTATACCGTCAAACAAGACATCACCGAGAACTACAACGCCAACCAGTCGACCACCGTCGATGGCAATCTCACGATTAGTGTCACTGGCAAAGCCTCCGGCGGTGGGAATGTACTCATTGAGGCCAAAGAGAAGATCGTCCTCAACACCGGCAAAAGCACGTTGACGATGCTCAAGGATGGAACCATCACCATCGATGGCAAGACCATTAACATCATCGGGTCCGAAGCGATCAATGATTCGGCCCCCACGATCGCCATCTCTGGGACGAAGCAGACGCAGATCGGGGTTGGTGCTCAGACCGTTACTTGTGACCCCGCAAAAGTTGTCACTTCCGGTGCCGGAATCGCTGCGACCGCAGTCGGCGTTCATGAAATCACAGGTGCGTTGGTAAAGATCAACTAAAGCGGTTTACGCTTGTATTGGGTACAGGTTTTTCGTTTTCAAAGTCCTTCTCCCCGCAAGGGTAGTCGGCTAAACAAGTGTCGTGTTTTGGATTTTCAGCCCCGCAGGGGCGAGAGATCCTAGCCGTGGGTGTGAACCCACGGAACTCAAAGAACCAACATAAAACACGACTCTTATAGATCCGACTGTCCGAGGGGAGAAGGCCCCAAAACCCGAGCGAAGCGGGAAGCATAGCGAGCGAAGCGGAAAACGCAGCGGAATCGGAAGGATTCCTCCGGAATCCTATCTCGAGAAGGGCGAACTTGGGTTGACGACCTCGCGGAACTTCGAACTGTACCCAACACAACCGTAAACCGCTCTAGAATTCAATCGCGTTCGAACTGTGAGCCAGTCAGACTTACGCAAAACGCAACCGGCGGTCTTCCGCTAACCCGAAAGACAAACCTGTCTTTCAGAAAACCATTGGTTCTCCACTCGCTCGATACAATGCGCAAACTCTTTGAAAAACTCCGCGACGAACTCGAAGCCTTCACCGAGCAAAGGGATGACTTCGTCCAGTTGGTGGACTGTTCGGATGACGATGTTGGCTTCGTCCTGCAGACACTTCGTGAGATCGATGGAGCGAACGGGTCGGACGTGTTTCTGCTCTTTTCGGATCCCTTCGTGGATGCCAACTCGTTTGTCGATGTCCTCGTTGATCGGTTGCGTGCCGAGCACAAAAATGCCTGTGATTGGGCCATCGAACAAGAACTTCCACCGCTACCGGCCTTTCCGAATTCACTCGACGATACACAACAACCACCACGTAAACGTTTGCGAGAAGGGATTCGTTGGGCCAGATCCCTGTTGCCTCAAGGTAAGGGCAATCGCCTGATCTGGGGACTGCTACCCATGCAAGTACAGGACTGGGAAGATTACTCATTGTTGATTTCAACGCTGTTTCCTTGGGATGGCGTTGAGCCTTGGATGTGTGGGGTCCGAGTCGTTTTACGGAGCGGCCCCGAGCTGCAACAATCAGTCCCGCGAATGGCACAAGCACCACGCACGCGGCAGACTGAATTTCAACTCAAGCAAGAGCAAATCCAGGCCGACCTGACCAACCAGGCCAACGACGAGAGTCTACACGTTGAACAACGGATGCAAGCGATTTTATCCCTCGCCGTCCTGGACTACGCCTACGACCGATTGGATGACGCCAACGAGAAATACGATCACTTGTTGGGCCACTACCAATCCACAGACAACAAGGCCATGGAAGGATTCGTAATGAATGCCCTGGGCGACGTGGCCCACAAGCAGGGGGACCTGGAAAAGGCAAGGTATTGGTACGAGTGCGCCATCGCACCGGCCGCCGAGGCCAAAGACCCCATGATCCTTTCCGGGCCCATCCATGGACTGGGAGACGTTTCTTACAAAGAAAAAAAATACGACGAAGCAGAACAATATTACACGGAACTCGACAAGTTGACCCAAGCAAGTCTCGATGCCGAACGCAAGGCCCGTGCGTTGGAATGGCGCGGACTCAGCCAGGAACAGCAACAAGCCTACGATCGTGCTGAGGAAAGTTGGATCATCGCTTGTGATTTATGTCGCAAGATTGGAATGTCGCCAGCGTTGGAAGTCAACCTCACTCATCTCGCCCGTCTCTACAAACAACAAGACGCTCCAACTCAGCTCCAAGCCGTGGAAGCGGAATTGGAGGCCTTGAGGAACGGGGAAGCTACCTCATGAGTAACCCGCGAGTCAATTTTCCGACGTCCCGACCGACACAATCCCCAAGTCGGCCCACGAACGCTCTGCACGACGCCTCGAACGCCGTCGCGACCGTCGTCGCGGCCCCCATGAAGCCCGTCGAGATGCTCAACGAAGGGTTCGCCAAGGCCACCAACTTCATCTCAAACATGTTACCCACGTTCCCGGCAGCGACACTCCTTTCGGTTGCCATGGGAGCCCCTCACGCCCACGTAGCCCATCCGCCGAGTGGACCACCGCCTGTTCCGCCGACGCCATTGCCACCCATCGGTCCCGTGATGTTCGGCACGTGTGTGTCGGTTTTGATCAACGGCAAGCCCGCCGCCCGGTGCGGCGACCTGGGATTGGGACCGACGTGCTGTGGTCTGCCACCCATCTACGAGATATTCACGGGCTCTTCGAAAGTGTTCATCGGCGGCGCCCGCGCCGCGCGTCAGCTCGACATCACCTACCACTGCAAGCCCGTTCCTCCCGCCGGTGCTGCGGCCCGAGGTGCTGCGGCCGCCCTCCAAACCGCCATGAAGGCCGCCATGATCGCGGGCATGGCGGCCCAGGTCGCTTCGGCCGCCGGAGATGCCATCGAAGCGTCCAATCCGGCGAATTCTCCCGCCATGCAGGCCGCCATGGGCATGAGCGCCAGTGTGGCCGCGGCTCAGTTGGCCAACGATCTCGTCGCTCTCGCGATGGGTGCGTTGATGGGCAAGGACCCGTGTGTTCCTCCCGGGACGCCGGGAGCCATCATGTTGAATACATCTCCCAACGTCCAGATCGGTGGTTTTCCGATGCCGAGTTGGATGGCCATTGCCAAAGGGTTGTTGAAGCTCGTCAAGGGGCTGCGGGCAAGACGCAATCGAGGAAGGAAGAAGGCCAACGAGAACGCGTGCGCGTCTGAGGCTCAACCCATCAACCTGGTGACAGGAGCCTACTTCGACTACTTCGTGGACTACGAGTTGGATGGGCCGATCCCATTTGTTGTGCGGCGTTACTACGACAGCCGGTGGCATCGGACCGACGGACCCTTCGGGTGCGGTTTTCGTCATGAATATCAATACACCCTTCGGGCCACGTTGGACGGATTCGACTTGGTCATGCCTGACAACGAGGTAGTCTCTTTTCCTCCGTTGGAGAAGGCTGGCCAGGCTACAGCGTGCCAGGGGTTCTTGTTGCGTCGTCTCGAAAGGAAGGGGACTTTCGCCATCATGGAAGCCGGACGTCCCACGATGACCTTCGACTTGGCGGATGAGAGGAAGTCATCTCCCCTCCGTTCTTTGCAGCTTGAGAAGGCATCAATGAACTTTCGCTACGACAGGGAAGGCAATCTGACGAGTATTCACTATTCCACCGGAAGGCAACTTCGGTTCACTTACGAACGAAATCATGTCGTACAGATTCTCCTAATCGAACCCGATGCCAAAGACCTTGTTCTTGCTTCGTACGTTTACGATCGTGCCGGTCTCCTAATTGGCTGGAAAGATGCAATGGGGCATCTCAGCACCTATTATTACGATGAAAATCAGCGAATGATAAAACGTACGAACAGACGCGGCTACTCGTTTCACAATGAGTACGATTCAGAAGGTCGCTGCACGCGTGAGTACGGGGAAGATGGGTTGTGGGATGCTAGCGTGCAGTATATCCCGGAGGCTCGTTGTGCTGTTTGCACCTATGCTGACGGAGCCACCTCAACGGTCTTTTATGACGAAAACCAAATTCCCATTGAGACCATTGAGCCCAGTGGTGGAAAGACCGTCTTTGAACTAAACGATGAAGGGGACATAGTCCTGGAGAAGGACCCTCTTGGAAATACGACTGAGTGGCTTTACAACGAGTGGGGCGGACACATCTCGCGAGTCGATCCGTTGGGGTACATCCAACCTCCGATGGACGTTGAACCCAATCCGCATGATCCACTCACTTATCTGTGGCCGGAAACTCCTTTGGAGTGGGAGCACGGAACACTCCTGAACCGGAATCGCATCACCAAACTGTCAGGCCGCGATCCGTTGTTACTCCGTTCGCCTGCCTCAGTATATAACGTAGTCCTGAGGGGGTTGAGGAGTGAGTCCGGAGGCGGTGAACCGGATGCCATCAACGGAAGTCAGAAAATACCAAGCAAAATCTTCGATCGTATGGGCCGCGTTTTGGAAGAGGCCGACGAGGATGGGCGGACGCAACGATGGAAGTATGATCCGGAAGGGAACGTGATCGAATACCATGATCGCGATGGCTCGATTTATCGTTGGGAGTATAAGTCTTGGAACCTATTGGAAAAGGAAATCGATCCGACCGGTGGTGTCACGAGCTACGACTACAACCTTCGAATGGAAGTGACGAAAGTCACCGACCCGAACGGGACTGTGAGCAAATTCGTATATGATCATTGGGATCGTCTCGTTGAAGTCAATCGACATGGTCAAGTCCGAGAACGATATAAGTATGACCTGGCGGATAACTTGGTTGCCAAGACGAACGGTACTGCTCGTCCGTTGCTCAATCTTGACATTCTTCCCGGTAACCTGAAGGGAAATCGAGTTCTTGCAGGGAGTGGAGAAGCTCCCAAGGAAGAACAAAAGTTTGAATACGACGAGGCCGGTCGGATTACTCTTGCAGCAACCGACACAATGGAGGTAACTCGAGCCTTCGATGCGCGAGGACGCCTTCTGAAAGACCACAGGGATGGTCTTGGAATTGACCATGTCTACGTCGCAAGTCAACTCACGGCCACGCTGTATTTTCAAAACTTCAAGGTTTCCTACGAACGCTCTGAAAACCGCACACTAAAGATTATTGACCCCACCGGAAAAGTGCACAGTGTGCGTATCAGTTCTGGGGGACTAGTCGAACGGGAGCTGTCCAGTGGTAGAAAGGAGCTGGCGGCCTACGATCGACAAGGTCGGTGCCTTCACAAAGCGGGGATCAATCGCTGGGATCGAAAAGTCGATTGGCGGATGAGTTTTAGATATTCCGGAGAGGGTGATTTGCTTGAGGTCGAAAATTCTTCCGAGGGCAAGACTCAATACTCCTACGATGCGGCCCATCGGTTGCGAAGCGAAACCCTTCCCGACGGCGAAGCGAGTGAATTCCTACACAACATCGGGAACAACCTCATCAAGCAACCGGGTCTCGATCAAGTAGAGTTACTCGAAGGGAATCGTTTACGGTCGGCCAATGGTGAAGCCTTTGATTATAACGATCGGAATCACATCTCTCGTCGCCACCGGAGCGGTCAAGACGTTCAGTATGTTTATGACGACGCCGATCGCCTCATCGGTTGTACGATCAGTGGAGAGTCGTGGTCAGCGGTCTATGATCCGTTATGCCGTCGTGTGACGAAAACTTGGAAGGGCCAAACGACGACGTATTACTGGGATGACTCGCGACTCACCGCCGAAGAGCGTCCTGACGGAGTCCTCCGGTTGTATGTGTATGCAGACGAATCCTCGCTCGTTCCGTTTCTGTTCGTCGAATATGCAAACCGAGAAGCCGACCCAAACTCGGGAATTTGCTATTTCGTCTTCACGAACCACATTGGGGTGCCGATTCGTGTCGAGGATGATCGAACCAAGGTCGTATGGCAAGCTCGTGTCACTCCATATGGGCAAGTTAACATTCTCGATCATAGCCAGATTACGATGCCGTTGCGGTTTCCGGGTCACTACCACGACGTCGAGACTGGGCTCCACTATAACCGTTTTCGATATTACGATCCTGTGCTGGGAAGATATATACAGTCCGATCCCTTGGGATTGGAGGGTGGAGTTAACTTATACAGTTATTCGACGAATCCGCTGGTCGAAGTCGACCTAAGCGGGCTCGCAAGACATAACCCACGTAGGTCCAGGAGGAAGGGTGCCAGCGCTGAAGGGCCTGATGCGGAAAAGCCGCCGCGAAGCCGGGAGGAAGCCGCAGCCGCCCGACGTACGGTTGAGGATCAAATTCGTGACGTCAGGGCAAGAAGAGACCAACCGCCGCCACTTCGCCACCCCAACGACGCCGAGCGAGTTCCTCAACGAGACGTCGTGGATTCACCACCTCCCGGCGCGGAACCGCCGGACGTCCCAAGACCCAACCAAAGGTATCCGTTAGATCATCTTCCGACAGGCGGTGACCATCCTTACGTCCCGCGAAGACAGGCCGGGAACCCAGAGATAACATTTGACGGGGAAACAGGACAACCCATCGACAATCGAGGCAACCGATGGGAGTGGGCAAGAGACCAACACGCAGGACCACACTGGGACGTTCAACACCGCGACGGGACTCACACCAACGTGTATCCAGATGGGATGGTTCATCAGGGCGATGACAACTTCTGACGTTCAGTGTTTCGATCTTCGGGCGTGTCACCAGACCGTTATTGCGAGACATGTATGTGCAGATCGGTGTGAGCAATGTCATGTGTTGATAGGTTCTATGGGACCGTCACAAGCCCCTCGGATGGGTCATCAGAGCCCATCCTTTACGACAACCTACCCTGATCATCTCGCGATATGCGATGTTGTTGGGATCGTGGAACAAGATAACATGGAGCCTGACAAGTTACCCCAAGCAAGTCTCGAGATGAAACGCAAGGTCCGTGTGTTGGAATGGCGTGGGCTCAGTCAGGAACAGTAACAAGCTAATGATCGGGCCGAGGAAAGTTGGATTATCGCGGCCGATTTGTGTTAAGAGAGTGGGATTGCTGTCCGAACTGGGAGCTCGGCCATCTCGTCCGTTTTTCCAAACAGAACAATGCCCAGACCAAACTCCATGCCGTCGACTCCCTACTGAAGTCTTTGTGAAAAGGGGAACCTCTTCATGATTAACCCAAGAGTCAATTTTCCACCAACCCAAACTATAGACATGAACGCCGCTGTGGCCGCGACTCAGTTGGCCAACGATCTCGTCGCTCTCGCGATGGGTGCCTTGATGGGCAAAGACCCGTGTGTTCCTCCTGGGAAGCCGGAAGCCATCATGTTGAATACATCCCCGAATGTCCAGATCGGTGGTTTTCCGATGCCGAGTTGGATGACCATTGCCAAAGACGATTTACCGTGTTCAGTCTCCATAACAGGAGGGAGGAGTAGCAAATGCATATTGACGGATTGAAGTCCCGAATGAGGAAACTTGAGCCTCAGGTGCGTCTCGCCTTTGCATCAGTTTGCGTGGAGCACGCTCTCCCTGTCTTCGAACATAACTATGATGAAGACAGCACACTCGAAGACGCGGTGGAACTGGCTTGGACTGTCGCTCTCGGACAACAGGCCACTCCCGACCAACTCACGAGTATGAGACGGACCGAGGGAACAGTGCCGTTTCCGATCTTGACGACGAGGGCTCTGAGTTTACTCCCGCGGCAACTGTGGGCTACGCGACCTTACATCTCCTCGATGCGATCAAGCCCGAACCATAGAAAGACGTGCTGAAGAATCTCATGCAGGCCAACTACTACGCCTACGAAGCTGTTGACGGCTTCGCTGAATACAATGGAGAGGTTGGTAAAGAGGAGGTCGAATGGCAAATCCAGGTCTTAGAATTCGTCGAACAGCAGGGAGAGAAACTAATCACTCGCGACCTGTTCAGGGAACGAACTGCCGAAACACCAGAGTCGCTTGAAGAATGGATATGAGAGTGGGCCAACCCAAGATTGTCTGCTATTGAGTTATGCGAGACAATCTCGGGCTGAGTGGTTTCCAGTTGTTCCAAACAAAATTCAGTTACTGTTTCCTTCGAATATGGCATTCAGAGTTCCACCACCATCATGGGCAAAGAAGTCGGACCGCAAACTACTTATGACGATGTCCCCTACCCCAGCCACCCGTACGTCCAGACACACCCCGACCACCTCGCCACGATTGCCACATTACTTGGGCTGACTCCGCCGCCCGTCGAGAAATGTCGTGCCCTGGAGATCGGCTGTGCCAGTGGTGGCAATCTCATACCTTTGGCCCTCACGCTGCCAAAGGGTCAGTTCCTTGGCATCGATCTTTCCTCGAAGCAAATTGCCGAGGGCCAGCAGGATATCGACGCCCTGGGTTTACAAAACATCGAACTGCGTCATCTGAGCATCACAGACATCGATGAGTCGTTCGGCACCTTCGACTACATCCTCTGCCACGGTGTCTATTCGTGGGTGCCTCGCGAAGTTCAACAGAAAATACTCGATGTTTGTTCGAAAAACTTGGAACCCAACGGCATCGCCTACATCAGTTACAACACCCATCCTGGCTGGTACCTTCGCGGAATGATCCGCGACATGGCTCGTTACCACGTCAACCGATTCCCTGGCGAATCACCCGAACAAAAAATCTATCGTGCACGTTCACTTCTGGATTTCCTGGTGACTGCCAACCCGAGCGGGACCAGCCCATACACGCTCTTGTTAAAGGAGAATGTCGAACTCCTCAGGCAACACTCTGACGCGTACCTTTTCCACGAGCACCTGGAAGAAACGAACGAGCCAGTCTACTTCCTTCAGTTCTGCGAACGACTCGCCCAACACCAACTTCGTTACCTTGGGGAAGCGGAGTTTCGGATCATGGTTTCGAGCACGGGGTTTTCTGCGGAAGCCCAACGTCGGCTCGAAGAATTGGCTCCGAATCTGTTGGAAAAAGAACAGTACATGGACTTCTTGCGGAACCGCAGCTTCCGGCAGTCTTTGGTCTGTCACGTTGATCAGCAGCCCGATTACAACGTCCGGGCCGAGTCGATTGCCCATTTTTCCATCGCCTCGCCTGCCCGCCCAACATCCGAAGGCTTCGACATACACTCAGCGACATCCACAGAGTTCACCGCAGGAAGCGTGACGCTGACGACAACGACTCCAATCGTCAAAGCAGCGCTGCTCCATCTGGGCAAGGTCTGGCCCAAAGCGATCCCATTCCAAACACTCTTACACCAGGCTCGCTTACACCTTGCTCCTTCGGCCACGGAAGACCCGACTTCGATCCACCGGCTAGCCTTGATTCTCAGTCGGGCTCTGCTCACCGCGTACTGTAGTGGTGATGGTTCTTTGGTAGAGTTGTCACTCCATCCTCCCACTTTTTCCACGGAAGTCACAGACCGACCTGTGGCCAGCCCGTTAGTACGTCTCCAAGCCACACGCGATAACTGGGTGACCAGTTTGCGACACGAGAAAGTGCCTTTGAGTCCGTTCGACTGTCATATGTTGCCGCTGCTCGACGGCAGTCGAGATCGAGAAACCGTGCTGGAAGCCCTGGTTAACAAATTCCAAGACGGCATTCTGTCAATCAGTGAAGACGAAAAGCCGATCAACAACGTGGATCAAGGCAAAGCGATACTTGGTGAAGTGTTGGACCAACAGTTGCCCCATTACGCAAGGGTAGCTTTGTTGGTCGGTTAAAACCAGTTCTGAACCGCTTTCAAGCCGTTCCTGACAATGGCTCGGCTGTCACCACCAGTAATGACTTCGATTGGCCCCTCATCGTAGCCTGGTCACAATGGCCAGGTACTCCTGGAACCACAGGCGAGATCTATGGCTCTGCCGATCATCTTCCGCCAACCCGTTGGCGATACCAAGTGCCGTCTTCTCTTCTCTCAATGAGTTTTTCGAGTGGGTCCACACCCCAGTTTTCCCGGCACAATCGACTCATCAAACTCTTCGGCAGATAGCTTCGACTCAATCCAACTCCAGCGCAGCCCGCATCAAAATCACTTCCGCGGCAGAAAACCGATGGACCTTTTCGGCCACCAACCGGACGATCGGGGCTATGCTGTCCCAGTTGGTCATGGCATTGGTGTGGGTCACGGGAACACGCACCGCTCGAATGTTTTGTTGTTGGAGATCGCGACTCCACTGTTCTTCGTGAGAGACGACCAAGTCGCCGCCAAATCCGCCTGTACCAACAACGCAGACGAACTCGACTGATTTGGGGATGTGTTTGTTGCGGATGATCGAGTCAATTCGTTTGTTACCTTGCGTCATCCCTTCGGCGAACTGTTGCAAGTTTGGAGCCGCTAACGAACGAATGTTGGCCCACACCGAACCACCGTTCGGACTGCACACCTGAATGACTTTGGTGACACCAAGGTTGGGGTGCTCTTCGACGAGTTGACGGGCCAACAAGCCGCCCGCGCTGTGGCCAACCAGGACGATCTCTTTATACCCGAGTTTTCGTAAGTTCCGGATTCCTTCTTCAAACGTCTTGCATCGTGCAATCTGAGATAGCGAAACATCCTGGCTGTAGGCGAACGCATAGACATCCGCATGGTGTTCCATCATCTTAACCAGCAGCGAACCGGGAGTTTGCCAGTTAACCAGGCCCGGGACCAACACGATCGGATTGTCTCGTGTGAACTGGAAGCCGTGCAAGAGGACGACCGCTCGCGTGTGGCCTTTGCGGCGTGTCCACATTCGTGACGGCGTTGTTGTCCCCGAGACCTGAACGAATTGGGTTCGTGGTTGGCCCCCGCCGACACCCACCCATCCCGATTTCGGGATGAGTGTGGATGCGACGGGGGAAATCACTTTTTTTGTTCGAGCTGCAAATAGAGAATACACAGGTCCTGCGCGTTCGCCGAATCGGCCTGCTTGATCAAATCCACGTCTTGCTTGACGCCGGGATGAGTGTGAACGATTTTCCGAAGTGTTTTGAGTTGCGACGACCCAACGGCATCCGTGAAAGGGTTCCAGTAGGCGTTTTCACGCACCACTTTCAAATACTTCATGCTCCCGTCTGAGTCTAAGTAAAAAGCCATCTTGACCGTCACCGGACCTTCGAACTCGAGCGTATAAGAAAGCTCGAAGCCGCCCTTCTCCATCTTCCGCCACGTATGATACCCGATGTCCACATAGGTATATGTCGGCAGCGCGAAAAAACCGATCATTTTGGCGTTGGACCGGATAAGCTTGTCAGCCGGGTGCAGTTCTTTCGGCAACGGTTCGGCCTTTGCCGTGGACGAACTGTGCCAGAACAGATACAAAGCTACCCCGAAAAGCACACACAGCGACGATATTTGTTTGTGATTCATCGGAAACGCCTCTTTAGCACCACGAGACGAAGGAAGTCGGCGGAGAGCCAGCCATCTCGAAATCCCACCAACAGCGAAACTTCGAAAAACCCCAACGGCCCATCGACCGACACTTTCTCCTCGCCCACTCTCGAATGCCCTGGAAACGCCGCCAAGGTCTTTTCGAAAAAGACACATCCGCCAAACGGACTCACAGGAAATCGATTTCGATCGCATTCCCTTTGCAAAATTCTGAGGCGTTTCGCTTTCCAGGCTTACTCTTTCGATAAGCATAGGACAAACACGCGGGTCGTTCTCGGATGGGAACCCGAGGATTGGCCTGATTTGGCAACCCGGAAAAGTAGAAAAACGGATTTTGAGCAGAGAATCATCCGGATTCCTTCCGTCTAAGCAACTTCCTATTGTATAACGCGAGACCCGCGGAAGTGGAAGCACTTTTTCTCGGGAGACGTCTCGGGAGAATGCGACAGTGAGCCGAGATTCGCAGGCCTGTCAGTGCAGACAAGCCCGTAATTTGGTCTTTAGACTTCGGGGCAAGTGATGCACCCGGTCGACGTGCCGAACGGCCGCCTGAGATGCTCCCGGGGCCGGAACCTGAGGGAGCGGAGCAAGTGGTCGGGTGGGTCCAGACCCAGAAAGCACATCACAAAAATGGTAGCAGTGCCTCGCTTCGGATTCTCCGCCGCGAGGACACACCCGCACAAGAACAAAGTACGCTTCGGGCGAGACAGGTTTACGGAACAAACCGGTCTCGGATGACTGTCCCCGGCGCGAACGGATTCTGAGGAATACGCAAACCATTGACCCGTGGGTATTGGTCGTATTGAGATTGCCGCGGAACAATGTCCGACCCTGGGCGGTACAACGACCCTTTGTTCGTCATGAAAGAAAGGCGTCCGTTTTTATCTCGGATCAACCACCCGGGAAGGTCTGCCGGTTTCTCATTGTGGGGTAGGCCCGAAGTGAGACGCCAACGTCGACCCTCTTCGTCCGTGAAGCATCGACCGCAAACCCAGTCCTTGGATTTCAACTTCGTTCCCTTGGCCTCACCCGGTTTGAGTTTACCTTCCTGCTTCACGCTCGGTGCTTTGGTGTCTTTCGGTTGTCGAATTTCGGTGATGCGTTGCCGTCCAAATTTGGGTTCTTTGGGCAACTCATCGGCACAGACCAAGCTTCCGAAAGACATGACGACAGCGACTGCAATTGCTAAGAACTTCATCGTGGTTCTCCCCAGCTTTTCTGGCGTCCTGGCGGGCCTTCGTGCTCTCCGAGAAAAGCCACTACTGTTTGGTAGTAAAACGCGTGAACAACTCCGTTGGGATTCCACTGTCCCGGTTGCTCACTTTGCAAAATAATTCACATCCTGGAACGTATTGTGGCTGGGTATTCCAGTTATACTAACTTAGCCAATTTTATAAGTTATGCAAGTCGCTAGAATCTCTGGAGCTTTGATAGTTTCCCAGTTACAAAGTGACCTATTGAGACCATCGCTGTCAATGAAGCCTCTGTCCAGTCAGTCGTAAGACGAGACTATTCGCCGTTCGCTCAGCACGACGAATCCATGCAAGTCGTTTTTTTCTTTTGGCCGAAGGCAAAGGTCATCGTAGCCTGGTCAGAATGGCCAGGTACTTGCTTGAACAAAGCCAAAGACCAAAAACAACAATGATTCATTCGCCCAGCAGAATTTCACAACTTGTGCTTTGGCCTGTGACAAATCAATCTGGCCAAGATCGACATCATTACCAGAACCAAAGGTGCGCCCTCTGAAAGAAATATTTCATCCACAACCTAATTTTTCCCTGGATTCTCTTGTAGGAGTTGCTAACTTATTTACAATTCAGACTTTGTGGTCGAACTTCGGAACAAAGTCAAATTCGTGGATGAACGTCCCCGCGTCAATTGTTTCTACGTCAATTGTCCAACCGACGATTTGTCCTGGAGAAATTTGGGATTCGAGTAGACACCTCAGGAGTTGATTCCCTTTGATTTGTTGGATTCAGTCTCCCACACAATCTCGAAACATCTACACAAGGTTCCTCTCTACCACTTGTCGGTGTTCTGGGTTCGTTGGATGTCTATCAAATTCCACTATCCCCAAGAGAGTGTCCTCGGGATCTAACCTATTCGCTCCATAATCCAGTACTAGAGTTTCGGCCATAAACAATTTTTCCCTCTCCGTAAACTGCGATACGATTCAACACAGCTCTTAAAAAACGTTCTGAGCTGAAACACACGCGGGTTTGGCGAATGCCAACTAATTCCATCGTTAGCTGAACAACTTCTAGCTCCATGAGCTTGCGATGAAAGAAACTGGGACTCCCTGGTTGGGAATTGCCAGTCTGTATCCCAAAATCGCAGAACAATTTCTGATGTTGAGAAACTGCCTCGGGAATCATGTGATACTCTCCAACTTAGTCACCGGTATATCGATTGAGATCCTTTGGTTGGGCTAATACAATCTACAGATCAGTCCGATCAGCAGCTCTCGAAGTACCCTCGAAGTACCGGGAACATCCCCAAAGCTCAAGCTTCTGATTCTCGACTATTGCCCACTAAGCGTAAGAGGTTTTGGATTGAAGATTTTTCACCAAATCGAAAAAAATCCAAAAAATTCCATCAATCTTGTTATTTTAGGGAATTCATGACTACGTATGCTTATCGAAAGGTTGGGCTTCAATTCCTCCCAGCCCTTTTGCTGATCTGTTGCAGCGCGTGTGGAGGGGAAACTCTTATCCCAGTAAAAGGTAAGGTAATGAACGGAGACAGTCCACTCACGACTGGAACCGTCACGTTCCATCCCGAAAAGAGCAAAGGCAACGAAACCGCATACAACCCACAAGCCAGCATTGGTGCGGATGGGACGTACACGCTTTCGTCAAAAGGCGGTTCCGGTGCTCCTCCTGGATGGTACAAGGTGACTGTCGTCGCCGAAAAGCCAAAGAAAAAGGGTGCCGACCCATACGCCCTTCCGGAATACCTCGTTGCAGATCAATACACCAATGTCGGGTCAACTAGCCTCCTAATGGAAGTCAAATCTGGAGCCCCTGAAGGGTCTTACGACCTCAAGCTTACTCCTCGTAAGTAACTTTCTTTCTTAACGATCATCGAGAGGATTCTCTATGTCTCAACCAACCGTCCGCCGTTCAGCATTCACCCTCATTGAGTTGCTTGTGGTGATTGCCATTATTGCCATCTTGATTGGCCTCTTGCTACCTGCTGTCCAAAAAGTACGTGCAGCAGCAGCTCGAATGTCCTGTAGCAACAATCTCAAACAACTTGGTTTGGCTTGCCACACATACCAGGACGCCCATGGAACTTTGCCGTCTACAACCCACGATGGGCAGTACGACGTCAACAGTCGGGGCTGGAGTTGGCTCGCCCACATCCTGCCTTACGTCGAGCAGAAAAACCTCTACGAACAGGCACAGATCGGCAAAGGAAATGCCGCTCTTACGATGAATTCCACGGTCGGCGGACGACTCGTTCGCCAGATCGTCATCACCTCGTTCCGCTGCCCCTCCGATATTGCTCCGCCGATCTCTACCAATGTTGCCAACGGCTTTGACGATGGCGGCGGTTCTGCTGTCACAAGTTACAAAGGCGTCAGTGGCGCAAACTGGGCTTGGGGCGGTCTAAACATTTCTATCGGTGGGAGCAATGACGGTTTGAGACGCGGCAGCGGCGCGTTCGATCGTCAAATGCGGGAATTGGATGGTTCCCGAAATATATATACCAATGAAGTCCGACTCCAGGACATTGTCGACGGAGACGGTACGAGCACCACACTCCTGATTGGTGAATCGAGCAACAAACTTTCGAACCATTGTGGCTTCTGGGGTCACTTTAATCATACAACCAGTACATGTGCTCACCCCATGAACTTCTTCAATGCGGGACAACCTTGGGACGTCACTGACTGGAAACGCAATTACACCTTCCACAGTTATCACACTGGCGGAGCCAACTTCTGCTTGGCCGACGGAGCGGTAAGGTTTGTTAGCGAGACCATCGACGAGCCTACCTATCATGGTTTGTCGACCATTTTCAATGGCGAGATCGTTTCTCTTCCGTAACGAGTCGCTCAAGAATTGGAAGTCATCACATCTGTGCTCGATGATGCCTGGTTTTGTTTTTGTAGCATCAAGACTTGAGTGACTTCCTTATCAACAAGAAGTGCCAGCGAGGATCCTCTTCTCGAAAGAATCCACGCTGGCACTTCTTGTTGATGGCTTTGGTTCATTCCGCCACGTCAAGTGAATGTTAAACCCCAAAAGCCATAGACACTCACAACGACTTCTTTGTTTGGAATAACACCTCTCTCACAGTCAAGAACCGACTCACCTCTCTATCGTGCTCTGTCCCTGATTGGTGTCGGGAATACCTCCGTTACAGACGAGTAAAGTAAAGCCACATTCTTTGCGGCATCTTAACTTTTTTCCCTCATGGTCTGTCCATACTGCAGCGTCCAAGCTGTCACTCTCCCCGGACAGTGGAGAGTGACAAGGAACTAAAAGAAACTCACAATTCCGTTGGGAACTGGGTTCAGCTATTCGATTACTGATGAACATTCACGTGTTCGTTCACGATGTGCGATCTGGGCCAGAACACTCCCTCCTTTGCACCTTTCTCCTGTCGGCAAAAAAGGAAGGGAACCTGAGAATCGGTCGGTTCGGAGGAATGTAGGAGGACTTCAGGTGTACACGCCACGACTCCGTTTTTCAACACTCGCAAGGAGGAGATGCTGATCTCACGAACGCCAGATTGCTCAACGACAAGTTGACTGAAGCCAAGGAGGAACTTCTCCAACGCCTCAAGGTCATAGGGTTTGCCAGAGCCATTATGGCCAGCGTGGACCAGGGAAGGAATGTGCTCAAGCAATTGCCGCGCTGTCGCTGACGTGAGAGGCGCAATGGCCGATCGGCCGTACTCCGGCGTTGATTCCTCTGTTCCACGTTTGCTCAGGCAAATGACTGGCCCAAGGTCCCCCTCAACTTTGCTCGTCAGGACCAATTCCAGCGCTTCAGAATGGATTGGAGTCAGCGATATTTGGGCAGCCGATTGGATTTGGAATTGTTCACGCGCAATCATGTTAAGCGTTCGCCAAGTCCGTCGTACTTCCTCGGCATTGGACGCTCGAAATCCGACATGCCCTCCCGCAATTTTGGGGATTTGCCAGTCAGCTGCGAATTCCATCAGGACGGGAAAACCAACCTCCGTGGCTGCTTGGACAGCCAGTTCCTCGTCAGTCCCTTGCCATGTCTGTTGGACCGAAAGCCCGTAGGCCATAAACAACGACCGAGCGTCATCTGCAGTGAACTGCAATTGCCCGGAACCTCGAGCATCACTGACGACATCAGCTACCTTCTCTCGATTCACACTTTCCGCCTTCGCCTCGGCCAGGACCGAACGAATCTCTTCCAGGCAACGCAAGTTTTCCGAATGTTGCCAAAGGTAACCAAAGATTCGAATAGCCGCCTCTGGCGAATAGCAAATGGGAATCCCAGCTTCACGAAGGACTGTCAAACTTTCCGGATTCGCAGCACCCCACATCCAACTGGCCAACACTGGTTTCTCGTTCTCGGCAACCACATCTCGCACGCTCTCGGCCAACAAAACCGGGTCGGCCGCTTCCTCTCGGCTCACCACAATGAGTAAAGCATCCGTACCCGGATTGCTCAACGCCAAAGAGGCCACCCGGCCCAGACGTTCTGGCTTGATGTAGTCCCCAAGATCTATGGGATTCGACTGATCCCAGGCCCGACCCAAAGCCTGACTAATGGCCGTTGCCACCTCGGGAGACCAGTCGGCCAACCGACCTCTCGCAGCCGTCAACGCATTGGCGGCAAGAAGGGCTGGACCACGATCGTTGGTCACAATCGCCAGACGGTTCCCTTGAGTAGCCGGTTGGGACATGAGGATCGATGTCATTCGGAACAAATCGTTCAGCCGATGAACTCGCAGCACTCCGCAACACCGACACGCCTCTTCAAAAACCTCTTCCCGAAGGGATTGACCTCTCAGACTCGTATTCCCTTTCAACAGTACGACGGGCTTCCGAGCCGCAACTTCCCGCATCGTCAAAAAGAACGCCCGTGGGTCTCCCAAATGCTCCATGTAAATGCCGATGCACTCGGTTTCCGGATCATCGGCCAAATATCGCAGACAATCTTCCCAACCGATGTCCATCAAAGAACCCACAGAAAGAAATTTGCTGCATCCAACCACATCGGAATGTTCCGAACTGACCAGGGCCGTTAACAGTTCTCGCCCCTGTCCCAAAAATCCGACTTTTCCCCCGGGAATCATGTCCTTGGCGAACGTGGCGTTCATCCCCGTTTGTGGACTGGCAACTCCACAAGAATTGGGACCCAAGACTCGCATCGAACCGTACTTACCGCTGGCCAATTCTGTCTCATCACACTGGTGGGCAAGGACCACAACGACCTTGACTCCCTGTTCGTGGCACTCTGCCAGAATTTCAGGAAGTGGCCTTCTCTCCATCGCGACGATGGCCATCTCCGCAGTTTCGGGAACATCCGCCAGGCTCGGATATGTCAAAATGCCGTGAATACTGTGGCATTCGGGATGAATGGGAAATATCTCACCTCCGAACGGATGATGGAGAAGGTTGTACATCAGCGCTCGGCTCGGAGAACCGGGCTGATCGGAGTCTACAAAAACGGCAACGGTCTTTGGGGCGAACAGGACATCCAGGGAACTTGGAGCGTCAGATGAAGATTCTGGCGGGTAGAGGGAGAGGTTGGAGAACGCCATATCCAGTAGTCCTTTCAAAAAAGCCGACCTGCACCTCGAGTCGGTACGGCGGCAAAAAAGTGTGAGTGAGAACGAGATCCATCGACCCTCGAAAAGAAAAGTAGAGCAGGAAATCGGTAGATGACCCGCTGTTGTTCTCGAACAGAAAAACCGGATGTGGGCGAAAATTCAAAATCAGTCGATTTGGCCAGTGGAGTTGGTGTCTTGTTAAACCATCAACAAGTTTTAGGAGCGCTTTTCCTCCGCGCTGAAATTCTTGCCTGGGTCGTGAGTTGCTGTAAATGCGATCGACATATCAACTCCACTCACCAATATTGCATGATACCAGAAGCAGATTCCATACTGGCAACAATTCCTCCCAGAATTCTCTAAAGAAGCGAAAACGGATTTTGCGGTGCTGAGGCCTGTGCAAGAAACTGGCTTGAAGAAATTTCTTGACCTTTTTCCTAATGCCAAATCCGTAAGAGGTTCAAGCCTCCAGTATTTTACACTTCCATACCTCCGAAGTGTCCAATTTTTCAGTTCACGAAAGCTACTCTTGGTTGTAGTGCTGGCACGACTTTTTTAGTTGAAGAAGCAGTTCCGAAAAGTTGGATTGGAGCGTTCCCCGTTTGCATTGGGGCCATGGAAAGAAATGAAGGCGTGGCACAAGCGTCTCGCTAGTGCCACGATCGATGGGAATAGCATTCGAGGATGAAACTGGAACCGAAATTCCACTGGTTTGTGATGACTTCTCGGTCTTGAATTTCGAAACTCAGACCAATCTCAAGGAAGCCGACATCAAACCGATTCTCGCTTGTATTGGGTACAGTTTTTCGTTTTCAAAGTCCTTCTCCCCTCGGGCAGTCGGATAAACGAGTGTCGTGTTGTTGATTTTCAGCCCCGCAGGGGCGATAGATCCTAGCCGTGGGTGGGAACCCACGGAACTCCAGAACAATCACGACTCTTATTCATCCGACCGCCCCGGTGGAGAAGGATTGAGGATGCGGGGTGGTTGGGTTGAGAAGTTCTTTGTCTGAGGACCTCGGCAACTTCGAACCGTACCCTACACAACCGTGAACCGCTCTAAACTGAGGGATGCCAACCAGCATCGGCCCACAATTCGCCGCTGACTGCCGAGTTAGAAACCATGAAGCAAATAGCATCCGCGATCTCTTGAGGACGGATCAGCCGACGGAGCTGGGTATACGGGAGAATGTTCTTGGCGATATATTCCTCTCCCAATGCACGAACCATCGGTGTGTCCGTGAAACCTGGATGGATCACTCCACAACGAACTCCGTAGAAGATGGCTTCCTTCATGAGTGTTGAGGCAGCACCTTCGAGCCCTGCCTTCGCCACAGCGTAAGAAATCTGTCCCTTATTCCCTTGCGATGAAACCGAACCGATGAGCACGATCGTTCCCTGAACACCTTCCTCAGGGACCCAACGCTTCTTCCCTTGTTTCCACCGGTCCTCGGCGATCCGAGCTACCATCTCCATGGCCCAATAGATCGGTGCAATCAGATTGACTTCGGTGACTTTCCGGAAATCTTCCTTTGGGTAAATGTTGGCACTTCCAGTGGTTTTATCGACCTTGACGGCCAGACGATCCCGTGTGATCCCAGCCGCAGGAACGCAGATACTGACGACCCCGTGCTCGGCGACAACTTCATCAAACACATGCTTCCGAAACTCCTCGTCCGTCGTATCGCCAATCCTCGAATGGACGACCACACGTCCTTCACCGTCGTTGATCGAACCCGCCAGGTCATTGACTCGCTCGTTCAAGTCCACAAGAATGACGGCCTTGGCACCATGCTCTACGAATTTTCGGACAACGGCCTCACCGATGCCACTGGCCGCTCCCGTGACCAAAGCCACCTTTCCTTGGATTTTCGGGGACGGTTTCGCCTCTCGACGCGGCTGTACCGCTTCCGCTGGTTGCGGTTGGGGTGCCGCTAGTTTGTCTGGAGCCGCTTTGGCCTCTTCATTCGCTTTTGGGCCTGCCTGGGAAGCTCCTGCACTTTGAGTCTCTCCGTTCGCTTTCGGAGTTGCCTCAGTAGCCGGTGTAGCGGCCTCATGTTCCGTCCCGCCGTTGGCTTGTGGCGAACGCCACATCGACTCCAGAACACGCTGACCAGCCTGGTACTGCACCTCGAACAAGTCCCGCTGGTACGAAATCAAATTGTTGATTGCTTCGGACCAGTTTCGTGACAAGGTCTCATTGAAATTACGCATCGTCTTACCTCCTTTTGGGCGTGGTTAGTGTTTCCCATGGAGGACCGCCATGCCGCGAGTTCCTTGGCCCTTGCGGTCGCGTTGATCGTGCTCGATCCATTATTGATTTGTCGGATACTTTTATACCACCCCGATACGCCGGCGAGAGGCCAAAACCGCGACCCTCACAGGGACTTCGCGATGGTGGAATCAGCCGTATCTCAGGCGCCCAGTTAGTCTTTTTACTGCTCCGACAAATGTTTGACAAAGATGATTCGCAAGCCCCGAGGCGACAGGAAAAATATTGCTGTCCATTCACTGTGTCCGTTTTCATGAGGGCATAGTCGCCATGGCTTTCACTGGCGACGCTGGCACACCAGGTGTTTTTTGTGTGCCTTGGGTTTCGCACGCGTGCAAGCTGGTCAACCAATACAACAAACCAGGCAATCATTTAGTTCGCGTCCCAAGGGGTTCCATCGTTTCGCGACCAACTTTTTGGCAGGTTGGCAAGGCGTCCTACGGAAACGTTTTCAAGCTACGGGCTTGCCCACGAGGTCAAGCCATTTTTCTGTCGCTGCCACAAACTCTCGTACCTGCGTCTCGTTTGTCTCGCGCAGGCTATCTAAACATTTCAACCAAAGTTCCTTCGTTTTGGCTTGCAACTCTTCAATCGTCTTGGCCTCGCCGAGCGCAAGGGCTTTCTCGACGTTCTCTTGTCCTAATTGGAACGATGTCTGGTACACCTCTCGCTGCCTTTTGAGCATGTCGTTGAGTGCTTCGGCCCATTGCTTCTGCAGCTTTTCGACATCGACGTGACCTTTCTCCATGGAAGACGTCTCGGTGATTCCGGGCCAGAGACTCATCCACCTTTGAAAAATTTGTTGTTGCATACGAACGTTCGTCTCCGTCGCCTTTCGCAGATTCTCAAATACTTTGCTGAACATCAGAAGGTCCTCCCTCTCGGGCTTCGTTGTCTGTCTCTTGCCCGCAAGCAAGCGACAATTGTGTGGATACTAGAATTCACACACCTATCCTTTATTGTGCACCGATCGAAAAAGAAAGACAAGGCAATATGCTGCAATTGCAAAAAAGACCGATCCGCTCAAACCTCGCCGTTTCTCTATCCGAATGGCTCACAACCGAGAATCGATGCTGCTTTTGCAAGATTTTTTCCACATTTCGAACTATAGGACTTTTGGGCAAACCGCAAAGTCCATAAAACAGTATCCAGCACGACGCCGAAACTCCTCGGATCGGTCCGGGGCGTATTGACCTCGAAGAAAAATCGGCGTAAAACAAAAATTATCGCTAGTGTCTCAAATAGCGATGTTTTTCTAACTCTCAACGTGAAGAGGGCGAGCGGACGAGCAAGTTCTGGCCACGACATTTTGCCCGGTCACCAGCCACGTCGCCATTCCACCTTCGAATTCCGACCTCATCAGGAACGACGGCATCGACCGCCCACCCAACTGAAGCGGGAAAGGTTCACCCATGAGCCAAACCAACGACAAGTTCAACCCCTTCGACCCAACTGGCATGCTCAAGGAAATGCAAGACAGCAACATGACTGCTTGGGCCAACATGATGACACAATTGGTGCATAACAAAGCTTATGCCGAAGCTACGGGAGCCATGCTCGATTTGTGGCTCACCACGTCTGCTCCTTTTCGCAAGACGATCGAAACTGTTATGACAAAGGCGTTGACCGAACTAAACCTGCCGACCCGGGATAGCATCGACGCACTTGCTCAACGGCTCACCAACATCGAAATGCGACTCGACGATTTGGAAGCCGCAATGAGCGAGACCAAGCGACGCACCCCAGCCAAACGGAAGACACAAAATGGCGAATGACACTCGAGTTCCCACCACCACAGAAATCAATGACGAGTTGCTGAAAATTGCCGAACGGGCTCAGAAGTTTCAACAACTCGTGACGACCGACGCCAAGATCGCCCAAACTCCTAAACAACTGGTGTGGACCCTCAACAAGACCAAGCTGTACCGGTATGTTCCGGTCGTCCCTGAGGAAAAACGCCACAAGATTCCGCTCCTTCTCGTCTTTGCGATCATGAATCGTCCTCACGTACTGGACTTACGTCCTGGACACAGTTTTGCCGAGTTCATGATCAACAAGGGATATGATCTCTATCTTCTCGATTGGGGCGCACCCGGTCCGGAAGACAAGGACATGGACTTCAGCGACTACACTCTCGAGTACCTCCCCAGAGCCATCCGAAAAGTGAAGGAAGCCTCCAATTCCGACCAATTCAACATGCTCGGTTGGTGTCTGGGTGCGCTCATAACCACTCTCTATGCATGCCTCCGGCCAGACGACGGCCTCAAGGATCTGATCCTCTTAACAGCCCCCCTGGATTTTGCAGACAAGACCACGGGCGGGTTCAGCCGGTGGACGAGTGATGAGGCGTTCGACGCCGACAAGTTGGCCGATTCGTTCGGCAACATCCCTGGCGAAGTGATCGATTACGGAGCCAAAACTCTCAAGCCCTTCGAAAACTTTGTGGGCAACTATCTGAATCTCTGGGATCGGATCGACAACCCCAAAGTTGTCGAATCATGGCATGCCATCAACACGTGGGTCCGCGACCTCATTCCCATGGCTGGGGGTGCTTATCGCCAACTCATCAACGATTTCTACAAAGAGAACAAGCTCGTCGAGGGGACCCTTGTGCTGCGAGGCGAACCAGTGTCTCTAAGCAATCTACGTGCCAACGTACTCAACGTAATCGCCGAGGGCGACCACATAACTCCACCGTGTCAATCCGAGGGAGTCATGGATCGAATCGGTAGCCAAGACAAGGAGATCTTCCGCGTCAAGGGAGGCCACATCGGCATCATGGCCGGTAGTGGGGCTGAGAAAAACACCTGGCCACACATCGAGAAATGGATTTCTGATCGAGCGAGTTGAGAGGACCGAGTGATCCGGACCCCTTTGCCTTGGGACATCCCAAGAAGTTGGGCAACGACCTGTCCCTTCTCACCGTATAGCAAACCCAGCGAGTGAAGGTACTACACTCGCTGTCATGTGCCGGACACAAAACCGACCAGATAACATGATCAACTGGAACATCCTCATCAACCAATCGACGGTCGCGACGGTACTCCCGTCGGAGTATGCCCAATACGCTCGACCAGTCAGCGACGCGCTCGTCCTCTTCCTCAATGGACTCCCGACGGCGCGTCAGTCTACCATTTTCGAAGAACAAGCCAATCTCCCTCCAACCACGACAACCTCCGAACGGATTAGTTTGCTAGCCCGTGGCTGTCCGGCCTTGCAAAAACTAGGACAAGTGATTGCAAGAGATCAGAGTATCTTACCGGAGCTAAGAAGACACCTCCAGGAACTCGAATCTCTCCCTCCATCAGTTCCCATGGAAACCATCAAGACCGAACTCGCCAACGAACTGGGCTCTCTCGAATCCCTCGGCATTTCGTTGGCAGAGAATCCCATCGCCGAGGCCAGCGTGGCCGTGGTGATACCGTTTCACTCCTCCAATCAAACGACCGAGGGAGTTTTCAAAATACTCAAGCCAGAGATCGAAGAACGTCTCGACGAGGACCTGGCTTCGTTCGAGCAGATCGGAGCCTATCTGGATCAACGGTGCGACGAACTCCACATACCAAAGTTCGATTATCAAGAAGCCTTCGAACAGGTGCGAGACAAACTAAGACACGAAGTTCGGCTCGATTTAGAGCAGCACAATCTCACTGCCGCCAAAGGGTTCTACGCACACGAGCCACAAGTCCAAATTCCTGCCGTTCTTGATCATTGCACTCCCCGCGTTACGGCCATGGAACGCGTAATGGGAGTCAAGATCACCGACCACGATCGCACTTGCCTCGCCACAAAATCGCACATCGCCGAGTTGGTCAGCAAAGCTCTCATCGCTGACCCAGTCTTTCGAAAAGCCAGCCCTTCGGTTTTTCATGCGGATCCCCACGCCGGCAACTTGTTTCTCACGCCCGACAACCGATTAGCCATCCTCGACTGGAGTCTCATTGGGTCGTTGGGAGAACGCGAGCGAGTTTGCATGACGCAGGTGCTGTTGGGTACGCTAACACGCAATCCCATCCGAATCCGGACAGCTCTCCAAGGCTTGGGCGATCAAGACCGTCTTGACCGCGCCGCCCTCGGGGAAATCGTTTCGAAATGCTTGAATGAGACCAAGCCCGGCAGTTTCCCAGGATTCGCCAGGGTCATGGGCATGATCGATCAAGCCGTCAGGCAAGCCAAATTACGCGTCGGGGCGGACCTGTTATTGTTTCGCAAGACGACCTTCACGTTGAATGGTGTCCTCGCCGACATCGGCTCTGGCGAGAACCCAACGAACAAAGTACTCCTCCGTGAATTCGTGGAGCATTTTGCTCGGGAATTGCCAAATCGTTGGTTCGCTCTGCCGAACTCGCGAGACTTCGCCACCCGGCTATCCAACATGGACATTACGGAACTG
This sequence comes from uncultured Alcaligenaceae bacterium, assembly GCA_964423615.1. GTDB lineage: Bacteria > Planctomycetota > Planctomycetia > Gemmatales > Gemmataceae > CAYRFQ01. The sequence continues at coordinate 24,548 of CAYRFQ010000034.1, read as the reverse complement.
TTGTTGAGCGTTCCTTGGACCGCCATGGAATTCTGGCTGGAAGGACTTGGGGGCTCAGAACACTAGGAACATCTCGGCCAAATTTCGGACCCTGTCTCTCAGGAACTCCTTTTCGCCAAGTTACTCAGAAAGGGGACTTGTCGGTATGCGGAGTTACCAGCATTGTAAGACTGTAAGAATATTGTCACCGTTCTTTCTTGGGAGAGCCGAATGCTCCGTTTCTTTTTATGCGCTCTTGGCCTAATTGTGCTGACTACCGCTGTTCACGCCGACGAATGGCCGCAGTATCGCGGGCCAACCGGCAATATGCTAACAACGGAAAAGCAGCTTCCCTTTCAATGGGACCAAAAGACCAACATCCAGTGGAAGTACAAAGTTCCTGGCCGTGGTTGGTCATCCCCAATCGTATCGGGAGGAAAGGTCATTCTGACCACCGCCGTCAAGGATCACGAACTAAAGGCCCAACAACCCAAGCAGGAGAAACCCAGGAGGCAAAGACCCAATGCTCAAAAGGGATATCGCCGAACACCCCCGAACGCCATCTATCGCTGGGAGATTCATTGCCTCGAACAGGCAACAGGCAAACTCCTTTGGAAAAAGGTGGCGATCAAAGCCAAGCCTCGAATGCCCATTCACAGTAGCAACACGTACGCATCAGAAACTCCGGTCACCGACGGCAAGCACATCTACGTCTACTTCGGAATGATGGGTGTCGTTTGTTACGATTTCGAGGGCCAACAACTCTGGAAGAAAGACCTTGGGGTGTATCCCATGAGGGCAGGTTGGGGTACTTCCAGTGCACCGGTCTTGCTCGGCGGTCTGCTGTATGTGCAGATCGATAACGAAGACGAATCCTTCCTGGTCGCTTTGGACAAGAAGACAGGAAAGCAGCGATGGCGCGTGAGTCGCGATGAAACTTCGACCTGGGGAAGCCCCGTCATTTGGAAGAACAGCAAGCGAACCGAACTGGTCACAGGCGGAAACAAAAAAACACGTTCGTACGATCCGGCCTCCGGGAAACTCCTTTGGGAATTGGGCATGGGAGAAGGCGGCGGTCGAAGCCCCAACTCCGCCACTCCGGCGGGCGATGTCCTTTATGTGGGCAACGAGGAACGCAACAAAGGGCGACCATCGGACGGCGGTGGAGTGCTGTTTGCCGTCAAGGCTGGCGCACTCGGAGACATTACCCCGGAAAACGGTAAGTCCACGAGTGCTGGCGTGCTTTGGTCCGCCAAGAAGGCAGGTTGCGACATGGCCTGTCCGCTCGTTTACCGGGGTCACGTCTACACCTTGCGACGGCGGATCGGTCTCGTGAACTGCTACAACGCCAAGACCGGAAAACTTGCCTACCAAGAACGTCTCCCTGGGGCTAACGCTTTCTGGGCATCACCTTGGGCCTACGACGGAAAGATTTTTTGCCTCGATAGCACCGGGACAACTCATGTCCTGAAAGCCGGGCCAAAATTCCAGCAGCTAGCCGCGAACCGCCTGGGAGAAAAGTGTTGGGCGACACCGGCCATCGCGAACAACACGGTTTTGCTCCGGAGCATCAACTACCTGTATTGCATCAAATCCAAATAAGAAAGCTTGGAATCGTGATTCGAAAACGGTACACGTTTGTGTTGGTAGATACCCAGCATAAGCGTGAACCGCTCGAAACCCGTCCTCCGATCCAATTCCCACCACTTCCACCCAAAACTCACAGCACAGCATCCGTTCACACTGTCCGGAACATCAGAGTGGGGTCATCGAAAAAGAATCGATCGACATTCATAACGAATTCAGCCTGGTTGCCGTTCCGACCTTGTCGATAGATATCTCCATCCGAAGTGATGTAAAACCAGACCCTCTCAACACCGCTGACAATCCATTTTTTCTGCCTGGCACTTTCGTGGAAGTAATACGACTGGAAGTAGTACAGATCGTATTGGTCCTGAAGGACTTGGCGTTGTCCCAGGGAGCCGGGCGATAAATCCTCCAGCGTTGGCTTGAGTAATAAGTCCAAATCAGCGAAAACCAAAGGATTGAGAGTCGCAACCAACGGACTCGTCTCGAACTCCCCGTTCCACTCGTACAAGTTCCCACCTGGCGTGAGAAAATGCCATCGGCCGTCTCGACTCATGACCCAAATTTCTTCACGACCCAACGAATCCCGATAGAGTTCGCCGTTCACGTAAAGACCGAGTTGTTGCCGGACGACAGACAGATCCATGTGGTCTTGGTCCGTGACTGTGAGTTGTTGGTTGAGCAACAAACCAGGATCGTCATAAGCCAACGGAGTTACTTCGTCAACAACTCGATCACCCTTGTTACCACCCTCGGTGTTCCAGATTTTCCCGTCCGAGGTCATCACGACCCAATGACCAGTTCGATCCATAAACCACTTCTCACGATGTCCCAAATAATCGAAATGGTAGGACTTGTTGAAGTAAAAACCGTGTCCTCGCAAATCTGCAGAGAGCTTGGCATTATCGATCGTCACAGGGGCATCGAACAGTAGCCGTTTGGGTTCGGCGTGGAACGTTGGCTCGACGGCTGCTACGAATTGATCGGGGCCTCGCGAGCACCATACTTGTAAATATGCCCCGATGGTAAGATGTAGTACCATGTCCCCATTCGATCTCGGAACCAAAGTTCACCTTGTTCGAGCGTACCCGTGTAGTACGACGTATCGAAGTGGAAACCGTGGTCTTCCCGGAGATTGGCTGCCGTCGCCGCCAAGAACTCATGCCGAGGCATTTGAACTTCGTAAGCACCAATATCGACTTTTTCATTGAAGATACGATCGTAGCCCTCGCCTCGTGAGTCGAACTGAGGCGGGCTGGCATTACTCCCAGCGTTGAAAGCGGGGCTCCCGAACATCAACGCGTGAGTCTTGGTCAGTCCGCCATTGTCGCTCAGAGGCCCCAGTTTGGGATCGATCGGGCTACTGAGTGTCCCAAAGATGTTCCCGTTGCCTGGTGAGAAGGCCGGATCTCCGACACCGATCAAGCTGTGCTCGGCTGAACGGAGTCCTACGATGTCGGCGAGCCGTTCAGCCTCTGTCCCAGACTGACCGACGTAGTTCTCCGCAATGATCGTATCCCGTATCGTGGCTGCAGGCTCCGCAGGACGTTCCGAATCCCCCAGCGAGGCGTGTGTTACTACCTCATGATTCGGGACAAACTCGACAGGTGCCTTGAGAGCCCAAACGCCGCCCCCATCATGTATCAAGTCCGCGCTGACATCGGCGTAGGCTCGGTCGATGGCTTCCCGCAATGTCACCTCGCCATCGGTGTGGTCGATCGGACCGTCGGCCAAGGTGGTGACTTCGGTGTTGATGACGACGGGAGGCGTGTATGCGGCACTCAAAAGCGCCGGCATGCTTCGACCTTCGAGGCCCTCGAACCCAAGTGGTCTCCGATGAGGAGGTTTCTTGTTCTTTTTCTTGGACTGTTTCTGTCGAGCTTGTCGTTCTTGCTTATCCGATTGACTATTCGGATCCTGCGGACTGTTTTTCCCACTCTTCGATCCAAGCAACGACCGCAACCACCTCAATAAATTCATCGGACGATTCCTCAAATGGGACAGGGATCGACTCTTCAGGTGGCTCTCCAGATACAACTTGGGCGTCTCGCTTTTGGGTTTTGAATTGTGGATTTTCTAAGTTACAATTAACCAAAATTCCACGAGACCTCGCACCACCTGGTGGTTATCGTAAAAAAATCTGACACCCGCGTAGTTGGCCTTCGTTTGCCGCTCCACGAGCCGTTTGACAAACTTGTATCACACGAGAGCCCTGCCATCCTCACTATTTCATGGTTTATCTCCTCACGGCGTATTCTATATGAAAGCCGACCATTCGATCACCTTGTTGATCCAGGCCATAAGACGTGGCGAGCAAGAGGCGTTACGCCACCTCTAGGAACGCTACTTCACCCCACTCGCCCACCTGGCTGACCAAAGACTCGGACCCGGTCACCGGCGGATTGCTGATGGCGAAGACCTGGTCTTGAGCGTCCTCGACAATCTCTATACGGGATTGAAAGAAGGCCGCTTCGAAGAACTCAACGACCGGCACGACTTGTGGATGGTCCGTTGGAAGGTGAACAAGCATCTACGATTTCTTGCGGCGGAGAAACGTGGCGGCGATGCACTGCTTCTTTGCTAGAAGTAAAGTGGATATTTGGCATATGTAAAATCTGCAGTTCACAGTTCCCAGGTGTTTCGACAAAGGACTATTTCTTTCTCGGCTTGGGAATCTCCTTTCGAAAGAGGTTTGTCATGCAACATCAATTTGTCTGTATAGGTGTATTGGGTGTTTTAGCCTTTTGTTGTATTGAACCCGCCTATGCGCAAGATTGGAGACAGAAGCCCAATTATGGAAGTGTGTCATTGAAAGGCGGCTTTACACCCGACCCGTATGTGAAAAGGCTCACTGCTGGTGGGAGTATCAAGACAAAAACGGGCGGTATTAGCGCTTACGTATCTGTGAAGCCAGATCTTAATCTCAGGTATACGAAAGGCAACTTCAAGTATATTTACATTTACGCCAAGTCTTCGACAGACATAACTCTGTTAGTCAATCTCCCTAGTACGAAATATGTTGCTAACGATGATGGAGGGCAGGCCTACAAGATCGGTCTTCGTAATCCAGTTATCAAATTGCCCGCAAGGGACGGACTCTACAATATCTGGGTTGGGGTGTATGGTGGCGCTGGGAAAAAGACGGCCCCGTCGACTTTATATATTTCTGAAGTCCTACCAAAATAAGATTGTCACAACAGGGTCTCGAAGTCACCACTCAATCTGCAAGGCCTAAACATACAAAACCAACCCAGAACGCAAAGCTGTGTGGGTTAGTTTTCTTCCTCAATCGTATTTTGTATTGGAATTGGAATCGGCTCTGGTTGTTGTTGCCCAGTCAACGCGGCAGCTAAGGCGGCTTTGGCTTCGGGGTGATTGGCCAATGCGAGCATGATCGTCTGCATCATTGCGGCTACTTGAGGATCGCTTATGACGTTGATCTGGTGGTTGTTTATGATTAGCGGAATTTTGTGGAGCTGAGTCCATTGTCCGGAACCATCGTTCTTTCCTGGTCCTTAGAGTAGCCACGCCTTTGTTTCATCGTCCATCATTTTCCACGCGGCTTTGACCCTTGCGTGGGCCTTCGCTTGATCAACGCGGCGGACGGAGTCTTTGTAGATTGGGGTGCTGTTTTTGGGTTTGAGCCTTCGGATGATCCACAATGAGCATGTCTCTTGCAGAATTCCAACGAGTGCGACTGCGTCAGCTTCGAAGGCACCTTTTGTATTGCGGCACAGATTGTGTGTAGTACTTCCTGTCTACAAGTAGGTTTGGGGGAGAGAAGGCCAAAACTGGGCGAAGCGGGAAACGCAGCGAATGAAGGGAAAAGTTGCGGTTTCAAAAAATAACAGAATTCAAAGAACCAACACAATCACGACTCTTCTTCATCCGACCGCCCAAGGGGAGAAGGATTTAGGAACCGGAAGGATCACGAAGTGATACTCTCTCGAGAAGGGCTCTTGGGCTGAGGAGTTCGGTGTTTGCGAACTGTACCCAACACAAACGTTAACGGCTCTAACTCCCTCACCCTTTGGATCAGGACCTTTCAAAAACCTTCAGATCGAGAAACCACTGCAACCATTGTGCTTCTGTTCCCCATTCCTGCATTCCTAATCATTCAACGGCTGGGCACTCCGCAAATACGCGAACAAATCCCGCACTTGTTGATCCGTATATGGATCCAACAACCCCTCGGGCATCAGTGATTGCGACACCGCTCTCATCCGGGCTACACGGGAGCGTTCGACTGTAACGTCTTGCCCTTCAGCCGTCCGCAGCACGACGATCTTGTTGTCCTGATCGACCAGAAAGCCGCTCAACAGTCGTCCGTCTTTCGTTCCAACGAGATATGTCTCGAAACCTTCCCGAATTTCCGCGCTGGGGTTCACGATATGGAGCAACATATTCGTGAGATCATCACGCTTGTACGTGGTGAGGTCGGGACCTATGTTCCCACCCTTCGCGAACAACGTGTGGCACTTTGCACAGTTCGCAAGAAATAACTTCTTGCCGGGATACGGAGAACCGGCCTTTTGATCGATCACACGTTTCAAGTACGCGATCTTCTGCTGCATCGCGGCGGTCGTGGCTCCCTGGACACGCCCCCAGTTCTTTTCGACCAGTCGGGCAAGTCGTTTGTCGTCGTGCACAGTCATCTTCCGAACGACGGCGAGAGGAACATTTGCCTTCTTCACTCTCCCAGCATCGACAGCCTCAACGAATGCGACGGTCCACGGTTTGCGGGTCAACAAGACACTCTGGGCAACATTCCTCAAGTCGTCGGAAAGTCGGTCGTGTTGTGCGATGATTGTTTTGGCTATCCCCTGGTCTTCGAACACTTGCAACGCCCCGAGTGATGCGATCCTGATGGAGACAACTTTGGATCGCTCGAATAGATTCAACAACGCCGGAAGTGCTTTTCGCTCGCGAATCTCTCCCAGAATCTGGATGAGCCCTTCACGCGTCTTCGAATTTCCCTTGTCGCCTTCCAACAGCCGCAACGCCTCGCGGAGAGCCTTCTTCTCGCCGAGTCGCAATCGTAACGACAACGATCCTCCACCACGTGCCGCCATTGCTCTAACCAGTTCGACGGGGAGCTTCGCGAGCGAACGACCCGCGTGGGCTTTTTCGAAGCCGCGCAACAACGCCTGAGCATCTTGCTTGCGTGGAGCCAATCGTAGCAACTTGGCACACGTCAAGAGATCACGCCGAGTTCCCGATTGGGCGTAACGCCGCATGAGCCGCGTGGTGATGTGTTTTTCGACCATCGGCACAGACCAAAGCACCGACTCCGAAAACAACCCGAGAACCTCGGCACGGTGTTCGTCAGCGTGTTCCTCGAGCAGCCACCACAACAGCAGCGGCAAATGAATATCACCGACGTCTTCGTCATGGTCGACGAGGTTTCGCCAAATCGGCAATGCGTCACCAACCGATAACCTACGACCCGAGCACGCGAGTTGACTACGGACCTCGGAGTTAGTTTCGGTCTGGGCCATGCGAGCCAACCGATTCGCGATCGATTTCGAAACGTTGCGTTTGTCGCCGAGCAATCGCACGGTCCACAATCGGACGTGTGGGTTCTCGTGTCGAAGCGTCGTCTCGGCGACGCCCTCGTTGAACCCGCCACACAGGTTCAAGGCCCAAAAACACTCCAACGAGAGCTGTCCCTTTTCTGCAAGGACCTTCTTCTTGAGGTCCGGAATCAACGATTCGTCCCGACGGTCTCCAAGCAATCGCAACGCCGTTCGTCGCACCCACCGGTTCTTGTCACCCAATTTCGCGACGAGTTCCCGCGAAGACAACTTTGCCAGGTTCGGGGCTTTTTGCGGTTTGGCGTTCTTGGCTTTCAACCTGTATATCCGTCCATTGGAGGGATCAATCTGACCTTCGTGATTTCGGTAGTGGCTGATCTGTCCGTCGTACCAGTCGGCCATGTAGACTGCACCATCAGGACCGCTTTTGATGTCAACGGGACGAAACCAACGATCGGACGTGTCCACGGCCTTGAAGAGATCGCGAGTCCGAAACGACGATCCGTCTCGCAACACGTCACTGACAACAACATGACTCAAGATCGGAGCCACCGCAAACATCTTGCCCTGATATCGCGACGGCAACGCTCCGCTGTCGTAGATTTCGAAGGTATGTGTGAAGCGAGGCACGCGCGGGTGCTTCATCGCCGGAAAATAACCATACGAGAAAGGATTCGAAATCGGTCCGTGTTTGCTGAATCCTTTGCGATAGTATCCACCCTGAACGTAATGAAATCCTCGAGTGTTTCCGCCGTTGTGTCCACTAAACGTCCGGCCTTCGCGATCGATCTCGACTCCAAAAGCGTTCCCACCACCCTCGGCGAAAATCTCGTACTTGCGAGACTCGGGGTGATACCGCCATATCAGTTGACCCATCGAGTGAATGGGAGCTGCCTTGCTTTTCGGATCCTGCACGGCCGCCGACACGGTACTTCCCTGAGCCGCATAAAGCCAACCGTCCAGCCCCCAACGCAAACTATTGACGACCGAATGCGTGTCTTCCAAACCAAACCCTTTGAGCCGAACTTCGGGATCACCATCGGGAATGTCGTCGTTGTTTCGGTCTGCATAAAACAGCAAGTAAGGCGGGTTCAACACCCATACGCCGCCCCGACCACGAGCGATGGCCGTGACGATGTTGAGCCCTTCGAGGAAGGTCTTGTGCTTGTCGAACTTGCCGTCCCCGTCGGTATCTTCGTGGATGGTGATCTTGTCCTTGCCCCTGAAATGATTCGGCGGAGGCGGCGGCACTTTGTCATACACATTTCGCCAATACTTATCTCGGCTAACGAGTTTGAGACCCGCAGGGTTGGGATACTGCAAATACTGCACGACCCACATTCGCCCACGTTCGTCAAAGTGAAAGAACACCGGCTGCTTGACGGTCGGTTCGGACAGGACCAACTCAAGCTGCAGGTCTTTGGGAACGACGAACTTCTTGAGGGCTTCTTGGGGCGTGAGTCCGCCGCCTTTTGGTTTTTTGTCGGAGTGTTGGGCTTCGGGCAAAGTCACACTGCTCTGCACGCCAAACGTTGATGCGAACACTAAAACGCAAAAGGAGAGAGTTCCGAGGGAGGACGCTGTTTTCATGACAAGGCTCGTGAACCGATGTTGGAGAGTCGTTCATCGTTAGCAGTTTCATCGGATTGAAACATCCACATTCTCTCGTGTCAAAGCCTTGGATGAAAAAAATGGCCCGAGGACTAACTGAGGCCACAGAAGGACATTGAGAGTACAATCGAAAGGTTGAGTTGTTTTTCTAGCGGGAGTCTGGGGATACATCTTGCGTTGTGGGGCAAAACGACTTGATGGAAAAGAGTGACATATCACCGCCAGGGCAGCACCCCTTTGATTCGTGTAAGCCGGAAATCGACCAGTTGGCTCATGCCCTTGAAAGAGTTCAAAGTTTTCTGAAATGGATTGATGAACACCATCGGTCGTTTGACAAAGTGCGGAACACCGATCCTGAAAGTGCCGAGAGTGAATTGCATAATCTCCGTGATTCGACCGAACAGGCAGTCATGCACCTGCAACGACTCACGGAATTGGTTCTGGCAGGCTACGCCATTGATGTCAACAAAGTCGTCCCCAAGGACTTGTGTAATGAAAGTTGGAGATGCTGGGTCCAACTCCTACGTCGAGAACGGGGAGTCTAATTGCCGAAGAGCAACTAGCTGATTCAACCAAGGAGCATGCCAACCAATTTTCCAGACTGGAACCCTGTCGTCTGCTGTGTCAAAACCCAGAACGAAAAAAGCCCCGAGAAGTCTTCACTTCCCGAGGCCTTTTGATTCTTACCAGTTAGTCTGTCGACGTGAGTGTTACTGCCCACCAACCGGAGCCGCCCCTCTCACCCCAACGACCAACGCCTTGGGCCGCGTCAAATCCAGCGTCAGCGGCGATGGCGGTTCCGCCCGTGTCACGTTCCCGGCTTCGTCGCGGACTTCCAGACGAATGTAGAACTGCGACCCGACATTCTGCGGAAATCGCCACGTGTAGTGCTTTTCATTTTCGATGTGTTGAGCTATCGGCAACCACGGACCGCCGCGAGTCGTCGAGTAGAACAGCGAGATCGGTTTCTTCCCCAGGTTGCTGTCCGACGCCGTCCAATCGATTTCAACTGTGGCCCCTCGCGTGCCAGCAGCAACGTTTTCGATGCGGGCAAAAGGCGCCGTCGTATCGACTTCGAGCCAGAAATCCGGGACCGTCTTGGCGTGAGGGGCTTGTCCACCGAGACCGTGACCGTTCGTGACAGCCATGTGGATTCCGTAGAGACCGTCGCCAGGCAGGTTGACCTCGACAGGGCTTCGACGGTCCATGTCTGTGGCTCGCAATTGCCATCGACCTGCTTGGTCCGACTTCACCCACACGTCCACTTTGCTCACGCCACTAGGTCCGACTTGATCAAGGCGATAGTCGATCGTCGCTTGTCGTGTGTTGATGAGCTGGCGGTTCAGGATGTCTTGAGGCTGACGATAGGATGTTCGGGAATTTTGCACGGGACTGGGCGTGAGCGTTTGTCCGCCCGGCGGAAAACTAGTCTTTGGCTCCTCGGTTCTGTGAGGATTCTGAGGAGAGTCCGATTTCGGTTGGAACGGCCCTTGGTAACTTGGTGGATTGGAGACCTCGTGGGGCAATGGGCGAGGAGTTACCGTTGGAGGAGTCACACCAGCCGGATTGCGTTGGGTGATGGCTCCGTTTGGGTTTTCCATTCGTCCATGCCCGGCAGGAAACGGTTTTGGATTGCCGATTCCCTTATCGTGCGATTCCTCCGTGCCGTCTCGTCTGATCTGTTGGGTTGGTCGGTCTTCGGGTCGATGCCCTCCCAGCACCTGTGGGTTTTTCCGCGTCCCTTGGTTGATCCCTGGACCGACTCTGTTCATCGCATTTCCTTGCGTTGGGTCAGGCAGCCCTCCGGATAGCTGTGGCTGCGCCTGTTGTCTGTATTTGGTTGTCACCGAGGTGTTGCTCGTTTGGCGAATCTGTCGCCGAGTCGTTGGATCTTGTCCATCATATCGCGATGGGGTAAGAATGGGTTTCTGGTCCTCGTGCAAGCTCGGAGGGATCACAGGTACGTCCGGCTTGGTGCCATTCCCGGCAGCCAGGTTGTTCTTGGGCAACGCCACGTAGACGATTTCGGAGGATGGATTGTCGGCTCGGTCTTTGGCCGAGTACCGGAACGTGTTGTCCTTCACTGGTGTGGTCGGTAGAGCGAACGTGCCTGGCATTGAGGGCATGGCCGGAAGCTGGTGCCAATCTCCATCCATTCCCAGATACGCTAGCGTCACGGTCTCGTATTTCGGGTTGGCGTCTTTGATAAAGCACCGCAGGGCTTTCTCTCCGCCTTGCAAAGTGACCGGCGAGACCTCGACCAACGGAGCTTGCGTATCCACGACGACGATCAGGGCAGGTGGTTCCTTCGTCACGTCGACCGGGTTCGATCGCCCAGCGGTGTCGACGGTCGTTACGCTAAACCAATACTCCCCGTCCGCCGGGGCACGGTAAGTAAAATGCTTTTCTGTCGGCTCGGCCGTCGTCTGTTTGACCCACGGACCGTTGCCTTTCTTCAAATACAAAACGACTTCCCGCAGTTGCGAACGCGAACCTTCGGAAATGCGAATGGGCAGGTGAAAGTGTTGTTTGCTCGTGAAGTGCTTCGGGGGCAAGCGATAGGCCGCCGCACCCGTGGGGTTTCCCGAAACAGCGTTCTCTGGTTCTGCCTCAGAGCCAGCCCTTGCGAAACGATTTTGCCCCTGGGCCAGACCCAGAGGGGCAACCAATAGGAGCATTATGGCAGGTCCAAAGATCCAACCCCTCTGCCGACACCAGGTTTTCATTCCTTCATCCCCCAGAAGTCAAGAGTCAAGAGACACCAAACAAGAGCCAAGAGACCGATGAGCCACGTGTGTCTGTTTCCGCTCGGAACGTCCGTCGTCTCTTGCCAGGGTGGGACCTCCACGCCCAACGCAGTGGAACCCGTTATAGTTCGATCGAAGTTTCAGTTGGAAGTGTGGCGGGAGATAGCAACCATCGGGATTGAGGTCAAGAGAGGTTTCGAAGGGAGCACAAACGCTGTTGTCGATTCCGACTTCTTTCCCTACATTGGTAGTTTTGCGAGAAAACGACGAAAAGAGGACATTTTCGAGGAGATACATCCATGGGCGTCAAGTGTTATTTCACTGGGAAGAAACCAGCCAAGGGCAACAAGATTTCTCGCCGCGGAAAAGCGAAGTACCTCGGCGGCGTTGGAAAGAAGCTTACAGGCATTAGTCGGCGGAAGTTCAAGCCGAACATCCAAAAAGTCAAGACCGTCATCGATGGAAAGGTCGTTCGGGTCAAGGCCAGTGTCAAGGCCATTCGTATGGGTCTCGTCGAGAAGCCTCAAGTCAAGAAGCCGTTCGAACTCAAGCCGGTCAAGTAATCCTCATTTTGAAAGAGAAATCGTAGGAGAGGATTGCCTGCCATCCTACGATTTCCATTCTTCCAACACGTCTCGAGCTGACTCCGGATTCGAATCCCAGAGCTTCGCAGCGGTTTCGATTACCGAACACAATTCATCGGTGAACGGCACTGCAGTGCCCGGCTCGGGCGGCTCTGGCACCAGCCAGTGAGAAATCGTCTCACACAATTTGTCGATGCCCTTTCCAGTCTTGGCCGAAACGAGAATAGCGTCACTCCTGTTTGAAAAATCCCAAACCGGGTCAAGGTCCACCTTGTTGATGACGACCAGTTTCTGGCCAAATTCTTCGGTCGGCCAAACGGGATCGTTCGAACCATCGACGACCCACAACGCCAAGTCGGCTGTTTGCAACGCCTCGGTGGCCAAATCAATTCCTGCCTTTTCGAGAGCTTCGGGACTCGTCCGGAGCCCAGCAGTATCGATGACTTCGATCGGCCAACCGTCGATGGCAAGACTCGTCGATACAACGTCTCGCGTCGTTCCTGGCGCTGGTGCGACGACGCTCCGTTGATAGCCAGCTAACCGATTGATCAAACTACTCTTTCCAACATTCGGAGCCCCTCCAATGACCACACGCCACGGAGTCGTCAAGTGACGTCCCAAAGAGGCCCAAGACCTGAGCTTGGATAGTTCGTTCTTCGCCGTTTCCCATTGTCGATTTTGGAGCAATTCGAGAATCTTCGATACGGCTCCGACAAATGCCCCGTGAAACTGATCGAGCAAGATCGTTGCGGTCCGGACCGTGGTCGCCATCGTCATCGCCTCGAGCGCCACGACCTTCCACTCATCGGCTGTGGTGAGCCGATATAGTTCCTGCCACGAGCAGACCTGCACTCCGTGGCGCTGCAGGACCTCTTCCAACATCGCAACGACATGTCGACCGCCATGACAATGAATTTCAAACCACGGAGTCGGAGTGGTACGCCGAAGGGAAAGAACCACTTCGTCGGTGGCGGACGTCAGGTCCCCAAATTTCCCAAACCAGAATGCACCCGGTTCCGCGCGCGACTCAAGGAACGTGAAGAAATCCCGCGAGGATGGTGACTGTTGTGCTCGGCGGAAGGTTTTTCGCAAGACTTCCAGGGCTCCTGGACCTCGAAGCGCCAGTGTCGCGATTGCACCAATGCCAGGTGGTGTCAATCGAGCGAGATAAGTCGAAGATTTCATGCCACGCTCAACCGAATGCCTTCCAAAGTCATCTCGGGCCAAAGTTGGAATTGCTCGTCCAAACGTGTGGCCAACAATTGTCCATCGCCACCCGTGAGGAACACGTCGATGTCCGTTTCCTGCTGGTGGCGGTACAGTCGTAGCAACCGCTCGATGCCTCCCACGATCGTCCAGAAAATGCCCACTCGCATGGCCATCAGTGTGTCCGTCCCGATGTTCGAGGGTGGCGTCTCAACTTTCACGAGCGGAAGCAGAGCCGTGTAATCGTTGAGTGACTTGGCCATCAGACCGAAGCCAGGAAAGATCGCACCTCCGGCGAACACGCCTTCGCCGTCCAAAAAATCCACGGTAACGGCGGACCCGGCATCGATCATGGCTGCCGGCGTTTTGGGCCGCCGTCGCGCGTTCGCAGCGACGGCATCCAACAGCCGGTCGATGCCCACATACTCGGGATGTTCAAGATGGGTGCGAATGGGGATTTCTTCGGGGTCCCGCAACACCCGGACCTGTTCGCCTTGTTGGTCGAGCCAAGTGGAGAATCGATCTCGATTCTTCGGGTGGACCCCTGAAACAACCCAAGTTGATCGCGAGGGCAAGTCCCAAACATCACGTTGTCGATCCCACGCCTCGGGATCATTCGATGCAAGGCGAACGACATGCGTCACACCCTCCATCGCACATCGACCCCACTTCATTTGCGTGTTTCCGACATCGACAACCACCTGTGGTTCCACGGCCATTCCTTGTTTTTCTGGTCGTTTTTGCTCCGACAGGCCGTCGCCAAAAACTCCGGGTCCTCCTGGTCATTTTTGCTCCGGCAGGCCGTCGTCAAAAACTCCTCGCGAAAGTTCGGCCAGCCGATTGACCACAGCGCCCAACAACTGGGCAAGCCCCTGTCCTGTGACGGCAGAGATCCCAAAAACTTGCTTGTCGAGCCTTTCTTCAAGACGTTGCCGCTGTTCTTCCGCTCCAGGCAACTCCGACTTACTCACGGCTATGAGTTCGGGCTTCTTGATGAGTTCGTTACTGTAGGATTCCAGTTCCTGTCGGATGGCAAAATAGTTTTCAAGCGGGTCGGATTCGTCCGGAGGACACGGTTCGACGATATGCACAATCACCCGGGTACGCTCGACGTGTCGTAGGAACTCGTGGCCCAATCCGATTCCTTCGCTCGCGCCTTCGATCAAACCGGGCAGGTCGGCGAGTACAAACCGCTGGTCGTCACCGAACGTCACGATCCCCAAGTTGGGATGTTTCGTCGTGAACGGATAATCGGCAATCTCGGGACGAGCATGAGAAAGGCGGCTCAACAAAGTAGACTTTCCGGCGTTGGGAAACCCGACAAGGCCGACGTCCGCAATGACTTTCAACTCAAGGACGAGCCAACGTTCTTCTCCAGGGATCCCTGGTTCGAACTGTCGCGGCGCCCGGTTGGTGGCACTCGTGAACGCACTGTTGCCGCGACCGCCTCGACCACCACGACCAACCACGACTTCTGCATGTGGTTCTACGAGGTCCTTCAACACATGTCCGCGATCGCGGTCCCGGATCATCGTTCCTGGTGGTACGGGAATGATCAAGTCGCCGCCATTCTTGCCATGCCGATTGTTTGGGCCGCCAGCCCCTCCACTGTCTGCACGCCAGTGTTTCCGGTGAGCGAGATCAGACAGGTTGTCTGTCCCGGGAATGGCTCGGACGATCACCGAACCACCATCGCCACCGTCGCCACCATCCGGACCGCCTCGGGGTACGTATTTTTCTCGGCGAAAGCTACTCATTCCACGACCACCGTCGCCACCCTTCACATATATGCTCACACGATCGACAAACATGATAATTGGCTCAAGGAGAATGCCTTCCAGGAAGGCAGTTGGAATTTCGATTGGGTGTATTATACGCACCCGGGAGGAAGTGGTATAGAAGGAGATGAAGGAAGGCGCTCCAGAAGCTAGCGCCCACAACCAGCCGCCTTATGCGATTGTCGTTCCAGCCTTGAATGGCCGCTTCGCCATCCCCACCGTCGCCAACAGAAACGGCAGTCCAACACCGGCCATTCCGAGCAACAAGAGTGCTCCCGTCGTCATCGTGAGGTCGTAGCGAGCCCTGCCCTCGAACGTCTGAACGACACTGTATATCGTCAGCAACAGATAGCCAACCACGGCCGACCATACGGCCCAAAGTTTCTGGCCCTCTCGCGAACCACCGACAGCACACATCCAGACCAAAATCGGCAAGGCCTGGATCGCGTGCAAGGACATCCCGTGGGGGAATTTCAACACCCCTGCTTGGCCATAAATCTCTGCGTTTCCACCGGACGCCAACTGCTGCTCTCCGATCTGCTGGATCAACCAGCCGAGTAAGCACGCAGCCAACAGGAACCACAAACCACCGCGAATGGCCACACCCATGGAAGGACTGGTTTCGAGGCGAGAATGGCTCCGAACGGCTAGAAAGCCGATGATGAACGTCACGATCAAAATGAGCACGCCCATCATCCCGTAGACGCCCTCGTCAAAGGCGGTCTCGTGGTTGAAGTGGGAGCGTACGCCACGCCAGGTTTGCATCGTGATCAACGCGACTTCGATCACGATCGAGATTGCGAATGTCCAGCCAAGCCAACGATCCAACTTCCAACGTGGCATCACCCCAAGGACCCAGCCTACCGAAATCGCGGTCACACCTCCGGACAACCCGAAGAGGATCGGTTTCCTCCACGACAACGGTCCTTGCCAAGAGCTACCTTCTACAAACCAGACGCCTACGTGAACGAGCCCACTAAGAAAGAGCGCAAGTCCAGCCGCGTAAATCGGAAATTGTCCCGGCCGCAAAGCTCGCAGGCTCCATGAAATCATCCAGGCAAGTTTGGTAACGTACTTCTTCGTACGGCTTATCGTCGTTTCCGACATCAGAAAGCTCCCATCTGGGGCCCGGCTCGACCCTCCGACAAAACTCAACCCCAATGACAGTGAGGCCAGCAAACGGACCGGCGTCAAGACTTTGCAAGTATGAGGTCCACGACCCAACACCCGCGTACGTGGCCCAGTCCCTCACGACAATGGTGAAGGATAAGCTCCTCGTCGCACCCAGCCTCTTCCAGGGCATCGGCCAATATCGGGAGTTGGGAAAAGTTGTTCTTCTCGGAAATCAGTTCGGCAATTCGGTGGACGTCTTCGCTCTTCCATTGTGGATCGAAACGAACTTGTTCGAAGGGATATTCGAAAATGTCACGAATAATGTCGCACTGGTTTGCCAATTCCAGATCTCGAGCCGAGTTCCAAACGCGCGATTGGGTCGCTCGGCGAGCAGAATCGGGAATCGATTCCCGAGCCGCCGCCGTGGCGGCGTCGTAAGCAATGTTCCAGATCGCATGCACGTCAATGCTCAACTTGGCCACGTTGGCGGCGCACCGGCGAGCGGCAATTTCTGAAGTCGTTTTGGCATCGTAGTAATACCCATGAACACGGAGTTCCTGGTCAGCGAATCGCTCGTAGTTGAGCGATGTCTCAAAGGCCTCGAGGTAAGCGCGTTCGACTTCCTTGCGCGACGCCTTCGAATCGACCCACAGTTGAGCCATTTCCACGGCTTGGCGGCTCGGCTCTTCGGGGAGCATGTGCCAGATGCGTCGGCAGCATTCTATGGAGAACAGCCAGAACGGTCGTGGGCTGGGGTAGTCCTTCAACTCCCGCAGCATCTCATTCGGGTCGCCACACAAACTCCAGTGTTCACTTGACATCGCCATACTACGAGTTCCCCAACAGCAGATCGATCACCCAACAACCACGAACGTGCGTCTGGTTTTCGCGGCAGTGCGCCAGAAGGCCTTCATGCGTACATCCAGCCTCTTCAAGAGCATCGGCCAAAATGGGCAAATCACCGAATCGTTTTCTCTGGTAAATGGCATGGGCCAACAACGTCGTATCCGAAGTGAGCCAAGTCCGGTCCAGACGGATTTTCTGAAATGGGTTGCCGGCAATGTCTCGCAATAGTTGGCAATGAAGCTCTTCCTCTTGGCGTTGCGTTGTGAGATAGTCCTCGGACATGAACCCAATTGCGCGAGGACAAAAGGTCAAGGCTGCCTGGGCTGATTCGAACGGAAAAGCTGCGCACAAGAAGCTGGCAGCCAGATGGGCAGCGCGGACCGCCCTGTACGACTCGTCCAAGCCCGAGAGCCCCTGACGACAAGCACGCACACCTTCCGCAGCCTGTTTTCGCTCGTCCTGTGTCGCGAGTCCGTCCGCGAACAACTCGGCGACCTCGACGGCCGTGTCGCACCGCTCATCCAAGAACAACTGCTCCGTTCGACGACAACAGGCCACAGCAAACAATCGAAGTTTCCGGTGACTCATCTTCGTTCGCACGTGCTCCAACATCCAGTCCGGACGCGTGCAAGCGAGCCACTGCTTTTCAGTCATTGTCGGAACCATACAGTAGGCAACTTTGAGATCACAAATACCACACCAACATTATTTTGTGCGAGAAATCAAATCCGAACAGTTCAGACGGCCCAAATCGCTGGAACCGTTGTCGATTCTGGCATGGTTCATTATCCAAGGTCCCAGGGTAACACTTTGCAAGACAAAGCCAAGGCAGCTTCAAAAAGTAAGATGTTTCATAACAATGGCTTGCAGCTAAAGGCTAACAAACCACAGGCTCAAAAAGTGTTACCCTGTTTTGAACCAGGCCTCGATTCTTTAGTGCTAAGTGAGTAAGTAATCACCATTTTTATCGTAGAGAGCTTCGTCAAAAACTGGTTACAAGACTGTCGAACAGAATTTCATCGACTTGTTTTGGCGAAAAGGCCTGATATTCCAATGAAGACGATGGACAAACGGTATTGGTTTTGCTTTTGGTGTTTATGAGAAAAGTGGTGGCGACTAAGTTTTTTATTATTGAATTCCGCTCTGTGTGGTTGATTGTCGTGTCGAACGTAGCTAAAGTGACTGGACAAACCAGAATTGATGCCAGTCTCCACGGAAGGAAGAGTACGCGACTCACTCATGTTCCTTCGAGTGTGGCGAATGAGTTCCGTTGTTTGCGGTCCTCACAGAGCTACAGTCAAAACGCGAGTGTTGTTGCCGCATCGTAGTCTAACATCCCGTCAGAATCTGTCCGTAATTGCATCGTCGATTGTTGGAGGACTGTATGACTGACCAAAATCGCATCTTGTCGTTGGACGGAGGGGGCTCCCTTGGACTCATCTATCTCCCCATTTTGGAATGTTTGGAAGCCGATTGCTTCGATGGAACGTGTTTGAAAGACACCGGCGAATTTTCGATGTTTATCGGGACGTCGACGGGAGCGATCGTTTCGGTGGCGCTGAAGCTCGGGATGCCCGCGAAGGACATCAAGAGTCTGTACGAGAAATGTCTGCGTCAAATCTTCAAGGGGACTTCGTGGTGGAACTCACCACTGTTTTTCAAATACGACGCCTACATCTTGCGTGATATCCTTGCAGAAGAACTCAAGAAGTTCGCAGGTGGCCAAGACTTGACGTGGCGGGACTTGAATCACTCCGACGACGAACCCGACCTGGTTGTCATGGTCCGAAATGAATCCCACGGACGAGTCGCCTTTCTTTCGACGAACCCAACGTACAAGGAGCACCTCTACCACGACGACGGATTGGAAGGAGCCCTCCTCGCCGACATCGTAACGGCGTGTTGTTCTGCACCATATTATTTCGCACCGCGAGCGTTCTACAAGCACCAAGGCGAGGCGAACGAGAATCCCAAGGGTGACCTCTATGGAATTTATTGCGATGGCGGAGTGACCGGCCTGGTGAATCCAGCGGCCTTCGGCGTGGCCTTGCTCCGCATGACCCCCAACCGTAACAAGGAAGCCATCGAACAAACCGAATGGCCTATCCAAGTCGTCTCCCTCAGTTGCGGCGAACATCACTACACGATCGATGTCGAGGAACGCTCAGACTGGATTTTTACCGACACGATTGGCAATGCAATGTCTGCCTTGATGGGCTCCTCGTCCGAGTTGATGCATCAGTTTCATAGCGTCTTCGCCAGACCCATCAAGATCACCAAGTATCTGCGCACGACGACGATGCTGGATAAAGACGTCCACCTGGATGATCTCGAGCATCTTGACGATCACAAGCAAGCGTTTTCGGACGGCAAAGTCCTCTACGAATTCCTCGACATCGAAAAAACAGAGCGAAACGTTCTGCGGTCCAAGGATCAACCTCTCCAACAGTTACCTTCGATGACAACGGAGTTACTCAAGCAACTTTGCACCGAACACTTCGGAATGTCCACACAGCAGCGAGAATCCAAGGAACAACAATTCACAGGGACTACGCCATCGCTCGTAGCCAAAGAGGTTCGTGGCTCTTTGTTGAAACGATTGTCCATCGGAACCATCTGGAAATTCAAGTTTTGGCTAGTCGGTTTAGTCGCGGCGTTGTTGGTTGGACTGGCGATCTTCTCGGTTGTGACTTGGAAGCAGTCGCAACAACTCGTAGACACACTTGACGAGAAGGAGGCTGCACTCAAAGAGGCCGAAGACCTTGCCACGACTTTGATTAATGCTCAGTACGATCAGTACATTACGCCGACGAGCAAGTTGAGTATCCTTGCGACTCCACCATTGAAAAGCGGCTTTCCCTTCCAGAACAAGGAAGAAAACAAGAAACGATCGCTGTCTCTTGGTAACTATGTTCTGAAGGAGGCGCCAGTCCCTCCAACCGAAGGGATTGAGCGACAAAAACTCTACAAACTCGCCGAGGTGATTCCGAAGGGATTTGCGGATTGGGAAGCGAAGATCGACCAACCACCCCCGGCAAACCTGCGAAACTCGATTGAAAGTGCTTTGTTGCTCTATCGGTCGCTTTGGAGGAATCAGGGAAAGAAGCGAATTCAAAAACTCGATTTAGCTAATCTTGAAAAGCGTATTACCGAGAAGAAACTCAACGCCTATCAACGGGTCTTTGCCAAACGGCGCAAAAAAGGTTATCAGGACGCCAAGAAAGTCATCGAAACATTCTTGGCTGCCCCGAAGGAGGGAGCCTTCGAAGGCGAAGACGGCAAGAAAGTTCGCAAAGCTTATCTGGATTTCTACGAACTCTACTACGGGCGATTGTTGATCGTCGAAGACCGAGCCGTCGAAGGCTTTATGGCGTTGTTGGGTCAACCCAAATTTAGCCCACTGTCAAAGTGGACCAAGTCGGGGATCAAACCAGACAGGTTCACCACTCAACCGGGCAAGGTTGACCCGGAAACCATCCAAAAGCTAGTAATCGACGGACAAGTGGAAGAAAAGATGCCACGAGGGGTTACCGCCGTTGATTTCATCGCCTATCTCGATTATCAGATCGATCGGATCACGAAGGCCCTTGAGGCAACCAAATAATCACCTCCAACTCTTTCGAATTGTTCCGGTTAGCGGCAAGCACCAACAACTTGCCGCGACTCGCCCACAATCAACGCTTTGGACGCACGACCGGGGTGTCTTCCTCGTTGCCCCATTCGGACCAACCGCGATAGTAATTCTTGACTTGTTTGGCACCCATGAGTTCCAGGGCAAACATCATCACCGAAGCCCGGCCACCCGATTGACAATGGGTGATCAGTGGTTTCTTCAAGTCGATACCCGCTTTCTGGAAGAGTTGGCTGAGTTCGCTCGGGCTTTTGAACTTCTTGGTCTTCTTCTCGAGTAGTTCGACCCAATCCAAATTGATCGCGCCAGGTATGGACCCACTTCGCTTGGCCTTCTTGACCGTCCCACAAAATTCGCCTTCACTTCGGGAATCGATGATCTGGGCTTTTTTGGTCTTGAGAACCCCAAGGACGTCTTTTTTCGTCGCCAAAACCTGGCGGTCCAACGCCTGCTCACCGGAGAAGGTGCTTTCCAGGATACTAGCGTCGTTCGTCTTGCCTCCTGCTTTCGTATACGCCGGATACCCTCCGTTAAGCAGTTGGACATTGGTGAAACCCATATAACGCAACAACCACCAGAGTCTCGCAGCACTCGCTATGGAGCCATCGTCGTAAACCACGATACGGGACTTCTTGGGGTACGAAAAAAGAGGCTGTATCCGTGACTCGTCATGCCATTGGAGTGACAACTTGGACAGCCCTTTCACGTCAGCCCACCTGGCCCCCTGGACGTGATCTTTCTGATAGGCCTTCTTCGACCTTGCGTCCAGGACATGGAGAACTGGTTCCTGCTTGACCTTTGCCACCAGCCGTTTCAGTTCCTCAGCTTCCACCAGCACTTTCCCGTTCGGATAGCCCTTCTGTTTCCCCGCATCGAAACCTGGCGTCATGACAACGAGCATGGATAATAGCATTTGTGTGAGCATAAGATTCCTCCATCGAATTTTGAATTTCTGCGGCCACCTGGGGACGACTCGACCGCGTTCCCTTATCTTGATGGAGGAGCCATTGGCAGACAAGAAGCTGGAAGAAAAGTGTGGAGGCTCATGAGATGCCTGATTCCCTGAAGATATACATCATCGGTGTCGGAAGCGATGGCGAGACCGGGCTGACAGGGCACGCCCGAAGGATATTGGAAGAAGCCGAAATGCTACTGGGCTCAGACCAAGCCCTGAGCCTTCTTGGGAACGTACGAGGAGAACCCGTTCGGGTCGGTCCCGATTTGCCCGAGGTCGTACGGACTCTCGAAGAGAACCTCGGTAAAAAACGTATGGTCGTGGTGGCGATAGGTGATCCGTTGTTTTACGGAGTCGCTCGATACCTCTGCGATCGACTCGGCAAAGACAACTTCGAAGTCTTTCCCCACGTCAGCAGCATGCAAGATGCATTCGCTCGCGTTAAGGAAAGTTGGGAAGAGGCGTACTTGACGAACCTTGCGACACATCCCCTTTCGTCGGTGCTGGACCGAATCCGGATCGCCGAAGTCGTGGGCATGTTCCCGAGCGAAACGGAGGACCCTTCGTCGATTGCGAAACAGCTCCTTTCGCGAGGGCTCGATTACTTTCGCGCTTATGTCTGTGAAAACTTGGGCGGGCCAGACGAACGGGTGACTCAAGGCGAACTGGACGAGATTGCCGAGATCGAATTTTCGCCCATGAGCGTCATGATTCTAAAGCGACTGCCAAATCGCCCCGACCAGCGACGCGAGCCAAGTTCGTTTCGCGTTTTCGGCAACCCCGACGACGTATTCGCTCAAAGCCGACCCAAGAGCGGTCTGATTACCCAAGCCGAAGTTCGGGCACTGGCTCTTGCCGAAATGGACATCCAACCCGGGACAGTCGTTTGGGACATTGGCGCGGGCTCCGGTTCGCTCGCGCTCGAAGCCGCTCAATTGTCCAAGCCGGGAATGGTCTACGCCATCGAACAAGAAGCGGCCGACTATCACTTGATCCTCGCCAACGCCGAGACGTTTGATGTCAAAAACGTCAAAGCGATTCACGGCACGGCTCCAGGCGTCTTTTCGGACCTGCCTCGTCCGGATGCGATTTTCGTTGGCGGGACCGGTCAAGAAGTGGTGAGGTTGATTGAGTCGGCTTACGAAAGCCTCTTGCCCGGAGGGCGTCTGGTCGTGAACGTCGCGACGATCGAGAGGTTGTCTGCGGTGTATACCGTCTTGAAACGGCTGATCCAGCCGGTCAACTCTCTGCTCGTGAACTTGTCGCGGGCAACCGAACAAATGGAGACAATTCGGTTCGAGTCGGTGAATCCGACGTTCTTGTTGTGGGTGGTCAAGCCATTGGAGGAATAAAGGAAAACGGATTAACCTCAACGAGATCTGCTCTCATCGGCGATCCGTTGACGAAGACGAAACTGCCCGAGAGATTTCTAGCAATATAATGCAGTGAGGAATCGTCGGCTCGTCCGGCGGTTCCTTTGTTTCTTTTGACACCCAATCGGGAATCGCGAAGAATATAAGATGTGCTTAAGGTACGGTGTGTTGTCACCGAGATCGGACTAGAAAGGGCAAGCCTATGACCATAAAAACAACAGGCCAGGGAACGGGAGCAACCGCAAACGTTTCTGAAAACGGGAAAATCCACGAGCGATTGCCCGACGAAGTCTGCAAGCAACTGCTCCGCAACATGGCTCGGGCAAGGGCCATGGAAGAGCGGATGATCAAGATGAGTAAGTCGGGCGAGGGTTACTTTTGGATCGGTGGCCCGGGCGAAGAAGCGTTTAACGTGGCCCTCGGGATGCAGATTAAAAAAGGAGAAGGTCCCGACTACGACTATTTGCACCTCCACTATCGTAACAGTGGCGTCGTGGTTGGTATGGGTATGGAACTCATCGACGGCATCCGACAAATCGCGATGACTGCCACCGACCCACACTCACGCGGCAGAAACTTTCCCGGACACTTCGCGAGGCGAGAATGGAACGTCGTGCCCGTGAGTTCTGTCATCGAAATCCAATTCACGATGGCCGCCGGAACCGCCCACGTCCAAAAACGTCACGGCGGGGACGGGCTCACGGTCGTCGTGGGGGGAGATGCAGGGACCGCCGAAGGCGACTTTGCTTCGTGTATGATCTGGAGCACGCGACCCGGACACGAATTGCCCGTGCTCATGATCGTCTCGAATAACGGCTATGGAATTTCGACTCCTTACGAGACAGTGCACGCGGAAACCAATGTTATTGATCGCGGAAAGGCCTTCGGCATTCCCGGCGAAGTCGTCGACGGCAACGATCCCATTGCAAGCTGGCACGCCATCGAAAGAGCCATGAAATATTGCCGCGAAGAACGTAAGCCGTACATGCTCGAAGCCATGGTTTCGCGGCTTCACGGCCATTCGTCGTCGAGCGGAGCGATTCGCATTTATGACCAACCAGACTGTATCGAACTATTTGGCAAGCAACTCATTGAGTGGGACATTCTCGATCAAGCCGGTGTGGATCAAGTTATTCAAGAGGCACAGAAAGAAGCTGCCGACGCTGCCGACGCCGTCGCCAATGAACCCCGTCCGAAGCCCGAAGATATCTATCTGCATACGTATCAAAGAAGTGAAGTGGATGCGGTCTATCCGGAGAAGTATACCGGACTACCCCATGAAAAGTCGGAATAGTTTTATTCCGCGAGCAAACAATCAATGGCCCAACTTGGCACACGGTCGTCAGGCCGTGGCTAGAATCTGCCGCCGCTCGGAGGCGGATGAATGAGAGCCGTGTTTGTTCTGGTTATTTGCGGCCCGTAGGTTCACACCCACGGCCAAGATCTATCGTTCCTTCGGAGCTTAAAAACCAAAACACGACACTTGTTTATTCCAATACCCTTGCGGTTCCGACCAAGACCACGGAACAACCAATGGTCCGTGACTTGTTCTAGTACTACAGCGCTACGGTGATCGATTTTGAGATCGGTTTTTCTTCTTTTTC
>CAYRFQ010000033.1:0-80611 GCA_964423615.1 uncultured Alcaligenaceae bacterium | reverse complement strand
TTGCTGTTCCGAAACTCGATAAAAGCCGCGTGCAGCGACTCATCAAGCTTCTTGATGATGATCGCTTCATCATCCGCGCCAAAGCCCAAGCCGAGCTCGCAAAATACGGCGAACTGGCGATCCTCCCTTTAGAAATAACACTGAAAATCAGCAAGTCGCTGGAAATGCAAAGGCGTGTGTCAAAGTTGCTCTCAGAACTGAAAGAAAAAAGTCTGACTCCGGATCGAGTAAGGGTTCTGGAATCTTTGGAACTCTTTGAGACTCTGGGCACACCAGCTGCTCTTTCGATCTTGGAAGAAATCTCCCGCGATGCACTCATTCCTTCAATCCGCCGTGCGGCGGAATCTTCCCTGGCTCGAATCTCGAAGAAGTAAAGGATCGAAGCAACGGGAGTTGTTCAAGGAAACTGGTTTGTTACGTTCTAAACTCCATTGGTCTTGATTCCGCAAGTTTTGGAATGCCCCGAGCCCTTCTCGAGATAGGACCACCTTCCTTCCGATTCCTAAATTCTTCTATCCTGAGGTGAGAAGGTGCGGTTTCAAAATCAACCCCGTTCAGCTGAAATTTCTCCAACTTCTGCAACTTGGCAACCCACCAAAACTTCAGCAGTCCAAACGAAAGGCGTTCAGAACGCCAACCGGAGACTCCCTGAGAGAAATCCTCCCGATGAAATGTCGACGCGGTCAATCAAATCGGCCCCCTGGTTAGCCCCTTCTCCAAAGTGACGATCGAAAGCATACCCGGCGTTGAGATCTAAAGTCGCATTAGCGAAGAGACTCCATCGGATGCCACTAATCAAGCGTTGCTCGAATCCCATAAACCGATCCTGCGTGTTTTCACGATCGGCCAAAAAGTAGGCCTCGTTGAGGAATTCGTAGCCACCGTAGAGATGGACGTTGTTGGCCATATGTACCGTAATGCGAGCTTTGACATTCGTCAGTGGCAAGTACGATAAATCGATTGTGACGTTGTCTCTTGGTCGCCAGAAGAGTGAAAATGGGATTCCAATGTTCATCGAGAAATCTTCATGAGGATTCCAGTTGTACGCGATTCCAGGAATGGGAAAGTTCAAGTTACCAGCCGAAGAATAGAACAACGAAAACCTCCACGAATCTCGGTTGTTCCTGGCCGGAATGCGTAGGAACGTCAAGATTCCATAATTCAACTCGTCCGCACTATCGAAAGGTTGATCACTGGCCGACCCAAGACTGGGCATCAGTCCCACGGTCCATCCGTTCTCGAAATGATGGATATAGCTGAGTCCAAATCGCACGTCCCAGAGGGCATCCGGAAACGGCCGACCTGTGTCGGGCAGAATTGCGTCTGTGAAGAAAAGAGCGTTTTTCACGCGTGTCGTCAACACAACGACATCCTGAGCGTTTCTCCAAACTGGCACTCCAGCGTTCAAAGACTGACGAACCACACTGAAGTCTGTTCTCTGATCCTTCACGTCGACGGAAGGATACCATGTAGCCGCATACCCGGGCATCTTGGAACCACCACCAAAACCAAATCCACCCTTCCGATGTATTTTGCCAGGCGGGAACTCTTCGCGCTCTTGAATGTCAACGACTGTAGGAGCTTCACTGCTTGGGACTTGTGGATCATTTTCAACAGTTGAGTAGTTTGGGTAAGATGGAACTTGTTGGTCGGATGGGAATTGATTTTGGCCAACAGCGGGAAGACACGACGAGAGCACCAGGAAAATGGTGACTCGGCACCCCAGACTGGCTGAATTCATGATGAGTTCTCCACACGAAGCCAAATGTTGGCAGCGTTTACCAAACCTCCTTGACCATCGCAAGCGGAATAATATGGCGGGGTTGCGTTCTGAATTTCGAAATTGTGTTGTAGTCGTGGCCACACAAACTTCGTCCGGTTGTAGCTGCTGCAGAAGTCTGTAAAGAGAGTCGAATAACAGTGAGCAAAAGCCCGCGGCACGATTGGAGCGTGGGACACTCTATCCATGTTCCATGTGCCATTATCGAATCTTTCGGCGAGCGACTCAGAGTTCCACCGAGTCGGTCCCAGCGTCGAGCAAGAGGTTCACTTCCTGGGCCACTCTTGGATTCAGCTCAGCGATCAATTTACTTGACTGGAACGAACCACCCCACTGATACAGGTTGCCACCGCGTGTGAGGAAGAACCAACCTCCTTTGCAGCCGGTTGTTGAATCGTTGGAAGTTATGCAAGAAGTCACAGGAGCGGAGAAGAGAGACGCTATTTTGGGAGTGAAACAGATTCCTGTTTTGGCGAACAGTTCTCAATCGGAATGGAAGATTTATGATTGTCCGCTGTTGTCGTCAGAGATTAGTAGCGTGAGTGAAATTAGCATACAGAGGACTTTCGGTACCCAGCGCTCAAGAGTTTCCAAAGCGAAAAGACCATAGCCAGTGTTCTCCTCACGCCGTTGTCTAGATCGCTACGGATCATTCGCAAAAAGTTGCGGACTTCTTCGAACGCCAGGGGCATATGACAATCCCTTTCTAACAAGCAACGGACACTGATTGGATCACGAAACCCCACTTTCGACCTTCGTCAACAAATCGAGCGGAACGTAGTATTTCGCATACCGTTTCCCGTCGTTATATCTCTCTCCATTGGAGCTCTGGACGAGGACCGTCACCCGTTTCGTGATGCGATTCACCAGTCCAACGTGTTGTTCTCCACCGTACTCAAAAGACACGATGTCACCGACCCGAATTTGGTATTTCGATAAGGCTCGCTCGGCCTGAGTAATGAGCTGGTGGGTGTACTCGACATGGCCAAACATCCGTGTCGCGACGGACTGGAAACGGTTTCCTTTGCAGCTCGATTTGTCCCATATTAGGAATTCCGACAAGTGCGTTAACTCGTGCTCGAACACGAGTTGGAGCGCTTCGAGTCGATCGTGACAAAGCACGCCGTTGATGCTTACGTCACGCTGAACGTCCTGGAAGGTCTGGAAAAGCAGCGGAGCCGAGAACGAGATCTCAAAGCGTGTGGCGACGTGTGGCTTGCCACGCTTCCAGTGTCGTGTCGTTTTACCTCCTGCTTTGGTCATCTTCTTCGAAATCCCAAAAGTGATCGGGAGATCGGCAAGTCCCTCTTCGAGCTGATGTTCATAAAAGAGTTCGTCGTAGAGAGTATACATACGGTGAAGATCCTCGGGATGGAAACTCTTGAAGTTTCCTTCCTTCATGTACCGAGAGTCTTTTAGTGTCGCGTCATAAATCGTATTCCGGTGGTCGGCAATAACATCGGCCGACAACTCGATTGTTTCGAGTATCTCTTGCAGTGAGTCGGTCATCTTTGGTCATCCGCACAGCGCACTGTTAGCCGGTTTTCGAGGGACCGGTTCGCCAAGACTCCTTGGCGTCCTTACTTATATTCGATGGATCGAGAAAAGGATTCAACCCGAAGCGGGTGTAACACTGGATTCTGGCATACCGAAGCAGGAATGGACACCGTTTGGAGCACTGCCTCGACCACCTTCCCGCACTCCAAGGGGAACTTTGG
Organism: uncultured Alcaligenaceae bacterium; assembly: GCA_964423615.1. Taxonomy (GTDB): domain Bacteria; phylum Planctomycetota; class Planctomycetia; order Gemmatales; family Gemmataceae; genus CAYRFQ01. Next base: position 77,113 of record CAYRFQ010000033.1, on the reverse strand, counting down.
AGCCAATGAAGAACTGGAACCTTCGGTTAACGTTGACCAAGGACATCTAAACTGCGTTCGTTTTGAAACCGCCAGTTTTGGAATGCTACGAGTTCTTCTCGCTGGCCCACCTTCCTTCCGGTTCCTCAATCCTTCCCCCACAGGGATAGAGACTTTGAAAACACTTCCGCGTTTCTGAAATGGATTCAGGGCGAGGGGAAAAGTGGCCGTTTCGAATGAAACTCAGTTTAGCACCAAGACGCTAATGTCGCTGGTGTCAAAGTACCCATAAAACGCAAATAATAACGTAACGATATAGACAAGGGTAACCAAAGCTACAACGATGTCGATCGCGTCTGCGTTCTTGCGTTTCTTCTTTTTCGTTTTCTTCCTTGCAGGCGGCTCGTCATCAAAATCGTCACCATCTCGCGGACCCCGTCGAGGCCTTCGTTCGGGTTCCCGTTCGAGTCGCTCGTCTCTTTTCTGGATGCCAGACGGTGGTTTTCGACGACTGGGCTCGGGCGAAACTTTCTCCGGTGAAGGTGGAACTTTTGGAGCTTCCCCTTCGGGAACCGGTACAGGAACCGCAGCACCACATTTGGGACACTTGATCTTTTTTCCTGCCAGAGCCAGATTACTCGTTTGTAAGGTCGTTTTACACTCTGGGCATTGAAACTTAATGGCTGCCATGTCGAGGGTCTCGGAACAAGTTGAAGGAACTATTTTCCGTTGGACGTTAAGTCTGGTAACCGTGTTGATGATTCGGCCATACCACTCTAACGTCTTTTTCGACGCCGTGGTGGTTCCTCATCGTCGTCGAAATCGTCTCGACGTCGCCTTCGAGAAGACTCTTCCTCGTCATAGTCCTCGGGTTCTCGTCGTCGTCTTGGTCTTGGTGGCTCCTCTTGTTCGTCTCGTCGCCGTCGTGGCCTGTCCTCGTCTTGTTCGTCTTCATTGCGCCGTCTTCGTCTGGGCCGGTCGTCCTCATCGTCTTCTTCATCGCGTGGTCGCCGTGGTGGCCGATCGTCCTCGTCGTCTTCTTCACTCCTTCGCCGTCGTGGTCGATCGTATTCCTCTTCGTCTCGTTGTCGTCTTCTAGAGCGGTCGTCTTCGTCATTCCGTTCCTTGGGTTTGACGAAGAAGGAGAGCACACCAGCGACAAAGTTCAATCCAGAAACTACCAGGACTCCCCAAAAGGTCTTGCCTTGCGGGATTACGATCCCTTGTTTTTCTGCTTCGGTGGCCACAGAGACCGCAGGGGCAAGTAACGCGGGTGGTCCGATTGTGGAAAGGAGTAGGATAACGCCTCCAGCCATACCTCGACCAAGCGACACAAGGGCAATCCCCAGGATGGTAAGTGGGGTAACCGCGAATAAGAAATAAGGCAGGACCTGGTCTCGCTGCCAGACCCCCTGGACTTTCAAACGGACCTCTTTATCGTAGGTGGTGTTCTCAAGAATTTTCGTCAAATTTGTTTTAGTGATTTCCTCTTGGTTCGCTGCGTATTTCTTCCAACCGATCAACAGTGTCACCGCACAAGCCAACGTGCCCAAGATAATGACGATGACTATTATGGCCGTTTTCATTTGTGTCCTCGGAAAATAGAGAAACCACCAAGCCGGTTTGAAATTCAACGGAACAGATTTTGAACGGCATCAAGCGGAACCGATTGACGATCGAAAGCTTTGCACATGACAAACAACCGCCTGAGTCTACTTTACGAAGCGGAGGGCCAATGGGTCAATTCCGCCAAACAGGAAAACTAGACAAGAACACTCGCACGCATAAGACTCATGACCCACAAGATCGATTCCTCGCGACAACTCCTTTGCATCATGCCTGAGTCATGCGATAATTACGTATCCCACATTCGGGAATCAGAATAGCCACGGAACCCGTTGCCGCGGCCTACCGCTCGTCGCTGACAAGGCATTGTCAATGAGTGCCTTGACTCACACCCTCCTTGCAAAATGCTATGGGAGCAAGACAACATGTTCGATTCTTTATCTCGAAGAGATTTCATTAAAACGACTTCAACCTTAACGGCGTCCGTGTCATTGGCGGGAGCCGTCTGGTCCGACGAAAAAGCTCCGGGACGTCCGGCACGCCACGACCGCATTCGCTTGGGCGTCGTTGGAGTGGCCGGGCGAGGTGGGTCGAATCTCAATGGCGTTGCCCACGAAGAGATCGTCGCTTTGTGTGACGTCGATACGAATCGGGCCGCGGCAGCCCGACGCCAATTCCCTCGAGCCGACTTTTTCGAAGACTACCGCCAGATGCTCGACCGACAACGCGACATCGACGCCGTTGTCGTGAGCACTCCCGATCACACCCACGCCGTCGTTGGCGTCGCTGCCATGCTCGCTGGCAAACACCTGTACTGTGAAAAACCTCTGGCTCATTCGGTCCACGAGGTTCGTCGAATGATGCAAGTTGCCGAGCAGCAAAACGTGAAAACGCAAATGGGTACACAGATCCACGCTGCCAATAACTACCGACGTGTGGTCGAGATCATCGAAGCTGGCGTCATCGGTGACGTCAACCGCGTCCACGTCTGGTGTAACAAACGTCCGAGCGGAGGGCAACGACCCCAACGACCTGCCAACGTCCCTGCCGGCTTGAACTATGACCTTTGGCTCGGACCGGCACCACAGCGACCGTACCACCAGTCACACTTGCATTTTAACTGGCGTTGGTGGTGGGATTTCGGCGGAGGCGTGCTGGCCGACATGGCGTGTCACTACATGGACCTGCCACACTGGGCTTTGGCCCTTCGCAATCCCTTGTCCGTCGAAGCGACGGGACGTAAATTGTATCGCGGGGATAACGACGTCCCGAGCGTCATGCAAGTCGACTATCGCTACCCAGCTCGCGGAACCAAACCGGCAGTTCATTTGACTTGGTACCATGGTGTCGACAATCCCTCGATTGGAGAACGAGTCCAGAACCACGGATTCCGAAACGGCGTATTGTTTGAAGGCACCCGGGGCCAACTGATCGCCGATTACGGCCGATATCGTCTGTTGCCGGCCAACCGGTTCCAAAACTTCGAGCCCCCTCGCCAAACGATCGCCGCTTCTCTCGGACACTACCGCGAGTGGCTCCATGCCATCCGTACGAACGCCGGAACGACTTGTAATTTCGATTACAGCGGGTCTCTCGCGATTTCTGTGCTGTTGGGCAACGTTGCTTACCGAGTTGGACAGAAGATCGAATGGGACGAAGCTCAGGGCCGTATCACGAATACCCGAGAGGCCGACCAATACATCCAACGAGAGTATCGAAGAGGTTGGACCTTGTAATGTGTTCGCCAGGGACACAGAAAGGCAAACCATCACCCACAAGACCATTCCCCAACAAGGAGTGGGACTCAAAAGAGATGGTGCAACGCTCAATCTTACTTTCTGTGTTTCCTGGTCGTTCTGGTTCTGACAGGTCGTCGCAAGAACTTTTGTACTTGGGTCGTTCTGGCTCCGACAGGTCGTCGCAAGAACTCCTGTGCCTAAGGCCTGAAAAATCAAACGGATCAACAACTGATCCTATCTCAAGAACGGTCATCCCCACCATCTTGTTCACAAGTTTATCCAATACTGAGGTGCAATACACATATGAATCCATGGAAAGTGTCGGCTCGCTTGTTAGCTCAAGTACTGTTCGTTGCGTTACTGTGCACGCTAACTCCTGCAACTTATGGGAAAGAACCCCCCAACGCGAATCTTGAGTCAGAAAAACGACTTCGCAAAGATGTCGTTTATCTCGCCTCCAAGAAGTTGGAAGGGCGGGGAACTCAGACCAAGGGACTGGAATTAGCCGCGGAATACGTCGCCAAACAATTCCGAGCAGCAGGGCTGAAGCCCGGTAATGGGAAAAGCTATTTCCAGCCATTCGAGATTGCTCCATCGATATTGAAGGACGGAACCCAATTCCTGATCAAAGGTCCCCAGGGCCAAACGATCAAACTCAAGATCGGCGACCACTTCAATGTCATGGGCTTTTCGGGCAACAAAAAAGCTAATGCTCCACTCGTCTTCGTCGGATACGGAATTACTGCCCCAGACGTGAAATATGATGACTACAAAGATATCGACGTTGAAGGCAAAATCGTCGTCCTCATTCGGAGGACTCCTCGTTATCGATCGAAGCTCGGGTTTGACGGAAGACGAAAAAGCAGACATGCGGATCTCATCAGTCGAATGAACAACGCCCTCAAGCAAAAGGCCGCCGGATTCATCCTCGTTAACGACGACTACGAATCCAACGATAAGTTGACCGAGTTCAAGCAGTTGGTTCAGGCCAAACGAAGCATCATTCCCGCCGTCCACGTCAAACGTTCGGTCGTTGATGACATCCTGAGGTCGAGCGCCAACACGACCCTCACCGCTATCGAAAAAGCAATTGATCGTGACTTGAAACCTCGCAGCATGGCCCTGAACGGTTGGTCGGCAACGATCCACACGACGACCGAGGGAACGAAGGTCAAGAACGTTATCGGATACCTTCCGGGTTCGGGTCCGTTGGCCAAGGAATATGTTGTCGTTGGCGGCCACTACGACCATCTCGGTTACGGCGAACGCGGGTCCCGAGCTCGTAGCTCTAAGCTGCGAAAGCAGATTCACTTCGGAGCCGACGACAACGCCTCGGGAACGACCGGCGTGATGGAACTGGCTCGCCGATTCGCAAAGAAGTCCAGTCGTGAACGCCGAACCCTTGTTTTCATGGCGTTCAGTGCAGAAGAAAAAGGACTCCTCGGGTCCGATTTTTATTGCAGCAAACAACCCCTGTTTCCCCTCGACAAAACCTTTGCCATGTTGAACTTGGACATGATTGGCCGTATGTCGACGGACAAAAAAACGAACCAAGGAAACGTGTTGGTTCAAGGAGTCGGAACCGCGAAGGAATTCGACACCATGCTCGAGCGGTTCAACAAGCGTTACAACTTCAAGTTCACCAAGTCCCCCGGCGGCAACGGTCCAAGCGATCACAATTCCTTTTTCCTGAAAGACATTCCTGTCCTCTTCTTGTGGACTGGAGTTCACCAAAACTACCATCTCCCAACAGACACAGCCGAGCGGATCAATTACAAGGACATGGTCCGGTTGGTCAATTTGGCCGAGAACGTCGCCACTTACTTTGCCACGACCAAGGAGTCCTTGCAGTTCGTCAAGGCCATCAACAAGGGCTTCATCTCCCGTCCTGGTGCCAAAGCCCAAACGGCTTCTCGATCGAAAGTCAGGCTGCGTTTCGCTCCTGACTATGCCTACCAAGGGAGCGACGGAATGCGTATCAGCTTCGTTGTCCCGGGTGGACCGGCGGCTAAAGCTGGACTCAAAGCCGGTGATCGGATCGTCGAAATCCAAGGCGAGAGGATTCGTAGCGTCTCGGAGTATTCCACGGTCATCAACAAGCAGCCAAAAGGCACAGTCTTGACCATTAAGTTCATTCGCAACAAGAAAGAGATGACGGTGAAGGCGAGTCCGATCTATCAGTAGCCCGAATTCGGGATTTGCATCAACATCGGTTAGGCCTTGGCCCACCGACAATCAACACAAAAAGCCGCCGATAAATATCGGCGGCTTTTTGTGTTGAATTCTCGATTCTCAACTCTTGGTGGGCTTTAGAGCTTTTCGTCTTCTTCGGACGGCCGCAAGTCAATCTGTTTCCACAGTGCATCATCATCCTCATCTGGATTGACGATCTGTTGTGGGTCTTCGATCAAGTCGTCTGCTCCAATTTCAGTGGCTTCCTTGGGTAATGGAGGCGGCGTTGGTGTTTGACCTTGGGTCTGAGTATTCGTCTGCCCCTGAGTCTGACTTTGGGCCGGGGTCCTCTGCGGAAGAGACGCGTTAATCTCCGAGGACGGCACGACAGCCGTGTCTGAAAGCGGCTGCTGAATGCGGTTTCCGTTGACTTCGAGGGTGAAGTAACTTGTGCCCGTGGCAACCTCGAACTCAAGGAACGCGGGCAAACCCGTATCCGAGAAGTTTGCAAGGACGGCTCCGTTCGGGGCCAATATTTTTCCGTGGTCCGCTACACGGGTGTTCTCGTCGACAACTTCGGCAAAGATTTGCTCGAGCACCCGCAATTCCGAGGCCAGTTTATGATCCCACAAATCAATGCTCGTGCCCGTGTCCAGATCGTCAAGATCTTCGAGTTGAGCCCCATTCACTTCTTCACCGAGCCCGATCAACACGAATTTGACTGGGTTGCGACGTCCAGCTTCGATGTCCTGAGCAAGCTGCGTGGTGTACTGCTTGACTTCTTCGAGATCGAACAACTCTCCGTCGGTGATGAACACGTAAAAGCCCCATGGGGCATCGCGGAATCGATCTACAAAATATTTCACGGCAGGCAACAAATACGTCCCGGTTCCGTATTCCGCCGGAGGCCCGAAAACGTGGTTACGAACCTGGCTGCCAGTCATGTCACCGATGACTTGCACTTCTTGACCGCCCATCCCGACGGCCCAGTAAATGCAAGTCGTGCCGCCATCGGCGTCGATCTTGTCGGCCAGATAACCACACAATTCTTGGGCAACCGGAGACATGTAGTTCTCAGCCGCTTGCTTTTTGAAAATTGGCGAGACGACGCCACCAGCTTCTTCGCCGTAGAGCTTCTTCATGGAACCCGAACCGTCGAGAGCGATTCCTGTTTGGGCACCTTCTTTGTAAGGCTCCATCAAGATCGTGGCCGTCACACGAGTTCGATTGTTCGGTCCCGGATAAACATTCACTTCGCCAAACGGATCAACTGTTTTCTTGAGCTGCGTCATATGCCAGAAATCCTTTGTCTCTGAAGAGTCGATGTGGTTCGAGAGGAATGCGGATGATTACCGCAACGATTGTTGAATCTGTTGGCCTTCCACGTCGAGCACGAAGTGTTCGGCGTTGGCGTCGATTTCAAATTCGATGAACGCGGGCAACCCCGTGTCGGAATAGTTCTTCACGACGTTCCCCGACGGATCAAGAATCTTCCCATTGTCCGAGACCCGAGCGTTCTTGTCGACGACCTCGGCAAAAATCTGAGTCAGCACTCGAAGGTCCGCCGCAAGTTTGTGATCCCAGATATCCACGTCCGTTCCCGTCTCGAGATCGTCGAGTTCTTCCATTTGTCTCTCGTCGACGTCTGGGCCAACACCGATCAAGATGAGCTTGAGCGGCTTTCGTTTCCCTGCCGAAATCTCTTGGGCCAGCGTCTTGGTGAACCTCTTCACTTCGGTCAAGTCATGCAACGCGCCGTCGGTGATAAACACGTAGAAGCCCCACGGAGCATCTGCAAACTTTTCGGCGAAGTGTCGAACCGCTGGCAAGAGTTGTGTCCCGGTGCCAAACTTTTTGGGTGGTCCGAACACATGGCTCTTGGCTTCGTCGGCGGTCAAATCGCCGATTTCCTCGATCTGAGTTCCGCCAGGACCGCACGCCCAGTAAATGCAAGTCGTGCCGCCATCGGCGTCGATCTTGCGAGCAAGGTACTCACAAACGTCCTGCGCAACAGGTGTTATTTCGTTGGCCTTGGTCTGCTTCTTGCCACCACCAAAAAGACCACCGAGAAATCCACCGCTCGCGGGCTGTTCCCCACCATAGAGTTCTTCCATCGAGTACGAACCATCGAGGGCGATGCCCGTTTGGCTACCTTCCTTGTTCGGCTCCATCAAGATCGTGGCCGTCACTCGAACTTTCCCGCTAGATGCTGGGTAGACATTCACTTCACCAAATGGGTCTACCACGTTATTCAGTTGTGTCATGTCTAACCCTTTCTCGAAGGAAGTGATCTTACAACTTCCAAATTTGGGAACAACGATTCGACTGTGCTATCTCTTGTACAACCTCGAAGGATAAGCGACGATCCGTTTCGTCTGAGTGTTTCGCTTGCGAATCGGTTTCGTGTCGAAGGCCCATTCCAATTTAGGAAGTTGCCCTCCAAATGCCCTACGCACCATTATTCGTAATTCCGGGCGGAATATTGTGCAAAATCCCCGATTGACTGGCGAATATCACAACGTCGGCCCCACACTCCAAGGCGCAAACTCTTCTTCCCCGACTCCGCTCAGTTCACTTTTCGTTTTCTTCCCGCTGGCGACTTCCAAAATCTCTTCGAACATTTGCTTCCCGAGTTCTTCGACGGAAACGCCTTCCAAGACGACTCCGGCGTTGACATCCATATCGTCGATCATCTGCTCGTACATTGGGGTGTTCGTTGCGATTTTGATCGACGGCACGGGCTTGCACCCGAAGACCGAACCTCGCCCCGTCGTGAAGGCAAGTACGTTGGCCCCTCCGGCGACGAGTCCGGTCATGCTCACAGGATCGTACCCTGGCGTATCCATGATCAAAAAGCCCTTCTTTCGAGCCGGTTCGGCATAGCGCAAAACGTCCATCAAAGCCGTCGTTCCGCCCTTTGCAATGGCCCCAAGGGATTTTTCATAAATCGTAGTCAGACCTCCTTCTTTATTCCCTGGAGAAGGATTGTTGTTGATTTCGGTACCGAAAATACCTGCATACCATTCCCACCACTTGATTCGGTCGACGAGCTTCTCGCCAACCTCGCGAGAAATCGCCCGCCGAGTGAGCAAATGTTCGGCTCCGTAAATCTCGGAAGTCTCGGCCAGGATGGCCGTCCCCCCTTGGGCCACCAACATGTCGGCCGCAACGCCGAGTGCCGGATTCGCCGTTACTCCGCTGTTCCCGTCGGAACCGCCACATTGCGTTCCAAGAATCAATTTGTCGGCCGATAGCTTGGTACGACGAACGTCGTTGGCCCTCGGCAACATCTGCACCACCATACGGACGCCAGCTTCGACCGTTTTCGCAATACCACCAGTTTCTTGGATCGACAACACAGGTGGCCCGTTCCCACCGTTGAGTTGAATCAATCCCTGGTTCTCGATGAGATGAATCGCAGCCCCCGTTTCGCACCCAAGGCCGATGATTACATAAGCCGCCACGTTTGGATGCTTCGCAAAGCCCGCCAGTGTTCGGTCAAGTTGGTTGTGATCTTCGCCACCATACTGCATCGCACAACCAGCCTTGTGGGTGATGGCGACGACTCCGTCTATGTTGGCAAATTCGTCAAGGATTCCAGAAGCTCGGATTCGCTCGGAGATATATTTGTTGGTACTCGCCGAACAGTTCACGGTGCTGATGATGGCGACGTAATTTCTGGTACCGTAGCGTCCATTTCCTCGGTCGTACCCCAGGAAATAGCGGGGCTCGGGTGTCGGCATGGGGGGAGGACAATCCACACAGAAGGCGTAATCTCTTTCGAACGCTTCTGCGGAGATGTTATGTTCGTGGACATGTTCGCCAAGAGGAATGTCTTCGTTCGCAAATCCGATGATCTGACCGTACTTATACACCGGTTCCTTTTTGGGAATGGGTCGGATGGCGACCTTGTGTCCCAATCGAATGGCTTGAGGTAGTTCGATCGTCTGGCCACCGAGTTCGACCCGCAAACCTTTGTGAAGGTTCTGAGTCGCAATGGCAACATTATCTTCCGGACGGAGCGTAACAGCTATATCCTGTAACGGCACAAGGGCCATCATAAATCTCCTGAAACACAAGCAATGACTGATATCTTTCCACGATATCGACTTCGGGGAGAGATTGCAAAGCCAGTGCAATTCGGTCTTTCTTTTGGATCAATGATTTTCCGTCACTTTTTGTGTTCGGTTTGTTGTCTTCGATCTTTGTAGATGGCTAGGAAAACACGTTTGCCTAAAAGGGTGCGACAACATCCCACACCATATCTCTTTGTTCGTGTACCATCGTCGCTGAGAGAACCATCGCACGGCCCCAACGAAGAACTGACCGGCATTCCTTTCTGTGTGACGACCCTAACATCGCCACGTGGCTACAATTAAATCCTTTGGGGCTCAGAACCCTTAGCAGTGCGTTGTGAATTCCTTGTTTCGATCACAAACAGGAAATTCCACAATTTCAGACAAACTTGACCCATTTATGTGTAATGGTTTGATTTTGGTTTTGACTGGTGAGCTGCGGGTTTCTTTTGAGATGGTCGGCTGTCTTGAAACCGGTCGATCCTGCATTTTCGATACTTGGTTTCGACGATGGAGGTTGCGGCGAGTCAACCGATTGTCCGATTCAATTTTCCCATTCTCGGATTCGTTCAACACCGGCTTTTTGATACGATACCGAGATGGAAGAAGCTGTGAGATGATTACCCGGAACTTAGTCGAGGCCGGACCATGGTTGACGCTAACATTGTTCGACGTATGCCTTTACGGCAACTACTCGGGCACACCGAGAAATGTGCTCGTGAGTTACACGATCTTGTCTATTTTACACTATTGACAGAACTTTCGGACTTTCGGGACTTGAGTCGGCCTGTGCGGCGACGCAGTCAATATCCCACTTTGGTTGCTCTCCAAAATGGGCTTCGAAAATTACGTGAGAACCATTTGAAAGCTGAAGAATTTTTCGATCAACTCGAAGAGTGTTTGAAGATCGTTCGTGACCACGCACACCGCGAACGTGTTAACCGATTGTAGATGAGCTTGATTCTCTGGGGTGTTCCGAACGTCGGTATGCGTTTTGGCTTTACTGGTTGAGTTATCATTTTTGCTTGGCGACAGTTCGGCCGGGTTCCCACAAAACGTCGGCTTTGCCGTCGTCGTTGCAAATTCGTCCCATGACAAACAACAAGTCCGAAAGTCGGTTCAAATAAATGAGTGCAACTTTGTTGACCGATTCGTGGTGAGCCAGAGCAACGACTTCCCGCTCGGCACGTCGACAAACGGTCCGGGCAAGGTGGCACCAAGCAGCGGTCACACTTCCTCCAGGCAACACGAACGTCCTGAGTGGTTCGAGACGAGTGTTGTATTGATCAATCAATTTTTCCAAACGAGTGACCTGTTCTTCACGAACGCGAAGGCGTTTTTGGTCGGCTTCCTCGTTGTTTTCTGGGACGCACAAATCCGCTCCTAAATCGAATAAGTCGTTCTGGATGTCTCGGAAAATCGTAACGAGTTCTTTCTCTGTGTCTTCGGCAAGCCCTTGCGCTACTAGCAAACCAATGGTCGCGTTGAGTTCGTCCACGCTGCCATAAGCTTGAACGCGAGGGTGGTCCTTACTGACTCGAGTTCCGTCTCCGAGTCCGGTCTCCCCCTGGTCGCCTGCCTTCGTGTATATCTTCGATAGAAAAACCATTTCTTCACTTTCTCTTTGTCGAACTTCCCAGTAACCGTATCTCATCCATTGATAGTCACAGGGACGAGAGAAGCCAACGGTTGTGTGAGGATTCATTAGGCCTCGGACACCTTCGAGGACAAGTCCGGACAGAGGATGTCGTTATCCAGTTTGAGTATTATCAGTCTCTCCAAACACATCTTTCTTCATACCGTTCGAATTTGAACCACAATGACCGACTTTATGTCAGCGTCAAGCTGGACCATTAGATAAACTCAAGCAGTGTCAGTTGGCGAGTGGGCAGGCAGAGGGCAGATTTTGCAACGGAAACGAAATGCTAATCCGGTTCGCAACCACACGCGAGCCGGATGCACCTTTGTCTTGGCAGAGCTTTCTGAGTACACGCGGGGGTGGACGGATGGATAAGAGTCGTGTTTGTTTTGGTTCTTTGAGTTCCGTGGGGTCACACTCACGTCTAGGATCTATCTCCCCTGCGGGGCTGAAAATCGAAACCACGACACTTGTTGAGCCGACTGCCTACCGCGTGTACCTACGATTCTTCGGCAAACCGAAATTTCAGAATCCGAAGGAACACCCTTCCGCAATCCAACGAAAAAGAGCTGAATGGGCTGCCCTCGGTTTCGCACGGCTCAAGATGGTAACTTATCTACGGACAACGCAACTCTCTCACCTCTTGATCGGGTAGACCGCGATGGTTTCGCTTGTCTGTGAGACAACCGCATCGCGATGAAAGACCAAGTTGCCGGGAATGTGTCCCTTTGCCACTGGGAGTCGCCGCAGGAGTTTTCCTTCCTTCGGGTCGAGGACCGCTACTTCCGGCTTCTGGGATTTATTCCCCTTTGCGAGGGGTAAGAAATAGCGTCCCTGGGAAACTGTCCCGACGCCTGATGGAAGTCCAGTTTTGGTCTCCCACACTTGTTGTCCGGTCTTGGCAGATAATGCACGCGTGCTGTCTTTTCCGACAAGCAGAACGTTGTTTTCGAACACTCCGGCGAGATACACGTCGTCTTTGCGCTGCGCTTTCCATTTCTTCTGGCCAGTTAAGAGATCGACGCAGAAGATACTATTCGCATCTGGAGCGGTGAAGATGACACTGTCTTTCGTTATGGTCGGCTTTGGGTGCTTCCACGAGCTGGCGAGAGTTTCGGGGCGGATTCGTAAGGTTGGTTGGCGGTAATGGTAAACCCATGCGACGTTCTTTTTGCTTTGCGTCAAAAGCGATCAATACCCCAGCGTGGGTTGGGCAGAGTAACAAATCGCCTGAGGACATTAGTTTGACTCCATGCACTCGGCGGAGGCGGCTTTCCAAGAATTTGTCAGGAACTTGCGCCAGCTCGTGCGCTTTGATCAACTTGCCATCTTGTGGGTCGAGGACGATGAGCCGAATTGTCCCGTTGTTCTTTTCGTGCAAGCAGTACAGTTGTTTTCCCTAGTAGGTAGCGGGGCCAAGAAAATGTCCATCCGACAACGAATTCGCAGGGGCACCGAACAAGTCATCTAGTCCTTTGCACCAAATCAACTTCCCACTTTCGACATCGTAGGCACGAAGGCTGTTGGCGGAATATAGCCGTCGTAACTTTGGAGTCAAAGGTCGATCTGGGCGTGGGAAAAGCCACGCCCGCTGAGGGGGGTCGGGTCGCAGGAAGGAAAAAGTATCAACCGCAAAGATTCGCTTACCGTCGGTGCTGAGGCTGCCGATACGACCGTTTTCCAATACTATCATCCGATCAGCGGATGCCGACTCTCTGGTCAACCACTCGATAATGTTACGATTGTAATCATGCTCCAAGGATGATTCTAAAGCCCCATCGAACTCGAACGACCTCCAATGTATCTGTCGTGGTTGAGCAACAGAACCATCCGGGAACTTATGGTGGTTGATCCAGTGAGTGGAAATACCTCTGTAGGTTGACCCACAAACGAAAGTTCTTTTGTTGACCACCAATGATAGGAAGCCAGGGATCAATGGGACCGTCGGCTCGACTATTTTCTATTTATCGACCCACGGCTTTCCTTCGATGAAGTAAGGTTGGCCTGTGATGATGGTTGTTTCGGCAACAGTTGGTCGCTGCTACAACGGCTTGGTGAAATCCGGAAGTGGCCGTTGGGGTTTCTTCTGTTGTCCGAGGACCACAGAACAGCATGGTCCCACTAAAAGGCAACTCATCAGAAAGAAAGGCAGACTCGGTGGTCGCCTTGTTCGATCCCTTGATTGGGATGGGGAGTCGTTAGAGCCACAAAGACAGTATGGTTTCGAGGGCCTTTGTCCACGCCTGCCAGGCTTCGTCGCATTCCTCGAATTGGAATCGTTCGTCTTCGCCGACGATCATGTCCGGTTCGGCTTTCCCGATGCTAAGCTGAGTCACGATTGTGTCGTCGGCGGTCAGGGTGTGGTGTTTCATTCCGAGGGTGAGACAGTGACACAAACTCCGCCGGGCTTTTAAGGCCAGGTGTTTGGCGACCGCCTGGGGCGTCGGAGTTCGCTCGACGATGACCGATCCGTTCAAGATTTGCTCGCGGAAAATCATTTCGAGAAGTTCGCGTTCGACTTGTAGTGGTTCCGACTTGTCCTTGCCTGGGAGGAATCTGAGTTCGAACACCAGAGCGTCTTCGCTGAGCCAATCCAATAGTTTTCGAACGACACTGACGACGAATGACAACAGAAGGACCAACCGTTGGAACGGTAGGGTCGAATCTTTGAATCGAGCGTCTCCCAGGTCCGGGTAGAAGAGCAAAACGAAGGTGCGTCGACGACGCAAGAATTGGTTTTCGTCACGAGCGTAGTAGAGGAGTTCGTCACGCAGGAATTTGATGTCGAATAAGTCGGGTCTCTCGGCCCCCTCGGGTTCCATGTAGGCGAGTTGGGAATGGAGCAAGCTCTCGATCGTGCCTCGGTTCGAGATCGAGGAGAATCCGCCCACTGGGTAGGTATCTTCGTCGATCACACGGGTCGGAACCTCTTGACGTCCAGCCATCGGACGAATGCGGTACGACGGCAGTGAATCTTCTAGTTTCTTTGCACCTGATGCGATTTGCCGCAAAGCCACACGCTGACCGAATTCCGCGAGGGCTATTCCGAGTTCGAGTTCGAGCAGGTCCTCGGGGCCGAGAATCTCGGCGGTCGTTCTCGCTCCGGTGATCAACGTTTCGTAGGACTCGAGTAACTCAGACATGACGCCATCTTGATAGAGACTATTTTCGGCGTTTTGGAGCAATTGTTCGGGCTTGTCCTTGAGGAGATTCTTGATCACCGCAGGGTTGAGATGGACTCCACCGAAACGAGCGCGTTCACGAAATTGTTGGAGTACATACGAGAGGCCCTTGGCCCTTTCTTTTTTGTCGTATTGTCGGAGGACGTCGCTGGCTCGCTCGAATGTATAGTCGCCAATGAGTTTGCCCAAAACGTGGTCTTCGTAGCTGCGAATGGTTCCGTGGGGCACTCCTGGTACATCGATCACATCCCGCCGGACGGTGGGTCCTGCATCGGTTCGGTACAGGGCATGACCAAGGTCCGAGACGAAACCAATGGGAGGTAACGGCTGTCCGCTGTTGGCGATTTCTTGAGCCCATTCCAGGGCCAGGACGACGTTGTTCGGTGCTGGTTTCTCGACTCGTTGGAGCCAGAGGCCTTGCAACAACAAGGTTTTGGCTTCGTCCAGATCGCGAATTTCGATGATCGTCGGTTCGGTTGCAGTTGTCATGTGGTGTACTTCGTCTCGAGTCGATTGCAGGCCGGGTGTTCATGGTCGAGGCTACTGTATTCGCCCTATTGGTGTTCTTACCAGTAACCCCAAATCGTTCAACCTCAGTAACGTCGGTTGACCGGGAGTTTCGATGTTGTCCCCGGCAAAGTCTACTTGATCATGTTTTTCTTCGCGTTGGCGTGGAGTTGGAGCATTCGGTGCCAGATGGCCCGGTACTGGTCGCTCGCTTCTCCGTCGAAATATTCGAACAACGCTGTGGTTCCGTCTGGGAGGGTGTAGTTGGGCATGCGTGTAAACTTCTCGATGGCACTCGGGTTGAGCATCCAGCGTGAGTAGAACGTTTTTCGGATTCGCCCCGGAATGAGTTGGAGGTTTACGCCGGGAGCTTCGAACACGGCATCGGGCTTTTTGTCGGCTACTCCGTGACAGGTCACGCACTTGAAGCCCATTTCACCAATCAAGATGGCGCCTGTCTTGGCATGCTGGGCATCGACCTTCGCCAGCTTCGGTGACTGGGGTAAGTAACCGTGGTGTGCCGCCAACCCCTGGGCCAAGAGGTGGTTTTCGACAGGGAACGAGGGCATACGAGCATGCAACCACGGACGCGGTTTTTTGGTCCGATCACCGGCGAGGAAAGGCCCGAACCAAGCCGGTAACAATTTCTCTCCTGCCCAGGTGAGCTTTGGTCGAATTTGTTTGAACGAATTCTTGGCGGACTGCCGTAGTGAGTCGTCCTGGGGGTCTCCCAAATCGGCCAAGAGTTTCTCGATGGTGTTGCCCAACTTGGAGAATCGATCGCCGTGTCCATCTCGCGCGTGGCAAGCCAGACAGCGCATCTCGTCCAATCGACGGTGCGAGAACGAAAGGGCTGAGCGTCGGGTCAGGGACGTTAACGGGGTTTCGAGGAACGAAATGATGGCCAGCCTGTCGGATTTCGAGAGGCGAAAGAGTGGCGATTGTCCTTTTGGCTTGATGGCCAAGCAGCCAGTTTGTTTGCCTTTGCGAATGTCCCTGAGTGTGGCCGCATGCAGTTGGGTCTTTGGTAAAATGGCTGAGGTTTTCTCACCCGGATGACAATTCACACACCCAACAGAAGCGTACAGTTTTTTCCCGCGTTGAGGGTTTGGACGGGTGCCGTTCGGCGAGTCAGGCAGTTGCTTTTGCTTGCGGTTCCACAGGTAGGCTGCAAGCTGCGTGGCTTCCTTTTCGGACAAACGGAAGTCGGGCATCGTAATCCAGCGATAATGTTGTCGTGGGTTTTGCAAGAAAGCTATGAGAGCTTTGGGATGATATTTTTCCTTGACGTAATCGAGACTCACCACGGAAAAAGTAAGGGCTTCCTTTTTCTCTTCCTTTGACTGAATGTGACAGGCGACGCACCCGAGACTTGCGAAGCGATGGCCTCCCGCCGCGATGTTGGCTTTGTTCGTCATTTCCGGAGGGACGATTGTATCGGCTTTTCCTCGACTCGAAAGAAACGCAGCGATGTCCCAAGCATCTTGGAAGGCCTTCGTCTCAGCCCCCGCAGAACCGGTGTGCAACACACGAGGCATGGTCGCGTTTGGTCGAATCGTGGTGGGATCGTGAATCCAGTTCGCAAGGAACTTTTCTTTCAACCGACTACCGACTTTCTCCAAGTTCGGCGCATCCATCTCAAGCTCTGGCATGGCGTGTTTGCCGAATTCCGGAGCAGTATGGCAAGCCGTGCATCTTTGCTTGGCCAGTAGATATCGGCCCCGTTGGCGCTGCTGGGCGACCACGAGATCACGCGAAGTTGCATCGTGTCGAAACACCCAGGGCGGAACATCGCCTGGAGGATGTTTCGACGAATCCCACAGGAGGCGTATCTCGGCATCGCCTTTCTCGGGACTACGGTAAGCGATACTCAATCTGTTTGTACCGGTTTCCAATCGCACCTTGGCCTTTTGCTTCGACAAATCGTTCCCGGAGACCTTCAGGAGTTGCTTGCCGTTGATGGACAGGATCGCCTTCCCTCGACCATGAAACCAAAACGTGGCCGGACGCCAGAGACGTAACTGAATGGACCCTCGGAAGTGAGCTTCGAATCGTTCCGCAGGAAGAAACGGACTCGGTGTCTCTCCGGCCGGAACCGCCAGCGCCGCTAATCTGGAGACTCGATAATCGACCAAGTCGTTGTTGGCAAAGGAACGCAACCGCAAAACCAGTCCAGGTTGTTGGTTGGCGTCAGGGTTGTTCTTTTCTGTTCCCCAAAGTTGGAGCGGTTGGGGTGCCTTTTGGTTCGGTGACTGGTACAGATTCGGAGGAAGTTCAGCAAACGCCGTTGGGCACGGGAATGACGACAACCCGAGGAGAAATATGAGCGTCAAGAGGTGCAAATGGTTGAGAGAGGAAGGCGCAGTTCGTTTCATGGCGAAACCTCAGGTTCGAAATTGGCATGCAATGGCGAGAATAATGCACCCAACGGAATTTCTATGATATAACGGAAGGAAATCTTATCCAACGATATCACTCACGACCCAGACTTCCTACGATGAAACAACATTCTCTCTCCCTTGTCGCAGCGATTGCGTTCGTTGTAATGGTTTTCCCGAGCTTGGCCGTTGCCGGAGACAAAAAGCCAACGGACAAGAAACCTCTGCGAATTCATATCATCTCCGGGGCTCGCGAGTATAAGTCGGAACCGTCGTTGAAGGAGTTCTCCAAGTTTCTGAAAAAGAAGTATAACGTGACGATCACCGCGTCGTGGGGACACGACGGAATCCGGGAATTGAAGAATCTCGACGCGTTGAAGTCGGCTGATCTGTTGCTGTTATTTGCCCGCCGGATGCGATTGGTCCCGGAACAGATGGACCTCATCCGGACACACTGGATGCAAGGCAAACCTATTGTCGGAATCCGAACAGCGAGTCATGCCTTCAGTCGCGATGTGAATAAAACATTCGATTTGAAAGTCCTTGGGAATAATTACAAGGGCCACTACGGCAATCAAAAGGTGCAGGTCACGAACATCAAGGGTGATCATCCGATCCTCAAAGGTGTAAAACCATTCCAATCCTATCGGCTTTATAAAACCGGACCGTTGCCCAAGACAACGACGGTGTTGCAGGAAGGCTCCATCGGAAACCAAAAGCACCCGGTGACTT
The DNA here is from genome assembly GCA_964423615.1 of uncultured Alcaligenaceae bacterium. Taxonomy (GTDB): domain Bacteria; phylum Planctomycetota; class Planctomycetia; order Gemmatales; family Gemmataceae; genus CAYRFQ01. The sequence continues at coordinate 59,143 of CAYRFQ010000033.1, read as the reverse complement.
TGATCAATAGCTACAAGGGGGGACGGATGTTCTACACGTCGTTGGGCGTGGTTGAGGATTTCGACGACCCGAACTTCCGGCGGATGTTGGTTAACGCCATCTTTTGGACGACGCGACGGACTCCCAAATAGGATGCTCCTATTGAGACCTGCGCGGCTAATGAATCAACGTAGCAGGCACACGGGGAATGGAAAAGAAATGCTTGTCCGGTTCGTAGGTATACGCGGCTCGCGTGTACCTACGACAAACAAAAAAAACGGACAACTAGAAATTACCCGTTCCAAGTGTGCCCGCTACATGATCCGCGCAGTTCTCAATAGTAGTGAGAACAGCGGATACGTAAAAGTTCCGGACGTCCGAATTGTGCTGAGAGTGGATAATTAGGTCCCTCGAAGTACAAACAAGAAATGACAAGAGCCCAAAGCGGTGGGGTGCCACCTAACTCCCAAACAAAAACCAGACAGGGATAACTTTTGGGTTCCGAGTATGTCTGCTGCTTTCCGTCCCAACTCCGACAACAATACTCTCCCAGGAGTTTTTTCGAATGCGTTGGTTTATCTTCCTGCTCAGCTTGCTGCCAGTCGTCTGCGGTCCCACGCATCTTTACGCAGATGAGAAAACCACTCGTGATCTTTATGGTCCGGTCCTCTCAACCCACATGGCAGCCGACGGACGCAAACTCGGCACACAGAAACAACTCAGGTCGGACCGACTGGGCAATTATGTTTTTCGCGGTCGACTGATCAGTCTCGACTCCGACAACTCGTCCAACATTTGTTACGACACAGACCATATGCGAGTCGCGTCGGCGTGGTCGGGGGGATACATCGATTGGAAAGGCGTCTACAAGAATCAAGGTCCGGCGATCGCAGGAACGATTCATTTCCAAACGCCGGTCGGTCCCGGTTGGAGTCACGATGGCTTGTGGGACGACCCTCGGAAGCCGAAGGAAGGTCCGCTTCCCTCGAATTGGGCCAAGTACCGCGGGATGTATCTGCACGGTCGGAAAGTAGTTTTGTCTTACACCGTTGATGATTGTCGGGTCCTGGAGATGCCAGCGTCGAAGACGCAAGGGCAAATGACTGTCTTCTTGCGGAACTTCGCGGTCGGTCCGTCATGCGAACCGTTGGGTCTACTTGTTGCGGAGGAGTTGGGGGCCAAGGGCGGAATCGCCAAAGGCGGTGACTTTGCTTTTCGACACAAGAAAGAACTTGCGGAAGATACGATCGCGGGATTGGAAGTCAAAGGTGGACACATCGTTGCTCGAGTCGTTGGAGCGCCGAAGCAGACGAGATGGGAGGTCGAAAACGGACGTCTGTTGCTGTTCATCCCAGCGAGCCAACAATCCAATTCGTTCCAGGTCGTGATCTCCCGCATTTCGAAGGGACAGGAGAAAGAGTTCGCCGAGTTCGCCACAGGAGAAGTGGAAGATCTTCACAAGTATACGAAAGGCGGACCGGCACGTTGGCCCGAGACGTTGACTAGCAAAGGGCGACTCGGCCGTCCGAGGGGGGCTTACGTGACGGACGAACTGATGCCCCCAACGGACAATCCTTGGGGGGCCAAGTTCCGATTCGGAGCGATGGATTTCTTCGATGATGGTCGCGCCGCTCTCTCGACCTGGGATGGTGATGTTTGGATCGTCTCGGGGATCGACAAGGGGCTGAGTTGCCTCAAGTGGAGACGATATGCCGCTGGACTCCAACAGCCGCTTGGTTTGAAGATCGTGAACGGAGTCATCTACACCGCGGGCCGAGACCAGATCACGCGACTCCACGACCTGAACAACGACGGCGAGGCTGATTTCTACGAGAACTTTAACAACGACGCTGGATTGACGCCGCAACGACACGAGTTCGTGATGGACTTGAGGACGGACAAGGAGGGGAACTTCTACTACTGCCGCAGTGGGCACTATATGCCTTCGCTCCGTGGTGAGAACTGTTGCGTCATGAAGCTACCTCCGGACGGGTCAAAGCTCGAAGTGTTTGCGAGAGGTTTGCGGGAACCCAATGGAATGGGTATCGGCCCCGATGGGTTCATGACAGTCGGCGACAACGAGGGTAACGGGATTCCGCAGACGCCGATCTACCAACTTCGTAAAGGAGCCTATTACGGATTTCGCACGTCACTCCGGGCCGAAGATAGGAGCCTAATGCCGCCTTGGTCCAAAGCCATTCTCTGGTTGCCGAAAACCGTGGACCGATCGGCTGGAAGTCAGATCTGGGTCACGAGCGACAAATGGGGACCACTGAAAGGGCACATGTTGCATACGTCGTATGGGCATTGCAAACTCTTTCATATTATGTTGGACCGGACTCACAAGGAAGCGCAGGGAGCGGCCTTTATGTTTCCGCTGTTCTTCCGGAGTGGAATCATGCGAGGCCGGTTTCACCCCAAGGATGGACAACTCTATCTGTGCGGCCTGCGTGGGTGGGACACGAACGCAGTACGTGACGGGACCTTCTGTCGAGTTCGTTACACGGGTAAACCAACGTATATGCCGCTCGCCTACCGCGTTTCGAAAGAGGGGATTCACTTGACCTTCGACGGGTCACTCGATCCGAAACTGGCAACCGATCCACGGAACTGGGCTCTCGATCAATACAGTGTGAAGTTTGGTAAGTACCCAGCGAAACCGAAAGAAGAAGTCCGAGTGCGGAAGATCTCACTCACCAAAGATGAGCGAGGCGTTTTGCTTCATCTGGCGAAAGTCGAGCCCGTTACGAATTTGAATATCACCTATCAAATCGGTGCGACAGACGGGGAACTTGTCGCCGGTACGATCCATGCCACAATTAATAGTTCGGAATAGGGAATAGGGAACAGGGAACAGAGAGTGGAGGAGAGGGAACGGGGAAGAAGAAATGTATGTCCCTGTTTTTCTTTGGTGTTGGAGTGTGTAACTCGATGGCCCAGTCGGTGTGACCGTCGAATGACACCTCGAAAGCACATCAATTGGGATAGAGCGAAGTGCTGAGATAACGTTCCCCGAGGTCACCGAGGATGACGACGATCAGTTTTCCGGCGTTCTCTGCTCGCCGTGCTACCTGGACGGCGGCGTGGACGGCCGCTCCGGAACTGATCCCACAGAGCATCGCTTCTTCGCGTGCGAGTCGCCGGGTCATCGTTATCGCTTCTTCGTCTGTAACGTGAACGACTTCATCGACGATCTCCACGTTGAGGTTGTCTGGGACAAATGGTACACCGGTGCCTTGTATTTTGTGGGAACCCGGTGTGAGTTGTTGTCCGGCCATTCGTTGGCTGATCAGCGGGTTGTTCTTTGGCTCGACGGCAACCGCGCGAAAGGATGGCTTTCGATTTTTCAGAACTTCACTGATGCCCGATATCGTTCCGCCGGTCCCAACACCGGCGACGAGAATATCAACTTCTCCGTTTGTGTCGGTCCATATTTCTTCCGCAGTCGTTTCGCCATGACACCGGGGATTCGCTTTGTTTCGAAATTGGTGTGGTATGAACGAGTTGGGATGCTCTCTTTGTAATTCTTCCGCTTTGGCAACGGCGCCTGTCATGCCTTGGTCACCAGGCGTGAGAATGACTTCGGCACCAAATGCCTCCATCAACCGCCGTCGCTCGACGGACATGGTCTCGGGCATTGTTACGACGAGGCGATATCCTCGGCGTGCACACACCCAAGCCAAGGCGATACCTGTGTTCCCACTCGTCGGCTCGATGATGAGGGTATCCTTATTGATTTTACCTTCCCTCTCGGCGTTTTCGACCATTGCCAGACCGATGCGATCCTTCACTGACCATAACGGATTGAACGTTTCGAGCTTTCCAACTACCGTAGCTTGCGCGCCGTCCACGACGCTGTTCAGACGAATTAACGGTGTGTTGCCAATCGTTTCGGTGATGCAGTTATAGATTCGTCCGTGAGGTCGAGAAGCTATCATTATGGGAACTCCAGTTATTGATTTTAATTTTTAACTCTGTCATGGGTGGTTTATGATGTTCCCTCGTTGGGTCGCAACGAGGGAACATGTGTTGTCCTTATTGGCTTTTCTTTATTATCTTTTTCCCATTACTTCTCTCTGCATCTCGATTTCGATTGGTAGTACTACTTCACCTGGTGGAACGTCATCTGTGACGAAGGCATAGGCTCCGATGACAGCGCCCTCTCCCACGACGATGTCACCACCTACGAACGCATTGGTGTACAAGCTCACGTTATCGCTGATGGTGGGGTGGCGTTTCTTGAGTTGTCCAGTAGTTTCCTCGGTTTGCTTGCGGGGTTTCGATCTCGTACCGAGCACGACACCTTTGTATATGTTCACATTACGCCCTAACACGGCTGTGCATCCAATCGCCACGCCTGTGCCGTGGTCGATGAACAGTCCCTCACCGATAGTAGTGGCTGGATGAATGTCGATTCCTGTTTTGGACTGCGAGTAACAAGCTATGGCCCGTGGAATGACTGGAGCCTTCAAACGAGAGAGGGCATTCGCGATCCGATGAGCTACCGTTGCCAAGAAGCCGATACATCCAAAGTACACTTCTTCGGCAAACTCCATCGCGGGATCTTCCTCCATGTATCTGGCAGCGTCTATCTCGCACGTCTTGATCACCTCGGGAAGTTCGTGCCAGACAAATGTAACGGCCAAACCCGGGATGTCCATCGAATACCGGTTACCGAAAGGATAGAGAAGGTCAACGAGGCGGTCGTAGAGTTCTCTTGCTAGTTTCGTATTTCTGTATTGGGCTCCATTTCGCCGGACGAGTAAGCCTTGAATGATGTATTCCATAGCCGCATCGGTGAAATCTTGAATATCCTGTTGTTGCCGTGTGTAATCGATCACGCCATCGGAGGTCATTTCCCCGGTCTGGCGGGCCATGGACGGACGGTCATTGCGGTATTCGATGGTAGTATCGGTCATGATAAATGGTCCTGACTTGAGTGAGAAGGAATCGCTGAAAGAGTAGTTGAAGACAATTCACGGACGAAAGTGATTTTTGCTATCCGACTGGGATGAGGGACCGCAGAGCGTTTTCCATGCGATCAAGTCCCTCGAGTAACACGTCGGTAGTTTGAGTAAAACATATGCGGTAGAACCCAGGCGTTGTACAGTGAAAACCATTTCCCGGACTGATGTGAACTCGATGTTGCTCTAACATGTATTGATAGAGGTTCAGTTCACCATCGAACGTTGGACTCGATAGATAATTCCGGAGATCGAACCATACACATAAACCTGCCCAGGACGGAACGACGGGAACTTTCATTCTTTCGAATCGTTCTCGGCAAACCTCGAAGGTAGTCGATAAGTTGCTTCGGTTCTTTCGAGTGAATTCAGAACACCACACACCATCCAGGAGCGACTTGGTGAGAGTTTGCACCGGGGCTGGTAGCCGGTAGAAATGGGCCTGTTTGTTGACGGCTATCATGACCTGCTGGTGAAGTCCGTGGAGCCACGCCACCGCATGGCCCGCTAGGCCGAAGTCTTTCGAGAGGCCGCCGAGGACAAAAACGTTATCCGAATCGAATGCGAGAGCACTCTGAAAGTCCACTCCATTGAAACAACTTTGGGCATATATCTCGTCGATGATGAGAGCGCAGTTTGCCGCCTCTGCAAGCGAAATGATTTCCCGTAACTCCGATTGTGTGAAGACCTGACCGACCGGATTCCCAGGAGAACAAAGCAATATGGCCTTCAGTCTTTTTCCACGAGCCTGGTGTTGTTCGATGGCCTGGCGTACCATTTCCGTCGTTACGAGGAAATCGTCAGGTTGGGTGTTCAGGAACGAAACGTTGGCTTTTGTGCGAAATGTAAGGGCCGTGACGAGGGCTGGAAAAACTGGTGTGGGAACCAGGACGCTATCGTCCTCGTCGAGGATAGCGAAAGCAAGGGCTTCTAGCAAACTTATGACGCCGTTGCCCAGAACCACGTTGGTCGGGGAAACAGTATGCTCGGACATTCGAGAGAGGAAAGCGGCGACGATTTCTTTGGTGTCTTGTTTGCCTGAGAACGGCTGGTACTTGGTGTCTTCGGAGCAAAGGGAAGCGGCTTGAAGTTTGCGATTCAGGTCCTCGCGTGGCAGGTGGTTCTGGGCCGAACCAAAGTTGACATAGCCATTTGGGTTTAGTCGCGAGTAGGCGTTTTGTTCGCATTGAAAGTGTGCCTTGACGAAATCGAACTTCGGTTGGCAACTTGTAATTTTTTGAGTGAACTGTGACAGCATCGTGGTCTCCCGTTAAGTCTTATGGTGATGTGACGATGCTGGCCGGGGTGATCTTACCTCAGAAAATTCTGTTTCTGCGGTTTTCGTGAAGGGGAGTCTGAGTTTGCAAGTGGGAATTGGGATCGATGCTTGTGCTCGGCGAAAAAGTCAGCCGTATGACGGAGGTTCCAGTCGATCCAACGGAGTTGCGTTGAAAAAGTTCAAGATCGAAACGGAAGAACCCGCGAAGTACGGTTTTTGGTGTAGGAGACAATCGGAACCGAAGCGATCCGTCAAGGCCTCATTGGCTCTACTGCTTGTCGTTGTGCTTGTGATAATGGTGTGGAGATTGGGAAATTGTTGAGTCGTTGCAAACTCCTTCCACATGTCATCGATCTCCACCACGGAAATGATCCGCAGCACTGATAACCTTTCAAAATGGTTTGCCGTTGCGAATTGCTTTATTCCCTCGAAAGTGATGTTAGGGTGGACCAAGTTGAGGACTTCGAGGTTTGCAAGTTCACGCGTGTTCGCGAGAAATTCCAAACTATCAAGAGGGATCATGGGAGGGCCATCGATTTGCAACCAGCGGAGTGGCTCGAGCAAGGCTGGCCTGAGCATTCCTTCCGGAGTGGGGAAAGGCACTCGAAGTTCTCGTAACTTCGGGAGAGAAATCACTTTCCAAATGGCTTCGCAGGAAGGGAGAAAGAAAGCGCTACGTCCCAAAGCGAGACGTTGCAGGGATGGCAACTCGGCCAGGGCTTCCACATCCTCGGCGGTCATCGGGCAATCTATCTCCAAGGATTCGAGTTTGTGGAGAACCCCCGTTTTCACGAATGGTGCGAGAATTGGCTTATCGTGTTCACCAGTCAAGTAGAGACTTCGGAGTTGAGGTTCTGAGCGCACCGGAGCTAACTGGTGATCCGACAACCCGTCAATCTCGACTGCCAGGTGTCGTAATTGGGCCATGATCGGAGATTCCAACAGGAGCGGGGCCGCCTCTCCTTCCAACCGGCACCGCCGAAGCATGAGTGTGTGCAACTCCGGGTGGGAGTTCGATTTCAACAACAGGTTCAGACCCGTCTGCCTGATCGGGTTGTTGTTCAAGATGAGGGTTCTTAGACCGAGCAGGTGTGAATCGTCCCAGACCTCTTTTAGAAATTGTTGGCCGACAGCGTTTGCGTCGAGGTTCAAAGTCCGCGTGTGTTGTAGCGTGTGGCAATCGCGAAAACGGTCATACGGTTTTCTGATTCCTTTGAGCCTGAGGTGCCCTACGGGACTATGTTGGAGAACTTGTGGTCCTTGATCGGCCAACTCGTCGAGGGACAACACAAGCCGCTCCGGAAAACCTCGTTCGACCTCGAACCTCCTGGTATATTTCCGCAACGGCCCAAACCATTTTTTCCGGTGATTGGAATACAGAACTGCCTCACGAGTTCGTAAGGCAGGACGTTGTGGGTCTGTCTCGACCAAGCCATCCAGGTCACACTGAACACGGATGAACTCGGCGCGTTGAATATCCCCCTGTTCTTCGAGCCAGTCCGCGTAGACTAATCGAACTGCATCGTTTTCGGGATCGCGAACAATGGCATCAAAAAGCGAGGTGTTGTCGGTCATGGTGTAGCCAAAAATGGGCTGTCGGAACGTGAAGGTCTCGTTGGCGGTATTCCAACGAGAACCGTTAGGTTTCAGAAGCTATCGAGGATTATCGCCATAGACCTTTGGGAACTTTCGCTTCCGCACCTGAGGGTGGGCGAATCCCCAAGCTCTCGGAAATGATGGCCGCGACGGACAATGGCGACACACGTTGGTTGCGAATCCCGGGACGAACTCCTGGACCGAAAACCAACAACGGGACGTGGGTGTCATAGGGATGCGGACTCCCATGCGTTGTCGTGTAAGCACCGGGTTTCTTGGGATTGATCGGAGGCGTTGGAAGATAGTACGGTTTGATCACTGGCATCACGTCTCCGCTATTTTCAGGGTGAAACGAGAGCTTGACCTGTTGGAAGAACGGGTCGTTCTTCCGCTTGGGATTGTTGGCCATCAGTTCGGTCCGCGTGAATGCCGTGAGCATCCCAGGTTGTTTTGCCAACCAATCGGCCAGGGCTTGCTCAACTGTGGCGGACTTCAGGTTGAGTTCTTTGAGCGTGCCCTGGTTGAGGTAGTACATTCCGCTCGAACCGGACTCGATCCACCGTTGTTTCTTTCCATTTCCAAACTTGTCGTCCAGGAAGGCCAGGGATTTTGCAAGAAGTGCCCGTGGCTCGACGTGACCGGCATCCTTCTTCTCTTTCAACTTGCGATACTCAGGTATCGGGCAGACGCCATGGTCGGCGCTGACGATGAATAAGTAGTTTCCTCGCCCCACTTTTTTGTCGAGGAATTGTAGCATGTCCTGGATGAGGATGTCGGAGCGCATTGTGATGTCGAAAACTTCGTGGGAGTCCGGGCCCCAGCAGTGCCCGACGAGATCGTTGCTCGAGAAACCAATCGTGAGTAAATCCGGATAGGAATCCTGGCCCAGCTTGTGTTCGACGATGGCACGCTTGGCCAAGTCGGCCAGGACGTCGTTGCCGAAAGGAGAGTTGGCCAACGCCCGGTAGTATGGCGGGCCAGGTTTTTTCAAACCGGCCTTCATCGAATGGGGCATGGTTTGGCCCTGGTTTTCGCCAGTCCCTTCGTAGGGAAAATCATCCTGGCCCACGATTTTGAAATAGTCCAAATCAATTCGTCCCTGTCTCCACGTCTGATCGAAGTATTTGTCCACGGCTCGTGACTTGTTGTACTCCATGACCCAGTCGGGCAATTCGGTGGAGTAATAGGTGGAAGTGACGAACATGCCTTCCTCGTAGTTGAACCAAAGGCAAAGCAGCGAACGGAGGGCGGCGAGTAACATGGCCGCCCGGTCCTTGATGGAGATTGACACGACCTTTGCCTTGCCATTCGTTTGCTCCATGAGGGCGTCGCCGACGGATGGTCGACGGCGACGAGTGGGCGCGCCTCTTCGGGCCTTTTCCCCGAGATAGGGGACGGACTTGTAGCGAACGTTCTCGATACAATTGACGGTCTTTGCGGACTCGCGGTCGTACCAGCTATTTCCGACGATTCCGTTTTTGTTCGGGGAGCAACCTGTGACAAGGCCCGCGTGTCCGGCGCCCGTCACGGTGTTGGCGTAAGGATAATGACAGTCGGTAAACCAGGCACCTTCACTCTGCAAACGTCCGAAGCCTTCTTTTCGGAAATACTTTTTCCATTTTGTTAAAAAGTCGCCACGCATTTGATCGAACACGGCCAGGACGACTAATTTTGGTGTTCGCTTCTCCTGACTTGGTGCACTTCTGGCCCCTTGCACGGTCGGAAACGCAACGACCGAAAGGATCACGCCAAAACCGAGGAACCCACAAGCCAGCCAACAACAATTTTGATGTCTCACGAACATATCTCCCAACGAACTCGGATGTCGTTTTTCTTCACTCTACAGAACGGACGAAAATCTTCGAGATGAGTGCGGGTGTGTCCACCGCCATTCACTCCAGTCAGCGTCTGCGAGCTACGACACGAATCGCAATGTGAGTGAACCGTAAACGAGACTCGTCGACACGGAGACGGACAATAGCGGCTCTAGTGGAAGAATCCATCTTGTTAAAGTGTCCATTCGAGTAAGATCAGATCGAGGATGCCGAAGTACGCAAACACTTTTGAGTTTCTTCTCAAGCAGAAATCGACCCAACGAGAGGCATGGACACCCCCACACAATGAAGCCAGCAGAATCCAACTCGGACGAAACAAGGCCTCAACCTCGGCACAAAGAACCGTTTACCGAACCCCTTGGGTTCTCGTGGACCCAAAGACATTGGAGAGGGTTTTGGACGGCAGTGGCTTTTCTCACGCGTATTCCAACGCCACTTAGCAACTTCGATGATCCGTCCCGAATTCGCGAAGACCTACGATTGGCTCCCAGATATTTCCCTGTGGTCGGTGGGTTCATCGGTACGGTGACGTTTGGCGTCGTTTTGGCGGCGGACCTGTGTTGGCCTTTGCCTGTTGCGGTGCTTATTGGGCTGGCATGCGAGGCGCTTCTTACTGGAGCTTTTCACGAAGATGCTGTCGCCGATTTCTTCGACGCCTTCGGCGGGGGGTGGAACCGAGAAGACATTCTTCGCATCCTCAAGGACAGCCGAATCGGGAGCTTCGGGCTGGTTGGACTTGGGTTGGCGATGGCCCTGCGAGCGGGAGGAATGATGTCGTTAAGTGAAACCTTGCTTGGTCCTGTGATGATTGCCTCGTCAACCCTTGGCCGGTGGAACATACTCGTTGTGATGATGTGCGTTGCGCCTGTGGCGGAGCGGGACAGTATTTCAAGAGACGTAGGTCAGCGGATGGGATTTGTTGATCTCATTTGGGGTACCGTGCTATCTGTTCCGGGGAGTCTTTGGGTGGTGTTGTTGACGCCGGTACGGCTGTTCCTCTTTGTGATTGTATGTGGGATCTTCGGGTTGACGTTCAGCGGATATCTACGACGGCGACTTGGCGGTGTGACTGGCGATTGTCTGGGATGTGTGTGCTACCTGACGCAAGTGTTAGTCCTGCTTCTGGGAAGCGCACACATCGAAGGGGTGGTCTCAGCGTCCTGTCGTTTGTCGAAGATTTCGCCGGGTGAGATCAGGTCGGCAAAAGCCATTCCGGCCATTTCCTTCGATTCATCGAATTCTTGATTCACCCTTTGTTCTTGTAGACCATTACTTGAACGATGTCTTTGGCTCGATCGCGGTCGATGTCGAGTTTCAGTAGCAGATCGTCGATGAAGTCCTTTTCGTCGGCTTCTACGACTCCGTCGGCGAGGACAATATCGCACGCGTTGGCAAAAACTGTTTCTTGCAGTTCAGGAGGTACCGACGGAACGGACATTTCGAGTAATTTTTCGGTTCCACCACGTTTTAGGATTCCGAGAAGGCGATCCATCATGGAATTAAATTTGTGGGGTGGAACGTACTGGTACATCTTCATTCGGATAAGAGTCGTAACGAGACTCTGGACCTCTTCGTCGGCAATATGGCCGTCGCAAGCCGACGCACACAAGAGCACGCCAGCAAATGCTTCTTGGGGGCCGAAGGATCGAGGCTCGAAGGAGGAGTCGCCCAAGACATCATCAAAAAGTGACATGGAAGAGTTTCCAACTTGGCAAGAGAATGGGATGCTGAGTGAAATCCATCGCGCTGATGAACTGATTGTTGTGATCAACCCTTGTTCTTGATGACCATGATTTCGGCGATCATTTTGGCTGTTTCTTGAGGGATCTCGAGTTTCCTCTGCAGGCGATCGATGAAGTCTTTCTCGTCGGGTTCGACAACACCGTCAGCCAGGATGATATCACAGGCGTTGGCGAACGCAGTATTGTCGAGTTCTTCGGGAAGGGCTTCCACGCAGGCGTCGATGAGTTCGTCCACGCCCTTTCGCTTCATGTATCCGGCCAGCTTGTTGAGCGTTTGGTTGAATTGCCGCCCAGTAAATCGACGAAACAGTTCCATCCTTACCAAACACGTGACGAGTCCTTGCACTTCGTCTTCGGCGATGTGTCCGTCACAGGCACTTGCGCCGAGGAGAATCCCCGCGAACGCCTCTTGTGGATTAAAACCGGTGACCTCGTTCGAAGTACCGAATAGAGAATCGAAAAAGCCCATTCGACTGGCTCCTTTTGTAGTGATCCGCCGTGCGGACTCGGTCGCCAAGTAATGCCACCGTGCCAGGATGCTGTGACGCAACGCGTTTCTAAAAGTGGAAAGTTTCGGGATTTCGACGAGCATTTCTGTCTGGCCGTCATTGAAGTGGTCAGGACGGTGCCTGGATTCCACCAGTACAGTGAGGACTATTCTACACAACTCGGGGTCGATGAAAACGAGATGATCGAAAAAAGAGCGGGTTTCTTGGTTGCTCGGGTACTCACGCTTCGGAAGTAGACCAGAGCCAAATGCCGCCACTGGCGGGAGCTTTAGAGATGGGTTTCCGCTCCTGGTTGCGTTTCGGAGAGTTCTTCGTGGAGGGAGTGTGGAACGTGATCACTCAATGCGAATAAAAAGCCAACAGCTGCTCCTGCCGTACCAGTGAGAATCCATGGAGCGACTTCTGTGTATGGCCGAGGGTGGCCCATGTAGACGAGCAAACAGCCGACCCCAGCACCACACAGGGTTTCGAGGATGAACGGCAGGAGGAACAAGAGGCCGTAGCGAATCTTGCCTCCAACAGCCTCGGGGTGCATGACATATTCTTTCGTTTGGGCAGTCCATTGTTTCACGCGGCGGATGCCGCGGAACAAGATAGCTCTCTCCCCATTGAGCCAGACGTCGAAGGGAATCCACACGGCAAACCCCACCAACGCGAAAGCTAGGAGCGTCGTGACGATGGCAAGGATGGCCCCACCGAAGAGGATCGCGAGGAACCCAAGACCAGCGAAGAAGAGGAGTTTCTTGGCGGCTTTGGTCATTGGGCGACCCACGTTCATTTCTAACTCACATGCGTCTTCGGGTTCTTGCGTGTATTTTTGATCCGTCATCGGGTGACACCTGCAGGTTGGGGTTGGTATCCTTCTATCGGAATGAAATAATGACTCTTTGGATTCGATGGTACGACCTTAACCGATTATGCGGCAGGGACAATGCCCAAACCACATTTTGGCAGGAAAACAGAAATCCGAGATGACGCACCGCAAGGTAGTTCGTCTTATCTAGGTATTTATTGGCCAAAAATGAAAAAAATCTCGACCCGTTGCTTTTCGCTAGAGAACTCACTCATGCAACGCATTCGTACTTTTTCTCACAGCACGTACTCGAACTCGTCCGACCTCAGGATGCCTCAAGTCACACCTGGGCTGGCGATTTTGAGATTGTTCCTTGTCCTCGGGTTTTCCTTGTTGAGCCAGTGGTCTTCCGCCCAAACCACCAACAAGGAGCGGCACGATGTCCCCGATCAGAAAGTCGTTGGCGTTGCCGTCGAACGACTTCGCGGAGAATTCCGGTTCTCCTATGGCCGAGCCGAAACAAGTCGGCAAGGGAAACGCGATCTCGCTCTCGCTCTACTGAATCAAGTATATCAGAGAACCCCGGATAAAGTTGGCACATACGCACGATTGCAAGAAGCTCGGCGTCTGTCAACCCTCGGAGGTGACGTGAGCACAGCGCTTGCGGTCGTAGAAGAGCTCGCCGAACGTTACAAGATCGACCGTCAGAAAGAGCGTGCATCTGTGTTTCTCGCGGTGGTCAAAGAACTCAAGAGCACGGAAGAGTTTCAATCCGTGACGGACGTTTTGCTCCAAGACATCCGGCAAGCTGTCGCCAAGGACGAGTACGACGTCGGGCTTGAGTTAGCCAAAGTGGCGAAGAAGGTCGCCCGGCAGACGAAGTCTCTACCACTCGTGCTCGACGTTCGCCGCGCCTACCGAGACCTCATCGAGACGAAACAACAGTTTGCCAAATTGTCCCCATACGCCAACACGCTCAAGAAGAACCCTGAGGACGCCAAAGCCAATGCCGAAATGGGGCGTTACCTTTGTTTGCGGAAAGGGCAGTGGGCTCGCGGGTTGTTTCTGCTCGCACAAAGCGACGACGCCGAACTCCGGGTGTTAGCCCAACGCGACCTGGCGAAACCCCGCGATTGGCAAGACCAAATCGACCTGGCCGACAACTGGTGGAAAGTAGCGGAGAAGTTTGAGGGGCAGCTCAAGACACGACTACGTCAACGTGCCGTTCACTGGTACCAAGATGCTGTTTACCAAGCCAAGGGAGACGAGGAAAAGCGACTTCGCGGCCGTATTGCCATGGTGCCTCCGGTCGAAGGAGGGATCGCTCCCTGGGATTATTATGGCAAACCCGGCCTCGTCCGCACTATGTCCGATAGTAATAACGTTTACGGGGTCGCCTTTTCTCCGAACGGGAAAATGCTCGTTTCGGGTACGGGTATAAACGTCCCATCGTTGTGGGACGTCAAGACAGGGAAGCTACGGCATAGATTGAATTCTCACAACAGTTTCGTTTGGAGCGTCACGTTTTCTCCCAAGGGCCGCTTCGCCTACACCGCGAGTTACGGCGGAACCATAAAGAAATGGAATTCGAAGACCGGAAAGCTGGTCCAGACTTACAACCGTGGCGACCGTCAGAGAAGAGGTGGTGGTTTTTACTCCGTTGCAGTGTCGAAAGACGGTCGAAAAGTTTTGGGGGGCGATTCCAGCAGTCAAGTTTACCTTTTCGATGCCAAGACGGCGAAAGTTCTGAAAACATTCCAGCACAACGGGACGGTCTTTGATGTTGAATTCCTCGAACGTGGAAACAAGGCCCTCACTGGCGCTTCCGACAACAGAGTCGTCCTGTGGAATCTCAAGACGGGTCAAATGATCCGATCTTATCGGATGATGAGTACGGCCCGGACCATTTCGGTGACCCCGGACGAACGATTCATGGTGGTCGCGGATCAACGAACGGACGTCCGGATGTTCGACATCAAAACTGGGCGTGTGGTGCGCGAATTTCGAGGCCACAACGGAAGCGTCTATGCTGCGGCTATTTCTCCAGATGGAAGACGCCTCGCCACCGGGGCTTCGGACAACACAGTGCGGTATTGGGATTTGAAGACCGGTCGTCTCATTCGAACATTCAACTCCAACTCCACGATTTATTCTGTCGCGTTTTCTCCAGGTAGCGGAATGTTGGCTTCGGGAGACTCTTCGAACCAAATTCGCATTTGGGGATTGCCGCGATAGACGCAATAAAAACCCGCGGGGTCCGGGTCAACGAGACACCGGACTCCACGCGGGTAGCAGGAGAGAGCTGCCTACAAGATCAGGAATGTGGTCGACGGGATGTTTGGTCGCGACATACCAGAGGACCACATAGGTTTTGCCTAATTGGGACCAATCGGCTTAGACCAGATGAATCTGGTAGAACTTACCGAGCAATCGTTTTTGGATGCGTTCAAGAAGGCTGTGCATCTCGTTGTCGCCCTTGCGACATCGAATCTTTATTAAGCAGTTGGAATGCCGGAACTCGAAAGAAATCTCAGTGATCGATCTAACTAGTAGCGAGACAGAGAGTTAGAGATTGGGCAGTGGAGGAGTTACGGAACCAGGGTCTGATTTGAAACGGAAGAGAGTATTCAGAGAGAAGACACTCGTTATCAATTTGATGGCAAGCCGATTTGGACGAGAATGAAGTCGATGGGCGGAGTCTAAACATCGTTCGTTTTGAAAACGCAGGTTTTGGTGTGCCAGGAGCGACTTAGAGCGGTTAAAGTTCGTGTTGGGCACTGTTCGGAGTCGCCGAGGTCCTCACTCCAAGAACATTCAACCGCTATGATTCCGGCTTCGCTTGCTGCGATTCCCGCTTCGTTCGGGTTGGGGGGCCTTCTCCCCTCGGTCGGTCGGATCAATGAGAGTCGTGATTGTTCTGGTTCTTTGAGTCCTGTGGGTTCCCACTCACGGCCAGGATCTTTTGCCCCTTCGGGGCTGAAAATCAAAAGCACCACACTTGTTTAGCCGACTACCCAAGGGGAGAAGAACATTGAATGCGAATATAGCCTGTGTTCAATACAAGCGAGAACCGGGCTAAGCTGGCTTTTTCTTTGCTCGAGTCTTGGGTGGAGGTGCTGGGGGTGCTTTTGATTGTGAAATGAGTTGTCGTTTCTTGGGTCTGTTCAGGAAACCATCGACGAGGGCTTTAACGGCTTCTTCACTTACCGGAACGGAGAACTTCACACCGAGTTTTGGGAGCTTGTGCTCCTCACCACCGATTTTCAACTTGGTGGTGCGTGTTTTGAAAGTCCCATCTTCTTGCCACTTCTTCGCTTCGGGACTCGATTCGAATAGCTGCAGCAACAACCGTTTTCCTTGGTTGGAGGCCGGTTCTTTCCGGACGCTGAACCATTCGAGCGTTGCCTTCTTCCTTCTCTTCTTCGCCATCACCAATCTCCGTGCTCGGCCGCTCACTATAAAGGGATTTGGCCCCTCCGCAACGCGGATGATCGGCCCCATCACTACTTCCCCAAATAAGTAATATATAATATTTGACTTGTGTGTATTGTCCAGGTGTAAAGTGCTGTGTTTCTTGGAGTGGTCTGCGGGATTGTAGAGGAACGACACCCGATTCCAAGTTCCAGCGTTCGATCTTTTTACCTTTCCAATGAGGGAATTACTCGAGAACAGTGTACGCCCAACTCTTAGGGCGTCCGTTATCGTAGGGCATGACGCCGTGGAACGGCTTGGAATCCGCTCCGAAGATAAGGGGTAAGAAGTGATGGTCTCCCTCCCACAATGGCAACGATGAGACGCGGTCCACGTCCACCCATTCCAAAGTTCCTTCGGCATTTTTGTTCAAAGGCGTCCCTGTCCAAGCGTTGATGCGGAATAGAAAACCGAACCAGTCTTCGCCATTTTTTCCGAACCCTGGCCATGAGATCGTTCCACAAAGCTGGAGTGAATCGCATTCGATGTTGGCTTCTTCGCGGATTTCTCGACGCATGCAGGTAACCACGTCCTCGCCAGGTTCCATTTTTCCGCCCAGACCGTTGTATTTTCCGAAGTGGGGATCGTCGGAACGTGCGTTGCGATGGATGAGCAACACCTGTTTGCCGTCTGGAGAAAATACGTAACCCAGGGTTCCAAGAATTGGCTGGAATGGCATAGTTAGAGGAGAGCGGAGAGAAATTGGAAGTTTTTGTCGAGGCCTTGGAAATCGAACGCGTGATCGAGTTGGAAGGACAAATCAAGCTGGGCGGGGTTCTATTGTTCGAACCCCTCGCAGGAGGGCTCAGCCTCGAAGGCTACGTCCCGGGTTTATTGCCTTGCGAGGGGACGGACCAAGAATCCGAACCCCTCGTCCACTGTCTAAACCCAAGACTAGGCGGGGAAATAGTCCGGTTCACTCCCAGATTTCCACTTGATGTTGCAACCGATGCTGGGTGTCTGCTCGGTGGGAACAGCGGTTCCAGCAACAACAGCGTCGAGGGCGGCTTTCAAATCGGCCCCGGTCACGGGCTTGCCATTGTCGGGGCGGCTGTCGTCGAACTGCCCCCGGTAAACGAGTTTGTGGTCCTTGTCGAACAAGAAGAAATCGGGTGTACAAGCAGCTCGATACGCCTTTGCGACGTCTTGCGTTTCGTCGTAGAGGTAGGGAAACGTGTAGCCAACGTCTTTGGCCTCTTCTGCCATCTTTTCGGGGCTGTCGTCGGGGTGGGTCCCAACGTCGTTGGAACTGATGCCCACGACCGCAACACCTTTGGTTTGATATTCCTTGGAGAGTTCGGCGAGCGGTTTGTTGAGGTGTTTGACGAAAGGGCAATGGTTGCAGACGAACATGACCAACAGCGGCTTACCGTTGAAATCCGACTTGCTCACGTTTTTCATGCTTTCGTTGGTGGCTGGAAGCGTGAAATCGGGAGCAGGCGTGCCCAGTTCCAACATTGTTGAGAGAGTCTTGACCATGAGGAGGCTCCTGTTTGGGGTCCCTGAGGTACTTGTACCGACGTAAGAGTGTCGGGTCCAATCGATTTTTGTTCGGAGGTATCTTAGGGAACGAGGAGGTTGGAGGTAAGTGGGGTGAGTAAAACCGCCGTAAGCTCAGGTTTCGAAGAAGGAAATTTGAGAACCCTCTTGCTGAGCGACGATTCAGGGTTATAATCTCACGACAGTGGATAGGACATCCCGAAATCATTCTCTAGCTGCATGGAGGCAGCCTCGTGCATGATCATCTGAATCTGGTCGGACATCTATTCGCGCGTGGACGGAAACTGGAAAAAGTGGGAGCCAAAGCGCTTGCACTGCAAACTTTCCAGCAACTTTCTCGATTTCGTCACCTTCCAACATCGACCCACACAAGAACACACGAGCAACTTTCCAAGTTATACTCGCAAAACAAACGGTATCGTCGAGCGCGACGGCACCTTGTTACTTCGTTGATCCAACGTCCCGATGATGCCAAACTGCATTTCCGAATGGCGCAATTGATCGCCAAGGACGTTTTTTGCGACCCGAAGCGGGCAGCACGGCACTTCAAACGGGCCTTGAAACTCGATCCCAAGAACCCGACGTATTTGAGTGTTTACGGTTGGTTTGCAGTCAAGCACGACCGACCGAAGACGGGGCTCAGGTCGCTACGTGAAGCTTTTGCTATCGCTCCGTCGAACGGGAAGGTTGTGACTCGTTACGTCAAGGGATTGCAGAAACTCGGTCGAGTTTCTGAGGCCAGACGAGTTTTGCAGACTAGCCGTTTTCAAAATGTGGGTAGCGTGTGGTTCCAGAGGCTGGTTTCTGACTTTGAGTTCTTTGTGCTTGCCAAGAAACAAGAAGCCGAGCGACGACGCGATGTTGCTCCGGTTGAGCCATTGTGTATTTTGCCGTTTCCTGCACGGGAAGCGTCCGACGCAAGCAACGAAGAAATCCCCGATACATACCGACTCGATCGGGCGGCAGTGTTGCGGGCACCGCATCTCTCGGCGATGAAACGTCATCCTGATCAACGACACGCCCAGTAAGCCGTTTTCGATGAGTCATTTCGTAGCGGGGTTTCGAAACCCCGCTACGAGGTACTCCACCAACGATTTCCTACCAATGTCTACGATTTCTTGACGCCAAAACAGTAAAGGTGTTTCTGGGTTCGGACGTACCATTTGCCATCGACAAGAGCGGGGGTTGCGAGGGTCTTTTCGCCGAGTTGGTTTACGTGGAGTAACTTGTATTTGGGACCGGCTTTGAACACGTAGACGTTGCCCTTGTCGCTTGTGAAGAAGACTTTGCCGTTGACTCCGATGGGAGACGCCGAAAAACCGTGTTTGGCGGCATCGACGGGAAACCGTTTGAGCCACATTTGGTCCCCGGTCTTGGCATCGAAGCAGCGGATTTCTCCGAGGATGTCGTTGACCGTGTACAAGTATCCCTGGTAGACCAACGGACTTGGGACGAAGGGTGAATCGTCTTTGACGGACCATTTAACGTGGGTTTGAGTGACATTTCCTTTTCCGGTTGGATCGATGGCGAGGGTTGGTCCGCGTCTTCCGGAACAGCAATAGATCAACCCGTGGGCAACGACCGGGGTCGGGATGACTTCGACGGTCATTCCCTTGCAGTTCCAGACGACGGTGCCGTCTTTGGGGTCGTAGGCGTAGACCGAAAAGGAGCTGTTGACGATGATTTGATCTTTTCCGTTGACGGAAACGGCGATTGGCGACCCCCAACCGACCCGTTCCTTGCGAGGAGTCTTCCAAACGGTTTTTCCGGTGGTCTTGTTCAAGGCAAGAATGAATCCATAGCTCTTTTTACGAGGAGCTCCACGAGTTGCCCGTGCTTCCTGGAAGATGATCACCAAGTCTTTGTAGAGCAGTGGTGAGCAAGCCATTCCGTGGAGGGCGTTCATGGGCTTGAGTTCGTGATGCCAGACGAGTTTTCCCTCGAAATCAAAGCAAACCACGCCTCGGTTTCCGAAGTAGGCGTAGACGTGCTTTCCGTCCGTGGCGGGAGTTCCCGACGCGAAGCCATTTTTCCAGTACGCTCTTTCGTCTGTTCCTTCGGGGACTTCGGCGGTCCAAAGTTGTTTTCCGTCGGATCGTCGGAAGCACAAGACGGCCCGCTTTTCCGCATCCTTAATGGACGACGTTACGAAGATCCGATCGCCCCAAACGACTGGTGAAGAATTGCCGTTTCCGGGGATCTCGACTTTCCAGAGGACGTTCTCTTCGGGAGACCATTTGTCTGGGTATTGCCCCGACAACACCAAACCTTGTCGAGTTGGGCCTCGCCAGCCAGGCCAGTATTTCGCACCGTCTCCCTCGGCTGCGATCATTTTCACGGTGGTCGCGTTGTCTTTTTCCTGGCCCATCAGCGAACTGGGAGAGAAACTCAGGCCGACGAGTGTGACGATCAGCATGGCGAAGTAGGACGAGCACCGCGCTTGCGGTGGGTAGCGATGATTCATGGAAGCCTCGGAGTTTGGTAGACGAAAATTGGCTTGATCAGGATGGAATCATAACTTTGCCCGGTTACGAGAGCAACTAACTAAACTCTGGTAATTTCGAGACCGCTTGTTTTCCTTTGATCTTAGAGCGGTTGACGTTCGTGTTGGGTAACAAGTTCGCAGTCGCCGAGGTCCTCACTCCAAGAACCCCTCAACCGAAGCGGGAGACACTTAGGGTTAGTGGTGGAGATTACGGTTTGTAGCTCAACGCAGTTTAGGTCCCGGATTTTCCTCGTTCGGTAGAAAATCCTTCTTTTCGCAGCCGCAACCGAGTACATTAAATAGACATATAGATGCTCGATTTTATTTCGCGAATCCCGCATCCGCCTGTTTCATTTCCGGCACTCCTCGCTTCCAGGAGAACAAGAATGCCTCGTCGCCGTTCTGGCTTCACGTTAACTGAGATGCTTGTTGTCTTTGCGATCATCGTTGTGTTGATCGGGCTGACACTTCCGGCAGTCCAGAAGTTTCGAGCAACCGCGGACAACCTGGTGACAGTCGACCACATGCGCCAAATTGGGCTGGCCACAGTGAACTACGCCCAGAAGAGCCGGAGTAAGAAGCTCCCATCGGCGCTGGAGTTTTCCGGGTTTACCGATGCGAACGGTCGGCAAGTGCACCACACGATGTTCGTAACTCTTCTGCCTTTTTTGCAACAAACGAACATCTACAACGAAGCAACGACCCAGGCCAATTACAACCCGGTGTTATCCAGTACGACTTGGGCACGTCGAGTGGTCCCGGTGTATCTTTCTCCAGAAGATAGTTCGACCGTGGAAGGGATCTCAAACCGAGGGCTCGCGGTGGTGAACTTTGGTGCGAACGCTCAGTTGTTCATGGATTTTTCTCTGGCTCCCAACTTCGATCAAGATGTGATGGTGAAAGGTGCCCGGAAATTGAGCGAGATTCGGGACGGTCAATCGAACACAATCATGCTGTCGACGCGGTACGGGAACTGTGGCAATGGCGGAAGCATGTGGGCGGCGCCCGAGGTTCGAGCGGTGTATTATGATCTTGCGCAAAATATGACGAGCGCGGTGACCTATGGTCCATTCTTCGGGCATATTTATCCGCCGCAACCACCTGGTTTGACATTTCAGTTGGCTCCCGAGGTTGGTAACTGCAACCCAGATCTTCCGCAAGCCTTTTTACGCAGCGCGATCGTTGTTTGCATGGCCGACGCGAGTGTCAAACGGGTGTCCAAAAATGTTGATGCGTCCCTTTGGGAAAATGTGCTCTTGCCTGCTAATGGAAAGCCGACGAACCTGGATTGGTAGTTGGTGTTTCGACTCTTTTCGATAGTTTGAGATTGGTCGGAGGGAAGAGGCAGTTTTCGTAGGGGTGATTCGATAAACGAGTGTCGCGTTGCCCTGGGTCATTGAGCTCCGTGGGGTTCTACTCACGGCTAGGATCTCCCGCTCCGTCCGGGGCTGAAAATCCAAAACACGACACGTTTTTATTCACCCACCCGAGCGAAAGGCGACTTTCCATTATTCCTCGTCGTGTCCTCCCAGCAATTCGATCATGGGTTGGAGCCCGTCTGAGGCCGAGAGTTTGGCCATCGGCGAAAGGTCAAGATACGTCTGACGGACGTCGTTTACCAACTTTATGTCGAACGGATCACCACCGAACGCTACCACGTAGGCATTGACCAAAACGGCGGTCTTGATGACGTTTGCCCGCACGCGGATTGTATCCGGTGCATATCTCGCTGGATGGACGTGGACGTAGCGATTCTCGACCGATCCCAGCCGCAGAACCCATGCCGACCCGTCTGTGGGAGCTTCGACGACTCGATAACCGCCGTTTTCGTCGACCCACGACTCGAACTTGACCGGATCGAGTAACTTCTCTCCTGCCAACGCCCGCAACACATCCTGGGCGATTCCGAGTGGCGACAATTTTCCGTTGTACAAATCCATCAATCCATGCCCCAGGACGACCGTTTGGGTGGCGAGTTCCTTCAATGCAGTTTCGCCATCGCTAGCACATTCGTGAATTCGCCCTCGAATCCATCCGGCGTGGTGCTTCCACGTATTGAAGATCACGGGCTCGGGGATTTCGTGGACGAGGTGGTCGCTGATGTGTGTTGAGGAATTCGACATGGGGTTTGGTTGTGGTTGCGGGTTCGGAACAGAATACAGCTTGTTCGTGTTGTTGTGGCCGAAGGCCAAGTTCAGCATTGCCTGGGGGCAACGTCCCAGAAATCTGAATGTTCAAGGAATGAGACGGATTTTCCTTCACCTCGGTTCGGCCAAAATGTTGAGCCGCGAAGCCGAGGTGGATTTTCAACATCTGTTTCATGTCACGCAAACGCTTAGACCGGTTAACGTTCGTGTTGGGTGCAGTTCGGAGTCGCCGAACTCCTGAGCCCAAGAACCCTACTCGAGATAGGATCACCTTCCTTCCGGTTCTGCTGCGTTTGCCGCTTCGCTCGCTATGATTCCCGCTTCGCTCACCATGATTCCCGCTTCGCTCGGGTTGGGGGCCTTCTTCCCTTGTGCGTTGCAAGTAGAAAAAAAATTGGAAGTTCGACGATTTTTCTGAAAATGAGGTGGCGTCCAATCCTATTGTATTATGGGCACCTGCGCCCAAGGGCGGCTGGAGGACTCGAAAACGAGCCAAAATGGCTGTTTTGCGAGGGTCGTTTTCCATAAGTCATTGATACGTATGTGTATGTGGAAATCGAGAGGTGTTAAAAAGGTGCAATTTAGGCGCAGGTTTACTACAGGTTTACTACAGTTTAGGCGCAGGTTTACTGCAGGTTTAGCGCAGGTTTTTGTCATTTTTGGACCGGTTTTTGTTGGAAAGTCGAGGGGTCGTGGTCTGGAGGAGATCGAGGCAGTAAAAAAAATGAAAAATTTTTGCTGTCGAGTGAAGGCATCTGGCCTGTAGCCTTCGAGTAGGAAAAGGAATAGCTGGCCTCCTCTTTTTCTCTCTTTTGTAAAGGCACAACGATGACCGCGAATCTTGTTCGTAATGATTCGGCAGGACCATGAATGTGCGAGCCTCCATGATTCCCGGAGTTAAAACATGCAACTTGGATTCGTTAGCGCTATTCTGGCCGACCTTAGTCTCGAGGACGTTCTCTCTTTCGCCTCCGACGAAGGTTTTCGATGTGTCGAAGTCATGTGTTGGCCGCCTGGAAAAGCTGATCGTCGCTATGCAGGGGTCACTCACATCGACGTAACGTCGTTGACGCCTGATTCAGCCGAGCAAATAAGGGAACTCGCCGCACGAAACGGCGTTTTCCTCTCAGCACTCGGTTACTATCCGAACCCGCTGACGCCCGACGAGGACCAACAAAAGGTCGCCGTCGAGCACCTACGGAAAGTGATCGAAACGGCTCCGACGCTCGGTGTCAACACGGTGACAACGTTCATCGGTCGAGACTGGCACAAATCGGTGGAAGAAAACTGGCCGCTGATGAAAGCTATCTTCACGGATCTCGTTGCTTTGGCCGAATCCAAAGGAGTCAATCTCGCCATCGAGAATTGTCCAATGCTCTTTTCGAAGGACGAATGGCCCGGTGGAAAGAACCTGGCGATGTCTCCGGCCATTTGGCGTGCGATGTTCAACGAAATCCGCAACGACAACTTTGGCCTCAACTTCGACCCGTCGCACTTGGTCTGGCTTCAGATCGACTACGTCCGGTGCATCAAGGAGTTCGCCAAACGCATCCACCACGTCCACGCCAAGGACACCAAGATCGATCAGGAGAAGCTCTACGAAGTGGGCGTCATGGGACTCGACTGGAACACCCCCAAAATCCCTGGGTACGGCGACGTGAAGTGGGGCCCGTTCTTTTCGGCACTCAGCGACATCAGGTATGACGGCCCGGTGTGCATCGAAGTCGAAGACCGGGCCTTCGAAGATTCGCTCGATGGTCGAAAGCGAGCCCTGCGACAGGCCAAGAAATATCTAGAGCAATTCATCTGTGACTGAGGTAAAACGCAGACGAAACTCAACCGGGCAGAATTTGTTTCAAGCTGGTGTCGAGAAAAGCACGGACGGACACTTCTTTGCAGGATGACCAGTCGTGCATGCTAGTTCCGTTCCTAACCAATGGAGAGATGATTCACTTTTTGGCATCTCCAATCCGTCTGAAGACCCTGTCAAAGTCTACCGATAATACTCATTGCAATGGCATGCTTTGTCCATGTCCCCATCGGGTCCGTTTTCGCGTTCCGCACCAAGCCTTTTCCAAAGGTAGGTAGAGTGGTGTTGATGTCGTATGCTGGTTATCTCAGAATCGGTGTGATCTGTGGTCTACTCTTGATCGCAGGTTGTTCGCGGACCCACTATCGCGTTCGGGCCGATCGAGAGACGTATGGGATTCTCCAGGAGAAAACTATTGGGCGACCTTGGGCTCCATCACCTAGTTTTAACATCTTCCCACAACCAGGCTCCCGGTTCTTCGACCCAACACCGATCGACGATCCCATGCTGCCCACCCCAGCTCCCCAGCTATATGCCTTCGAGTTGCCCGAGATACCCGAGCGAGACCCGCAGCGATTTCGGCCCAAAGAAACCGACGGAAACGCGGAAGGACAAACTGGGCAGAAACCTCCAAAACCAGAACCTCTCCAATCTTCCAGAGTTCGTGGCTCCGCTCCAAGTCGTGCGAGAACGTCGGTCTCCGACTTGCCCCAAGAAACTTCGGAACCGCCGGTCATGCTCGTCACGCATCGTGCACAAGCCGAGTTCGTTCAGAGTTTACCGGTGATCCAGAAGTCTGACGAGCAGGAAGAACAGAAACCACCAAAATCCTCCAAGCCGAAGAAGCAAGATGAATTGAAGATCAATCCGATCCCGGAGAGTATATGGGATTCGATTCCTGAAAAATGCCGACGTCGCATGTTTGAATTCGAGTCGATCCGCGAAGAGTACAAAAGGACACGCGAGGAGTACGAGGAAACTTATGGAGAGGAACTCCCTGACCCCGTCCGTGATGAGTCGCAGCGACTTGCGCTGGAGGATATTGTCAAACTGGCCTTGACCAACAGCCGGGAGTACCAAACTCAAAAAGAGATACTCTATGCGGTGGCGTTGGCACTGAGTTTCGAGCGTTTCCAATTTGCCCTCAAGTTTGATCCGCTAGGGAATAGCCAGATCGTTGATTACATCCACAACCGTACTGGCGGGATCGAGACGAACACGCTCAGTACCCCAACCACATTCAACGGCAGCACTCTATTAGCGACCGGTGGAACCGTCCTGTCCGCGTTCGCCAACCGCGTCGTGTTGACGTTTAATGGTCCCGAAGGATTTGCCGCCGACATAACCTCCGAGTGGTTGTTTACCGCGTCCCAGAGCCTCTTCCAACGCGACATCGTCCTGGAACCATTGACCCAAACCGAGCGCGACGTCGTGTATGCGGCTCGCGACTACGCCAGGTTCCGCAAGACGTTTTTCCGAAACCTGGCATTCCAATACTACAACCTCCTGACGACATACCGAAACATCGAAATTGAATCGCAAAACTATTTCAGCAACTATCGCGCGTTTGCCCAGCAAGAAGCCGAGTTTCTTTCTGGGAAACTCTTCGGTGGGAGTCCACGCTCTCGGGTACAAGTCGACCAAATCGAACAAAATGCTCTGGCGAGCCGGAACAGGCTGATCGCCGTGTGTAACAACCTGGAGAGCTTGTTGGACAGTCTCAAATTAACCATTGGTATTCCTCCCGAACTTGCCATCAACCTGGACCTGACGGAACTGGAGGAAATTACGCTCCGGGACCAAACGACCATCGAAACTGAATTGGTCAGCCGGGCCGGACGAATCTTGCAAAAAGAACGCGCTCGAGTCCTTCGGATCATCGAGCAAGGAGCCAAAGGGAAGTTCGAACGTGAACAAGCAACTCTTTTGAATTACTCGATCGAACTGGCACGTCGACTTCTTAGTGGCCGGCTATCCCGCGAACAATTAGGCCAAAAAGCAGCGAAGGACACGAAACTCGAGCAAGTGCTCGCCGAGATGCTTCTGGAAGATGCTCGGTTGGGCGTCAAGTTCGATCGAGCCGTTCTGGCCACGCAAAACAAGGCCAGACCAGAGTTGCTCTATGGCCGGACAATAACCTTGATCGAATCGGTCCGAACCCTTATCGACCGCCAGCTCGATTTGGCAGAACTCCTCGACGCCGACGACGAGAAGATCACGAAGTTCCGCAATCAGCAAGTCAGCCTTGGTGAACGATTAAAGGAGTTGGGGGAGCAGTTTGACCGCGTGTTCGACGCTCGAGAATTCAAGAAAGTACCGGAGCTGTTAAAGACTGCCAATCAGCGACTGGCCGAGGCCGAAACTTTAGCCAAGTCGACAGCCAAACTTCTACCGACACAAAAACTGACGGCCGAGCAACGATTCGAAAAAGCTCTCTCCACGTCGGAATTCTTACTGAAGCAAGCTAAAACGTTCGTCGACGCGAACCCGTTCGGCTTGACTGCCGTGGAAATAGGAGTCGACGACGCTATGTTGACTGCCGTGACTCAGCGCTACGACTTGATGAACTTGCGAGGATTGCAAGCTGACGCTTGGCGACAGATCAAACTTGCCGCCGACGACCTGAAGTCGATTGTGAACTTGAGAGCGACGCAGATATTCCGGACTGATCCCATCAAAGACCGGCCTTTCGCGTTCAATGCCGACAACCTCGAGACACGACTTTTCTTGGAAGTAGACGCCCCGCTCAACCGGAAGGCCCAAAGGAACATCTTTCGCCTTGCCCTTATCAATTATCAGGCCGCGTTGCGGGCAAAGATCGAACTCGAAGATAACATCAAGTTGGCCGTGCGAGACGACCTGCGTGACCTCGACCTGGACGTTGAGCAATACCGCATCGGAGTGTCGAGTGCGGCCTTGGCGTTCGAACGAGTCCGGAGTACCCTTGAACAATTGAACCGGGGAATTCCAGGTGTTGCCGCCCGTGACTTCCTGGAAGCCCAACAAGACAAAACGGCAGCCCTTAGTGCCGTCACGAGCCAACACATCGGTTATATCCAAAACCGCATCGACTTGTTCCTGGATTTGGAACTGTTGACCGTCGACGAGGATGGATTCTGGGAGAAACTTTACGACGAGAAATATCAACCCAAGCCCCGCTACCAACTGCCGATGGTTCCACCTTACGGAGTTCTGCCACGACATGTTTGGCATTCGCACAAGATTAAACGCTTGCTACAAGTCCCACCCGGCGAAACGACCAATTGGAATCCCGATCCGAGCGAACCCGAGGAACCGAAAGAGAGTGACCTCGGCAATGGGACTGAGAAGAAACAACAGAAGAAGCCCGAAACGTTGCCGCCGCCGACTCCGGCCGAGGATACAGTTTTGGTGCCGTACTTTCCTCGCGTTCCTTCGCAGCCAGAGACGGTTGGTGTCTCCTCCAATCAATTCTTACATCCAGAACCCGTCCGGATGGCTGTGCCTCGGGTTCCGTAAGGCAACACTGCATGGGGGTGAAATCGCTGGCACACCATTTCCCTTTTGGTGTGCCCTCGTTGGTGTGCATCTTCTCACACCCCAATGCCAAAACGAAAAGCTACCAATTTCGCTTCCTGACAATATCTATGACCTCGATCCATTGAACGCTCAGTCAGCACTAACCGCCGTTGGTAAGCGTGCGAGTAACTCCGATTCCAAATCCAGATCGCAGCCAACAAAATCCACCTTGATTGCACAGGCTCATGTCGGTATACGTTCTCAAATCCCATGAAAAGAACACTCTGCGTTATCGGAATGAGGACTTCCGCCATGCGGCAATGGGGAGCGACGCTAGGCTGTCTGACCCTCTGCCTTGTGGGTGGATGTCTCCAGCACACACCGGAGACGCCACGCCGCTCGTGGGAGCAACGACTGCATAGCCAGACGATCGCACGCTACAAAAACATCGTGCGTCTGGAAGTAGCTTTGGTCGAAACCCGAGTCGCCGACCCCTACTTGAACACCGAAGTTTGGCAGTACACGGATGATCTTGTAACAGAGTTGGACCATCACCAGGAGCCCATCGAAGGAGACGGAATTCGTAAGGAATTGCTGGAGGAGAATGGACTTCGTGTTGGCCAAGTCATCGGTCCGGTCCCCTCGAAATTGCAGACGATGTTGACGTCAGATCGGTGCAGTATTAACCCCCGTGCGTTCTATCTTCCCGTAGGCAAAGAAGATCATCTCTATCTTGGGGCCTTTCGGCCGAAGTGTCGCTATGAAGTATTGGAAGGGGGAGAACTCAAAAAGTTCGAACTCGATCATGGACAATATCGTTTGGCCGTCGTGGCCTCGCTTACCGAGGACGGCAAGACGCGTTTGAAGTTAACGCCCGAGGTCATTTACGGCGACGTGAAAAAAAATATACGTCCAGCCAAGAATCGAGTGGGATGGTCGCTCGTTTATGAAAGGCCTTGCCAAAAACATCCGGACTTGAGTTGGGAAGTCGATCTTGCCTCCGGCAAATACTTACTCATCGGTGGCGTTTTCGAGAAAGAAGGGTCGTTCGGACGCGAGGCATTCGTCCATCTCCATCCGGTTTATCCGGTCCAGCGATTGCTTGTCATTCGAACAACGCGACACGAAAAGCCACTGGAAGAACAAATCGGACATTCGGAATCCCAGGACTTTGACCATAGTAAGTGTTTACCTCTTGCCATCCAGGCGACGTTTTCGAGCCTCAAGCGTTAAGCTAATTGAGACGCCACCGAATGCTTTTATTGGCCTAAGGCTACCTCACCGCAGCTTGAACAAACTCTTCAGGAAAAGAGGACTCTCGAATCTCATCTCATCCATCCTCTCTCAATTCCGATTAACCGCAGCGCATTGAGGTGCCTCCCCCTTTCGCAATTGGAGAACAGTTCGGAGCAATTGTACGATTCGCTCTGCGCAAACAGGAGCGGAATTCCTGGTGGCCTTGGCGGAGTCCACTACAATACCGGTAGAAAGTCGAGTTGAGCAGCCAACTGTTGCATAGCACCAGGTAGGACACGAAGTGAAAGACCGTGTGCGAGCGAACTCACAGGGACCGATTTGATATGAGATTTGCGTTGTTTGGAGACCACGCCGACGGACTCGACATGGCACGGGCATTGGTGGAGTCGAAACGCCACCAACTCGTCTTATACTCCGGTTCTGTCGTTGGGCTCGAGTATTTGAAACGTTGGGAAATCTCTGTGCGCCGGGTCGGTGACATGGAGGAAGCACTTGCCGAACTTGGGGTCGACGCAGTCATAGTAGCCGGGGGCGCTGGAGATCGGCCCAACCAACTGAGGCGTGCCCTTCAATCCGAAAAGCATGTCGTGTGTGTTCACCCTGCCGATCATTCTCCCTTGTCTGCTTACGAAGCCGCAATCGTCTTGTCCGACACCGGCAAAGCGGTGTTACCTCTCCTGTCCGAAGCCTTTCATCCCGGATTCGAGAAACTGGCCACGTTTATCGCAGCGGACCGGAAGAAACACACGCCACCCGATGTCGAAGTCTTTCCGACAATTCCAAGCTTGCTTGAGATGGAACGGACATCGACGGAGTCAACGTTGTACAACTTGGACGTTTTGGGGCATCAACCAGGGATCCCTGGTTGGGACGTGCTCCGCGTGCTCGCGGGCGAAATTTCCGAAATTTCTGGATTCTCATCATATATGGGGATTCGTGGTGAGGAATCGCTACTGCTCTGTGGGCGGTTCGAGCGAGGTGGGCTTTTCCAATACAACCTTTTGCCGTATCAGCCCGAGGCGTCGTGGCGAATCACCGCACGGCTGCGCTTCGACCAAGCGGAGTTGCTCTTTCCCCAAGGTTGGCCAGGGCCAGCCAGTCTAAGCTGGAACGACGAGAATGGAACTCGGCAAACCGAGCACTGGGAATCTTGGAACCCGTGGCCCCGGATGGTCGAGGTCTTTGAGCAATCACTAAAGCAACATGCTGGAACGATACCCGATCCCGACAAACGGGTCTCGGACTTGGCACCAAAGGTCGGCACCCTTTCGTGGGAAGACGAAATCAGGTGTTTGGAACTCGACGATGCGGCGAGGCGGAGTGTTGAACGACGAAGGAGCAGTAAACTGGAGTATCAAGAGGACAACGAAGAAGCCAGCTTCAAGGGGACCATGACACTGATGGGGTGTGCCCTCATTTGGATAAGTATACTATTGCTCATTCTTTCGGTCTGGTTGCCAAACCTAGGTTTGGTCATTTTGCCCGTGTTGGGGTTGTTCTTGGCGTTGCAATTCTTGCGTTGGATCATACCGCATAAACCAGAGGATCTCTTGCGAGATAGCAATCCGTCGGGTCCGTCTTCCTCGGAGTTATTGCCAAAGAAACAAGGGTCGATGGTCGAAAGACAAGGGCCAGAGAGAATCTCACGACAAGACGCAACCGAAGAACAGCACAAATAGCACCTATCCCTTCGTTTTGGTCGTTGTGTGTAGTCTTTCGATTCTCGTCATTTTTCAGTTGGTATCCTAATCTGGCGTGCCATCCGACAACAAGGCCTTCATGTTGCGTTTGTAAGCCTCTACGCCGGGTTGTCCGTAGGGATTGATGTTCAACAAACGCCCTTCGATGACGGTGGCCAACATGAACATTTGCAACAATTGACCAATCGTGTGTTCGGAAAGGGTCGGTAGAATCAGATCGGCAGTTGGCCGAGCCACGTCGTCGTAAGCGATGTTCGTTCCGCGGAAGGCGGCATCCATGATTTCCGGTAAAGTCTTTCGACTGAACTGATTGAGAGTGTCGGAGTCGTTGTCGGCCATTCCGATCTTGATGGGTGGAGTCTTCGTTGTGCGGACAAATAGGTTGTTGATAACCTTGTCGCGAGTTCCCTCTTGGTGCTGCTGTCCGCGGGAGTGCAAGTCGCGAGTTTGGAGAGTCGTTATTGGGGTCGGTCCCTGACTGTGTTTGCCTAAGCTCTCGGCAAGAAGTTGGTCGTACCACAAGCCAATCGCCTCGAGTTTGTCCGACCAGATCGAAAGAACCCGGGTGGGCTTGTTGTGTTCGGTCAGCATCAGATAGTTCACGGCCGCATACTGCAGGACGGGATTCTGCTCGAACGGTTCTTCGAGAAACCTTCGAGTCATGGCCGCTGCCCCGAGTAATAAAGCGCGTACGTCGAGCCCCATCACTGCAGCGGGCAACAATCCGACCGGTGTGAAAACGGAGAACCGTCCACCAACTCCATCGGGAATCGTGAAGATGTTGTCCTCGGCGTACCCTTCGGCCCGGCAAAGATCGCGTAGTTTTCCGGAGGGCCCGGTGATCGGAACAAGTAAGGAGTTGACGAGTTCCGATTGGGGACCGTAGTAATCGACCATTTCCTTGCGAATGACACGCAGGGCTGTGGCCGTTTCGAGAGTCCCTCCCGACTTGCTGATGACGATTGCCCCCCACCGCTCTTCGCGAGTATTTGGCTCGACGCAGGT
Organism: uncultured Alcaligenaceae bacterium; assembly: GCA_964423615.1. Lineage (GTDB taxonomy): Bacteria > Planctomycetota > Planctomycetia > Gemmatales > Gemmataceae > CAYRFQ01. Next base: position 27,573 of record CAYRFQ010000033.1, on the reverse strand, counting down.
TGTTTGAAGCATGTCGAGCAGTTCTTGCAACGCATCGTTATCGACGTTGTTTCCGGCGAAGTAGATACATGGAACATTGAGTCGAGTCTCTGCCGGTAACTCGTTGTGATACTTCGAGCGGAGAGCTTCGAACAGGGCTCGGGCGCCCATGTAAGAACCGCCGATTCCTAGAATGACGACCTTATCTGCAAGGTCCCGAAGTCGAGTCGATTCCTGCAGGACCTTTCCAAGAATACTTTGGTCCCCCTGTCGCCGGAATTGGTCGAGGTATTTTTGGGGCAAATCGATAAAGCCCGAATCGAGTGGCTGCATCTCCTCGGGCACTTGTCGGAGTTCTCTCTCCGCGGCCACCTGACTACGGACTTGAAGCAACCTTGGCATCAAGTCGCGTAGTTCGTTGGGGTGCAGGTAGTGCTGGGCCCGGAACTCTGCCGCCGGAGTCCATTCTTCCAGAGGAGAGACCAACAATCCGGGATATTGATACAAGATGGACTCGTCAGGTAATTGCATAGCTCTACCATGTCGTTAAAGGTCGGCACCCGCAGTCCTGCGGGACAAAGCCGAATGCGTGCATGAGATTTCCGTCGACGGATTACCAAATGCCGCCAATGTGTTGTTACCCACGATGATCACAACCAAGACGGGAAGGTCGCAGCTTTGAGTATCCGATGTTGGCCATATTTTACTGTATCTGTCGTAAGTTCCAAACCTTCATGCCGGACATTCTAAATATTCGTGGGGTGTTGTTTGGTCGTTACCAGTGCGTCTTGGTATTCTAGAACCTCACGACTTGACTTTCGATACCGAACTGATGTGTGTGTTCAGAGATCTGCATTGTCGTTTCTGGAATCGAGCCAACAAGAAGTTCCTGGATCGAAAGAATGGGATTTTGGATTTCGTTTTGACGACTTCCACGAACATAGAGGTTTTGACGACAGCCAGTGCCGTTGGACCGCACAATGCACCCCGTCTATGAGCTACGAACAAGCGGTCGTGTTTCGAAAAAAGTCCCGCATGTCACAAGCAAATGGAAGAACGACACTCGCTAAAATGTGTTGGAAATATTCAAGAACACAATGACATTGAATCAACAAACACCCCAAAAGCCCCACCGAACTCGTCTCCTCGTCAGCGTGCGTTCGGCCCACGAAGCCGAGCTTGCTCTTCTAGGGGGAGCCGACGTCATCGACATCAAAGAACCAGCCAACGGTCCACTCGGCAAAACGAGTTGGCAAGTTGTGGAGGAAATCGTGCGAGTCGTCCAAGGCCGAGTCCCTGTGACCGCTGCGATGGGAGAGCTCTATGATCATTATCGAAATCCTCCTCGATCGACGGACAGAACTTGGCTGTCATCGCCTAACCACCTTTATAAAAAGCTATGGCTCCTGAAGTGGGGGTTGAGTGGTGGCTTTGATTGGCAGGGTGCGCTCCAAGCAGTGATTCGGAAAGCCGAAACCGTCGAAGGTTCTCCTGGCGTCGTTGCGGTGGCTTACGCTGAGGGCAACAAGGCTATGGCACCTGAAGTTCAACACGTTGTCGAGTTTGCTTGCAGCAGACCAGGTAGCATACTGCTGATCGATACGTTCCATAAATCATCGAGGACCGAGGCGGATATTGAGGATAGTTCCAACTCGTTGGGAAGGGGTTTATTATCGTGGCTCCCAAAGTCCAGGCTTGTTGCCATCTGCGCTCAATGTCATGCCTCAGGCGTGCGGGTCGCGTTGGCGGGTTCGCTGCGGTTAGACGACATCGCCGATCTAATGGACGTTCGTCCGGACTGGGTCGCCGTCAGAGGGGCTGCTTGCACCGGCGATAGAGACTCGAGCATCAGCGAGGTGAAAGTTCGCCAGCTTGCCAATGTTGTGCATTCGGCGAAGTATCAGAGTGAGGAAGTTCCCATTCCCGGAAATTGATGGCATGGACCTGCAACGGAGAATGGTCGACAACCGAGGGAAAGATCGAATCGACAAATCCAGCCTCGGCGGCTTCTCGCCAAGTGATTGCCGGAGGTATATCGACCGATTTGAGTAAGTAGAGGTGATCCGCACCAAAAACGATGGCAACTCGTGCGGCCACCGAGTCGCTTGTTGTTTCCCACGTATGCGGAAGGTGATCCGCGTTTTGCTCATCAAAGACACCAAAAGCGTGCGCGTCGAGAATGAACAAAAACGGATTTTTCCGAGTGAGCAACTTTTTTGGGGTCGACAGGACAGTTGCCCTGGGAAGCAAGTCCGCTAACCAATGAGCATTCAATGTCAGTGATCGCAAGGCAAGCCAGTGGGCTTTCTCTTCTCCCAGTTCGTGTCTCCTATCCCAATCGCGAACTACGTCTGCCGTTTTCCCTCCCCCTGGGATGATACAAACCGCACAATCTGAAAAGTCTTCTAACCAGGCATGCAATTTGGACCGAAGATTGTGTAGATCGTATAGACTTCCCCCCACCTTGACGACGAGGAAATTTGGTCGGGCCATGGCGTGCGTCTTTCTTTTTCCGCTCAACAAAGTCCTCGACGTTCTGCGTTCACTCATCTGCATCGTCCTTCTCAGAGCTGGATCGACGACGCGTACGGTCGTTGTCGATCCCGTTGAGCCACTCCGAGCTATCTCTGTCGTACTCGAATTCCGTCAGGTGGGCTTCTTCGGGGTTGTCTTGGAGGTCCCGTTTGAGGTGTTGCCTGCGGCGTTTTGTCCCTTTACGTTTGAGGGAACGCTTCAGGTTTCGCAGCTCTCGTTTTTCGTGCTGGTCCATACAAGAATTCAACTCGCGTTGTGAGGTATTGATCTTACTTTTTCGCCGTGGCCATGCCAAGAAGATTGTACTTCAAGATGCAAAGCACGAGGAACACAAAGTCTGTGGAGCGGAACCTGTGATCCGAAATGCGCGAAATGCGATCGACCAAAGCGGTGATCCTCAACAGCAAGATCGGTCACTAAATGAGAGTCTTCCCAGCTGAAAAATGTTCGCGCTGAAAGAGACGCACACTTGTAGATCATGGAGAGTGGGGAGGTGTCACAAAAGGGAACAAAAGGCGTAAGTCTAGTGCAATGGTGGTTCCGTTTTCTGTCATTTTTAGACCGTTTTTGTCGAATTGTGGGTTTTTAGCTTTGAGGGGATCGGAGGAGTTTCGATTCGAAAAATATAGTACAACGAAAAATGGATGCCATCTACTCGCCTTCTTACCGAAAGAACTAGGATGTTCACTCCCAAACCCTCGTTGCCAAAGCGACTTTGCAGAAAAATCGGTCGGTGTTTCCTTTGGGTGCTTTTGGTTTACGTCTTGATCGTTGGAGGATTGTTAGTTTTCGAGAATCGGCTCGTTTTCCGACCGAGTTCTCCTGCTGAGCGCTGGTTGGAGTCAACGACGGAGAACCAAATGGAAGACCTTTTTCTTGAAATCTCGAAGAAAGTCAGCATTCACGCCCGTTGGTACCCCAAGAAAAGGCACGAAGGAGCCGTTCTGATCTGTCATCCACAAAACGCGAACTTGAGCTTTCATTTATCCTCAGCCGCAGTCGTCAAGTGGCAACAAGAGCTGAACTTATCCGTTCTGATATTTGACTATCCTGGGTACGGCCGAAGTAAAGGAACGCCCAGCGAGCAGGGCTGTTATGACTCGGCAGAAGCCGCCTATACCTGGCTTCAAAGGAACCAATGCATTGATTCAGAGAGGATTGTGATTTTGGGACGTTCTCTGGGTTCAGGGGTTGCGGTGGCTCTGGCCAGTGAACGCCCGCACCGGGCTCTTGTGTTGATTTGCCCGTTTACGTCTCTCCCCGATGTCGTTGCCTCTCGGTATCCGGTTCTCCCAGCTCATTGGCTGATGCGGCATCGATTTGACAGCGTCGCAAAGATCCGCAGTTGTCATCAGCCGGTCTTGATCTTCCACGGGACACACGACAGAAAAGTACCGTTTTCTCTTGGAAAACGTCTCTTCCAGGCAGCCAACGACCCGAAGCAATTCGTTCGTGTAGAGGGTGCCGATCATGGTAGTTCGGTCGAAGTCGATTTCTTTCCGGTGGTCCGCAAGTTTGTATCGACCACTGCAAAGCTCAAGTAGGGCCGGGAGAACAATAGACCTTTTTTCTTACACGATGTGAGAGTGGCGTGGTCGATGTCCAACCGCGATGATGTAGTTTTCGCGTTTTTCCTTTTGTCATCGGACCATTCGGCTTATGGTAGATCAACCAAGTTCTGCAGGATAATACCGCCATGAACCTCACAGAGTCTTTTCAATTACTCCTGGGTGTCGTCACGATTGTCGGCGCGATCTATGCAATTACGCGTCGCGTCGATGTGCGTTTGGCGTTGATGGCGGCGGCGTTGATTCTTGGTTTTGTGGCAGGAAAACCAGCTCCAATTCTCGTGAAATTTTTCGAGACGTTTGCGAATGAGCGGTTCGTCGTCCCCATCTGCACGGCTATGGGGTTCGCTTATGTTCTGCGACACACCCAATGCGACCAGCACCTTGTACACTTGTTGATCAAGCCTCTTACAAAGGTCCGTTGGGCTCTAATCCCCGGAACGCTCATCGTGGCCTTTATCGTGAATATCCCGATCATCAGCCAGACGAGCACAGCGGCCACGCTGGGCCCGGTTGTGATTCCGATTCTACTGGCAGCCCGCATATCGCCTACGACGATCGGGGCAACGTTGCTGCTCGGGTGCTCCGTTGGTGGAGAACTCCTCAACCCAGGCGCGCCGGAGTTACGAACAACAGTGTCGGTCAGTGAAGACACACTCACCGAGCAAGGTAAGCCTCCGATGGGGTTGACGGCGGCAATCGTCATCCAACGTATTCTGCCTCTGAATTTGATGGGACTCCTTGCAGTGACGTTGGTCCATTGGTGGCTTTCCGCCCGTGCTGAAGCCAAGGAAGCTCAACAGGACTCCAACGAACAGCAGGACGAAACGGCCCCAACTGAAGAAGTCGAAACGTTCCAAATCAGCTATCTTCGGGCAGCCATCCCGCTGCTTCCTTTGGCCCTGCTGTTTCTAACGGGTCCGCCACTGAACTTGATCCACGTTCCGCCCGCATGGCTCGTTCCCAAGGTCGCCACGTTGCAGAACGATATTTCGGACCTGAAGGCCCAAGACGGACTAGCCCAACACCAACAAACCGACCTCCAGCCAAAACAAAGCGAAGTTATTCGACTCGCTGGACTGGCTGGCAGCCGGTTAATCGGTGCGTCGATGCTCATCGGTGTATTCGTCGCAGCGCTCGTCGCATGGCGTTCGGCCATGCGAATACCAAGAGCCTTTTTTGACGGAGCGGGCTATGCTTTTGCCAACATCGTTTCTTTAATCGTCACGGCCTCTTGTTTCGCCGAAGGTATCAAGATCATCGGAATCGCCAAATTCATCGGTGTCATTATTGGAGAGGTACCCTGGTTGCTGTTCCCGGCAAGCGGTGCCTTACCGATGGGTTTTGCGACGGTTTGCGGGTCGGGGATGGCTTCCACGCAAGCATTGTTTGGATTCTTTGCAGTTCCTGCTGTTGACGCAGGCGTAGATCCAGCGTTGGTTGGGTCTGTCGTGGCTTTGGCTTCCGCCGCCGGTCGAACGATGTCCCCTGTTGCCGCAGTCACGCTGATGTCCTCGTCCCTGACTAACACAAGTCCCTTTGCACTTGCCAAGCGAGTCGCATTCCCATTAATCTGTGGAGTGATAGTTATTGTGGTCGCCGCCATGATTCAGTCGGCCTTAAGTGACTAAACTATTGTTCGCCGACGCCACTACTACCATATCCTCACCCAATCTAAAGGATTTGCGTTGTCGATGATAAAGCCGTCTGACGTTTTCGTTCCGGGCAAGTTTCCAATTGAGGAGTCCAACGTTTACGCCGACCGAGGCACACCGCAGGCTGACGTACGCACGGCTCTAGAACGAGCCTACGTGCCGCTCGTGTTTGGCGGATACGGTGTTGGTAAATCAAGTATGGTTGTCCGGGTGGCACAGGATTTCTCGAGTACCCACAAACTTGTGTACATCGAGAACGTTTACGGAAAATCTTTCTCCGCCATCTTCGAACGGATTTTGGAAGAGCTAGGATACGAAGTGACTGTTCAACGCACTGTCGGAACCGGAACAATGACTGGCACCAATGCGGAAGGAGAGCTTTCCGGTAATGCATTCTACGTGCTAGTCGCAAAGTTGAAGGCCGGAATCACGCGACAACGTAGTGCAAGTGAAAAGGAAGTCCGAGAACTCGTCGTTAGATCGCCGACGGAATCGAAGCTGATAGACATTTGCAATGAGAATTCGATTCTTTTGCTTATCGATGAGCTACACCGAGCTTCAGATCAATTCAGTAGCGATCTCACGGCTTTTCTCAAGAGTTTTGCGAATCGAAACTGCAAGCAGTTTCGTATTGCCCTCATTGGAACTGAGAACGAGGCGTCGCGACTCGTCATCAGCGATCCCGGAACTGACAGGGTCTTGGAAGAGATCAATCTTACTACCCTAAGCCCCTCGGAGGCACACGAAATCGTCAAGACAGGCTTTGACCGCCTGAAACTGCAGGTAAGTGATGATGTCGTACACGCGTTAAAGACGTATTCTGTCGGTTCGCCGTTCGTTTTGCAGTTCCTTTGCTTAGAAGTGGCCGAAATCTGCCAAAATCGATCCGAGAACTCGCCCACAATTGATGATGTCAAAACTGCCCTTGCGACTTACGCTAGGCGTAAAGCGCAAAGGCTGATTAGGGAGTATCGGGCGACAATTGAAACGGTTGGAGAGAAGCGATATCGAAAACAAATCCTCACGGCAATGGCGAACAGCGATGACGAGTACGTCACCATGGAGTATCTCGTTGAGCAGGTATCCGCCGCGCTCGGAGAAGCGGTTCAAAGTACGGCCTTGTCGGGTCCACTTCGGCAATTGAAAACGGAGAAGTATGGCAATATCCTTCGAGATGTTGAAAATCCGGCGGGCGGTGGAAGGCTTGCCAACTACTCAGGATTTACGGACCCCGCGATGAAATCGATTATTCGAATGGTGGAGATCGCCCCGGAAGAAATGCAGGGCTGATTTGCGGGCATTTGTCCAGAACCGGCGAACCAGGCGTTGCACGCGAGCGGGCGGCAGCGTCGGTTTTGAAATCAACATCTCACGCGCCCGCCGCGTGAACTTGGTCGTTAGGGAGAAGTCGAAGCATGCCCAAAGCAGCTAGAGTCGGCGACAACGTTAAACAAGATGCCCCACATTGCCATGCACCCATCCACCCATCCACGCCGACACCAACTCCACAGGCACATCCGGCCCAGCCGCTTGCCATAGAGAAAGGCGCGTCGACGGTGGTAATCGAAGGGAAGAACGCCGCACGCGTGGGTGACAAATCGGTTCAGTGCGCTCTCGCAAGCTGCTCTCCTGGTGGACCTGGAGTAATTGCCAAGGGCTCCGGCACCGTGATGATCGAGAAATTACCCGCAGCACGCGTCGATGACGTTACTGCTCACGCCGCATGCTCGGCTCCGATTCCATCTCTCACGGGTAAGGTCACAGGTCCTGGTGCGACCAACGTCGATATCGGAGGATAACCATTTTTGAAGCGAATGCACTTCGAACGACTGAGTCCTATTTGCCCGCTCTGTCAAGTTCAAGGCCGAGGGGCGTTTCCTGTCGAAATCGCAGCCGTGTGGCACGAGACAACCTACCGACAAACCGATGTCCCTCGCAACGACCGGTCTGGAGATAGCGAAACGAACGGAGTCATTCTGCAAGGCCTATTACATTGCACCAATTCCGCGTGTCAATGCGAGTATCCCATCATCGACGGCATTCCCATTCTTGTGCCGGACGTCCGCGAGTACGTCTCATCTCGCATCCACCAAATCACAGCCAGAGAAGATCTTCCCGACGAACTCGAGGGCGTGCTCAGCGATTGTTGTGGTCCTGGGTCGGCGTATGAAACGGATCGGCTTTACGCAAGCCACTACGCCTGGGGCCATTACCAAGACCTCGACAAGAGGGAATCGGCCAACGATTTTCAGGTTGGTGACTTCGTCAGGCTCCTTGGGACAATGGTTAGCGAATTGCTGGGTGAACAAGGCGACAAGTTTCTCGACGTTGGGTGTTCGGTTGGCCGTGGAACGTTTTATTTGGCAGAAACCACAGGTGCTCTTTCCCTCGGAGTCGATCTCAATTTTTCGATGCTGCGGTTGGCCCACCGAGTGCTTCGTGATGGGGTCGTTCGGTATCCGCAAAGGGTCGGAGGAATTGTGTATCGGCGGCGTGAGTTTCCGGTGAAGTTCCCAAACCGCAAGCTCGTCGATTTCTGGGCGTGCGACGCAATGGCACTGCCGTTCGCTCCGGATTCCTTCGATGGCATCTCGGCCCTCAACGTCCTTGACTGCGTGGCGTCCCCGATACAGCTTCTGAACGACTTGACCAAGCTCAGTAGGCCGGGCGGACGCTTCCAACTCACGAGCCCTTACGACTGGACGACGGCAGCCACTCCGCTCGAATGTTGGATTGGTGGACACTCTCAACGTGGGCCATATCGAGGGTCCCCCGAGATGTTATTGCGTGCGATTCTCACACCTGGAGCGCACCTTCAGTCATTACCAAACGTACAGATTGTGACGGAAATCTGTGATTTTCCTTGGACCGTGCGCCTCCACGAACGGAGCGTTGTGAACTATCGTGTTCATGGCCTTGTCGTCGAGGTCTTGGAATAGATACCGAACCCGTAGTCTTTTTCTCGCGTCCATTTGCATGTAAAGCCAGGACCATCTCACCAATCAGTACAGTAAATACTTCCATTTCCGACGAGAGGAGAACTTCCAATGATCCTTGCTAAATTCCCTTGGATTTCCAATTGCGGCGAATTTACAATCCAGGAAAACTTGGAAGGAGGTAGATAGTACCACGTGTCATTCGATAACACTCGTAAAGAACTCAAGGTAGATCAAGAGCGCGCATTCCTGGTGAGTGTCGACTTGCCGGAGCGTCCCTGGGTGACGCAAGACCCGCTCGAAGAGATCACAGGACTTGTCACAACGGCTGGAGCGACCGTTGTCGGTGGGCTTCTTCAACGCCGCCAAGACATCCATCCGGGCACGTTCATCGGCAAGGGGAAACTTGACCAGCTGATTTACGAAGCTGGCTCCGTTGACGCCGACGTGATCGTCTTTGACAACGATCTAACACCGGCCCAAGTTCGCAACCTCGAGAAAGCCACCGAACGGAAGGTTTTGGATCGTAGTGAGATCATCCTCGACATCTTCGCCACGCGAGCGAGGTCGGTAGAAGCGCGGCTCCAGGTCGAATTGGCCCAACTCGAATACTCCCTTCCGCGACTCAAACAAATGTGGACGCACCTTTCCCGACAAGAAGGTGGCGGCATCGGTCTCCGAGGCCCCGGGGAAACGCAGCTTGAAGTCGACCGTCGATTAGTCGCTTACCGCATCCGCGACTTGAAGGAAAAAATTCGAATAGTCCAGGCACGCAAAGAGCGTGAAGTCGCGAGTCGATCGGACGAGTACACCGTGTCTCTCGTCGGGTACACAAACGCTGGCAAGAGCACCTTGATGAAGGCCCTCACCGGGGCAGACATCAAGGTCGCCAACCAACTCTTCAGCACGCTTGATACCCGAACGCGGCAGTGGCAAATTCCGGAATTCGGGAAAGTCTTGTTGAGCGACACAGTCGGTTTCATTCGGGACTTACCCCACCACTTGATTGCTTCCTTCAAGGCAACGCTGGAAGAGGCCCGCCAGGCTCGGTTGTTGCTCCATGTTGTTGACGCAAGCGACCCACTCGCCGAAGACCACATCCAAGCGGTGAAGGGAGTCTTGAAAGAACTCGGTTGCGAGGACAAACCGACTTTGCTCGTATTCAATAAGGCGGACAAGGTCGAAGATATTTCCTTGTTGGATGTGCTGGACAGCCGGTTCCCAGACACCATTCATATCAGTGCAGCCCGCCGTAAAGGGATTGAGGAATTGTGCGAAGCAGTCGTGACGAAACTCACATCTAACTTTGTCGAGACGGAAGTGAACGCAAGTGCGGGCAACGGTCGCGTCATCGCGTTTTTATCGGCCCACGCCGAGATTTACCATCAAGAATACGAGGGAGATCGTGTTCAGATTGGTTGCTACATTCCGCGACACCTGATCCATCACATCCACGAACCTGGAGTGCAAATTCAGGTTCGCTTGGACGATGGAACGTTGGGACCGTATCGAAATGGTGATGGGGCCGAGTGATTTCAAAAGGGAGCACTGGCTCAGTCGTTCGATTGGGCCAGTGTTTGAAATTAACGCAGTCTTCCAGTTGTTCTAACAACCTTCCGGCTCTCCGAGCGCTTTCAATCGACTGCGAGCACCCGGCAACTCTTTAAGTGGAAGCGACCTCCAACTTCATCCCAACGAAGCTACCGCCCAAAGTTGAAAGAAAATGATGTGCCCGAAGAATCCCAATTCAAATGGATGTTCGACTTGCACCCGGTTGGAGTTGAGGTACTGGTTTTCGTAATCACTCTTTTCTCCCATTGCCTCGCAACGGGTGTACACGCTCTCCACTGGTCGTGGATCGTACATGTTCGAATGATTGTCCAGCATTTCGGCCCCTATGCCGACTTGATTATCGGAATTCTACTGGCACTCGCTCAAGGGACGTGTATCGGAGTCTTTCATTGGATAATCGTGCAAGTCATGCATCGTTCTTGGATTCGAGAACTTTTGGAACTGTTGGTGGTTGTTCTTGGTATCGCACTCGGTACCTTAGTCCTTTCGCTGTTAAACTTATATCCCCGCTATCAGCTCATTTCAGCAAGCTTGTAAGCGTGTGGAACTCTCCGTGGTGATTCTCAAGTACTCGATGAAAGGATTCCAATGTCTGTTGCAGACGACATCATTGCCAAGCTCGGTCTTCAACCTCATCCCAAGGAAGGCGGTTATTTCTGCGAGACATATCGATCACACGAAGGGTTTACGAAGCAGCAACTCCCTGAGCGTTATTCCAGTTCTCGTTCGGCCAACACGGCGATTTTCTATTTGTTGACCCCGACCACATGCTCGGCCCTTCATAAGTTGAACACAGACGAAATTTTTCATTTCTACGCAGGTTCGCCGGTGCGTATGCTCCAACTCCATCCTGATGGATCTGGAAAAGAAATTCTCATCGGTCCTGACGTACTCGGGGGACAAAGCCCCCAAGTCGTTGTTCCGCGGGACGTCTGGCAAGGATCGTTTCTCGAAGAGGGTGGGGAGTATTGTTTGTTGGGGTGCACAGTCGCTCCGGGTTTCGACTTCGCCGACTACGAAGATGGTGATCGTGAAACGTTGACTGCAAAGTATCCGAAATTCGAGGAATTGATCAAACGGTTGACCCCAATGACTTGAACCTAAAGTTTGCAAAAAAAGGCTGGGTGGTTCCTATCCAACTGGAACGACTTTTGACGGTCTCCCGCAGACTTCTTCAACAAATTCCGACCTTTGACAACCAGTCCGAGACAATGGGGAGATCGTCGTGTCAGAATTGCAATATCAATATGAAGTGTGTTCTTGGCGTGGAACTCGTACTCCAAGCCAGCCAATGAATGACGCAGCGTGTCCAAACTGTGGGTCTCTCATGTACCCAACAGTGTCCGGTCCAGTCCCTCGTGAGCGGAGTTATGGTGCTGCCAACAGAGGCGTCCTGGCTGGCTCTGGAACGTGGTGGCTAATTGCCTTCCTTTGCTTGGCCGGTGTACTTTACTTCGTTGTGAATCAGTGGAAACACCCACCACTGAACGACTTGCCGCCGGTAGCTCGTGAACCTGCTCGCAAACTCCTCGCCAAGATGCACGCCCAAATGCAGGCTCGGTTCGAACAAACACTCAATGATACGAAAAGTAATGACGCACAGGAACGCTACAAGGCAGCCGAACGCCTTCCATCTATATTTAGTGCGGCCCACTCGGATAGCTTCCTTCAACCAAAAGCCAAGTCGGAGAAGATCAAAGAACTCCGCCAAGAAGGGCTAGCCAAAACACTATCTGCTTTAGAAAGGCTATTGAACGACGAAGATGAAGATGTAAAGGCCATGGCGAGGGTGTCTCGCAAACGCCTCCGCGAGATGATGGAACGGATGGAAGACGCAGAGGCGAAGAAAAATCCTTAACCAGGTGTACAGTTGTTGGATGGTTCGGAGCGCCGTGAGGATGGGCGATCTGATCGCTTCGTGGCAGGAATCTCTCACGGATTTTCTGGACGCGGTGGATTTCCCCAATGGCCGGTGGGGTCTCCGCCACGCACAACGACACCTTTCTTGTTCCAATCCAAATGGGCGGTCACGTCTGGAGTGCAATACCGCAAAGTCAAGCCACATCGCCGCTTGTCCGAGTTATTGGCATCGGACCCGTGGAGCAGCAAGTCGGAGTGGATCGAGATTTCTCCTGCCTTCAAAATGTTCTCGGCGAGAGTGCCATATTGCTCGGGATTCTCGATCGTTTGATCGAGCACGTTTTCTTCTCCAGGGTCGCTCTTACGATATGTAATCAAACCGTTGAGGTGAGAGCCGCCAACGAACTTAACACAGGCGTTGTCGTGATCGGCGTCGTCGATGGCGAGCCAAACGGTCACCGTTTTCGAGGGCGTCAAGGGCCAATAGCTTGCGTCTTGGTGCCAGGCTACGGTTTTTCCATCGTGGGGCATTTTGCAGAAAAAGTGCGACCCCCAGCCGATTACGTTTTCACCAAGTAGGTCCGAGACACAATCCACAACTCTTGTATCGGTTAACAAATCATAGACTCGAGCATGTTTCATGTGGGCAGTGCTAATGGAATAGCTATCCCCGCCAGATTGCAGGACCTTTTCCAGTAGGCCGTCAAAATAACGGCGGAGGTCTGTAATTTCGGACTCATCAAAAAGAGAGATAGGTCGGAGAAACCCGTCTCGGTTGTACATCTCAACTTGTAACGGTGAGAGACGATGGAACTGTTTCGGGTTGGCAGGGAAAAAGGCAAGATGTCTTTCGATCTTGGACAGTTCGTCTTCTTCAGGGATCATGCGAAAGCTAGGTGTGTTGTTCATGTCGGGATGCTCCGTGACTGGACAGAAGATTATCAATTATTCTAGCAAGAAGGCCATCCAGGTCACGACTACAAAAACGAGATGGCTCGAACTGGGGGTGAGCCATCTCATCTATTCGCAGAACTAGAATATTGGAGCAACTTGAGTCAGTAGAGAACCCTCCTTTATCCAAGAAAGTGCGAAAACAAGTGGAAGGACGAGAAAACCGAAAGGTGATCCCAAGAAAATCAAAGCTGAATTATTGTGGGGATGGATAGCCATACCCATAGTGAGGCGGATAGTACGCAGGTGGATAGCCATACGGGTTGTAGTGTGGATAGAATCTGGGTTCGTAACCGTATGTGTTCGGGTGAGGAACACGCCCTGCAGCATTCCTGTAACTCACAGGATGGATCGGAACCGCACCGTAGCCTGGCATTGGAGGTTGCGGATGGCCTTGCGAAATAGAAGGCATCGGCGTTGGGGCGGGAGGGGAGTATTGTTCTTGATTCCGCTTTTCTGATGGCGCTGTTGCTGGTGGGGGAGGAACTTGCGGGTGAGTAGGTTGTGGGCACTCGCCATGGCAGTACCCTCCCGGACCATACGGAGGAAAATGACCGTACCCGAAGCACATGGGAAGCATTGGTGGAGGAGGCGGTGCAGGAGGCAACTGTGGGAAGCATCCAGAGAACCCACAACCACCGAAAGAGGGACAACATCCGTCACAGAAAATTCGCCCGCGACAAACCGGTGTAAAGGCATTGTAGGGACGGACAGCAATGAACATCGAGTATTTGTACGCGTGGCGTAGTTTCCAGAATCCGAACAGACCTGCTTGACTCGTAGACGCCACCCCGAGCAAGAGTGTCAAGCAGATCAGGCAACCTGTTATGTATTTTTTCATCGAGCTGACCTGTATTCCATTGAAGTTCAGGGCCAACGACCTCACCATCCTCCTGATGATGAGCTTGTGCCCACGATTGTTAGAAATCTACCACGTTCTGGAAAGGCAAGGGGAAATTCGGTGTGTTTTTAAAGCCGTTTTGGAAACCTGGAGGCGGCAAGAAACTTATAAGACTTGATGGTGGCGGGAAGAGCGCACTTTGACAGCTTTTGACCAAGAGTTGACTACTTGGGCTCAAGTTTGCGACGAATTCGACCGAGCGTTGTTTTCGGCCAGCATGTTACAGAATAAGATCCCTTGTTCGATGGCATCTTCAAGGGCGACATGGCTGTGTTTGCGTTCGGGATCAAACCAGTGAGCAGGGAACTTACGCTTGACGGACTTACGAAACTCCGTCTGCAGCATGGCCATCGCGTACGTCTTGATGTCGAGTGCTGCAAACGAAAACGGGCTCTCCTTTGCGAAACGGATCAAGTACCAATAAACGAAAAGAAAATCGAAACCGGCAGGGTACGCGACGAAGACAGGACGCCCAGGCAACCCTTTGAGCCACTGGACGTATCGGACCATTGCCGTTTCGGGGGGTTGAAGGTTTTCTCGGGTAGCCTGGTACGCTTCGTGGTGGCACCGCCACCAAGCCATCGTGTCAGGATCGGCTGTCGCTCCCGGAAGGGTTTCCAAATTCGCCGCGAATGTATCCACGAGTGTCCTGTCGGGTAAGTAAGCTGCGGACGCAAAACTCAGCATGGAGTAGGGACCAGGAATCGGTCCATCCGCTTCGATGTCTGTGCTGATGTAGATTTCGGCCATGGAGATTTCCTCGAGGTCGTCGGGGGTCTGGTTTGACGGGTGCCGCCATTACGACACCAAATTTCACCCTCTGGTGATGGGAAAATCCGTTCCGGTCATGAGAACCACACCTCGGAACACACCTCACTTGCTAGCTTGCGAGAGGACCACCCCAGGTCGTGCGAACGAGATGGCCTGGCTTCCATTGACCCCGACCATGACAGCTTCGATCCACGGTGGGGCGACCTTCTGGCCAGATTTCCATTCCACCAGAAAGTTCGCTCCCGAACCTCCCGTGGAGTCCTCTCGTTCCACCAGGAACTCAAGCGTTTGTAATGGTGCTAGTCGAATAAATTGATCGAGGAATGTTCTCTTTAACTCACCATTGGTGTCGTAGTACCGCACCGAGCTCAGGAAAAGCGAGTAATTCGGATCGGTATTCCGAATACTGAGCGTCACTTCCAGCGACAACGGTCGGCCCTTGTTAAAATAAATGTGAGAATAGGCGGGAACGTAAGTCGTCTGTGATGGCCCAAGATCCTTTGGAACATCATTGACAGTGAGAGTTTTGAGATCAGGAGCGGTGTAGGCCTTTGGAGGCAGCTTGGAGACACGATCTTCTACTTGTCCTAGACGAGCATCGAGTTGGAAGTAAATTGCCAATAGCACCATCAGCCCAAGTAGCCCAAGTATAATGAGAAGGAGTATCGAACGTAGTGAAGTCTGTCGCATAGTTCATTTTCTATGTTGTGCTTAATGAAATGTTTGCTCGTGTTTTGGCGTGTCCTGGTAACACTGGTTTAGAGTCAGAGACTGGGCGTCTAATTTTGAGATCGTGGCGGCTCCAAGATCGAAATGCAAGACTGACGAAACCAAATGTAACCAAAACCAATGGTGCTCAGACAGTATACAACGATTGTGACTGGATGTGCCCCTTGGGCCAACAGTTTATGCGTGTCGAGATAGTGATCTCCAGAAACCCACGCCATTGCAAGATAAGAGCCATTGGCGATGAGGCAAAAGTTGGCGATGAACCAAATCCATTGACGACGGAGCACCAACGCCAATATTAGCGGAACCAAAACCCCAAGGATAGGCCCGCACCACAAAGTAACCAAGGGGTACGGGTCTGGAGCAAAAATGCTGTATGGCAAATGCCATGGCAGCACATCTGCCTCACGCAAGGTGCCACCACAAAACCATCCCCCCACTATGTGTCCCATTTCATGTGTGAACACCATAACACACCAGGACATCACGAGCAAAAAGACAAAGTATAGAAATCGTGTTATCGCTCCCTTGAGTTTTTTTCTGTTTCTATCTGGATCCATTAGTGTTTTCTACCCTGCTTCGATTTGCAGACATCGGAAGGGAGCGGGCTTTGAATATTGGTTTATGCAGTACACTATGACTTAGGAACCAGAGTATGAGGCGCCCTTGGAAAGAGAAAGAAATGACTGTCCGGTTGGTACTGATGCTGGATTTTGAGTCACCAAAAAACGCCCTAAGCGGCGAAAAACCTATGGAATCCAAAACAAAAACCGGACAGTTATACGATACGTGTTCGAGTTACGGCGAAGCCCCTTTCCAGGTTGTTATGCTTCCTGGCGGGATGAGGACGAATTTCGCCAAGTCTAATCTTTTTCAATCGATGCAATCGAGCAAAGTGCGGACGAAGGCGAAATTGGTCGCGACTTTCCTATTTGGCTTCGGCGTATCTGTGTGTTGGGACCGGACGACCGGGACGAAAACTCTGTGTTTGTTGCTCTGTCATTTGCGCTCCACGAGCTTTACAGACGCTCGCAAGAGTACGCTCGACATGAGTTTGAAGGATGGCGGGATCGACTGCCACACGGGCGTTGACGATCACATCGACTTCCTTTACGTCACAATGCGACGGCAACGAGAGTTCGGGTTCGGTCTGGTTGCTCACAAGATTGGCAACTCCAAAGAAACCTTCCCAAAGCCCGATGGATTTTAAGTGTGCGACCTCGGCCGAAATGGACTGGAGAGATGAACGCAGATCCGAGACAATTTCTAACAGTAATTCGTCGAGTGAGAACTCGTCTGACGCTCCCATGCGAACGCTCGTATTGAGCCAACCAAGTTCGGCTTCCCCCTCGGCGTAGATGTCGTAGTCGATATCGAGAATCCGTTGTCCGAAGTTCCCCTCTTGATCGAGTAGCTCGGTCACGCTTTCGAACCCTTCACCCGTTTTGGCCGACACCCGCAAGATTGGACGGCCCGGATATTTTTCGCTGACGAGTCTGGTCAGTTCCTCAAGGGCTGTCTGGTCTAGTTCATCGATACGGTTGATCAGAACGGCGTCGGCTTCTTCGAGTTGTTTGTGGAAGATATAGGCCGCCTTGGGAGAAAACCCAGCGTTGGCTTCGTTGCGAAGGATACGCAGCCCATGGCTCGGCTTGAAGATCACCGAATACGGTGCGATGCTGAACCGTTCACCGTAGAGATCTTTGAGCGGTTGCACGACTGTTGCCACCAAATCAGTGCAACTGCCTACCGGCTCGGCCAAAATGATGCTGGGCTTGCCTTTCTCTAATTCTCCAACGCGGCCCATGAGGTCTTCGAACTTGCAGCAGAAGCAGGCTCCTGCAACCTCCTCGACCGAAAAGCCTTGCGAACGCAAGCTGTTGGTATCGACCAATCCTTGCGCTTGGTCGTTCGTCACAATCCCGACCTGTTGTCCACGGTCCATATAGTATTTAGCCAATCGTCCGAGCGTGGTCGTTTTTCCTGCCCCAAGAAATCCGCCGACCATCACAAATCGCATTGTGGTCATTTTATCCACTCCAGGTGATTTCATTTACTCTATCGACGAGTCTAGACGTTCGAACCTTGTTTTATTATTTGAAGTCGGCACACGCAAGTTTGTAAGAATCGAAGACCAACACGCTTTCCGTTCAAGTCACTGCATCCGGGCTGTTACTCGGAATCTCCTCCAAGTTCCTCGTTTCTCGCTGGGTAGTCATAGTCACCCCTTGAGTTTACAATGGTTCAGGGTTCAAAGTCGCACAGCCCTTCTGGTTTCCATTCTGGATAGAGACGGCGGAGGTTACCTATTCATGTCAAGCCATTCATCAACAAGCGCTGAAGATGCTCCCGTTTCAATGAATCCCAAAGCCGCGAATCCAAAAGCGTCCAAAACCACATTTGGCCCAGAAACACTCATCGGCGATTATCGTGTCGAGGGCCTCATTGGCCGTGGTGGCATGGGAGCTGTCTATCTGGCTCGGCACCTGCATATGGATCGGCTTGTCGCCCTGAAGGTACTTTCTTCAGATGCGGCCTTTAGCTCGCAAGCTGCTCTTCGTTTCGAGCGAGAGGTCAAGATCTCGGCCAAGATGAACCACCCGAATCTTGTGAGAGCTTTTGACGCCAGCAGGCACAATGGCTTGCTCTATTTGACCATGGAATACGTCGATGGTTCGAATTTCCAACAACTAGTTGCGTTTAACGGCCCGTTGCCCCTGGAGGAGGCTGTACCGTTGATAATCCAGGCGGCGCAAGGGCTATCCCATGTCCACCAAAACGGTTTCGTCCATCGCGACATCAAGCCCGCTAATATCATGCTTGACGTGTCGGGGACCGTCAAGGTGTTGGATTTAGGTTTGGCCAAGTCGATTTCTAGTGACCCCGCTGAGCCGACGCAAGCCCACTTGACGCAGTCTGGAAGACTGGTGGGCACCCTGGGGTTCATTGCCCCTGAACAAATCCTGGACAGCGCCTGTGTGGACGTGCAAGCCGATGTCTACAGCCTCGGGTGCACGTTTTATTTCTTGTTGACTGGCTTCCCACCATTCCACGGCGCGTCCGCTCAAGAAGTAGTCAAAGCCCATCAAAACCAGCCCGTTCCCTTTGTCGATTTGGGGCCAGCAGTCTCGCCAAAAGTCAACGATGTCCTCCAACGAATGATGGCCAAGTCTGCGGACGACCGGTTTTCCAACATGAAGGAGGTCATTGCGTCTTTGGAGCCTTTCCGAGCCGACGCAAACTCGGTCAACCTCCATGTGGTATCGTCTCTCCGGCAAGAGTTAATAAGCCAAAGCTTGGTACTATCTGTCCTTCGCCGTACTCCCTCCAATAACTTTCGAGCCAAAGTATATTCACTTTTGTCGGCTATTTTCCAAGTGCTCGCAGGCACGGTTGTGGTAATAGTCGGGATTGCGCTGTTCGCTCTCTTCGGGATATGGGCCAAGCCCAAACTTCAAAAGATGTTGAGAGAGCCGATAGTCGCCCCGTCTCAAAGACGGGCAGTAAATAAAAGTAAGGAGGAGTTTCAAAAAGTTTGCCAAGAGCTTAGGAAGTTGAATCCGAATTGGAAGGGAACAGGGATTCGCCTCAAATACAGATCACAAAACGATGTCCCAACTGATTTTCAGGTGAGCTGGAAGGAACGTATTCCGTACCCCGAAAACGAAAAAGGTAAGGGCGTTGTGTTGCCACAGAATGGTGCGTCTTACCGCATCATCAATGGGGTCAGAATCTCGGGCAACATACCCAGGCGGTTTTTGTTGTCAGGGCATGCCCTTGAGATTGAGGACGAAGAACTCACTCGGCTCGAACCCATTACCCACATACGCATTGACCTTTTGTACTTAAAATCAAGGTGTCCGTTAGATTTGGACAAATTAAAGTCACTACGACTGGAAGCATTTGCTTGCCAGTCGACGAGTCTGACCGACCTCAAGTTTCTCCGAGGAATGCCCCTCAAGTATGTCGCCGTGGAGGATTGTGTTCTTGTCTCGGATTTGGCTCCACTCAAAAAAGCAAAGCTGAGATTCCTCAATTGTAGCAACACACCTGTGACTGACCTCTCGCCGCTCTGGGCACAGCCTCTCGATATCGGTGTGTGTTGTCGGGACACAGAAATTACGTCTCTTGATCCCCTGAAAGTTTCCCGACCTTTCCATTTGGACATCAGTGGCTGTGACCTCGTCAATGACTTGAAGCCTCTGCAAAACCAGAAAGCATTGAAAGATCTGTACATGCGGAGGTGCCACGGGATCACTGACCTATCCCCTTTGTCCAAACTGACCCAGTTAGAGCAACTCGACATTCGTCGGTGTCGAAACATCAAGGACCTTACGCCGTTGCGGAAGTTGTCCAACCTCAAATGGCTCTGGTGCGACACCCGCCACCTCCAAGCGTTTCCGTTTTTGCGAGACATGGAAAGCCTCGTAAAAATCAATGATCGCAATGCCATCGAGGTTTGGAATGAGTTGGACAAGAAGTAAACAGCGAGCAATTGAAAACCGCCAATTTTTGATTCAGCAACGTTCTGCCGCGCAGACTTGGTTTTGTCGGCCATACCGACAAACCAGGACCGAGAGTTCTAATTCCATTGGGTACGCCGTGGCATCCGACACGCACGCCCCCGCTGTGCATAACTTGCCGTCTCACTCGCCAGATCATCGTTGTGGTGCCGCTCAATCGGGTAAAGAACCGTAACGTATCGTCCCGTCGGCGCTAACTGAGTAGTACCCACGCCCGTCTGTGCTGAAAGCTACGCCATGAACCTTCCCATCGTGTTTCTCAAAACTACCAAGAGAGGCACCATCTTCGACTCGCCACAAACGAACTGTTCGGTCACTTCCGCCCGAGAGTAAACGTTTCCCATCTGGTGAAAAACTGACACAAAGCGCGGGCCCCCGATGGCCGCGTAACCGCAACAACTTTCCATTGGATTGTCGAAGACACAACGAAGCCTCTCCGGCGATTGCCAGACGCTGCTTTGCGAGCGTGAAGGCCAATGCCGTGATCGGGCCAACTTGCGGGTTCAGTTCCCCCTTCTTTTCCCCGGTTGCCGTTTCCCACAATCGGACGAAGTTATCTTCACCTCCGGAAACGACTGTACCACCACCGGGCAGGAAAAGGATGCAGGTGACCTCGCCGGAATGGGCTTGAAGGCGTTGCGAAGGTGTCTTGGGTTGATCCAAAGCCCATATCCGGATCGAGTTGTCCGCACTGCCCGATGCGAGACGTCGACCGTTGGAGGCGACCACCACGCAACGAACATTGTCCGAATGTCCTCGTAAGCGGCGGCGTTGTTGGCCAGTGGCCATGTCCCAGAGTTGGACGACCATGTCTTCCCGCATTAGTCGAAGGGAACAAGAGGCCATCCACTTGTTTCCCGGTGCGAAGCATACCGAGTGGACTGGCCCGACATCCTCGGTGATGTGCATGATTTCCTGAAGGTTCTCGGCGTTCCAAACCCGAATCGTCTCGTCGAGTCCACCGGTAAGGAGCTTCGTTCCGTCGGAACTCAGTGCAAGCGCCAACACGCCACCTTCGTGAGCATACGTTTGTCGATCTCCCCTTAGCTTTTTCTCAGGGGTTGGCGGAGACGCGAGAACCTTTTGAGGCGGTTCCTCACGGCTTTCGGCATTGCGTAAAAAATCTTCGATAGCCTGCTTGAACTCGTGCGGAGTCTGGTACCTGTCAGCGGGGTCGGGAGCCATCGCGCGTTGGACAATTTTGTCGAGCTGGATAGGAATCTCGGGCAACTTGGCTCGCGCAGATGGGGGAGCGTGGAGCAACTGGAGCCGTAGTTTCTGAATCGCGTTGAGCCCCGGAAATGGGACTTCTCCAGTAAGTAAAAAGTACGTCGTGCAGCCGAGGCTGTACAGATCGGACCGAATGTCGGCCTTGCGGGCATCTTCGGCCTGTTCCGGAGCGATGTAATCGGGTGTCCCCAGATACTGTCCCGCTTTGGTGAGCTCCGAATTCGTATCGGGGTCGACTTGATCGACCATTCGGGCGAGGCCCAAGTCTAAAATCTTAACGCATGTCTTTCGGTGTGGCTTTTCTTTGTCCAAAGGTGAAGGAGTCACCATTAGGTTGGCTGGTTTGATGTCGCGATGGACCAAGCCCTGGTCATGGGCGTGCTGCAATCCATCACAGGCTTGTCGAATGTACAAGCAGGTATCTGGCACAGAAGGAGGCCCGACTTGCTTGACGAGTCTGAGCAAATCGATCCCTTGAACGAATTCCATCGCGAGGTAGGGATTGGGACCTTCCAGGTCGGTTTGGTAGACGGTTACTATGTTGGGATGACTCAAGAGGGCCGCAGCTTGGACCTCTCGTTTGAATCGTTCCAAAGTTTCCCGATTGTTCAACCGTTCCGGCGAGATGACTTTGAGTGCAACGATCCGATTCAGACCTTGCTGTCGGGCCTTGTAGATGACTCCCATGCCGCCCCGACGCAGTTCCTCTTGGATCTCGAAACCAGCATAGAGTTGACCATCCGAATAGTTTGGAAGAAGATCAGACGAGTCTTGACTGTCGCTTGTGTCCGCTGCTGACGGGTGCTCAAGGGTTTGCTGATCGGACACCTCACATACCGGACAAATTTCGCTCAGGTCAGCAGGCAATTGCCCCGAGCCAGAATGGTCCCAGGTGTGACCTTGTGGACAGGTCAGTCGTTGCGTGCTCATGGTCATCTCGATTCCAGGAATGAGCCAAAAACATCGAATGTCTAATCTACCACAACTGGTGAGAACCAGAAAGAATTTCGGAGTTCCTTGAGGTACGGCCTTTTTTGCGCTCAGCACATAAGCCTTCTTCGAAACAGGATCAAAACGCGATTCCGGCTCCTCAATTGTTCCCACAAGGAGAGTGAACGTGCGTTAGAGGCAAATCTAGCCTTCGTTCATCGCACTCACACAAAGATTGGCCTTCCCACCATGTCCCTGCAAGAGACGATATGATTGAGGGGTTTGTCATTTTCGATTAAATTCCACCGTTATGACGCTGCGAATCCCACCTCGCGGCGTGAAGTTACCCACAACCTTGCATCGAACTGGGTGACACGCCTCCACGAAATCATCAAGCAGCTTGTTCATCAGTGTCTCGTAAAAGACCCCCTCGTTCCGATACCGTTGAAGATAAAGTTTGAGTGACTTGAGTTCGACAACAGATTCGCCTGGAACGTAGGTGTAAGTAATGGTCCCAAAGTCCGGTTGCCCCGTCTTCGGGCACAGACTTGTGAATTCGGGACACACTATTTCGACCGTATATTCCCTGGTTGGATATTGATTCGGGAAAGTCTCCAGTTGATCGCTGGAGGGTGTGGATTCTGCCTGCGCCATAACTGTCTCAAATCTCCAAAGTTCTGCAAAACATCTTGAACTATCCGCTCTGCCTCACTCATTGTAGGCGCAAATTACAGCCCACTTGGCGTCCTGGGACGATCTTGGTTTTTTGGACGAATCTCCTCGACCAACAGCCGTCTCGAAATCCACTCCACGCACTCTGGAAAGTCATTGCTTTCCCAGTTCCTGCCATCAAACAAAGTGCCTTGACTCGAGGTAAATTTTTTCCAAATTTCTTCCCACCCCGATTCCCTCCAACCCAAGCCCCCTCAACTTCCAGACAAAAACCGGCCCAAAAAATGACAAAAACCTGCGCTAAACTTGTAGTAAACCTGCGCTAAACTTGCACTAATCTGCACTAAACCTGCGCCTTTTTTGCACCTTTTTGACACCTGTCAATTTCCACATGTCCATGTCTCTAATAGACTTATGGAAAACGGCCTTCGAAAAATCGCGATTTTGGGTGATTTTCGTGTTCTCCCGCCGCGCTTGCGCGCAACTCCTCATAATACAATAGGATTTGACACCGTGTCATTTTCAGAAAAATCGTCGAATTGCCAAAATTAACTCCTCGTACCGCGAAAGAGTTCCTTTTCGGGTTTTTCAAGATGCGACCAGAAAACGCAGCGGTTTTGACAACCATCCCTTTCGTGTTCTGGACTCGGCTGCAACTCCAGTCTTCGAATAAAGGAGCTAACACGGCGACCCGAGACACGATCGTTCGTACCAACAACTTGTTCCAAACAACACGAGTTCCAAATCCGGAGGATACCGCGTTCTTGCCGAGAAAACCCCTTGATGCGTCACGAATGTCGACGTACCATAGAAGTAGTACGATATAGCAGTCAAATGGTACTATTTTGATGCCTCTTCTTAGCCGAAAAGTTGACTATGCGTTGCTGATAATGTCTCATCTTTCCCGAACAGGTGGGGGAGCGAGCGCTCGGACGATTGCCGAACAATACAATCTCAGCCGTGCATTCGTCGCCAACATCCTCAAAAACCTTTGTAGTGCCGGATTTCTTCGGAGCGAACGGGGCAGCAAGGGCGGCTACTCACTCGCAAGGACAGCAGATTCGATTCGGCTCCTCGACATATTGAGAGCTTTCGACGATCCTTTCCTCCTGGTTGAATGCTGTGAGGAAAAGACGCAAAATGTTCAAACCGAAAACACCGTCGTCGGATGCGAGATTTTCCAGGTCTGCCCAATCCGTAGCCCCATTCAACAGATCCACAATCGAATACTCGAGGTACTTCGAAATGTTTCTCTGAGCGATCTTACCGACCCAGACGATCGAGCAATGGCCCCCGTGGTCCTTGGAACCTCTCGATGCGAACAACCAACGGAACAGCTGTGACTTTGACCTTACCGATTTATTTGGACAACAACTCGACCACCAGGGTTGACCCGGCCGTTGTGGACGCCATGCTTCCGTACCTCACCGAGAATTACGGCAACGCAGCCAGTAAAACACACGGCTTCGGACGCCAGGCGGAGGAAGCAGTCGAGACAGCACGAGAACAAATTGCTAGCTTGATCGGAGCAACACCCAAAGAAATCGTCATCACAAGTGGAGCGACGGAGAGCAACAACCTTGCAATCAAGGGTGTCGCCAACATGTACCGCACCCAAGGCAACCACATCGTTACGGTACGAACGGAGCACAAGGCCGTTCTCGACCCATGCAAACGCCTCCAGCAAAATGGCTTCGAGGTCACGTACCTGCCAGTCGATTCTGACGGACTCGTTTCGCTATCCCAACTGGAAGCAGCCATCACCGACAAAACGATCCTCGTGAGCGTGATGGTGGCCAACAACGAAATCGGAACGATCCAGCCAATCGCCGACATCGGTGCGATGTGCAAAAACCGAGGCGTCCTATTCCACACAGATGCGGCACAAGCGGCCGGAAAAATCCCTATCGACGTCGATACCTTGGGCATCGACCTGATGAGTCTGTCTGCCCACAAGATGCACGGCCCCAAAGGTATCGGTGGGTTGTACGTCCGTCGGCGAAACCCACACGTTCGCCTGGAACCCCAGATGGATGGCGGAGGTCACGAGCGAGGGATGCGTAGCGGAACACTCCCCGTTTCTTTGGTTGTAGGTCTCGGCATGGCTTGTAAAATATGTCAGCAAACGATGGCATCCGAACCGCCCCGTCTGATCGCCCTGCGTGATAAACTTCGTGATGGGCTAATGAGTCGCCTCGATGGCATCACCCAAAACGGACACCCGACATTGAGGTTACCCAACAACCTCAATTTGAGCTTCAACTATGTCCGTGGTGACGCACTACTAATGGCCCTGACAAACATTGCCCTCAGTTCCGGCTCGGCGTGTACATCAGCAAGCATCGAACCAAGTTACGTCCTCAAAGCCCTCGGAGTTTCCGAAGAGCTAGCACATAGCAGTCTTCGCTTTGGAGTCAGTCGCTTTACCACAGAGGAAGAGATCAGCTACACCATTGACGAAGTCACGAAAGCAGTCGAACGTTTACGGGCAATGAGCCCTGACTATCAACTGGCCGCAGGAACGCTATCCAGCTAACCGTACCAACCACATACTTGTATGTGACCATTTTTCTCTACTGTCCTTAAAAAACGGAGACCAACGTCATGGCTATCAATGTTACCGAAAAGGCCGCCAACGAGGTCAAGCGCATCATCGACCAACAGCGCGGTCAAAACCCCGAAGCTCCAGCCAACATCTACCTCCGCATGCGAGTCGTTGGTGGCGGTTGCAGCGGCTTCCAAAACCGACTCGACCTCGATCCCGAGTTCAACGAAGGCAAAGACATGCTCTTCGAATTTCACGGCGTCCCGGTCGTCGTCGACAAGCGCAGCATGATGTACCTGAGCGACGTCACCGTCGACTACCACAACGAAGATCCCATGAAGCAAGGCTTCAGCATCAACAACCCCCAAGCCAAAGGCACCTGCGGCTGCGGAAGCTCTTACTCGATGTAAGAATCTTGCCGCCAGCGTCCTTAATTGTTAACCTATCAAGACTAAACCTCACCTCTCGTGGGGTTTGGTCTCTTCCGGGCGATTAACTCAGTTGGCTAGAGTGCATCCCTTACAAGGATGAAGTCGGGGGTTCGAGTCCCTCATCGCCCACTCGCAATTCACAACATGTCAACAAATTCTGCTCTCCGTATCGGACTTCCCAACTTCCCAAAACGGCATAACATCCGATGCCAAAAAAAGCAGACTTCGACAGAACTGCCGACGACTTACGCTAATCCCTCCCGTTTTTGACTCCGACCGACTCTTTTGGGCGGTTCCTGTTTGCACTGAGTGCAGGCTTTTCGATTTCAAAGTCCTGCGTCCCCCTTGCAGGCAGAAGGACCCAAACCCGAGCGAAGCGGGATACACAGCGAGCGAAGCGGGATACACAACGAGCGAAATGGAAAACGAACTGGACTGACGACCTCCAGGAACTGCAAGCCGTACCCAACACAACCATGAATCGCTCGAGACGCGCACTCCTCAACAGCATCTCCAATTCATTCCGCGTAACGGAGTTCGATCTCCGTGAGCGACCAAGTAAAAGTTATCATTTCAAACAGTCCGTTGATTGTTTCGACCCCCCAAGATTGAAAAAACAAGTTGCTTGACACAAACCTCCATCCCGCCTAACTTATAGTGTCCATAATATGGGCTTTTCTTCATGCATCGTTTGGAATGATGCCACGCCAGCAGTTCTAACAGAACCACACTCTCTTTTTCCTGAAGACTCAAAAGGGGGGCTTGTCACCATGCTGACAATCCTGGGTCGGAAAACACGTCTATGTGACGGAATCACACGACGTAACTTTATGAAAGTCGGGGCGTTTTCGTTTGGCGCCACCACACTCACACTGGCCGACGTCCTGCGTGCCGAAGCCCAACAAGGCACCGCAAACCAACACAAGGCCGTCATCAACGTGTTCTTGGGCGGTGGTCCGCCTCACCAAGACATGTGGGATCTCAAGATGGAAGCCCCGTCGGAGATTCGCGGCGAGTTTCGCCCAATCCCGACGAATGTTCCCGGCATCCAGATTTGTGAAGTGTTCCCGCAACTCGCTCGCTTGATGGACAAATCGGTCGTCATCCGATCGATCGTTGGAGCGAGCGGACGTCACGACGCCGTCCAGTGTTTGACCGGTTGGCCGCACAACTCCTTGCAAAACATGGGTGGTCGTCCGAGTCTCGGAGCCGCGGCATCTCGCGTTCAAGGTCCTGTCGATCCGTCAGTTCCTACGTTCGTCGGCTTGGCCAAACCAACCCGTCACGCACCGTGGTCCGATCACGGTCAACCTGGCTTCGTTGGACCAGCCTTCAAGGCGTTCAGCCCAGACGGTCCCGGCATGGCTAACTTGACCCTCAACGGCATCTCGACCGAGCGATTCGGTAACCGTCGTCAATTATTGTCGAGCTTCAACAACCTCCGACGAGAAGTCGACGCCACTGGAGCCATGGAAGCCGCCGACGCTTCCACCCGACGCGCTCTCGACGTATTGACTTCGAGCAAACTCCTCGACGCCCTCGACCTTTCGAAAGAAGACCCACGAGTTCTCGCTCGTTATGGAACGGGTCAGCCCTACAAGTTCCAGTACGACGGCGCCCCAACGGTCAACGAGCAACTGCTCGTCGCTCGACGTCTCGTCGAAGCCGGTGCCCGTGTCGTGACCCTGAGCTACGGCCGATGGGACAGCCACGGCAAGAACTTCGATCTAGTCCGCGACCACGGCGGCAAGCTCGACCAGTGCTTGAGCGCGTTGATCGAAGACC
>CAYRFQ010000032.1:0-80750 GCA_964423615.1 uncultured Alcaligenaceae bacterium | reverse complement strand
CGACGAGCGTTTGTTGGCGAGCCCGAGCTTTTTCCTTTTGGGCGTTGACGTAACTTTTTCCCAGCAGTTCGATGAGCTGTTGAGTCAAGGAAGCGGCCAAGGGAGCAAAGATGAGGTCGAAAGCGTTCAAAGCTCCACCCATCGCCACTGCTCCAGCGATTGTGCCTACTTCGAGAGCGAATTTCGTGCTTCGGAGTGTGTTCAACGCGACCGGATTGTTCTGGAGATCTTCATAAATGGCTCGTGCGGTTCGTTCAATTTCTTCCGACTGAGCCAGGTGAAACGCTCCGAGTCTCTCTTCGAATCGAGCCATGATTTGGTTCTTGAGCTCACCCTGGAAACCACTATTGATGTAGTTCCACAGCCCATGAGTTCCATTCCGACGAGCCGATTCTTTGTGAAGCATGTCGATCCAGCCCTGGATCGCACGTTCCAATACTGGGCGTTCGGGGACGGCGGGAGTTTCCGCACGCGACAGTGCCCGCGTGAACAAATTCTTCAACAACCGGTAAGGAGTCCGGACGACGTAAAGGGCTCCACTTATGACTTTTCCGATTCCCGGCAATTCCAACAGCTCAAGCAGCTTGACAAGAGCTTGATCAAACCGGTGAAACTTCTCGGCAGCGAGATATTCGTTTTTGTATCGATTATCAAATTCAGCCTGTCCCCGCTGGACGAGTCCACGCCAGGTGTCGAGAGCATCCAAGTCGCTCTTCGCGATCCCAAGTAACGTTTCTTGCTCGGATAATAAATAGTCTTTGCCCAGACGGACCGAGCGTTGGCGAGCCGCCGTCGTTGGACTGCAGAGGACCTGGACCTGGTTGAGCAACGGAATTTGGAATCGACGGGCATGGGTTAACGGATCGGCTAGTTCTTCCGCAGTCATGTGCGGTAACGCCAAGCAAGGGACGTTTTTACCCCCGAGTTTGTCGATGACCTCTTGTTTGAAATGTTCGATGAAGGCTGGGGCGTTGGACTCACGCATTTTCGTCAAAACGACGATCACTGGCTTGTGCGACTGGATCAACATCTTCAAGAACTGCGTGGGAACCTCGTCGTTGTAGCGTTCGTCAGACGCAACGTAAACGATCAAGTCGGCCAATGCCGCCACTTCGATCAGACGCGGGATGTATCCCGTGGCGACCCACGTTGTCATGTCCGGGCAGTCCCAAACGACGAAGTTTTGCAACAGTCCTTGGGCGTCCGAATTCACGGGGACACGCCGCACTTGATAGACATCTTTATCAAGATTGGAAGGCGTCGGTTCGCTCAGTCTGGTCAACGGGCCAAGAAAATTGTGATGGGCAGGCCAAGTCACTTGTGCCGTTGAGGCCGTGTAGGCGACCGGATGTCGCGTGAATCCCGCCTGTGGATTCGCCTCAGCAATGATGGCCCCGGCGAGCAAGTTCGCGACCGTGCTCTTTCCCGCTCCAGCCCCACCCACGACGACAACGTGTAGGGGCTCTGCGGGTTGGTTGTTCAAGAAAGGACCGATCAGGTTCCGGACAAGCCCTCCAGCGTACCGCAAGTAATTGGCTTGCTGGGCTTGGCCTGGGTGGCTTCGGCAATGTTGTTCGAGCCAACCGAGATCTTCCGACAGTTGACTCGTGAGGCCGCGATAGGCCCCGGCTTCTTGTTGTTCGTTAGTCGCCTGGGTCACCGATACTTGGTCCTTCGTGAAAGGGCATAAGAAGTAAGGTTGGTATTAGTATATCACGCCGTTGACATAGGAGACAGGTTTGCGAGAGTGTTCCGGTGGAGAGAGTTGGCCTTTGTTGGACGATTGGAGGGAGGTTGCTTTTTCAACAGACTGCTTGGCCTATCAGTAACGTTCCTATTGTCGACCGTTTCCCTTTATTCGCATCTTCTCGTCGCGACCAACTCTTCGAGCGCCCACACAATTTGCCGGAATGAGAGGTCCCATTCTCCTAGCCGAGTTTGTCGAAACAGCCGAACGGTCGGATACCAGGGACTATCGTCGGTTTGGAGACCCCATCGCCAATCCAACGTGCTCGCCAACACGACCCAACAACGAACGCCAAGCGCTCCGGACAAGTGCGCCAGTGACGTATCGCAGGTGATCACCAAATCCAAGTTGGAGATCAGTCCGGCTAATTCGTCGAAGCCGACGGCGTGATCAATTTCTCCGGTGAAATCGTGGATCTTCGGCCCGGACCAATCCTGTAGCTGTTCCGTACCATGTATCATTTGCAGATTGACAAGCTCTATTTCCTCTCGTTCGGCCAGGACTCGAAACTTCGATAACGGAAACGAACGCCACCGATCGCGGTGGTGGAGAGGACTCCCGCTCCACGCGATTCCCACTCGGAATTTTGTGAGAGGCTTGAGCTTGGTCTGCCATTTCGTGACGCTGGCGTGCTCGGCCAGGAGATACGGGCATTCACCAGGAATCGTTTCCAACGTGGTGCCGCACACCTTTGGTAAACTCATGAGCAACACATACGCATCGAAAGACGGCAATCGTTCGTCCGTCGAGAAGCAGGCATCGACTCCCTGGCACTTCGATAACAAACCGACAAGTTCGGGACGGCACCGGACGTAGACTCGCCTCACACGTTCACGAACCAACTTGGCGTAGCGGATGAACTGAAAAGCGTCACCCGCTCCTTGCTCGGCCTGTAACAAGATTGTTTGCGTGGGATTGGGTGTCCCGTCCCAAACAGGAACCGGGTACTTGGGCCACTTTGTCGGCTGCACTTGGGTACGCCATTCATATTCGGCCCAACCTCGCTCGAAGTCTCCGAGCAACAGCCGAAGCAATCCGAGATTCATGTGCGTGCCAGGGTGCTTCGGTTCGTATCCGAGAGCCCGTTCGAGAGTATGGAGTGCTTCTCCGTATCGTCCCAGATCAACATACAGTCGCCCCAGATTGTTGAGCGCTGCAACATGATCGGGCTTACATCGGACTGCCACGCGGTAATACTCCAAGGCTTCTTGGAGCTGACCTTGGTTCCCACTCAGCACGCCCAGATTAAAAGCCGCTTGTGGATGATTGGGATTGAGCTGCAGAACACGCCGATAATGAGACATCGCCGCGTCCGTGTTGTTCATCTGCTCGCAAAGATTGCCCATCTGGAACAGAATGTCGGGAGAATTGGGACTCGCCTGGTCGGCTTGTTGGAGGAGTTCCAACGCCGTTTGTGGTCGCCCAACGAGACCGTAAGCTATCGCCAGGTTCGTGATGGCTAACTGGAAATCCGGAGCGATTGCGAGAGCCCGTTGGTATACAGCGATGGCTTTTTCGAGTTGTCCTAATTCCACCTGGGCGCTGCCCAAGTTTACCAAGAACTCGGGCGCGTCGGGGTGCAAAGCGATAGCTCTTTCGCCGCGTTCGACGGCTTCGCGAGGACGGCCCGTTTGAAACGCAACCATACTCAACAAGTTCCATGCCTTGGCATGCTTGGGAGCAACACGCACGATTTCTTGGTAGATGCGTTCTGCCTCTATCAACTTCCCGGCTTGGTGGAGCCGAAGACCTTCTGTCAGCGCTTCTTGGATTGTGGCCATTGGTGTCGAATCATGCTCGAGTCACTGCAACCGTTTCGCGATGGTCTTTCGTGCCTTCTCCATCACGCGTGCGATCGTGACGGGTAGACCTCCGCGTCGTTTGCTTTCGTCGGCGGCTTCCATAAACGCAAACATCTCGATCGTCTCTTCCGCTCGAACGGGAACCTCGCCGGTTTTGAAAAACTTGACAATTTCGACGAGCAACGGTTTGTATCCAGTATAACTGCCGAGCGGTTCAATCCGTTTGCTTCCGAAGACCATCCCACCATAACCGTAAGGTTTTCGCCGGAGCCCACGGAACGTCCCGATGCGGCCGCCTTTCCACGTCCCCACAACCAACTCGTAATCCTTCGTTTGAGTTCGAGAGACTTTCTCGCAACCAGTCCCCATGACGGTGAAGAGGATCTCAACGCCGTGGACTCCGTACCAGAATAAATCAGGATGGTGTGGTTCGAGGGAACACGGTGAGAACGTGGAACAACCGAGCACTTTGCCGATCTTCTTGCTGTTGCGAGCCCCAATGATGCCCGGACTGAAGCGTAAAGACGAACTCGAAAAGCAAGGTACTTTGTACTCCTTGGCGAGTTCGAAAATCTGGATAGCATCGGCCAACGACCCTGCGACGGGCTTATCGATGAAGACCGGTTTACCTGCCTTCAATACCGGGATCACTTGCTTGAGGTGTGGCCGACCATCGACGCTCTCGAGCAAAACGACGTCAACGAGTGGTAACAACGCATCGATCGAAGCCACGATCTTGACGCCGTAGTCTTCCTTGAGCGTTTTCGTGAATCCAGCCACCCGAGTTCGACTGGCTTCGACGTCGGGACTCCCGCCCGGAAACGCTGCAACGACCTTGACTCCGGAGAGTTCTGGCGGTGCCTTGGGATCGTTCAACACTTTCGTAAACGCGACGACGTGGGACGTATCCAAGCCGATGATTCCCGCTCGCAGCACTTTCTTCGATTGGGCGTCCGCCTTCGTAATGGAGGTGAAGCATCCCCCGAACATAGCAGAAATGAACAACGCTACTTGGAGATAACGCATCCGAATCCTCCTCATTCGAACGATGGAAACGAAATAGCCCATAATTAGTTAGCCGCCAGTCTTCGCGTGAGGGCAATTTCGACGCAAAGGAGCACGATCACCCCAAGCATGAGAATCCACCAAATGTCTTCCTGGTGATCGTTATTGATCACGGCCTGTCCGAAATCCTCGGGTTCCGAAATCGTCTTCGCCGAAAAGGGGTGCAAAAGGGCCTCGGTTTCTTCCGCCGACATCCAGTTCAAGCGTGACTCTTGGGGATCTCGCCCGACGACGAAATGCAGAGGTGATTGATTGTCCAGGGCCAGTGTGTAGACCCCGCTGCGTTGTGTCTGTTTGTGTCGAAAGGGCCACTCGGCGATCGTGACTTTTTCCGATTTTCCATTCGGAGGTGTGAGCATGGCCGTTGTTTCCAGTTGCACGGCGTTTTCGAGTCGTTCCCACCGAGTCGGATGGTATGTAATCGGTTCGCCAGGCCTCAGGTTGCTCTGCCACTCGCCTTTGCCCGCCAGATGATGGATGACCTCGTGAACGAAGACCGGAAACTCCGCCGTGCCGGGAAAAGTCGCTCCCCAAGATCGGTCCATTGGGACGGCATTCAAGACCACGCGTCCTTTTTTGTACGAGCGTTCGACACACATGGGATCCCCACGATCAAGGAAGCCCATGACCCGTGCCGAGGGATCATTGGCGACCGTGACTTTCCACCATTGTGGGAATCGAACTTCGCGAAGACCGGTCTGACCTTTTCCTCGGAACATCGACATGGCTGGATGGAGAAGTTCGTTCACGTCCGGAGACGCGGCCAAATCGGGCTTTTTGCGATCACCAGCGATCTTGTCGAGTCGAGCGGGGAGCCACCCGCGGCCGTCTTGATAAAGCTCCTGGTTGTAAAGTTTTCGATCCTGGACACGACTTCCAAGGATGACCCAAACACCGCCACCCTCCGCCAGAAACTTCTCGATGCTGTCGCGTTGGACTTTGTTCAGGCTTGGAACGTCGGAAAGAACAAGTACCCGCGGCAAAGAGTCAGGGGTCTTTCCAATCGGTCGTTCCAGGTCTTCGGGAACAAATTCGTTACTCGTGACGGTCCGAACGACAACACCCGAAGCGGTCGATTGTCGTGGTTGCAACGCTGGTTCGAGATAAAACGTGCCACTCGTCGTTGACAACTTGGTGTCACCGTCGACAAGTAAGACTGACAAGGCTCGTTGGATCAGGACGGCCCGATCGACACGGTTGTCAACGGTGAGTCGGTCCCGTTCTTTGTACTCGTCCTGGCGTTTTTTGGGTGGCAGTTCGGGTTCCACGACGACAGAAACGACGTGCGAGCCGACAGACTCGAACGTGTGCCAAAATTGGATATCGAACTTACCACGCTTCCAATCGGCTTTCTTTGGAAGGGGTAAGGATTTGATGAGTTGGTCGTCGACATACAGCCGCAGCTGATACGGTCTTTCCTGGACACTCTTGGACCACGAGAGAGTCGTTTGGAACCGAACGGCTTGGTTAACCCAAGCTCTCTCACGCGACTGCAAGGGGTGGAGCGTATAGTTGGCGACATCGGGTTCTTGGTCTCCTCGGGTATTGATGAACCAAACTCGAGGGGCAGGTTTGTTTTTTGCCTTGTACTCTGCTTCCCACCGTTCGCGAAGGAGCTTCCATTGAGACACTGCTTTGTCATCGTTCCAACCAACGCGATGCCCATCAGTCAGAATGACAAGGTCCTTTTCTTGGCGTTGACTATCTTCTCGCAGCATGTTCCAGGCGGTCGCAAACGCTTTCGGCGCGTCGCATCGACCAGCATCCAATCGAAGTGAATCAAGAGTAGCCCGAACTTGGCTCTTGTTGGAGGTCAAGTCAAGGACTCGGGTTGGTCCCGTACGGGCAAGAATGACTCCGACCTTGTCCTTGGGAGATAGTTCCTCGAGAAGTTCCTTGACCCGTTGAACAGCGCGGCTTTCGGACGTCGAAGTGTCACGATTCCGGAGGTTCATGCTCGCCGAGCCGTCGATGACGACGATGACGTCTCGATTTGGTCGTGTCGCAAATTGTGCGACCATCGGTCCAGTTATATACGGCGCCGCCAAGGCGAGCACGAGAACAGCGATCAACCCCATCCGTAACAGCATCAACAGAATTTCTTCGATCAACAACCGACGTTGTTTCGTCTCGCCGAGTTCAAGGAATTGCATTGCGCCCCACTCGACCACGGTATACCGACGCCGACTCAGGATATGGATGATCGGCGGGATCGCAACAGCAGCGAGGCCAGCAAGTAGAAAGGCATTGAGAAGACCGAAAGCCATGTTTATCGTTCGTTAGTTCTAAGTGGGTGACGCGAGTGATCATCTACAAACAACACAACTCTACTTCCGTTTAGCTCGTTTGGATAGGTATATCCCGAGGGCGCGTTCTACGGGCTCGTCGGTGCGCATCAAGTGGTAATCGATTTTCAACAGTCGACACTCGTCCTCCAACCGGGCCCGAAAAGCATTGAACTTCTTGAGATATTCGCTGCGTAGTCGTCGAGCATCAACGAGTTTTTTATGGTCTAGGTTCTCAAGATTACGGAACTGAGTCCATTTCTTGAACGGAAATTCGAGTTCTTCCGGTGCGAGAATATGGAAGAGTAAGATTTCGTGGCGTTGGTGTCGGAAGTGTTTGAACGCGTGGGCAATTCGATCAATGTCGTCGAAGCAATCCGAAAGGACGATGATCATCCCGCGTTTCTTGATGCGGTGGGTGAGTTCGTGCCACAATGGGGCCAAACTGGTCTCGCCACCTGGTTTTGCTTCCTCGAGTGTGCGCATCAGTTGAAGGATGTGTTTGGATTGCGATCGTGGCTGCATGAATTCCCGGACTTTGTGATCATGGAGCATTAAACCGACGGCATCGAGTTGTGTTTGCATCAAATACGCGAGTGACGCAGCAACGTGTTGGGCATACTCGAACTTACTCTTGGGCTGTGATCCGGCATACCCCATGCTTCCGCTTGCATCAACGAGTAAGTAAGCCTTGAGGTTCGTTTCTTCCTCATATTCTTTGATGTAGTATCGGTCTGTTTTTCCGTAGGCACGCCAATCGATGTGTCGGATTTCGTCGCCGGGATAATACTGCCTATGTTCTGCAAACTCGATACTGAATCCCTTGAACGGACTCTTGTGAACGCCCGTGAGAAATCCCTCCACGACGTCGCGGGCGATCATCGCAAGTCGGCCGTATTTGGCAATCGTTGTTGGATCAAGCGTGGGACGAGCCATGATTAGAGTACCTAGAGTTATGGGATCATCCTTGTGGTACCGTATTGTGAAGTATCAAAACTCAATGTGTTGGCCATGGAGGAGATTGGCAAGCCGGTCGGGAAAATCCGTGATTATTCCATCGACGTGCCACTCAAGCAATCGCCGCATGTCTTCGATGTAGTTGACGGTCCACGGGATGACCTGAATGTTCTGTCGCTGAGCCTGTCGCACTTGCTGCTGATCGAGCGAGCGATAATGCGGCGAATAGACGTGAGCCCTGGCAGCTTCAACGAGTTCCGGAATCGATCCAGGAGCCATCCCACCGACGAGCGCAGCTCCTCGCAAACCTTCCGACAGTTGTCTTGCAGCCTTGACGGCGCGATGATCAAAGGACTGGATACAAGTTCGTTCGACAGCGTTGACTTGTTGGATCACCCGGACAGTCTGCCGCTCGAATGTGCTCGGGCCGGTTCCGTCGAAGTCATCACCAATGTCTTGGGGCCTTGACGGGGTCCTTTTCAGTTCGATGTTGAACCGTACTTCTCGGGCTCGTTGGCGTTGCGGTTCAGTTTTGTTGGCCCGCTCTCCCGCGTTTCCGGCATAGGCTGCTACGAATGCGAACACGTCAGCCAACGTGGGAATCGTATAAGGTTCGATATTGTGTTGACGGGCGTAGGCCTGGGCGACTGGTGTTGGGGTATTGTCCTGGTTGGGATAAAGCCGCCGTGACGGATTTCGGTCAGCGAGATACCCTCGGAGTTGTTCGAGCGTTAACGCCGCAACCATCGGCCGAGTGGCCACACGTGGCCCATTCGTGTTGGGTCTTTGTCGATAAATGGTCGGTGACAACTGGGCGTCATGGGTGACGACGGGAACTTGGTCCTTGGTCAAATGCAGATCGAGTTCCAAAGTCGTGACCATCCAATCGAGGGCAACTTCGAATGCCGGAAGCGTGTTTTCCGGCTTAAGTCCTCTGGCGCCACGATGGCCCTGCAAGTCGACGAATTGGGGCATGGGGCTTCCCTCGTGTTTCGTGTAGCAGTCTTGTGTTGGGATGCCTTGACCGGAAGAGAATCACCAACCATGATCCTTCAACTGTACACGCACGACGGGGGAGTGGTCCAGGATCAAAAAGGAAATGATTTCTCTGAGTTGCTTTATTCGTTAGCCGCAAGAAGTTCTTCCCAAGTCTGGACATCGAGAATTTTGTCAAACATCTGCTCAACACGTTCTTTGGGCTGCAGATTCTCGATCGTTGTCAATGCTTGTTGTGTCGGCTCTCCGAGGTGTCGGCGTCCAAGACGCAGGACCATGGCTCGAGCTTCTTCAAGCGATCCTTCCTGACGTCCTTCTTGGCGTCCTTCTTGACGTCCTTCTTGACGTCCTTCTTGGCGTCCTTCCTGAAGAATGGCTTGGTAAGTGGAAGATTCTCGCATTTGATCTCTCCTTGGTATCAACGGTCTGACGACTGTTTCAGAAAACTGCAAACCAGCAAGGATCTCGGTCGACGCCCAAAACGTCACGACGTCTGCTGGCGGACATTCGGCGAGAAACCGTTCATCCATCTGGCGAAACAGATTCGGTAACTCGGTCTCGGTCACATTCGTCGCAGGAGCTAGCGGAAGCAGCCCGATGCCGCTCCCGAGGACAGCTTCAGGAGGCAATTCCCAAAGCCGGATGACTTCATGCAAGAAAGTGGTCCTGCGTCGACCACCGACTCCCACTCCGACCACTTCGCCAGTGTACCTGGAGCAATCGGCTTTGGGCGTCAACAAGATCATTGTACTTTCGACACCAATGTTAGGGAATCTCCGCCGGAGTCGAGAGTCGGCTTCACGCATTCGGCCCAGGAGGGAAGCGTCATAATTCGTCTGGAGTTCGAGGTACCAGATGTATCTCTCTGGGCCATCGATTTGAAAGACCTTGTCAGGAGTAACGATGGAGGCCGTGAGCGATTCGCCGATGTCCGTCAAAGTGTCGCCGGGCGG
This sequence comes from uncultured Alcaligenaceae bacterium, assembly GCA_964423615.1. Classification (GTDB taxonomy): domain Bacteria; phylum Planctomycetota; class Planctomycetia; order Gemmatales; family Gemmataceae; genus CAYRFQ01. Next base: position 70,945 of record CAYRFQ010000032.1, on the reverse strand, counting down.
AAGGTGGCAGAAAGTGAGCCAGTCGTTGCTGTAATCGGTGATCAACCGTTTGAGCGCCGTGTCGAACTTTCCAGCCATCCCAAGGCTCCTTCTTCGAAATTGCAGCCACAGCCATCCGCGTTCGTCTGTACCAACTCTGGTTTCCGGCGCATCCTGTAAACGATGGAATCATCGTTGTGTCAAAATCACAGCAACACTCCGTTCCACTCGATAACGTTGAATTCCCTCATCCGTTTTGACCTGACCGACGAATGACACGGTCAGCTTGTAAGTTCCAGGCGGGAATGGTTTGCCCTTTGGGTTGTCAAAATCCGAAGGCCCGCTCCAATTACGACCGTCCCAAGTGAAAGACTGTTTGTACTTCCCTTTCTGGATCGTTCGGAATACACGTTGAGGCGGGATTCCCAGTCCGACGTCTCGAATACAATATCGTTGCTTGTTCCCGGAGATCATTTCGAATGCGTAGAGTTTACTTTTTCCGGCGTTATTGTTCGCGGTTCTTTGGCTCATTGGATGAACGTTCGGAATGTCTTGGCGGACGACGATTTGGTACTTGAACTTCACTCCTTTGGCCACCTCGGCCAGCGTGAAGGCGTACTTCTTCTTGCTAAACTTAACGTCGATAACCTTATCCATAATTCGTGTGGCGAGGTTCTTTTTCGACGGCTGCTTGTCTTGAGCAAGGCTCGAATGGGTTGCGACGTTCGCAAGCAGAATCATGACTCCAACAGCAAGGGTACGCATCAGCAAACTCCTTGAATGAGATATTGGACCTTCTACGAGAACGACGAGTAACGTCGCTGGTGAGATTCCCGTCTCTGAATCAATCCAGTTTCCACCTTCGACACAGGCAGAAGGAGTAATTTCACGAGGAACCCCTACTTCCGACTGACTTGGAGTTACGTTGTTGGGTTTGGGGGCCACTGCCTTTCAGGCTGTTTTTTCAGAGTCATGCCTGTCCGTTGATCGTTATGGATAAACCGAAAAAAGCCTGCGGAATGCTTCCGCAGGCTTTCGTTGCATTTCTTTCGTAGTTGCCGGAGACTTACCTTCGCACTGGCTCGCCGACGATGATGACGACCACTTTCGGTGAGGAATCTACAGCCGGTTCGCCATTTTGTTTCTTGGTTTCCGTCGAGGGCTCGGTCTTCTTGGAGACTTTACCGAGGATGGCGGCGAGGGGGTTTTTCTTACTGTTGGTTGGATTTGTTTTGTTCTTTACCGGCTTGGATTTTGTTGTTTTCTTCGTACGTTTGTTACGCGGTCGGCGTGGCTGCTTGATCCAAACTTGCACTTGTCGGCCTGTTTGGATGTCACCCAGTTCGCCCGGGAAGTACGGAAGTCCTTCATCTCCTTGGAGTTTTTTGAGCATCTTCCGCGTGACTCGAATGGGTTTTCCTTTCACGTCGTATTGCGGCCCAGGGGTCTTCACGCGAACCTTAACGTCGTCGGCCAGCTTGACACGATATCGTTGCTCGCCTTTTTTCATCTCGTAGAGGTCGGGCAGGGTCCGGAGATGGACTTGGAGGTTGTACGCGTTCTGCTGCCGCTGGAAGGCACTTCTTGCGCGTTGTATGTTCAACGTCAACTGTACTTTGCGTTGATTCCATTGGGCGAGTCGCCGGACAGCGTCGGGTCGTGTAACTTTGACCTGGTACCGGACTGTGATCTCGACCTCCCCGGCGGCCATATCCGTCAGTTCCCCCACCAGCGTCTGGTCGGGGCGAATCTTGGAAGCTCGCTTCGATTGTTGCTTGCTCTTCTCGTCGGTTTTTGGCTCGGTCTTTTGGTCCGTTTCGTCGCCTTTCTTTTCGTCGCCTTTCTTTTCGTCACCTTTCTTCTCGGCTTTTTTCTCATCGCCAGGAAGCACTGTCTTTTCTTGACCAAAGCTAGACTTCACCAAGGTGAAGAAGAGCAACACCGCGAGTGCCATCCAAACAAATCGCATAGAACACCTCGTGTTGGTTTGTCGGTGTTTTCTCAGTATTTCCGTACAATATTCTATTGGTAATCTAGCCCTTTGCAGCAGTAGGGACAATCGGAAAACCCCAACCGGCCATTGTGAGAGCATTCATAATAGCTGGCCCTGTGTGCCGAGAACCTCACCCCAACAGGTCTCGGATGACTTGGCCGCCGGTCTGGCTGAGTTGCTTGAACCGTCCCCCGTGGAAGTACGTGAGTCGATTATCGTCGAGCCCGAGCAAATGTAACACCGTCGTGTGGAAGTCTTTGAGCGGATGGACGACATCGGCGGCTTCGTTGCCGATCTCGTCAGTCGCACCGATGACGTGTCCGGCCTTGACGCCTCCGCCTGCCATCCAAATTGTTTGGGCCTTGGCATTGTGGTCACGCCCGAGGGCTCGTCCTCCACGACGGCGACCGTTGTCCGGGGACCGGCCGAATTCTCCCGCCCAAATCACCAATGTCGTTTCCAGCAAACCACGGCGTTTCAAGTCTTTGAGCAACCCGGCAATCGGTTTATCGACGGCTCTCATTCGGTTCCGGTGAGCGTCGGCAATATAGTCGTGCGAATCCCACCCACTCGTGTAGACCTGGACGAATCGGGTTCCTTGCTCGACCAGTCGTCGGGCAAGAAGACACTTACGCCCAAACTCGTCGGTTTCTCTTTCCCCGACGCCGTAGAGTCTTTTGGTCGCGGCGGACTCCCGATCGATGTCCAGAACGCCTGGAACCGAAACTTGCATCCGGAAAGCTAATTCGTAGGTCTCCATTCGAGCCGTCAACCCGTCGTGATTGGGGTGTCGCTCTCGATGGCCTTGATTGAGTTGACCGAGTAGGTCGAGATTGTCTCTTTGAAGCTGCCGCGTCACACCTGCGGGTGGGTTGAGGTTCAAGATGGGAGAGCCTTGCGGCCGGAGTGCCGTTCCTTGGTAGCGTGCGGGAAGGAAACCGTTCGACCAGTTCGCCGCACCGCCTTGCGGATACGTCACGTCGGGCAACACAACGAACGCAGGCAAATTCTCGTTCTCTGTCCCCAGACCGTACGTGGCCCAAGCTCCCATGTTCGGATCGCCTCCGAATCGGTTGCCCGTATTGAGATGATACAAGGCCGTTGGATGGTTTATGCTCTCGGCAACGCATCCGCGATAAAAACAGATGTCGTCGACACAGTCGGCCAGTTGCTCCCAGTGCTCGCAAATCGTCATTCCCGACTGACCAGCCCGACGAAATCGAAAGGGACTTGCGACGTAGTATCGTCGGCCACTGGCCATCGCAGAGGCGAACTGATCTCGGCGAACGAACTCTTGCATGTGGAGTTCTTTCAACCGAGGTTTTGGGTCGAACGTGTCGATGTGACTGGGACCACCTTCCATCAACAAGAAGATACACGCCGTGGCTTTCGGCGTGTGGTGGGGTTGCTTCGCCGCAAGCGGTCCAGCTTGGGCTGGTTCTTGCGCCAACATGGAAGTGAAGGCTACGCTTCCGAGTCCAGCGCCGAGATGATAAAGAAACTCACGACGACCGGGAGAGCATAATTGTGGAGAGGTCGGAGGTGGCATGTGTTTGTAACTCCTACGGAATCTCGTGTCGCCCTATTTGACTAATGCAGGTACACAAACTCATTGCTGTTTAACAACACTAAACAAATCTCTGCCAAGGCTCGTGTCTCGGCCGAGACATCGGAGGGCTGGAGGTTCCGTTGGTACGAACTCGCATCCCATTCTTCAGCGATTTGGACTCTCGCTCCGCTGAACTCGGCGATTCGGTCTCGCACGATTTGCTTTGGTAAGTCCCGCCTTACGGGCTTGTGGCGTTGGTGATGTTGGCACACCTTGGCGTAGTGCGCCAGGCACAGGTTTCGTTCGCGATCCGTGGGGGTTCGACCATAGACGAGGCGAAACGCTCGTTCGATTTGGTCGCTGCGGGTCTTGCCTTTTTTTTGCAAGCGGTGGGCCATCGCCAGGGCCATCTCGTGGACAAATTGGCCGTTGAAGAGAGTGAAGACTTGGGGCGTCACCGTGCTTTCTTCGCGTCGTTCGCAAGAGACGTCCATGTTCGGTGCGTTGAAGACTTCGAGGAAGGGATTGCCGACCGTCCTTATCTGGACCGTGTAGATCGTCCGTCGATGGCGTTGTTCTCGTTTGGGCGAAGGTTCATAAATGGGTGCGAGGGCTCCCATGATTTGTCGGGGTTGCAACGCCACGTCCCAGTTGATTTCGGGATACACGGGCGGTCCGCCAGAGGTCAGACTGAGTTCGCCCGAGACGGCCAAGATGCTATCTCGCAGTTCTTCCGCGGTCAATCGCCGAGGCGGAAAGTAGGCCAAACTTTCGTTGAGTGGATCGACCTTACGGACGGATTTGATTTCGGGGTGCTCGTCACTTTGTTGGTAGGTGGACGACAACATGATGAGGCGGTGCATCTGTTTGATCGACCACTTCTGGTTGACGAAATCCGTCGCCATCCAATCGAGTAGTTCGGGATGCGTCGGGCGTTTGCCCATCTTCCCGAAGTTATTACTCGTGGCCACCAGTCCTTTGCCGAAGTGCCAGTGCCAGATGCGATTGACCATGACGCGAGCCGTGAGTGGATTCTTCTCACTGGCGATCCACTTGGCCAGGGCGAGGCGTCGGCCATAGGATTTGTTCGGAACGGTGTTCCATTCACTCGGATAACGCTTATCGTCGGACTCATGAACGGCACTCAGAACACCAGGCGTAACGGCATCTCCTTTGGACGCTAGCGAGCCGCCTTTTAGTATGTGCACCGTCTGAGGTTGTTTTTTCTTCTTGCCGAACCCGCCATTGCTCACGCTGAAGCTGATCGGTTGATAGCGTTTGAGGGCCAAGCCATAGAACATTGACCGTTTTCGATAGGTGCGTCGCAATTCTTCTTGCGCACCCTTGTCCGCGTTCTTGACGTTCTTGAGTTTGGCGGCGTTACTCTTCATTCGCTCCTGAACGAAGGCGGCGTACTCGGCGAATCGGTTCGTGTTCTCGGTCGGCAAGAACGGCGTTTTTCTGTCGGCGAATTGGGCGGGAGCAAAACACGCCTGGATTCGATAATAGTCTCGTGTCGGCAACGGATCGAACTTGTGATCGTGGCATCGACAGCAGTTCAATGGCAGAGCCAAGAACGTCGTGCCGACGGCGTTCGTTACGTCATCCAAAAACAACTGACGGGTCACAGCAGCCACACTCATGCCCGTATGTTCCCAAGGTCCCATCCTGAGATACCCGACCGCGATTTGGCCTTCGGGGGTGGACGGCTTCAACTCGTCACCTGCCAACTGCTCCAAGATGAAGCGATCGTACGGCTTGTCCTGCTGGAAGCTCCGAATCACATAATCTCGATAACGCCAGGCATTCGGTCTTTCATAATCGTTGGAGAAACCACTCGAGTCGCTGTATCTGACGACATCCAACCAGTGACGTCCCCAACGTTCGCCGTGATGGGGCGAAGCGAGCAGTCTGTCGACGAGTCGTTCGTAGGCATTGGGTGAATTGTCGTTCAGAAAAGCATCAACTTCGGCTGGCGTTGGTGGGAGTCCGGTCAAGTCGTAGGTGGCTCGTCGAATCAAAGAGAGGCGATCGGCCTTCGGTGCGGGGGAGAGCCCTTGTTCTTGCAATTTTCGTAGCACGAAAGCATCGACCGGAGTTCGCACCCATTCGGTGTTGGCTTTCGGTCGGGGAACCTTCACCTTGTTGACAGGCAAAAACGCCCAGGCTTCTTTGGGATCGACTTTCCATTCGTTCTTGGCAACTGCCTTGGGTTCGGCCCAGGGCGCTCCGGCATCGATCCATTGTTTTACCGCTTCGAGTTCATTCTTGGTAAGCCGTTCCTCTTCTTTCGGCGGCATTTTCACATCGCCCGTCCGAAGGACCGTTTGGTAGAAGAGGCTCTTGTGGGCTTTTCCAGGGACGAGTGCTGGGCCGCTATCTCCTCCGTCGAGAGCGCCTTTGCGGGTGCGTAAATCGAGACCAGCGCGGATACGTCTCGGGTCGTCTCCGTGGCAACCGAGACACTTCCTCTCTAGGATCGAGTGGACTTTGTCACGGAACAATTTCTCCCCTAGCTCCCTCCTTTGCGTTGGAGATTGTTGGGAGAGAGCAAAACACGGAATATTCCACACCAAACCTACCAGCCCAATGACGACAATCTGCCCAATCCTGTTCATGGAGGAAAACCTCCCAAAGGTGCCCGAAGTCCTTGAGAAATCGCTCGCTCGCAGTGTTACCCTCGGCGTCTTCTCGTTTGTTCGAAGGCAAGTTGCCGAATGAAGGAGTGGACTACTTCTTCGACTCATCGACTTCCTCATAATCTATTCTTGCAAGGTAACTTGGTGTTTCGCTCGTGTCAACGAAGGAGCGGAACGAGGCTTCACTGGAACGCCTGCACTTGGGTCCTATCGGGACGGATAATCGATTGACACCATTACTTCCTGTCAAGAGGATAAAGTAACGATTGGCCGGACTCATCGACTGTCCGAATAGAAACGACGATCTTACAGAATGAACTGCAATGGCCCAATCCCATGAGCTAACGAGGATACGTTGTCATGTCCACCAGAGTTGAACTCGACCGGGAGGACGTCTACGAAGGACGACTGCCGGATATCTGCATTGTTTGTGGTGACCATGCTGACGACGAAGTTCGGAAGAGCTTTCACTGGACCCCACCGTGGACGGCCGTCTTGATCTTGGTGGGACTGTTGCCCTATGTCGTCGTCGCAGCGATCTTGAGTAAGAGGATGACGGTGTATGCTCCAGTGTGTCATTTTCATCGTGGCCACTGGCGATCACGTTCGTTACTCGTGTGGTTGGGCCTGCTGTTCTTTTTAGTATCGGGGGTCAGTTCGGCCGTTCTGATTGCCGTCCTGGAAGACCAAGGGCCTCCTGGGGGTAATGACGCTCTATATGGGATGGTCTGCTTCGGAAATATTATCCTTCTCCTTGCCTGGTTAATCTGGGTGGTTATCTACCAAAACTCTGCAGTTCGCCCGGCTGAAATCACTGATTTTGAAATCACTTTGAAAAACGTCTCGCCGGAGTTCAGCGATGCCCTCCGAGGGGGCGGGCGACGACGGCGGCGAGGTCGGTTGCGATACGACCACGATGACGATGACTACGACTACGACGACTACGATGACTATGACCGGCGGGCACCTCGACGAGGCTACGATGGTGAGCACGATGATGACTATGGCTCGAGCGACCAGTACCGCGATCGAGGACGGTATTGACCGGAACGCTGCGTTTGATTCGTTACAAGGCCCAATTCCCACGGCCTCATTTCGGGGTTCTGTCGCTGATCGAGGGCCAAACACGGAGTCGCTCCCGACACTGCGATCTTGGCGTAAGCCGTCGTGCGTCGGTTCGTGGAAACGTAACACCGCGACAGAGTAGAACAATATCAAGGCTCTCACCGGCCCCTTAGTCTCGAAAACTTCATCCGCAACGCATCGGGCTCATTTGCCTTGGGGGACAAGAACGATAGGGGTTCGGCTCGCGGGACGGCCCACGTCGAACTGGCCATTCATTCGCTGATACATTGGGCATCCACTCCAGGGGCAGCGCAACCATCCATGTCAACCCGAAGCAAAACAAGAAAACCCGGTTCATTGGACACTCCTGGAATCGGAACGAGCGCAACACGCGGCAAGGGCAGATGGCAAATCCGGCCTCCACTTCGATCATTCACGCCACCCGCGTTTGTGAGGCCGCTTCTGTGCGCGTGAAAAGCCCATCCAGTCTTGAGGTTGACGAGTCGCGGGGAACCAACCGTAACCTGGGAAGACGTGACTGTCTGGGTAGGTTCATTGCGGTGGTCGTGTTTCGCTGGTAATGGTTTTCCGTTGTGGTCCAGTGTACTGCAAAAGGAAAATCTCAAGGTCCAGTTGACGACTTGGTTCCAGAACACCATTGCACGCCTAACGGGGGAGAACACGACAGGATCAACCAGAGAGTGCCGAAACCTTGTTAAGCATTGCGTTTCGCCACGACCTCGCTTCACTCGTTCTACCAAAGTCGTCTGTCCGGATTCTGGCACTCTCGTAAAATGGTAATTGTGGTTAATAGAACTCCGAGAACGCAATGCGAATGGATGTAGCGACCAGAATTCGCTTCCGTTTTTGTAGGGTGTAACGGGCGAAGGCAGAGCCGAGCGATGGCGTTACGCGAAATGGCCCGGTCACGGCCTTGCACGAATAAAACAACAACAACAGACATGGTGTGCCATCGCCGCTGCGTGGCTTGTCCTGGCCCACTAAATCCTACCGATGCCTCACACGTTCGTAAACCGCTCGAGCCTAGCTCAACCTTCGACTCTCGACTCGGAAAGCCAATGCTCCATGATTGAACTCGGGGAACTTACACTGCGTGGTCGAGAATCGGTTCTCGAAGTCCGCACGAAAATGCACGGGGTCGCTCAGTCCCTCGGTTTCGATGCGTTGGTCTCATCTCGATTGGGAGCGATCACGTCGGAGTTGACTCGACAAATCCTGTGCCAATGCCAGTCGTCGACTATGCTTGCCGGGATCGTCGAAGGGCCTCCGCAAGCCCTGGTGTTGGTGTTCCAAGATGGCGTATCGGTTCCGACAATCCCGGCCTTGTATAACTTCTTCGACGTCGTCACTCCGTTGTCCATCGGAGGGGATTTGCATACGTTGCGGATGGTTAAACATCTGCCCACCCAGGTCGAACTCACCGACGATTTTCTCCGGGAGCAAAAGGAACGTGTCGGACGTCCCTCTCGCAACAAGCTCATGCAGGAGCTACAGGCCAAGAACGCGGAGTTGGAGAAGTATGGAACGAACCTGGAGCAAACCATAGCCGCTCGAACCCAAGAGCTGCAAACGGCCCTCGAGGAAATCCAGCGGAACGAAGAGAAATTCCGTGCCTTGTACGAGCATTCCCGCGACGCTCACCTGATCGTCGGGCCAGATGGGATCGTCGATTGCAACCACGCAGCTGTGGAGATGCTGCGGTGCAATAGCAAGGACGAACTGATGTCCTTTCAACCCTCGTATTTCTCTCCGGAGTTTCAGCCGGACGGAAGCCGATCCGAAGTCAAAGCCGAAGAGATGGAAGCCATCGCCAGCCGCCGACGTTATCATCGCTTCGACTGGGTCCACCGCCGCATGGATGGGGAGGAGTTCCCCGTCGAAGTGACCCTTACCCCTGTCATGCTCGGCGAGCAGCGGACGATGTTGGCCGTCTGGCACGACTTGACCGAACGCAAACGCAAGGAGAAACTCGCTCTACTTGGTGCCGAGATCGGTAGGGCACTGACGACCACACAAGATTTGAAAGAAGAACTCCAGGGGTGTGCCCAGGCGATCTGTAATGGAGTCGAAGCCGCGTACGTTCGCATCTGGACGTTCCACGAGGACGAGAATGTTCTCGAGTTGCAGGCCAGCGCCGGGATCGAAACTCCTTTCGACGCCGAAGAACTACGCATCGACGCAACGACTTCCAAGCTTGGTCTAATGGTCCTGAAAGGCCGTTCGTTCTCGACAAACGTGGTCCGTGACGATGCGTGTTTGATCGACCCGGATTGGGCCGAGGAAGCTCACCTGGTGGGCTTTGCGGCTCGTCCTTTGACGGTCGACGAACGTGTCCTTGGATTGCTCGCTTTGTATACCCGGCGGCCGATCGAAGACGAAATCCTTGACATTCTTTCGTCCATCGCATTTAGCATTGCTGTGGCCATCGAACGCAAGCGGACCGAGCAAGAGTTGCGAAAGGCTCGGGAAGTCGCCGAGGAAGCGAACCGTGCCAAGAGTGCCTTCTTGGCCAACATGAGCCACGAGCTTCGCACTCCCATGAACGGGATCATGGGTATGACCGACCTGGCCCTCGACACAGAGTTAAGTCCCGAACAACGCGAGTTCCTTACGACCGTGAAGTCTTCGTCGGAAGCTCTGTTGGCGCTGCTCAACGACATCCTGGATTTTTCGAAGATCGAAGCCGGGAAACTCGAACTCGACCCGATCAACTTCGAACTGCGTGATGGAATCGGCGACACGTTAAACACGCTGGCCGTTCGGGCCCACAACAAAGGACTCGAACTGGCTTACCAAGTCGGCCACGATGTTCCAGATGCTCTCATAGGCGACCTGAATCGTGTGCGGCAGGTGATCATCAATCTTGTGGGCAACGCGATCAAGTTTACCGAACGCGGCGAAGTCGTGTTACTCGTCGAGGTCGAGTCGTCTGCGGCATCTCCGGAGTCGGAAGGGTCCGCCCCGAAAAAGACCGAGAAACAAGATGGCCGCCTGATGCTCCACTTTCAAGTACGCGACACCGGCATTGGTATTCCCGAAGAGAAGCTCCGCCACATCTTCAACCCCTTCGAACAAGCCGACACATCGACGACCCGTAAGTATGGTGGGACAGGTCTGGGGTTGGCGATCTGCTCGCAACTGACGGCGATGATGGGAGGTCGTATCTGGGCCGAGAGCCAACTGGGGGAGGGCAGCACGTTCCACTTCACGCTTGAGTTCGGGATCGGGACCCCCCGGAATAAGAAGAAGAAAGCCATCAAGCTGAGTGACCTCGAAGAGCTTCAGGTGTTGATCGTCGACGACAACCGAACGAACCGTCGAATCCTCGAAGAAATGCTTCGTAACTGGAAGATGAAGGGCACATCGGTCGAAGGGGGCCAACAAGGAATGGCCCTGTTGGAGCAAAAAAAGCAGGAAGACGAACCGTTCGATTTGGTCCTTTCCGACGTGAACATGCCAGAGATGGATGGATTCGGATTTACCCAATGCGTTCGGGAAAATCCAGAACACGCAAACACCCCGGTCATCCTCCTGACGTCCGCCGACCGCAGCGGCGACATTCAGAAGTGTCGCGAACTGGGGATTGCAGCTCACCTGATGAAGCCCATCAAGCAGTCGATGTTGCTCGACGCGATCGTCAATGCGGTTACTCCTGAAAGGCGGTCTCCGACGCCGAAGAAGTCCGCCCAGGCCCCCGCGCTGCTGGCTGGGGAAACGCTGACCATCTTGTTGGCGGAAGACAATGTGGTGAATCAAAAATTTGCCATACGTACGATTACGAAACGGGGGCACGAAGTGGTTGTTGCCAACAACGGCAAGGAAGCCGTCGAAGCCTGGGAGGCGCAAACGTTCGATATCATACTGATGGACGTGCAAATGCCGGAGATGGACGGGTTCGAAGCCGTGGCCCACATCCGGGAGAAAGAAAGGGTGTCGGGCACCCACGTTCCGATCGTAGCCATGACGGCCCACGCCATGAAAGGAGATCGCGAGCGTTGTTTGGAAGCCGGCATGGACGGTTATGTCACCAAACCGATCAAGGCCCAGGTCATGTTCGCCGAGATCGATCGATTGTTGTCTGGAAACCCCACGAGCCCTTCTCGAGATAGGACCACTTCGTGATCCTGCCGGTTTCGAAATCGTTCTCCACCCCAAGGGAGAAGGATTTTGAATACTGTAACCTGTGCGTTCAAAGTCCCTCGCCCCGCTTGCGGTGAGAGGCCAGATCTGAGCGAAGCGAGAAACCCATAGGGTGGGGGAGAAGTTTAGGATGCCCTTTCTCGCTTTGGAAGGACAAGGAACTGTCGTATTTAGGCTAGTTCTGCGAAACCGAGCAGCGGCTCAAAATGGAAAGACCAAAAACGACGCCCCCGGCCAACCGGGCCCGAGAGATCAATCACGAGAATCGAGCTATGAGCGAACCAGTGGATAGAGCCGAGTTATTGGAGCGTGTCGACCACGACATGGAATTCCTGGAGGAAGCCATTGGCATGTTCCGGGAGGACTATCCGAACCTCATCGATCAGATCAAGGCCGGGGTAACCGCGAACGACTCGGACGTCGTTCACAAAGCTGCCCACACGCTCAAAGGGGTGATCAGCAACTTTTGCGCGGCGAGTGCCGAGGAGGCGGCCTTCCGCCTCGAACGAGCAGCCCAAGGCGGAGACCTCTCGACTGGAGAAGACGGATGGCGTACACTTCAGGAGGAAATCGATCGGATGCTCCTCGCCCTTAATCAAATTCTGCAAGAGAACTCGTAATGAAAGTCCTGGTGGCCGAAGATGATCGCATCTCGCGTCGTATGCTCGTGCGTGATTTGGTGAAATGGGGGCACGAAGTCGTCAGCGTCGAAAATGGTCAACAAGCCTGGCAGCAGTACCAAGAGACCGAGTTCTCGATCGTTCTGAGCGATTGGATGATGCCCGAGATGGATGGGCTTGAGTTGATTCGTCGAATCCGCGAGTCAGACCGTGAGCATTATGCGTTCTTCATTTTGTTAACGGCCAAAGCCCAAACCGAAGACATCGTCGAGGGAATGGAAGCCGGAGCCGATGACTTCTTGACCAAACCGTTCGACCGAACCGAGTTGCGAGCCCGCCTGCGAGCTGGAGAGCGGATCATCGAACTGGAGCGTCGTCTTGCCGAGCGAAACAAGCAACTGGATGAAGCCAACCAGCGGATGAAACGGGACCTCGACGCGGCGGCCACCGTCCAGCAGTCTTTGCTTCCCACAAACCTTCCCAGCATTCATGGCGTCCGGCTAGGTTGGAAATTCCGTCCGTGCGACGAACTGGCCGGTGACTTTTTGAACGTTTTTCAACTCGACGACAAACACTTGGGCCTTTACGTCGCCGACGTGAGTGGTCATGGGGTGGCGGCCTCGCTCCTGTCCGTGGCGATCAGCCGGGTGTTGACGCCTGAGTTGTCGGAGTCCTCGTTACTCATTCGGCCCCAAGGCGATTCGGGCGCGCGAACTGGCATTGTGCCGCCGAGCGAAGTGGCTCAAGAACTCAATCGGCGTTTTCCGATGGAAAAGTCGGGCGAGAAGTACTTCACGATCTCCTATGCGACGCTCAACACCCAGACGCGGGAACTGGTCTTTTCCTCGGCTGGCCATCCGCCGATCATTCACTTGCGAGCACAGGGGGAACCCCAACTGCTGAAGCAAAAGAGCTTCGCCATCGGTTGGTTTCCCGAGACCGTTTACCCCCAAGGAGAGATCTTACTGGAACCAGGTGATCGCCTGTTTCTGTATTCGGATGGGCTCAACGAAGCGCGAAATGGGTCGGCGGAGCAATTCAGCATTTCCCGAATCATGCAGTGTCTTGCGGAAACTCGAGAAGAACCGCTTGAGCATAGCCTCAGTGGTCTGATGCAGACCATTGAGGCTTGGTGTGGTGCGTCTGGGCCGAAGGATGATTTGTCACTCTTGGGAATCGAGTTGGAGTGACCTGTCAGGCCCATGCGTTATTGCTTTTTCTTTTGGAATGGAAGGCCAGTAAGCGTTGCCTTCACGTTGGTGCCGTTTTTCTTGTTGAATTCGTCGATCATTTTGTTGATGGCACCAGCGGTCTGAGGCTCGACTCCCGATAGACTCAACTCGGTCCATTGGTAGTTTTCTCCTTTGGCCCCTTTCTGCTTGGCCCGAATCGGTAGGTGCGGATAGCTGTCCTGGTTGACGATCGCCATACGCGTGCGAATGTTTTTCTTGGTCACGTTCCAGACCATGAAATCTTCAGCGAGGTCCAACGGCCCCTTGTAGTATTTCCGAACCTCTTGAAGAACGACGGGAGCGGTGTCAAAGTCATTTTGGAAGTGATAGGCTACCGCCAGTCGAGGTTTGGTGAGGGCCATCATCTTTCCGAAACCAACAGCCGCGGTATGTGCCTGGGAACCTACGAACACCGCTTCTTCGGGCGTCATCCCGTACTTTTTCACCATCATGTCGGGCGGTATGAAACACTCGTGAATCGCGATGTCAGCACCCTTGGTGTGTTCCAGCCACCACCGATTCGGGAGGGTGTCGCTGGAGAAGGCGAACTTGAGGCCGTTCTCGTTCCCGGGGTAGTAAACGTCTCGAACGGATTTCTTCTTGATTTGGGTAGGCGGCAGTTGGCCAGACGCTGTCTCGGAGAAATTACCGCTCTTGGCAATGACGAATTCGAGGATTATGGCGACGATGGGAAGGATCAACAGTTTCTTCAACGATTTGCTGCGAGTTCGCATGGTTATTCCTGTACGGTGTCCCTGATGCGTTGCTCTCCAGTTAGGAAAGTACATGGTGCCTGGTCAAGCGGTTAAGATCGAAGGGCATCGTGTAAAATGCAGTGAAGAAAACCAAACTTCGTTAGAAAAACGGCGGTGTGGGGCCAACCGTTGTGGGAACAGAGAATCCCTGCGAGACCTGCTCGAGCGAATAACTTTGAGGGACCGAAGGTGAGGAGAAAAGCGAGTAAGCATTCGTTGGTTTGCCACAAAGCTTGACTGCACTCATCTTGATAGGAAACCTAAGAAAATAGTTGTAAAATCGTCATGTTCAGCCTAGTATCGTTAGTCTCTCCAATCTCCATCTGTGACTGTTCTGTCACCAGTGCCACAGGTTCCGATTCCAGCAGCCCCGTGAAGTGTCGTCGGAATCTGAGAACCAACACGATTAGGAAACTCTGAGGAACACCCATGCATCGGTCCCTGGTACGCTTTCGAGCACCAATATTTTTCAGTCTGTTTTTGGCCTGCGCGTTCGTTTTTGTTCCCGACCTGCAAGCCCAACGGCGTGGCACAAAAGGTCCTTCCAGCAAGACATCTACGAAGAGTAGCTCAGCTGCGAAGAAGCCGAAAAAGTACGACGACGTCATCACCAAAGACTTCGAGAGTTTTCCCGGCGTCTTTCTGGTCCATCGGAAAGACGACAAAGTGTACTTTGAGATCCCGGAAGGCTCCTATAACAAGCTCATGTTGTGGACGATCGAAGTGGCCAAAGGCCCGCCAGGAGTCAGTTGGGGTGGCCGGTCTCTGGGCAACCGCGTGGTCCGTTGGGAACGTCGCAAAGACACTGTTTATCTCTGGAACGTCACGTTCAACAAGCGGGCCAAGGGCAAGGCCATTCAAAGAGCCGTTGAGTCGGCGAACATGGATGCGATCATTGCTGCGTTCGACGTTGCCGCCGAAGGGAAAGACCGCTCGGCGGTCATCGACGTCAGTTCGCTATTCCTGAAAGACCTGTCGGATTTTTCGATCAAGCGAGCTGTGGGGTCTGGTACGGTCGATTCCAAACGGAGTTACATCGAGCAGGTGAAGTCCTTTCCGACGAACATCGACGTTCGTTCGTTGATTACGTTCCGTTCGAGCGGCGGAAAGTCGAGTTCGGGCGGCAAAAGTTACACTACCGTCTTGCATTACAGCATGGTCAAGCTCCCCGACCAGCCCATGATGGGGCGTTACTTTGATCCACGAGTGGGGTATTTCACTCGTTCGTTCGAGGACTATTCCGGAACACGGGGTTGGACAGAAACCCGCAAGTACATCGCGCGTTTCCGTTTGGAAAAGAAAGATCCGGCTGCCAAGATTTCTGAACCGGTCAAGCCCATCGTCTTTTATCTCAGCCGGGAGATTCCTGAGAAGTGGCGATCGTACATGAAGAAAGGCGTTGAAGACTGGCAACCGGCCTTCGAGAAGGCCGGATTCAAGAACGCCATCATTTGTAAAGAAGCACCATCCAAGCGTGAGGATCCAGGCTGGGATCCAGAGGACGCTCGCGTCTCGGTCATTCGTTGGGTCGCCGACCCGACTCAAAACGCCATGGGTCCCAACGTCCACGACCCACGGTCGGGAGAGATCATCTCGGCGCACATTATTTTCTGGAACGACGTGGTGAAGCTTGCCCAGCAGTGGTACTTCGTTCAATGCGGTGCTGCTGACCCGCGAGTGAAAGGCCTGCCGTTGCCCGAAGATATCGTTGGTGAGTGTCTTCGCTACATCACTTGCCACGAGGTGGGCCATACGCTCGGGCTGCGACACAACCATCGAGCGAGTCAGGCTTTCTCGATCAACCAATTGCGTGACCCGAAATTCACCGACAAGTACAGCTCGGTCGCTTCGATCATGTCCTATGGACGATTCAATTATGTGGCCCAACCGGGAGATGGCGTCAAGCGTTTCATTCCTGTGGTAGGGCCGTACGATTTCTTTGCCATCCAGTGGGGTTACACTCCGATCCCGTCGGCCAACACGCCAATGGACGAGAAGAAGACACTCGACAAATGGGCGGCTCGCCAGATGAAAGAGCCGTTCCTGCGTTTCGGCGGTGAGGATGGTCCTTCACGTGTCGACCCGACCGTTTTGACCGAGAACATCGGCGACGATCGCATCGAAGCGACGCGTCTGGGTCTGAAGAATCTCGATAAGTTGTTGCCGAAGCTCATCAAGGGCACGACCAAACTCGGGGAAGACTTCTCGCTTCTCGAAGAAACGTACCAGAACATTTTCCGACATCGAAGTCGGTGGTTGAATAGCGTGGCCAAGTTGGTGGGAGGCGTGAAGGAGTATCGCACGCTCGCTGGTCGCGGAACCGAATCGTTCCAGCGTGTTCCTCGTGCCAAACAAGAAGAAGCCGTCGCGTTCCTGCTGGAGCATGCTTTTCAGCCCAACGAAAAGTTGCTGGATCCCAAGATCGTCAACCAGTTCAAGTATCAAGGCGTAGCGGATGATGTTTTGTCGGAGCAAAAATCGGTGATGAGAAGCTTGCTCTCGAAAAGCCGGTTTGCTCGGCTGTTCGATGCGGAGGTTCTTTATCCGAAAGATCATTACCCTGCTTTGAAGTTTCTTCGGGACGTGCAGGCTGGATTGTGGACCGAACTGAACCAACCGGGAACGAAGATTTCTCCATTACGTCGTGCGTTGCAACGAGCCTATTTGGCCCAGATGCGAAGCCTTCTGGAACCGAGCAAGGCAACTTCGACGATCACGACGTTACCGCGTCGCGGAAGATCAAGCGGTTCGTCTTCGTCGTCCGAGAGTGACCTTCGGGCCATCGCTCGAGCGGCCCTCGAGGAGCTTGGCCAGAAGCTCGACGCGGTCGTTGCCAAGGGCGGGCTTTTTTCCATCACAGCGGTCCACTTGCGAGACTGCCGCAAAGAGGTGAGTTCTATCCTCAATCCGAACAGTAAGTAATCGTCGGGACTACAGCTTTCGCCTTGCAACAACTCTCCATGGTTGCAGCGCGGTCCAGGTTTCTTGGGCCGCGTTTTTCTATCCGGTAGACGCGAAGCCGCCCAGCTCTGGGGACCTACCTTCACTATCGGAGAGGGTTGAGTCAGAGGAACTCGATAGTACAATAAGTCCAAGGCACAACTCACAATCCATCTCTTCTCGATTCCGAGGCC
This sequence comes from uncultured Alcaligenaceae bacterium, assembly GCA_964423615.1. Lineage (GTDB taxonomy): Bacteria > Planctomycetota > Planctomycetia > Gemmatales > Gemmataceae > CAYRFQ01. The sequence goes on along the minus strand of CAYRFQ010000032.1, from coordinate 53,818 downwards.
TTTATGACTGGTAAACTGCTCACGCTCTATTTTGTGTTTCAACTATTGGCGGGCAGCCAAGCGGTACAACCTGGGTGGAACCGTGACGGCAAAATCAAGCCCCTGTTCACCATCAGCAAAGAGACCACGTATGTCAAAGGCCCAATTGATAAGCAGGGCTACGTCGACTACGTCACGGCCATCAACAAACGTCTGAGCAAGGGCGTCAGCCCAAAAGACAATGCCAACGTACTTTTGTGGAAGGCCATCGGGCCGCGTCCGGAAGGAAGCACAATGCCCGATGAGTATTTCAAGTGGCTTGGTGCCAAGCAACCTTCGGAGAAGGGGAAATACTTCGATACGAGCGGAGTCGAGGTCGCTTCCGAGCTTGGAACTCGTCCTTGGACACCGGAGCAGTTTCCGACTCTCGCACGGTGGTTGAAGAACAACGAACGGCCGCTCGAACTAGTCATTCAGGCGACCAGGCGCAAACAGTATTACAATCCGCTTGTCCCAATGAAGGAACAAAATGGGAAACGAGGACATCTCGTAGCCGCGTTGTTGCCGAACGTCCAGAAGACTCGCGAGTTCGCTTATGCTCTCAGGGCACGAGCGATGATGCGGACTGCCCAAAAACAGTACACTCAGGCGTGGGACGACCTTTTGGCTTGCCATCGTCTCGCTCGTCACATCGGTCGTGGTGGTACTTTGATCGAGAACCTGGTTGGGTATGCCATCGCGTCCGTCGCGGCCGATTCCTCCGTTGCGTATTTGCGACATGCTGACCTCGATGCCAAACAGCTTCTGGGCTGCTTGAAGGACTTGCAAAGCCTTCCACCGCATCAGTCCCCAGCCGAGACTCTCGACAAATTCGAACGGATGGTCTATCTCGATTGCATCATGATGCTTGATCGCGAAGGAGTGGATGGGTTGAATTACCTCGGTGATGTTCAGCTCCCTGTGCCATTCATCGGTAGGGTTGATTGGGATCCCGCACTCAAAATAGGCAACCGGTGGTATGATCGAATCGTGGCCACAATACGGATTCAGGATCGGAAACTCCGTCAGCAAAAGTTGGACACTATCCACATCGAACTGCGTGGTCTGAAAGAAAGCACGACGAGTCCTCTTGGGGTAGCTCGGTATGTCTTGGGACCGAATGCGCGTGGACGAATGATGGGGGAAATTCTCCTCTGCCTCCTTTTCCCTACCGTTTCGAGAATCCAACAAGCGCACGAACGCGTGGAACAACTCCACACCAACGCGCGAGTCGCATTTGCCTTGGCAGCCTACCGCAAGGATAACGGGAATTATCCCAAGAAACTCACCGCGCTAACTCCGAAGTACTTGCCCAAGCGCCCCCGAGATGTCTTCAGTGGTAAAGATCTTGTGTATCGATGCAACGGAGATCGATACTTGCTTTACAGCATTGGTATCAACGAGAAGGACGAAGGAGGTCGCTCCTACGAGGACGACCCTCCAGGAGATGACCTGCGGGTCCAAATGTCGGATCGGAAATAAAGTCGGAACTGAGCCACGTTCCGGCGAGAACTACATGGAACCAAGTTCACAGAAATCAGCGAGAAGCTGCGGGCGTTTATCCGGAATCAACATGTCTATTTCGTCGCCACGGCTGCGAGTGACGGGCGAGTGAGATGCCATCCGGAAAGTAAGTTGTTTGTTATCAACAAGTTCTGACAACTGATAGGAATGCTTCGGGCACTCCTATCAGGAAAAAGCCAAGGCTGACGAACAGCTCCAAGATTTCTGTGTTGACATAACTCTATACCCAACAAAAACTTACTTTCCGGATGGCATCTAAGGACTTTGAAAACGGAACACCTGAGCCCAACACAACCGTGAACCGCTCTAGAAACCAAAACACGACTCTTGTTTATCCGATTACCCAAGCGGGACCCAGGACTTGGAAACCGAAATCGCTGTATCCAATGCCAACGAGAAATGCTCTAATCCGAAATCAACATTGGTTGGCTCAGCACCAAATCTCGCGGGTCGGCGCCTTGGTCCAACGCCTGATTCAAGGCACTGACTTCGGCACTTCGCAGAAGCATTCGTTGAGCTTGTTCCTGTGTGGCTTGGGCGCAAGCAGTCGGCAACACGGCCTGGATTTCTTGGTAAAGAGGGTCGTTGTCAAACTGCCGTTCGGTCGATGTTCCGGTTTCGGGATTCCAGCCCAGGTAGCTTTTCGGGGCGGAAACACCCATCGATTCTAACAACAACCGACCCCACGCAATGGGAATCATCTGACCAAGCCTGGCGGCCCGTTTCCGGTCTGCAATACCGGCCGCCACGATCTCATCGACGACATCGTCCTGGTCCGGGTCCATCCTTTGGAGTATGCGAGTCGCCAGCCAAACGTCTCGGTGTTCGTCCGGAATGGGAAGTTCCAATCCCATTTCGTCGAGCAACTTGAGGGCTCGGTTGATGCCTGGCTCCATCTCTGGTTCCGACGACATCGCCATGTCATTGAGCTTGTCGAGCCACTCCTGATCGTTGGTCAAACGGTACCGACAATAGTATGTCGACGCCAAGGCCCACGGCTGTCGGGGTTCCCTCGACAAAACCTCTTCGTAGGCTTGGAGTCCTTGTTGGATTTGTCCGTCCAACACGCTCAGGTCGCCCACGTCGAGCAGGGATTGATACTTGGTGGGATCGTGTTCGACGGATTTGCGGAACATTTCGATGGCAGGCCGAAGATCGCCACTGCGTCGATATGCGTTCGCCAAAGAGACGCCTGCGAGCCAACCCGGATGATGATCGTAGTTTCGTCGACCCGCTTCAATGGCTCGCTCGAATTCTCCCGCTTTCCCCAGGGCCAAGGCCAGCACGAACAGGACTGCCGGATGCCTGGCGTGGATGCTCTCGACGCGTTCGAGGACTGTTGCCAACCGTAGCAAATCGTCTCGTTGGGCCAGTTCGAGTTGCGTGTGCTCGGGATACTCAGAAACAAGAGAGTTGGCGGCGGCAGCGAGTTGTTGAGGATCGTAACTACGAATGTCGTCGGGCGTGAGGCGTTCGAATTGAGTGACGTGGTCACTGGACATGGCAAGGCTCCGTGGGGCCGATTTGGATCAGGGATGACCATGGAATGGATCGGTGGCCGTTCTGTTGATGGTCTCGATTAGGGCGGAACCGTGCAAGCAGCCGTTCCGAGGCGGAGCCAGGGGACCAAGTTACAGGAGCACTCGAAGAGAAATCGATTTCGTGGTCCAATTGGTGAATTTTGGAAATTCGACGATTTTTCTGAAAATGGCACGGCGTCCAACCCTATTGTATTATGGGTAGGTGCGCCCGAGAGCGGTCTAAATACTCGAAAAAGCGCCAAAATGACGATTTTTCGAGGGTCGTTTTCCATAAGTCATTGATTTGTAAGGATATGTGGAAAACGAGAGGTGTCAAAAAGGTGCAAGAAAGGCGCAGGTTTACTGCAGGTTTACTACAAGTTTACTGCAGTTTTAGCGCAGGTTTCTGTCATTTTTCGACCGGTTTTTGTTGCCAAATTGAGAGGTCTTGGACTGGAGGAGATCTTGGGGTGGAAATTCGGCAAGTTTTTTTCAAGAAAAATTGGACAGTCATTCCGCTCGCGTTCACCATGTGCCGTGGCCAACCCCTCCGAAGAAACGGACAGCACACCGATGGGGCCTACTACTTTGGTTCATTGGCCGCGCAGTTTTCAATAATACAACGAACCCAGCACACACATTCGTTCTCGCCCTTTTGCCGCACCTGGAGAACTCTCATGGGACAGACATCCTTCGTGTCCACTAGTGTTGTCAGAATCGCCACCCTTCTAGTCGCCGTTTTCTCGCTCACGGGATCTTTGCCCTCAGCGCAAGCTCGGTTTCTTCGGCCAGACTTGATGCAAATCCCCGTTCAGCGACTCGTCAAGAATCTGGAGGAGGAGATCAAAACCAATCCCAAGAACGTGGCCCTTCGGTTCAACTTGGCTCGAGCCTTGGCGATGACCTACGCGGTGAAGTCCGACACCATCAAGGTCCAACGGAACAAACTCGAGCGAGGAGCCTGGTTTGGATATACGCCAGGTGCACTTCCGTTCGCCAAGAAAGTCAAAAAGGGTACTCCGGGAGAACAAGAGATTGCCCAAGAGTATCTCAAGAAAGCAATGGCGGAGTACGACAACGTCATCAAACTCAAGAAAGACTACCTCCCCGCAATGCTTGGTCGTGCCTGGTTGGTCGAACAATCGGGTAAGAAAGACCAGGCCATCAAGGAGTACCGTGCTGTCCTGGAAAAAGCCTGGAAGAAGGAAGGCAAACTCAGAGCTGGTCGGCTTGGTGGCAACTACATTACTGTGGAAGCTGCGACGTATTTGATTCCATTGCTCGACAACGAAAACGATGCCGAAGAAATTCGGACGCTCGGGGCACGGGTAGCGAAACTCAAGCGGCTCCCGCGACCAATTACGCCCATTGCGATTCCGTTACAGAACGAGGTGGACTTACGAGCCATGCTCGACCGAAAAGCCTCTGTGGTGTTTGACGCGGACGGTTCTGGCCTGAAAAAGAAATGGACGTGGATACGACCGAACGCCGGTTGGCTCGTGTACGATCAACTCGGAGATAAGAAGATTACGTCGGGTTTGCAGTTATTCGGAAACGTCACGTTTTGGATGTTTTGGGAGAATGGTTACCGGGCCTTGGAGAGTCTCGACGACAACCGCGATGGGTTCCTGACTGGAACCGAACTAAAGGGGTTAGCAATTTGGCGAGACCGCAACGGCAATGGCATCAGTGAAGTCGGTGAAGTGCGTTCGTTAGCAGCTTGGGGTATCAACAAATTGTCTTGCCGGTTCGAACGCCGAACGAAGTCGAACGATTGTGCTGCTTTATCGACGGATGGTGTGTTTTTCCGAGACGGTACAGTCCGACCGACCTACGACCTGATATTGCACCAACAAGATCAGTGATTCTTGTACGGGTCCGAGTGATTTTCGGTCTAATGGGTTACAAAACCGAAAATCGCTCGGAAACTGGCTCCATGTGCTTTCCGATTGCTCGTGACGACTTGGAAAACACGTCTTGACACCAAATTCTCAGAAAAAGTTCATATTTTATTGCACTTCTTCCAATGTTCATCGTCTCTACAATTCAAGAAAACAAATCCCAAATCATTTGCAAACAACTGGACGGTCATGGCAACTCAAGACGACGCACAACAATGGAATCGTGTGGCCCAGGAACTGGAGGCGTATCGCGCTGACCAAAAGGTCGCCTGGGGCGACTTGGATAATCTTGTGCTTGGGCGTTATCTGGCCGGAGAATGTTCGTCAGACGAAGTTGTGCAAATCGAAGAAGCCCTGCAGAAGCATCCTGAGCTAGGACTTTTGCTTGAGTGTGTTAGTGATGTTCTCGCAGTGACCCCACACAGTTCCGACCATACTATCCCGGAAACGATTCCATTTCGCCGTGCGGAAACGCCCAAGAAGGCATCAAAGCTCTTGGTGTTGCAAGCTGCAAGCTGGGCAACGGCTGCCTGTTTGCTGTTTGGAATAGGTTTTTGGTCAGGGAAAATTTACGAGAACGCAGAGAACGATTCTATCGCTCCTACGAGCAATCTAACTGCAAGAGCCAATTCACAACGTCAGCAAATTGTCCAAGCCAAGCTGGTTGCGGCCCGAGAAGCCAAGGTCTCCACAGAAACCAAGTTGCGAGATGCATTAGCCGAAAACGAACAGCTTTTGGTTCAGCTTCGCCAAAGAAACAGTGAGCCTAAGTTCAACGCAAGGCGTTTAGGCAAGGGTCGCATCGAACTCGCCAGCGCTGACGATGATTTGCCAAAAGAGATCGTCCTCGCCCAAGTCAACGAGCACCTGGCGCGGTATTACGTCGAAAACGAAGAATTTACGATGGCCGAAGCCAAACAACAAGAAGTCGTCAAACTTTTGGATAAAGTCAAGGGACCCGAACACCCTAAGACGGAAGACGCTCGAGCTTGTCTGCAGAGCATCCAGGCCATGAATGTTGTTTGTGGAAACTATGCTCCCGTCCGTTATTCTCGTGGCGGAATGGGGAATTACCGCGGAAAGCGTCCGGCCCGGATGATCAAAGCATCAGCCCCGAAAGCGAACTTCTACGCCAATCGGGACGTCGACAAACTCCACGCTCACGAGAAAATGTGGTTCAGTCCCTACCAACCCACGGCCCGAATTCAGAAACACTATGCTCCTTACATGTGTCCCAAGTTTGAGAAGTTTAAGGACCGGAGGTGGGAGTCGGCCCGGGAACGCTTTCGAAAATTCCAGAATCAGGTTAGTTCAAGTGATGTGTATTCTGGTTACGCCCTGAATCGTCTGCTACGCGATTTTCGGCGGGTGCGCGACCTTAAGATCGAAACCGACACCCCTCCTGTCAGCGCCGACACGCTTGGTCAGATCACCGTGACCAAAGCATTCGGGAACGTGGGTCTCATACGATCCACCGGGAAGATTCAATGGCCCCCAGCCCTGGAAACGGTATTGAACGACAAACACCGACGAGATCTCACATCCCGGTTACACCAAATCGTCACCCAAAGAACTGAGGGTTTGGATACGACCGACGAGTCTCAAATCCTTATCGCAAGATTGATCGATCTGGAAAAACAATTCGCCAAACGCGTCGAGAAAATTTCTGCCGGAGACTACTTGCGGGGTGTGCGATTCTTGGTGAATCTCAAGTCAGCGGTTCGTGGAATTCACCTCGGTGATTTGGAGCACAATGAGAAGTACCAAGAGTTTGTTAGTACAGGTCAGCCAGTGCAAGAGGTCATTCACTATTTGACCTCGAATGGGCTCCGTATTGCTCCGGCTGTCCCTGGAGACGAGAGCGCTTACACAGCACTTTACATGGCCTTCACGAATTACAAAGTGCTTCTCGAGTTACCTGCACAAAACTAATCCTTTCCGGTTCGAGTGTGTTATTGTACACTGTTTTTCTGTGGGACTGATTTCTACTCGGTCCGACTTTCGAAGTTTGATTCTCCCAACTTCTTCAAACTCCATGTTCCGGCTCGTTGATATCATGGAGTGAGAGGGTTATCTGTCTCGCGTGATTTTGACGAGGCAGACTATTTCCACGACATTGATCTGAAGCGAACTCAACCAAGATACACCAGGAGTTCGAGGAAATCTCACATGCTCCAACACGAACCTTCCACACAAATTGTCCGGTTTACAAAAATGCAAGGGGCCGGGAACGACTACGTCTATGTCGACTGTTTCCATAATAAACCTCCTCTGAACCTGGTGGAAACAGCACGCACAATTAGCGACCGCCATTTTGGGGTGGGAGGAGACGGACTGATCTTGATCTGTCCCTCGGAACGGGCGGATGCCAAGATGCGGATGTTTAATGCTGACGGGAGCGAAGCCGAGATGTGTGGAAATGGGGTGCGCTGTGTTGCCAAGTACGTCTACGATCACGGCATCGCCAGAAAATCACCGCTGACAATCGAAACGGGGAACGGCGTTCTGACTCTCGAATGCGAGGTGTCTGATGGAAAGGTCCAACAAGTCTGTGTCGACATGGGTGAGCCGATCCTCGAAGCCGATAAGATTCCCACCAAACTCGAAGGCAACCCACCCACCAACGTTTCGCTTCCTGGCTTCGACTTCAGTGTCACCTGCGTCTCCATGGGCAATCCTCACTGCATCACCTTCGTCGAGGCGATTACCGATGAGCTAGTTCTTGGCGTTGGTCCGAAGGTTGAAGTCGCTGAAGTCTTCCCGAATCGGATCAATGTCGAATTCGTGCGGGTCGATTCTCCGACGGAAGTCACACTGCGAGTTTGGGAGCGCGGGTCAGGCGAAACGCTTGCTTGTGGTACAGGTGCCTGTGCGGTCGCAGTCGCGGGAGTGCTGACGGGACGTACCGGCCGTGAAATCATTGCCCATCTTCCTGGTGGCGATCTGCGTTTGCACTGGTCAGAGGCAGACAATCATGTGTATATGACCGGGCCTGCCGTTGAGGTGTTCAGCGGTGAGTGGTGCGGCTAACCGCAATAGTGCCTTGGAGGCCGTGCTCCATTCTAAAATCCAGAGGAACACCTTCTCTCCACTCGTTTCCCCTTGATTTCGTGTGAGGATCTGGCTATCGTCCCCCCACTTTCATCACAAAAAGAACCGATCGAACGAGTCGACGATTTCGACGCCGAAGAAGAATTCGAGAGAGATCGCAAATTGCATTTTTTCGTGCGATTTGCCTTGATTTCGATCGTGGTGTTTCTCGTAGGCATCTTCGGCATCGCCATTTGGCTTGATCCGTACAACGAGGACGGTACGGCCCGAATCGAAGGTACCCATACCCAGATGGGGCTCGAACCTTGTACGTTCAAGGTGACTACAGGAAAGGTCGTTAACGGCGGTTTGCCTTGCCCCTCGTGTGGGATGACAACGAGTTTTGCCTTGCTCATGGAAGGCGACTTGGTGAACTCTTGCCGGGCGAACTTCGTCGGGACCATGCTTGCTTTGGTGTCTCTCGCTTACATTCCGTGGGCAATTTACAGCGCTCATCGGGGTCGACCGTTCGGCATCAAATCGATGGAGTTGACGTTTTGTCGCCTGTTGGTTGGGTTCGTTGTGTTGATGATGCTTCGTTGGGTGATCGTACTCGTATACCGAATGAATTACTCTTGAGAATCCCTTCGAGTCGGGACTTCTCACGGAGGAGAAGCCATGAATTCAAAGACGCGGAAGGATTGTCGATGGCAGATCATTGGGTTGCTGTTGTTTTTGGGCGCGGCAACGCTTGGGTGCAATCCCCTTCAAACGATTGCTTTTTTTACTATTCCTGAGACACCCGCACCTCCACTCTCCGGAACAGAAATCACCGAAAAGATGGATAAGCCCAAAGTCGCAATCTTTACTTCTTGGGCCGACGGTCGAACGAATCACTCTCTGTTGAGTATTGATCAAGAATTGCCACAAGAACTCGAGCGAATGCTCAACAAGCGTTTCAAGGACGCTAGCGAGGAAGTAAAGATTCTTAAGTTTTACAAAATCCGAAATTATAAGGCCGAACACCCCGGCTGGGAGCTCAAGACGATGTATGAAATCGGCAAGGAGCTCGAAGTCGACTTCGTCATCGCACTGCAGATACGCAAGATGAGTTTGTACGAGCCAAAAAGTCACAACATGATCTACAGAGGGACGGGAGAGATAAAACTATCGTTGACGGACACAAACTTGCCACCGGAGACTGGTCCCGTTTATCTCACCGATTATATCGCGGCCTATCCCAAGTACGGGCACAAAATTGTCGAACACAGTGAGCCCATTTTCCGCCGACAATTCGTCAAACGCATGGCGGAGGAAATTTCCCGTCACTTCGCGCCGTATCCGCGAAAAGTTGACCAGTTTGTGGATCGATAGAGTCTTGAGGGATTTTGGAGGCACGGTTAAAGATGCGTGAGTCGGATCACAGAAACGAACGAGAACCAATTCCGTGCCTCAAGTTAAACACAAAAACCCGTGCGTAAGGCCCGAGGGGCGCTCTCGCACGGGGTCAAGGAGATTGTTTTTGATTCAGTGATGCGAGTATTACGCTATGCCAACTTCTTTTTTGGCACGCTTATACCAGTTGGAGAACATGCCTGACTTGGTAGCGTAGGCCTTTTCGTCGATGATCTCCAAAACCATACGCTTGCACTGCACGTCCGAACGCTTACCAGCGGTTTTCTTTTGGCACAACGCGACGGCGTCTTTGTACTCTTTCTCGTCGATCTTGCCGTCGTTACCGGCTTGAATCTCGAGCATGTCGCCAATTTCCCTAATGACAGTAGCTTCGAGGATGTAGCCTTCTTTTTCACAAACTTGAGCGAGAGCCGAACGAGCCGAATCGACACTGATGCCTTGTTGGAGAGCGATCTGGAGGATTTCTCGCTCTTCGCTTCGATCGACGTATTTGTCGTCGTAAGCACGAAGTTTCACTTCTTCCACAAAACGCTTCTTGATGTCGTCTAAATCCATTGCCAAACTCCTTGAGTGAAATTGGAGAAACGGACAGATACTAAATGTTGGGTGTGTAGCCTCCGTGACACCTCGAACTTGAGGCGAGTCTCGTTAGCTACTGGTAATTCGCGAGAAGGGAAGGGACATTTCCAAAATCTCTTCCTATTGTAAGGAGGACACCAACGAGGTTCAATGTCGCTTCCCCATTCTCGAAAGAGCGAAACACTGCATTCCCATCAAGTCCTCGCTCAGTAATTCGTCGGGAATCGAGACATCTTGGAAAAATTCTCCTTTTTTTGCAAACTTTGGAGTCCCCATGGCTGACAACGGAAGTGCTTCCCCTTTGAAAGCCGTCGGACAGGCGTATGCTTTACCCGGAGCCACCTCAGCCTTGGTCCTGTTGCTCTGCATCAACTTGTTCAACTTCATGGACCGCCAAGTTTTATCCGCGGTCGAACCGGAAATCCGAGAGCACATCCTGGAAAAAAAGATATCCGAAACCAAAAGCAGCCCAGCTGCGAAAGAATTACAAGAAAGCCAAGCGGATGGGGGGGAGGAAGAGAGCCTTGTTAAATTCTGGTCGGGGTTGTTGGTTTTCGCGTTTTTGATCACCTACATGTTCTTGGCACCGGTATTTGGGTGGTTAGCCGACCACGTATCGCGTTGGCTTTTGGTCGGGTTCGGGGTCATCATTTGGAGTATCGCGAGTGCCGCTTCGGGGTTCGACTGGGTGGCTTGGTTTGGGGTTTCCCTTGGGGCAGCTTACTGGCTCTTGTTCGCCACACGCTGCCTGGTCGGTTTTGGGGAAGCGGCGTACGGACCGGTCGCCCCGGCGATGATTTCGGACCTCTATCCGGTCGAGCAACGAGGTAAGGTCATGTCGTGGTTTTACATGGCCATTCCTGTCGGCGGTGCCCTCGGTTTCACGCTGGGTGACTTGATGCTCGCGGAGAACGGAGGGCCAGGTTGGCGGTGGGCTTTCTACGCCGTCATGCCTCCCGGAATCCTGTTAGGGCTGTTGTGCTTTTTCCGCAAAGAGTTGCCACGCGGTCAAGTGGATGCTCAGCAAAGAGAAGAGAGAACGGAAGAAAATCCCTCCCGGCCGGCAGTCCGCAAAGCCAAACTTCGGGATTATTTAGTGCTCCTGAAGATTCGATCCTACATGTTGAACGTCGTGGGCATGACGTGTTTGATGTTTGCCATTGGTGGATTGGCTCACTGGATGCCAGAATTGTTGGAGCAGCGGAGCGAGGAAGAGTTTGGTCCGTTACCACCACGGATGGTCTTTGGTCTGATCGTGGCTGGAGGCGGCTTTATTGCAACGCTCCTGGGCGGGATTGCCGGAGATTACTTCCGACAGTTTCATTCCGGAGCCTACTTCCTTGTTTCGGCCGCTGCAATGATCCTGGGATTTCCGATGATCATCATTGCGTTGTACGTTCCCTTTCCCTGGGCGTGGTTGTTCATCTTCTTCGGGACGTTCGGGTTGTTCTTTAACACGGCACCGACCAACACGATTAACGCCAATGTCACGCACCCATCCATCCGAGCGAGTGCTTTCGGATTCAACATCCTGGTTACCCACCTTTTGGGTGACGCCATCTCACCAGCCATCATTGGACTGGTTCAAGACTATTCCAACTTGAACATGGGTTTCATCGTCGTTGCTTCTTCGATGCTCGTTGGTGGAATCTTTTGGATTTGGGGTGCTTTCTACCTTGGGAAAGACACTCAGTTGGCCCCCACACGTCTGAGTCTCGAAGAGAGTTGAGGGCAAGAGTCAAGAAACAAGAGTCAAAGAACACGGGACCACAGATTAAATACAACTATATTGTCCAAAGTTGATCTGATGCTGTGTTTTCTGGTCGTTTCACTCTGACTGGTCGTCGTAATAGCTTCTGTGTTTGTCTTAGGTTCCTTTGGACTCTAGATTCTTGACCCTAGATTCCTGCATCTTGCCTTTTCTAGAACTTGATGAACAGTCCGCCGCTCAAGCCGTGAGCCCAGTAGTCACTCGTCACAAACACCCGCTGGGGACTTGCCGGTCCGACCAATGTTCCGCCAAAAGCCTGTGAGGTGTTCACACTTCGGTCGATCTGGTCCCCCGCGCGGACGACTTGGTTCCAGTAAACAAAGTCGTATCCGGCAAACAAGGTTATGTGACGCAAGATGTCGTAGCCGACCTTGATCTGGGCCTGCGGAAGCACGGCAAAGTCGCTTTCGTGTCGAGCACCGATGTTGCTGGCTTGGGTGAGCACTCCACTGGCGAAGGTGCCTTGAGGACCAAGACCCCCTGATTGGGTCGAGAGCCCATCGATACTCACACGGGAGCGAGTCATACCCAGAGCAACTTTCCCAGTGAAATCGACCGTCAGGCGAGAAAATCGCCAGCCGGTATGGAACCCAATCTGTCCACCGTAGAACTGAGAACGCGTGTCGAATCGGTCAAGGAACGCACTGTTCGCGTTGAACACCGGATCAAATAGATCAGCCGAGATTACGATTTTCTCGCCCAGATCCGCGTACCGGAAGCCCCCGATGATGTCGAACGCGTTGTGCTCTTGCCGCCAGACGTTATACATGGTGTTCGTTTCGATTCCCCAAAACTGGGTGTCCGCCACGACTTTGAGGTTTCCGAGAAAATTGAGGCCTGGGTCGGAAATCACGAAAGCCGCTTCGTTTCCTGCTTGAGCCGAAAAGAACGGCAAGAAGACAGGCGGGTTTCCTGCGGCGTCGGAGCGAGAATCGAACCCGAGGCTCCGTTCTTCCAGCACGAAACCGGTTATTTCGAAGCCAAATCGGCGGTCGTGATCTTTCCACCAACCAATAGTCACGCGGGCTCCGGAAAGATCGTCGAAGTCGAAATCGTCCCCCCCAAAGAGCGGGACAGTCGTGGATTGCCCAATAGCCCCAGGAAGCGGATCGACGGCCGAGCTTCCGGTCGTGACGAGTGGCGCGGCAACGGGACCGTCTTTTGCCCACCATCGAAGGTATTCCGCCCCAGCATAGAAGTACTCGTCTTTGATCGGTGGTCGCTTGAAGAGGGCCACCACGGCTCGCTCATGCGGTCCTTCTGGCTCCGAAGATGGCCTATGCGTTCGTTCAGGTATACCCGGAGGGATGTCTTCGAACTCGCGGGCGTAGACTTCATCTTGGAGGTCGTACAAGTACGGCTCGTTGGGAGGTGGAGGCATCTTCCCAGGCCCCGGTGGTTGCATCGGAAGTCCTTCCGGAACCAAAGGTCGGGCGACGGTGTGGTGTTCCGGTCTCGGAGGATACCCAGGAGGCGGATATCCAGGAGGTGCAAAACCAGGTGGTGGATATCCAGGTGGTGGATATCCAGGAGGTGCAAAACCAGGTGGTGGATAGCTGGGTGGTGGATAGCCAGGTGGTGGATAGCCAGTAGGTGGATAACTGGGGCGCGGGTATCCAGGACCGGGATGCCCAGCAGGTACGCCGTACCCGTATGGTCCGGGAGGTCTGGGCGCGAATTGCGGCGGGATTTGCGCGAGGGTGTAAGTCGCCAACGCCAGCAACAGTATCGGTGCCGCCAAGAATCCATTTCTCATTGCACACACGCCCCTTTTTCTTGGTCGTTCCGGACCCTGTTGAAAATCCGTAACCGTTTTGACCTTGTTCCAAGCCAACCAACAGTTCACGTCGTCAACAGGTCCTCGCTCGTGTTTCTTGATCATTCCGGAATGTTTGGTCGCCAGACCACGAAACCGGCAAGGATCATAATCCCTGCGACGTCTGGCCCAACTTTCGTGCGGAAAGACAAAACAGCCCAGCCTTGTCCAAAAGATCACACAAGTACAAGTTGTCATATTCGCACGAGATCTCCGACGTGAGAGCGTTTTAGGATGCTTCGGAGCCCAAGCGTCTTGCTCGCGCTGCGAATCAACTCAACACGTTGACCAAACCATCGGTCTTTCTTGCAAGTTTTAAGTGGCAGAGGACTGAAATCCACCGCCAGTTGGGCCGGAGGCAACAAGCCTAATGGCCTGAACACGACAATCAATTCCCCCGACATCTTTCTGACTGCCTGTAGTGTTGTTGGTCTTATGACCACTTTCGCGTCCATTGGGGGAACTGTGATCACCGTGAACATTCTCCAAATCGGAAAAACTCATCCTACCTCCCCAGCCATTTCTGGCAAAAAGGCGTGGAGTGGTCGTTTGGAGGATGCTGGGAGTACGCGTTAATCTGGTCAGGTAAGCTAGGTAGTTCTGTTTGGCGAGCGAATCACTTTGTCGTGGCTTGCTCTGCCCCTTCGGGAGATGCCGAACGACCAGCGGTCAAGAGCCCAAAGGAACTTCACCCAAATAGAGGAGCAGCTCAACTACGGACGACACAGTGTGATGTAGTCAGTTTGTGGTGTCCGTGTTTTGTGATGTGGTTTTTGTCGCTTCCCTTACGAACAACGGCGCAGGGCCTCGGCAATGGTCTGGAAATGAATGTCGACGATGTCTGCTACGTCGGGAGCGTACCCTCCCGCCATGGCGATGACGACAGGGATGCCAAGTGATTGACATTGATCAAACACCATTCGATCGCGGGCCGCGAGACCTTCCTTGGTCACGGCTAGGGACCCAAGCCGGTCCCCAACGTAAGGATCAGCACCTGCGAGGTAAACAGCGAGATCAGCCTCGGCTGATGGGAGAGAGTTCTTGAGTCCGGTTTCGAGAGCTTCCAAGAATAGTTCGTCGGTGGTGTCTTTCGGCAGACCTATGTCAAGATCACTGCGTTCTTTGCGGAGGGGAAAATTCTTCTCGCCGTGGATGCTCAATGTGAAGACCGACGGATCGTCAGCAAGTATGCTGGCCGTTCCGTTTCCCTGGTGGACGTCGCAATCGATGATGATCGCGCGACGGATGCGATTTTCCTCTTGCATCGTTCGTACAGCCACAACGGCGTCATTAAATACACAATATCCTTCGCCGCAATCCCGGAAGGCATGATGTGTCCCCCCCGCAAGGTTCGCCGCAAATCCGTTTCCCAAAGCCGCTCGGCTTGCTTCCACCGTCGCCCCGACAGAGCGGCGAGATCGTTCCACAAGCTCGGGAGACCAGGGAAATCCAATCCGGCGAACTTCGGCTTCGGTCAAATCACCGTTCATCGCTCGCCGCACGTACTCCTGGCTGTGAGCGAGCAATAGTTCTTCCATGGTCGCAGCATGTGGAATCCAAAGGTCGGATGGACTAACGAGTTCAGATTCCAGCAATCGGTGGCGGAGCAAGGCATACTTGCTCATCGGAAAGCGATGCTTCTCTGGAAGTGGCAAAACAAATTCGTCGGTATAAAACAGCTTCATCCAGGACCCACGCTTGGGAGCTTCGAAATGGATCGTCTGATATCAAGATTATAGGGATGGAAATCTTGCCGAGGCCACGGATAGAACCAACTGCACAATTGCAGCTCGGTCTCAAATTCTTCTCATCCTTCGAGAGGATTGTCTGAGAATTCTTGGTCCTCTTTGCCCAGTCGGAGTTGAGCGAGGCGTCCGATGAGCGCAACCCCGCCGGTAATGGCAGCAAGACTGACCACACCCGCCACAGACCAGATGGTGAGGGTGACGCCAAAGATGTTTTCGGCCTTGTTGGCCACGACGAAACAAGTGACGACGCCGGCCGCAATCACAACGACCATCGGAACGAGCATCGTCGCCCGACCCGCCGCTCGCATTGAGTCGTCCGTTGGTGGAACTTCCATACCCTGCTCAAGTGCCTTCATGTGCTCCACGTGAGCCATCTCCATTCGTCGCGAATGGGATCGGATGACTTGCGGAATGAGGACAAACATCGTCACCATCACCAAGACGGCCAGAATCAATATCACGCATTCGCCACTATGATTCTGGATGAGCAACAGTATGTAATCGTGATCGTCGTTCATCTCTCTTGTGGGTGTGATAGGATTGGCGTTTTCGGGAATCGAATCTGCATTCATGATACACAGCCACCAAGAATCCAAAAGTGGGCTTGTCGAAGAAATGAGATCCCAGTCCGAGGAAGGAAGAGGTACGTGGTGAAACGTGTTTGTGTTTTCTGTGGATCGAGGACGGGCATGAAACCTGACTATGCCGAAGCGGCTCGACACCTCGGTCGGGTCCTAGCCTCCCGAGGTTTGGAATTGGTATACGGTGGTGGACACGTGGGGCTAATGGGCATCGTTGCGGATAGCGTCCTATCCGCTGGCGGAAGGGTGCTCGGCGTTATTCCCCAAGCCCTTAAGGACAAAGAGTTGGCTCACACGGGGACCACGGAACTCTACGTGGTCGAATCGATGCATCAGCGTAAGGCCCTTATGAACGATCTTTCCGATGGCTTCATCGCTTTGCCTGGTGGATTCGGGACGGGCGACGAACTATTCGAGATCATCACCTGGCGGCAACTCGACATCCACGCCAAGCCGATCGGCATCCTGAACGTCATGGGCTTTTTCGATCTTATGCTCCATTGGGTCAACAAGATGGTCGACGAAGGCTTCGTCAAACCAGAGTATCGCGATCTCATCTGCGTTTCGACAGACCCAGAGGAGTTATTGCTCAGAATCGGAGCCATAGGATAGGGCCAGGAGCAGGGACCAGAGGAAACGAGAACTAGCCGACTCGTGGGTTTGGCCTCAGGAGGAATCGCAATGACGAGATAGATAAGACTCTCAAGAGTGAGCTCTATTTGTGTCTCCGGCAACGGATTGATGGGCGGAAACTGAATGGCCAGAAACAGAAGTCGGCCTCACTTTCGTCAAGTTCGTTGATTGTCGCTTTGTCGGACGTGAGCAGCCGTTTTCGCTGTTTTGTGAACGGTTTCACAGTTCCCATGCTCTCTCGAACCTTTTCTTGAGCGACACGTAGCCTTATCTATGTAGGCAAGGATTTGAGATTGCGTTAGTGCTCTTTGACACTTGATGTCAACACTGAGGTTGCGCCCATCTAATCGATGATCTGGGCACTTCGATCTGCGCTCAGCCTCGGATTCCTTTCTTAACTCGTTTCTCTCGAATTGGAGTCTCGCTCATGCAGCGTGTGTCTGTAGCTTTGCTGTTCGTGCTACTTTCGCCTGTGGTGGTGTGTGCCGATGTCATCCCACAACCGCCGAGTCCAGCTGTAATCTCTTTAGAGCCAAAGACGGGGATCGGCGCCTTCGCGTTTTCTGGTGATGGAAAATACCTGGCCGGAAGCTCTGGGGCTACGGCGTTGGTGTGGGACACAACAACCTGGAAAGTAGTCCGGAAAATCAAACACGAAACAGTGGATTTCCTCAACTCTGTGGCGATTTCACCGGACGGTAAGTATCTCGCGACTGGTCCTTACAGACGCAGTCCAAGAGCCTCAGGTGTGGAGGACTATGTGCGACTTTGGGACATGAAGACTGGGAAGTTGACAAAGAAGATTTCGGTCCTGGTTCATCCCAATAGAGCATTCCGTGCTGGGGTCCCAAGCATCTCGTTCTCGAAGAAAGGCGATAAAGTGGCGTTCATCGAACGCATGACAGTCCGGGTGTACTCCGTGCCGAAGCTTTCTCTGGATGGGCGATCTGGATACATTCGTTCGGGTTGGGTCGATTACAACGAACAGTACCTTTGTGGTGCAGATATCTCGCCGGACGGCAATTGGATAGCCGTTGGGTCGCGAACAGGGCGTCTGCGGGTATGGGATATCCGGAAGAAAAGGTCGAAGGCACTTTTGCTTTACGACAAACCAGGCCAAGCCGAAGTTTGGTCCGTTGCGTTTACACCGGACAGCAAGAAGGTCGTTTTCGCCAACTTTTTCTCGATCTTCGTCGCCGACATCGAAACCAAAAAAATCACTCCGCTGGGAAGACATTCGACCAACGACGTTCGGACCGTCGTCATTTCTCCCGATGGCAAGTACGTCGCTTCGGCGGGCGGCGAAGGAGTGCGACTCTGGCGCCTTTCGGATCGAAAGATGCTTCGGCATTTCCGAAGCAAATCGGACGAATTCGCTGTGGCCTTTTCTCCTGATGGCCGATGGTTGGCCTTGGAAATCAGTGGCCAACCTCAGGTCTGGAACGTTCCAAAACTCGTGTCCAAGTAGTGACTTCGCCACTTCATAGAAAAAGAACCAGGGATCACACAGAAACCGCTCTAAGATATACAATCCGCGGTTTCTGTGTGATCCCTGGTTATCTACGTTCTTCTGGGCCCTACTTTTTCTATACCCAGTTCTCAGGGTCCGCCTTGTTTGATCATGACACGCATTCGTTGCCCGATTCGTAAAGGTTGGCCCTCGGGTCCGGTGATTTCAATGATCGCCTCAAGGGTCCGCACGTCGTTGAACTGGAATGGTTCGAGGACGATCGATCGACGGTGCGTAAACCAATCCGAGAGACGAACGATTTTACCGCTCCACTGGACTTTTGAACTGCTGTCGTCTTCGATAATGCACTCTTGATCGACCTTGACCGTGTGAGCCCATTCTTGTTGAACTTCGGCTCGGACGATGCGAGCGCCTTTGGGGCAGAACTGGAGGGCTGGTAGCTTGGGATTGTTTCCGAGGGTTTCGCCCTTACGTGCGTAAACTCGCAAAACTGTCCCTCTCGAAGGAGCTTTCACCAGGCATTGGCTAAGTTGATGTTTAGCCTTTTCAAGTTGCTTTAGCTTTACCACAATCACTTCTTTGGCGATATTGATTTGGTCTTCAAACTTTTCCTTGGGGTGGGATTGTTGGGCTACAACGACTTCTTGACGAGCCGCCTCGACCCCAGATTTTGCTTTTTGGATGGCTCGGCTGGCTTGTTCGATAGCACCTTCGGCTTCCTCGATCGCGGCTTTCGCCTTGCGCAACAAATGTGAGCTATCAAGGCTGTTCGCTTTCAACAGATTCTGTTGATAAGCCGCCGTCGCTTCCGCCTGTTTCTTTTTCGCTTGAGCTTGTTTCAAAAGCGTCTGAGCTATCGCTTCGTCTTTTTGGGCCGCAGCGACTGCGATCTGCTTCAGCTTCAACATGCTTTCGTAGACCCGTATCTTGCGGTCCCGTTCGTTCACCAGGGCTTTGAGTTTTTGCTCGGCAATTTTGAGGTCGCCTTCAGCTTCCTCAACAATCGTCATTTGGAGTGTGTCATCGACCTTTAGCAACACTTCATTCTTCTCGACCGATTGTCCGTCTTTGGCATAGATTTCGACAACGCGTCCAGGTTGTTCGGGGTAAAGACTAGCGATACCTTCTTCGACGTCCACATAAGCAACGCAGATGATCCCTTTACCCTCGAACGGAGCTTTTGGGCCATTCTCGTCAGCTTTGGCAGTGTTGGCTTCGGATTGATTAAGAATCCAAGAAGCACCCGCTGCAGTTCCGACGAGGAGTAGAATTCCTGCCAGCCAGACGAGGCTTGTCGGACGCATGACACTACGCATGTAAATTCCTCAAGGTATTGGACATCAAAGAGTAACCAAACCAATCACCGTCTTGCTTTGGTCTGTATCGGACTGCGGGACGCGAGACGAATGTAACAAACAACAGCTTCGACTTTACTTCGCTGATTGGCTTCACGCATCGCCCGTTACGACGGCCGGTTCGCGATCTTCTATCGTCTTCGGATGGACAGAAGTCCCATTGCGAGATTCAACCACCGGCATGTGGTCGGATTCAACCATCCGGCCATCTTCCATTTGAAAAACACGGTCAACGTGTGCAATGATTCGTGAGTCGTGGGCGACTACAAGAATAGTCGCCCCATGTTCATGCGCCGCGACTCGCAATAACTCGATGACCTGCTCACCGTGTTTCCAATCCAGAGCACTGGTAGGTTCATCGGCAAAGCAGAATTGCGGGTTCTTGATCAATGCCCTGCCGATGGCCACTCGCTGTTTTTCCCCACCGGAAAGTTGGGCAGGTCGAAGGTGAGCCCGTTTTTCCATGTTTAGTTGCTCGAGCATTTCGTCTGCTCGTCGTGTCGCTTCCCTCGCTCCAACTCCATGTCCCCAGCGGAGGACCATTTCGAGTTGTTGTCGCGCCGTCAATGCCGAGAACAAGTTGTAGCCTTGGAAGATGAATCCAAAGTGTTTTAACCGGAAGGCCTCACGTTTTCGTTCGGCCATGCCCCATAGATCAGTGCCCAATGCGGAGACCTTACCGCTGTTCGGCCGCAGCAGTCCAGAGAGCGTTGCCAAGAGGGTCGATTTCCCGCTTCCCGATGGTCCCATGAGCAAAGAAATTTGCCCTGGATACAATTCGATGGACACATCGTTCAGGGCAATCATTTTGGTGTCGCCCGAACCGAAGCTGCGAATCAGACGCCAGCCACGCAAGGAGGGGGTGCTGTCTGGAACGTCGTGAAACATATGTTCTCGATCCTTTATTTGATGTTGGGCCAGTCTCGTCTGGTTGTCTTGGGCGAATGGAACGACAAAGAACGAGGATGACCGACTGCTATCGCACGAAACACTCCAACTTGTCGAGTCGCGTTTTTTGCGGGCCAAAGTTGTTTGAGTGTCTCCCAGTTGAAAACTGTCGGAGTCGAAGCCTTACACAGGCGATCGAAATAAAACCGACAGATTGATTTTTGCCCTTGGCTATGGGCTTCGGAAGGTATTAGCAAGCCTGGTTATGGCTTCGAACTCATTTCACCTGAGCAAGACCAGTGCCACCAACAACGAAGGACATCAACGCAAGAGAGTCATGGGTTCTACGTGGCGAAGCGTCCGGAGTGCTGTCAGACCGGATATCAGAGCCATACACATCGTGACGGTCACGGCCGATGTCAACAGCCACCAGGGCAGATGGACTTTAGCACCGAGCCAATTCGCAAACAGCCCGAATCCATAAACAAAGGGTAATGCCAGACATACGCCGACAACTCCCACCCAGAAAGACTGAGTCAACACGGTCATGGCCATTCGCCATCGCGGAATCCCTAGGGCCCGCAACACAGCGTATTCTTTGATCGAAGCGAGCGTGGCAGCCGATAGTGTTTGGTAGGTAACTACAGCACCGACAAACAAGCCCAAAGCTGCTGCGAAACCCAGCGCGATTCCTGCCTTGGTTTTAGTCAGCCAGTGGACTCGCGATCGTATCGAAAAGTCTGGTGCAGTAAAAGCCGACAATTTTTTTGGATATCTGGCTTGTAATCGTTGTACAACTGTCTTGGCACCTTCCTCGGTCGTGCACCGCGCCAAAATAAACGTTGTCTGTTCTTTGGTCATTCGCAGCAACGGTCTGGCGGTTTCCAAGGAGCAAAAGATATAGGGGCCTGCCAAACTCTTGTATCCGGTCACGGTTCCAACGATGCGAACTCGAAAGCCATTGATCTCGGCTGTATCGCCGACGTTTTCAACACCGAGCCTATCAAACTCCGATTCATCAATTATGACGGAACCTGGTTCGGTCAATAAGGCTCTTTCTTTTCGCCTCAACTCATTCACGGCGCCAAGAGCATCTTCGCCGAGACGCGATCCGATTACCAAACACAACTCTGCCCCACCGCTCGGTTTACTCCAATAGGCGAATCCTTGTCGATAGTGTTCTACGCGAGTCACTTCCGGCATGGACAAGTACGATTGCCACTGGATGGGGATATGGCGTCCCAAGTCGACACTGTGGACTGCTGGGTGCCCCACCCAGATGTCAGCTCGAGTCTCGTCGATGGGCAACGAAGTAATTGAGAACAACCCAAGGAGCAGTCCACACTGCAGAGCGATCAACAGGGCGCTGAAGGCGACTGCCAACACACCGGGGAGAAATCTCTGTCGGTCGTGCCAGAGGGTTGCCAAGGCATAGGACATCGTAATCGTTTCCCCTGCTCCATTTGTTGTGAACCGCGAAATGCTGCTCTTTGAAGCATCTTGCCCACTGCTTCCATTATATAAAATCGACGAAGAGGTAGAATCAAAACTCATCCCATAACTGCAATTAGCACAAAGATTTTCGTTGTTTTATGGGCATTGACGTCTGGGTGTCTTCGTGTTTACCGGATGCCAATTGAATCACTCATGACCCGAAAGCTCTCTTCCCCAAGACCCTATGACTAGACGCTTTCGGTCCCAACGGCTTGCACTTTTTCTTGGGAATAGAGCTTGCGTACTCGATTAGCGATCATTCGGTTAACGAATCGTGGGAACAATTTGCTCATCCAGATCATCCACCACGCGTCGCTGCCCACGATGGTCTCGGTTTTGTTCTTCTCAATGGCCCTGACGATCGCTTTGGCGACGGTCTCAGGTGGCATCCCAGCTTCAAAATCGATTTTCGCGCGTCCCTCATTTTTCAATAAATGCGAGTGCAGGCCAGTGTTTGTTAAACCGGGAAGGATCAATAGAACGTCGATGTCAAAGCGAGCCATTTCGCCACGAAACGCTTCAGTGATTCCACATAGGGCGTGTTTGCTCGCCGAGTATTCAGACCAGGCTGGCATGGCTCGACGTCCGCACATCGACGAAACATTGACAATCGCTGGTTGTTCGCCTTCGGTTAGCAACGGAACGGCTTGCCGGATGAGTTCCACGGGAGCAAAGAAGTTGACCTCCATGATTTCCCGGAGAATCTCCTCTGTGGACTCCGAGAAGTGGGCCCAGCTTGCGATACCGGCGTTATTGACTAGAATGTCAAGCCCACCGAGGTTTTCCTGGGCCGTATGGACCAATTTTTCCCGATCTTCTTCGATCGTCAAGTCGGCCTCGACGGGGATGACTTTGACGGAGTATCGAGACTGGAGTTCATTAGCCAGTTCGATCAACTTGTCTTCTGACCGTGAGGCGAGAACAAGGTTGGCGCCGTTGGCAGCGAGTAGCTCGCTGAGGGCGCGCCCTATTCCACTGGAGGCCCCGGTGAGCAACACGCGTTTCTGATGTAAAGTACGTTTCATCAATCTCACCTGATATGAAGAAGCCCCATGAGCAGTAAATTTAACCAAAATCTCCATTCAACCCATTTTGAGTGAGTTGTTTTAATCGTACCAGATTCCCAGAAAGATGAAGAAACGTTTTCACTCGAAAACACCATTCCTGTGGAAATCCAAGCTTCCCTTTTTGCGCGAACAGTACCTCTGCTGTTTTCCAACCATGTTCGCGCCCAGACGTAACAGGTACATTCGTTGAAATCGAGAGAAATGTTGAAAATCGTCAGGTGTCGAGATTGGAAGGGGCAGGAATTCTTGAAAGTGTGGAAAGTCGGTTGTGTGTCGATTGGAAAGCCTTCCAATTCGGCCGATGTCGATTCGTGGCCCTATCTACGTCAATTGGGACCCCAACAGTCAACGAGGACCCTCTCGATGACGCTTCGAGTCGATGCAACACCGATACAATTCGTCCAACCAAACGAGGGAAAAGACTACCGTCCCGCGCAACGCGAGAACACAATCAGCAATTTAATCCCGATAAAGATGACCCAGAGGATCCACCAATACGATTGTCCGCTACCGGTGTTTGCGCTGAGATTGACAGCCCGTCGGGTCGTAGTAACTGGCCGGGCATTGGGGCCATAAGGATCACACGGGAGTGCAAGTGCCGCGGGCGTGGTCCATTCTTTGTCGCCGTCGTCGTAGACGATGTGGATGCCTTCGCAGTCGACTTCGGTAATTGTGCCGGGATAGTAATCGCGTCGCATCTTCCAACGCCCCAAGACCCGTAACCCGATGGGTTTTTCGAAAGGAATGAGTTGGTTGGGCAGGACCCAACCTTGCTCACCATTGTCGAAGTCGATAAGGATTTCCTCTTCCCGGATGTCGTACACCGTTCCGACGAAAAGGACATCGGAAGTCCACGGGGCCCAAACTCGGTCCCCTTCTTCCAGGTGTTCGAGAAAGGCCATGTGCGACGCGACTTTCGTCTGTTTGGCCCCATTACCTCGAGGTTGACAAGGGATTTGGATCGCGGCGGTGGTCGTCCATTCTTTGTCGCCGTCTTCGAATTCGACGAGCAATTCGTCCTCTTCGACCTCCAAGACCTTGCCTGGATAAAACGTTAAGCCCATCTTCTTGCGAGCGAGAACACTTTGTCGTGGCCGTAAGTTCAATCGATTGATGTGCTCAAGATTGACCCACCCTTGGTCACCGTCATCAAACTCGATATGTGCTTGGTCTTTGTTCACCTCGACAATAGTTCCAACAAAGAGGTGGGTAGGGTCCCATGGGGCAAGGACTCGGTCTCCGGCTTTCCACGACGATGTCTTGTGTTTCGTCGTGGCTGTGTTGATTGGGTCGCCTTGTTCCGTGGGGGTTCCCAACGATAAATCGGGAACGTTTAGCGACGGAGTATCCGCAGAAGGAGAGGCTGTCGGTGGTGGAGGACTCGGAACTGGTGCTTTGGGTACTGGTGTTTGTGTGGCAGCGGTCTCTGGCGATTCCTCGTCTGTCTCGTCGAGCGAGAGGTTTGGAATCAAATGTTCGGGAATGTTGGTGGGTCGCTTGGGCTTCGACGGGTCCACGTTATTGATCTCCCAAAGACACAGGGGAATGGTTTTGTTGGTTATTGTTCGGCTCTTGGGGCATTGGAGTCCGAGACAGATATTGACTGAAACCAGGGAGTCTCCATACCAACCACGAGTGCGAGAGACGTTTTTTCTGTTTCGCATGAGCTTGCGAGGAAGAACGAGCACAACTACGTTCGCACGCCACGCCCGCGAGAAAAGGCAACGGTGAGGCGACCTATCGAAGCGAGTCGATAGTGAAATTTGTCCCTCTCTAGCGGTTCAGAAACTCGTCAACACACATCACCTCTTCTCGAGTCCGAGACTTTTGCGATCTCATGCGTCTTTGGACGCCGCGAGACTCGTACTTTCTGACACTTGCACAGTTGCCCGGAGGACTATAACTTAAATGATTGCACTGTCGAAAACAATAAATAGAGAAGCATTCGCGTCCTTTCAGGAAACGAATATATGGCTGTACTTGCCCCACCACCAGATCCGCCCGCTCTCGTCACGACCGGGGATGACGACCGTCTCCATCGCCTGCAATTTCGGTTGTGGCAAGTGATGTTGACGATCATCACCGTGGTCGCAACGATTTACATTTGTCTACTTGGCATACCGCTACTGGCGATCATTTCCCTTGGCGTCGCCAAACATGTCCTTGTTGCCATCTTGATCATGGGAATGGAACGTTTTCCTGTCCAGCGTAACTCGTGACTTCCAAGCATCCTCCAATCGTTGTTTCACGGCAAGCATTACTTAGGCTTGCAAGGCGGTGGAGAGGGAACTCGTTCGAACTGAAAAAGGTATGTTCGAAGAAGGGTCAACTTGGAGCGGGACCAACTTGATAATTGTGCTCCCCCAAAAGTTTGGCGAGTGCATCGGCATTTTCTCGAGCTTGCTCCGAATCGACTTCCGCTCGAGCAATGGCCATATACCAGAATTTTTCTCGGTCTCGCGGTGGTAGATCGTCGGGATTCAGTCCTAGATCGCGAACGGCATCCTTTTTCCAACGTACTTTCTTCAACAGTGGAGCAAGTTCCCGCCACGTCAGTCCGCTGCTGATGATCTGTCCACCCGCTTTGGTTATTCGGCGGCCAATGAGCAGGTGCAAGAATCCCAAGAAATGCCCCTCGGCAATTCCAAGACGTTTGACCTCCACTACAAATGCTTGCAACGCGTCCATCCGATGCTCCCAGGGCAAGGGTTCAGTCCGGACTGGGAATCTTTCGCAACAGCCATCCATTGCTAAAACAACGCCGTTGCATTTTCTTTCCTATTTTAACAATTGTGCCTGAAATGTGAAATTTGCACATACCAAACTTTACGAAAACTTTGTGACATTCGTTCTGAACTCAGTAAGTGTGGTTGCGCGGGTATACAGAGAATTCGAAAATCTGGCAAGAGGTGCCGATTAGAAGCCCGCTCCGATGAATTGGAATACGAGGGCGTTAATTGGCTTTATCGGACACCCGGTGGTCAAGCGAGCAACGCTCCCAAATATTCGTCATGTCAGACAAGAGTTGTGTCCAAAACCGTTTTCACAATCCACATCGCCCTCGGTCTTGCCAATTGCCGAAGATCACTTTCGTCGTTTGTGTATCTCTTCTAAAATCAACTGCCACCGAGAGTACAGACACATCAACTTTCCCTTGCACGGAGAAGAGTGTTGGCGGAGAAACTAAACCTTGTGACAGGAGCAACGGGGTTACTCGGAAGTCACATCGCCGAGCAGTTAAGGGAACGAGGAGAGCGTGTGCGTGCGCTCGTCCGTCCGACCAGCGACACGACGGCACTGGAAGAAATGGGTGTGGAGTTGGCGGTTGGTGATTTGGGGGATTCTGCGTCTGTCCAAGAAGCGCTTGCCGGAGTGGACGTCGTCTATCATTGCGCGGCGAAAGTGGGAGATTGGAGTCCTTGGCAACAGTTCCAAACGGAAGTCATCGATGCTACAAGATATTTGTTAAATGCCTGCCAGGCTAACTCCGTCAAACGCGTCCTCTACGTTAGTTCCATCATGGTGTACGGACATCTACAAGAACGAGAGGAACCGTTCAAAGAAAACGAGCCACTGGGACAAAATCTTTGGTGGTATGAGTATTATGCCCACTCGAAAATTCGGGCGGAGAAATTATTTGCCAAGTACCCTGGTGAATATGCGATTATTCGCCCCAGTTGGATTTTTGGCCCACGAGACCGGAACACATTACCCCGACTCATCAAGGCTGTGAAGTCACGGCGTACAGCAGTCATCGGGACAGGCAACAAGTTCGTGAACCTGGTTTATGTTGGTGATGTCGCACGAGCCGCGATACTGGCGGCGAACTCCGAGCTTGCCAACGGCAGGGCTTACAATATCAGCAGCCACGGGGAACTGACTCATCAAGAACTGTTGAACATTCTCACGGAATTCTTGGGAGTTCCGCCAATCACCAAATCGGTATCACCGAAGATGGCGGTGTTCCTGGGATGGTTCGCCGAATGTGTGGGGCGTTTGATCTTCCTGAAACGCCCGCCACACGTAACTCGGTACGGAGTTGGGCTGTTTTTGCGATCGACTAACTACAGCACCGAGAAAGCCGAACAAGAATTGGGATGGGAGCCCCAGAAGTCGACCCGAGAGGCTTTGCGTTGGTCCTTGGAATCGCAATTTGAGAAGAATGGTCAGCTCTCGGGCATTCAGCCTTCCCGGAGTTGAGAGAGTTCGTAGTCCAGATTTCTCTCGCAGACGCATTGAAGAAGTTTTTCTAACTTTTTCTTTCACATCCTGTTGTGACTTTGTAGGAATCTTACGACTGTGCGATTCCGTGGTTCGCGGCTACAACAGTCTATGTCTGTAAGATCCACGAATCAGATGAGGAATCGCATGCCATTCGCCGCCTCCCTCTCCACCAACGAAGATTGGAACAAAGCCTTCGACGAGGTCTGCTCGTCAGTTCAGCAGCAACTCCAAGCCGAACCTGATCTTGCTTTGTTGTTTTATGCTCCAGACTTCTTACCATCTTGTTTCGAGATGGCTCAAGAACTCCAGGCTCGCCTGAAGCCCAAGTGTGCTCTTGGTTGTCCGGGCGAAACGATTATCGGTCTCAATCAAGAAATCGAACGATCGCCAGCTCTCAGTCTGTGGGCCGCCAAGTGGTCGCAGCCAGTCAAGTTGCATCCCTTCCATTTATACATGGAGCGGACTTCGGAAGGCTTGAGCTTGTTGGGATGGCCCGATGTCTTCTTGGATGCGAACGTGCCGCCCGAACAAATCCAGGGTGGTCAGCGGAACGACTGTGTGCTGATGTTGGGAGATCCGTACTCGTTTCCGGCCGACGTCTTTTTACGCAACATCAACGAGCACCTGCCGGGACTTCGAGTGATGGGTGGGATGGCCAGCGGCGTCAGTCGACCTGGCGAATGCCGGATGATCTACAACGACCAACAAATCGACCAGGGAGCGATCGGGATTTTGCTCGAAGGCGATATGACTGTAAGGTCGGTCGTGTCGCAAGGGTGCCGTCCAATCGGCCAACATATGGTCATCACCAAAGCGGAAGAAAATGTCATCAAGGAACTCAGCGGAAAGACACCTTACGCCCAATTACAAGAATTGTTTGCCCAACTCAGTCCTGAAGATCAACAACTCATGCAACAGGGTTTGCACGTTGGTTGTGTTATGAACGAATATCAGGAGGACTTTCATCAAGGCGATTTTCTCATTCGGAACGTAATGGGACTGGAGAAAGAATCCGGAGCGCTGATCATCGCTGAACAAGTACGTGTCGGCCAAACCATTCAGTTCCAAGTCCGCGACTCCGGTAGTGCCGATAATGATCTCAATAGTCTCTTGCAAATGGACATTGTTGCCCACGAGAAGAAACCGGCTGGCGCTCTTCTCTTCAGTTGTAACGGTCGCGGAACGCACATGTTTGAAGGATCACACCACGATGCCAAAGCTGTCGGCTCCCACGCAGGAGAGATTCCGACTGCGGGTTTTTTCGCGCAAGGTGAACTTGGTCCCGTGGGCGGTAAGAATTTTATCCACGGATTCACTGCCAGCGTCGTGTTGTTTGAGGATTGAGAAGACGAAGGTCGTCTTCGTTCAACATGAGTTGGTCGAAGGCTTTTCACACCAACCCGAACACCACTCATTTGAGGTCGGTCCGAATAACTGAATTTGTTGTTATATTGTTGTTTTTGAGGCGCGCAGCCGTTGCCCATTTTAGTCCCGTCACCGTGGACAAACAACGCTTCGAGTGGTGTAAATCGTCGCAGCCAATCAAAAGCCGATCTTTATGGACTGACGCCATTGAAGTAATTCGCTCAAGGCTTTTTCGTCGGTTACTCTCACTTCGGTGGATTCCCTACAGTCCGGACGATGTCGTCTTCATCGATCGGCAACTGCCGTCCAGCCAACTCATTAGAAACCATCCGTACCATGAGCTGGTTGAGGTGCTGAACGTGATAGAACGGGATGTGTGGCTCTTCGTGGCTGTCGCCGACGTCCGAATCATCCGTCAGGAACAGGTACTGTCCACCCGTCAACATAGCCGATCCCCGCATCAAGATTTCCAAAGGAGCCTGTGTGTCGCTGCAAGCCACAGGATAAATCGCAATTCCTCTGGACCTTAGTTTTTGGACAGCGGCAAGTGTTCGCTTTTGGTGTTTCGCGTGCGGTGGCGCGTCGGCAATGAAGAACACCACACGAGCGGTGTCTCCGGACCGCCACTGAAGTCTCGCCGCTTCTTCGAGTCCTCGATGAACGGCCTCGGGCTGATCTCCTCCACCCGCGGCATTTTCCTTCTCGATAGTCCTTTGAAATCGATCCACAGATTTTGTGAAGTCCGATTTCCGAACAACGTACTCGTCTCCATCGTCGCGATACACGATCAACGAGTATCGTTGTTCGACACTTGGAAACTTCTCCGAGACCTTCTTGATGATGGATTTGATTTCCGCTTTGAGATAATTCAATTCGTCGTCCATGCTTCCTGTCGTGTCAAGAACAAGGACGAGGTCAAGCTTGCTCGGCTTCTCGGACGTTGCGTCGGGCACCGTAACTCGCAAGTTCGTGGCGTGTTTGGGGAGCTTACGAACGATGGATTGTCCACCATTCGGTGGGGTGATTTGGACTCGTAATCGATCGTCTGCGGTGTACCCATCCCAGGACGGCATCAACAGGATCCGACCATCGCTTCGGCTCACGAGTTTGGCGATTGTCCGATTCTGCTCGTTAATTACTCGCACCTTGGCATTGCCAACAGGGCCTCCAGAACTATCCACACATTGCAACACGAGGAGCTTTCCTTGAAGTTTCTCGGTGACTCGGTTGGACCCCTGGCCATTCTCTTTGTCGACCTTTTGAATGAACTTCCGAAAGAATTTCGGATAGGCAGTATCGTCGAAACTACCGGCGGTGAGAATCCCAGCTTGCGGTTCCGGTTCCAGGACTCCTGTTGCGGCAGGCTGCTCTTGACGTGCTGTTTGCGACGCCTCACCTGATTCGGAGGCTCCGGAATCTAATGTCGGCATGGACCGCAGCGCCATACCGGCAGGCGTGGTGCAACCGATGATTCCTGCGACAAGGAAACAAGCAAGAACGGGCAGGAGCCAAAGGACATGATAAATCCGCATAAATCGTCTCCATGAGGAGGAGAGTTGCTGAGAGGAAAAGCCCATGAGACATCAGCCATTCGTGCCTACCCGCACGGCTGTCACACCATAGGAGAATCCCCAGACTTTGCAACCCAGGTCTGGGTTGGAACAAAGTACAAGAGCCAGAAAAACGTAGAAGAGAACCCGAGCAACTCACTCGCCTCTTAAAGCTCGAATAGGATCGATTTTCGACGCACGGCGAGCCGGAAACCAGGCCGCACCCGTGGTCACGCCAAGTGCGGTCATCCAAACTGTCAGCAGCAACCACCAGGGAAAGGTGAAAATGGATTCCTCAAGTTGGATGTCCAGTTGGGCTTCCACGTTAGCCCGGACCCATGCGTCCGCAGGGATCGAAATTCCCCAGGCCGCGAGCATTCCCAACACTCCACCAATGAAACCAACCACCGTACCTTCGACTAGAAACACCGATTGGATGTGTCTTTGGCTTGCTCCGATGGCCTTCATAATCCCGATTTCGCGAGTCCGTTCCAAGACGCTCATGAACATGGTGTTGACGATTCCCAGTCCGGCGACCAGGAGGGCCACAACAGCGACAACCGTCATACTGTCGGTGATGAGAGTGTAGGTAAATTGTTCGCGTTCGATGGCTTTGAGAAGAGTGAAGGTGTCGACTCCTTTCTGTTGCAACTCCTGCTCGACTGCTTCGACATTGTTGATGTCGTCAACTTCGACGGTGGTGTGAAAGAGGCCTTGTCGTCTTCTCAAGGGATCGTTCAAGTATAAACGGATCGCTGTCATTTCGGGTAAAACAACGTCGACACCTGGGTCAAGTTCGTCGATGGTGAAACGCCGCGAAGGAGCGTGTCCCGATGAGATGATCCCAGAGATCGTCAAGACATTGGCAGGAACGGGACTCTGTGGCGTGCCTTGTCTAGTCGAGGAAAAGACTTGTTGGAGTCCGGTCCTTATCGCTTTCGTTGCATCTGGTGCTATCGTTTGGAGTGTTATCCAGAAGGCTTCACTCGCGTCTTCTAGCGGAGATCGGAAATCAACCCTTATCTTCATTCCGATTGAATCCTCAAATTGATCGGAATCACGGCACCCGAGTTGGTATAGCAGATACTCGGAAACGATGACTTCGTTGGCGTCGTTGGCCGAGAAGGGTTTTCCCTGGCCCAAGCGTTTGGCGATTCGTTCGTCGTTTTGTCTCAGTGCAACCATGAACGCTAACAGTTTGTTCTGCCGCGTCGCAACCGTTGGAAGGTTGTTCTGGTTGCGCTGTTCGTTCTTCGACAGATTTCCAACGGGGCTAATGTCGACCTGAACAGACACAGAGCCTCGGACACCAACGACATGATCCATCTTCCGGATCTCATCCAAGAATTCCGGCGTTAATGCCACTTTCGGTCTTGGGTTCTCGATAGCAGCCGAAGGAGAACGACGGGAATGCTCGCGTTGGAGTCGTTCGCGTCTCCCTTCTTTCATCGAGCCGTTGATAGGAACGGGTGTCTGGTTCTGGGGGACTCGAATTGGTGAGACGTTGATTTCCCGGAGTTTTCCGAAGCGTTGATACTGCCGGACGATCGTCGCCTGAATGCCTTGTCGCAGACCGAGGCTCACCATCAACACAGTGGTTCCGAAAACGACTCCCAAAGTTGTGAGGATCAACCGCGTCTTCTGCTGTCGCCAACTCCGAAACGCCATCCCAACGAGATTCACCCAAGTCATCGTTTCCATCTCCACAACGTCCAGAGCCTCACGCAATGAGAGGCAACCGCGAAGAATCAAATGGACCAAACAGTGATACCACAGATTTGTGGAATTCGTGACGTCGCGTCATCCGTGGTTCGGCTCTTGTCACTCCTCCAGGGACTCTCAACTCTCGGTTTTCAATGGCTCGGTCCATTCGCAAATCGTACACAGCACTTGGAGTTGGGTATTTGTCTCGCCGAGTTCGTCGCTACGGATGACCTCAACACCTTTCACGCCGCATTGGGGACATTTTACCACTTGATACTGCGATGCGAATGATTCTCGTTCGACATCACGTTGAAGACATTCGACGTTGCGTTGTGTCCAGGGCCTGCCACCGGCGAACTCACGAACGCGAGTCGCCAAGTCGTCATCGACCCCTGAAACTTCTAACACACCAGCGATGCTCCGGATCACCAGCGAATCGCCGGCTTCGGCTTGGTTCACCAACGAGAGGAGTTCTTGGCGGTTGAGCGAACGTACCTCTTCGAGATGGCCAAGGGGTGGGTAAATGGTGGCCAGGTCCTGCATGGCCGTATGCCGGTCGTCGTAGAGCAACGTCCACCCATTCGCGTTACTCTCCGTGCGAGCGGCGTGGTGACGTTTGGGGTATGGCAACCCGTGTTGTTCCGCGATGTACCAATAGTGACGCCCGTCCAGAACATACGGATGGTTACACAGTTCTCGTTGGTCAACGTGCTCGGCAAAGGCCACCTCGGGGAATTCTTGAGAGAGAATGTTCAGAGCGTTCTGGGGATAATCGTCTTCGAACGGATGATTCTTGGGACTACAGTGCGACTGGACGCGCAACACCCAAGCTCCCCGTGGGACGAGTAATTCGGGAACCGGGTCGCTGTCCATTTGGAGAAAATCTTCGAAAGGCGTAGCCAGTATCGGCCGATCGCCCAAAATCAAGTCGAGGACCCAACAGCCACGGACGTGTTGGCAGCTGGCGTCTCGAAGGTGTTCCAAAATCGCTTCGTCTTGGCATCCAGCTTCTTCCAGAGCGTCCGCCAACAGTGGGATCAGTTGATACGAATCGCTCGTGTAAATCGTGTGTGCCAACCGCACGACCGCGTGATCGTTCGCGCTGCGGCAACCAGGCTCGATCACCGCTGGAGAGAACGGGTTCCCAAACAACTCCCACATCAGGTGACTCGTTTCTTTGGCGTCGTGCGTAACACCTACGGGGAAAATGACTCCCCTCGCGGCGTAAAGGGCCTCGGGCAACGAACACGTTTGTGCCAGTCGGACGGCGCGTTGTTCCGGACTTTCTTCATCGTAATTGATGTACTCGTAGTCCACATAGTAGTCTTCGTCGTCTTGGTCGCCCCCGAACGCAGAAGCACGAAAGGAAGCGGCGATCGTATTCATCACCGCAAGACCGTTGGGGTCGTCGGCGTAGTTCTCGGCTGCCCGCACGACTTGTTTGGCCTGAAACGGAAGGCGATCCCAATAGCACCGACGGACGATTGCGCAGGCAAGCAAACGCAACTTCCGCTGGCTGGCTCGGTTCGTGATGTATTGGGCCATTCCTGGCACATCGTTGCCATTGAACCAAAAGACTTCGTTCACTTGGATCACCCTTGGTTGTTTCGCTCGTGTGCTCTTACGTCTTCACATTACCGACTTCTGAGAAGGGCTTCTATCCAGGTTGTTCAAAGGTCGTTGAGCGTAATCGGACAAACAAATGTCGGCCGGAACATCGTTTCAGAAAGCCGAGAATGAGTGGAACAGGCTTTGATGCAAGGCGATCCGTTCTTGTCTTTGTAGGCCTCGAAAGAACGCGAGATTCGGGCCACACGACACCCTCAAGCCTGAAACGGTAACGAAATGACGGGCCAAATTTTTTTCCAAAATATTCAACCACTCCGACCTCCACCCATCCCAGATCCCCCTATTTCCCAACAAAAACCGGTCCAAAACTGACAGAAAACTGCGCTAAACCTGCACCAAACCTGCGCTAAACTTGTAGTAAACCTGCGCCTAAATTACACTTTTCTGACACCTCTCGATTTCCATATGTCTTTGTTCCTCAATTGCTTATGGAAAACGACCCCCGAAAAAACGCGATTTCGGCTCTTTTCCGGGTTTTTGGACCGTCGTTGTGCGCATGTGCCCATAATACAATAGGATTGAACGCCGTCTCATTTTCACAAAAATCGTCGAATTCCCAAAATTATCACTTCTTGTAACGCGAACGAAATTGCTGTTCCGTTTTTCCTGTACGGCCTGTACCACACCATCTCTTTGAACTCGTTCCCAGGTTCTGCCTGGAAACCCAAATCCGCGAAGCTCGGCTTCCCAAACATTTCGGTTCCGATTGGAACCCGGTCTATCCACCTTTCGGGCTCCGCCAAACCAATCAACAAGAACAGGTATTGATCCCACCGACCGGACCAGGAGCAAGCACGGAAACCTGACCTTCGGAGACGACCTTGGTTGTCTCCGGCTTCCAAACCGCCAACAATAAAAGGAAACCTGCGACTTTCAGAAAGGTGGTAATGCGATGTGGCTTTATCCGATCATGGTAATAGGCTGGTTGTTGACCGGGATCGTAATGTTGGTGTTGGTCGCCACGAATCCAACATATGCCTCCAATCCCATCCTGGCAAACTTGCGATGGCTTGCATTTCTATTAGCCGGATACAACCTACTGCGTTGGTGGATGATCCGTCAAGCGAGAGCACTCCGACAGGAACAGATAAGGAAGAGGCGGGAAGCACAGGAAAATGCACCCGAGAAAACCCCTGTCCGTCCGGAGTTTGGGATTTTCTCTAAGGATGATTAGCAGAGTTTACACTGGAACAATTTACAAACACGATTTGCCTGGTCGAAAGTGGAAGGCTGTAGTTCTGACAGACACCAACTTCGCTAGTTTGTGTTGCAAGTTGGAAGGTAGGTGGGCCATCTTGCCTTGGGCCACACGCCGTGTATCCTCGAAATGGCAAACTCGTCGAAAGGCGGGGACGCACAGTCCCAACCTTCTATTTCAGGCCAACCTCAGTGGTCTCGAAATCGGTGGTGGCTGAACTGTCGATAGGATGGACGTCAAGGCGCAAAGCCCGTTCATCCCTGGGTAAAGTGACCCCTCAATCACTTTACCTTAGCGGTTCAGGGACCATCTGTGGTTATGCGTCCTCCTGCCTTTGTCTTTTTCAGAGACCACCCAATTGCATTTCAACAATCCCATTTCCGCGAGAACGCAAGTCGAGAGTCTCATGTTTTCAACGGAAGGAGAGGGAGTTGAACCCTCAAGGCGCATGTCACCATGGCTCGTCCGTGTTCGAAACGGGTGCCGTCACCAATCGGCTTGCCCTTCCATTCCAATAAAAGACAAGGAACCCACAGAGAGGTTCGGTTATCTCCGGACTGTGATCCAGATCAACCAACCGGCGACGCACGTCGAGACAATTCCGGCGATTCCGTGGTACAGCGATAGATGAAATCCCAACAACACAATCCCACTCGCGATAAGAAATAACGCAAACGCAAATGTGCTCAACAACCGTCCACAAAGATCTCCCATTCGTTGTTGTTCGTCGTATGACATCGCGATGACATTTTCTCCAACGCCGCGTCGCCGAAGGAACTCGGCCATAAGCAGTACAGCTAGCAGTAGCATCGAAGCGAAAAGCCAAAGCCCATTTGCAATTCGGAGTAGGAGATCCTGGAGATACTCGGCTTGTTCCGCGGCGACCGTCACGATGCTCGCCAGTCCAAAACCGACGAGAATCGAACTCACGGTGCTCAAGCTCCCCAACAACTCTTGATACGTGTTGGCTTCGGATTGAAACCCGCATTGCGGGCATTCCGAAGCTCGCTTGTGGACTTCGCGACCACAACCACCAGGACAGGGAACGAGTTCGGATGCTGACATATTTTGGTTTAGGTTACCGGTGAGTTTTGTTTGATAAATGCGTCCACAGACTCGCCGTAGAGTTGACAGAGGGCTTCGAATACCTCATCGTCCGGCTTGTTGTAGTCGCGTTCAAGTTCACTCACGTAGGATGCGTACTTACCAATTTTTTGCGCGACCTCTTTTTGCGTGAGTCCGAGTTCCTCGCGTTTGTTGCGTAGGAGTTGGCGATCGAGGCTTTTAGCATAGGGTCGTTGAGCCTTCGGTTTTTCTTCCGCTGCAGATTCTACGAAGAGCAGGGCTGTAGCCCGGTTCTCTTTGTTGTAAGCGTCGCGAATCTCAATTGGAAATTCTCCCGACTGCCTCGGCTGGTAGTGCATCTCTACACGATCGCCATGGAGTCGATACGCGTTCATGCCGAAGTGCGTGCCTCCGATGTACAGGTCAACTTCTCCAGGTAAATGTTCCCCATGGATTCGCAGGAGCACTCTTTGGTTGACGACAATGACTTGCGGCTCCACTCGCGTAATTTGAATTAGACTCGGCGATGGTGGAGAGAGACGGTTGGCAACTTGCAAAGTCGTTTCAGCCGAACGATGAGCCGCTTTTGCATCGACCACCCGAATCGTCACTGGGCCAACCGTGGTAGGCGTCACAGTGAATCGAATCAGATCGGAGTCGATGGCGTAACTTTGAGGCGAGAGGAGTTGATCTCCTACGAACAGTTGTATCTCCTCCGGAATGTTCTTTCCTTGGAGTTCGATCGTCGTCAGCTCTTCCAACACTATCTCTGGTGGCCGAGGAGCAGTGATCCTCAGTTCTGGCATGGGGACTTCAAAGACTTCCAACGCAACCGTCGCTTGGTTGCTGGCGTCCTGCGCATCTCGGACCTCAATTGGAAATGTCCCGACCTTGTTCAACTTCGTTTGGACAACGATGATCCCGTTCTGCCGTGACCACTGTTCAGACGGAAGTTCCCTTTTCCCAAGAGAAACAACGACCTGATCAGGAAGGGCTTCTCCTCGAATCTGTAACTGGAACGGTTCATCCACAGGGACTCGAGTTGGTTCGAATCCCGTGATCGTGAACAGAGATTCCGCTGGCTCTGGTTTCGATGGTTCCTTACTTATCAGTTCTTTGAACTTCTGATGTGCTGTGATAAGAAAATCCCGCAAGACACCGTTGGTATCTTTCCGGAGTTGACGGATGACCTGTCGCGAAAAAGGAAAATACGGGTTTCCCATAGGAGGCTGTAACCCGAGGGGCTTCCACACGATCTCTCGCATCCGACATTCGATGAGTTCGTAAGCCGACTCGTCCTTGAGTGGCGATAAACCGAGAGCTCCAGTACCTTCCGTCATTCGTTGTACCAGCATCCTCTCAGCCACCTGTCCAAATCTTGCCCAAACGTCCTGGATGAACGCGAAGATCAGGGCGAAACCAGGTATCACCATCAATTGCCGAAGGATAGACGACATCTGATTGATGTGATGAGTTGGCGACCCGAGCCGGCGAAACGAATTGAGCGTATCTTCCATTTGATCGAACGTGAAGCAGAAAGGTTGACCAACCAATTTCTGAAGTGTGAACAACGTGTTGCGAACTTTGTCCAATCCTTGGCAACGCTGTTGGAGATGGTGCTGTCGGAGAGTATCCTCCGCCAAAGGTCGATTAGCGAACCATTCAAGAGCCGTCCATCGTTGATCGAGATCACCGCAACACAACATTGCCGCGGCAACGAACGCGTCATAATCCGTCTGGATTCCTTCGACTCGGGAAGGATGTTCGGCTGCAAATTTCGCATAACCAAAACGAAGAAAGTCAGGAAGTTGAAACGCTTGGCGGAGGGCTTTCTCTTGCTGGGCTGGGTCGCGTTTTCCGATCTTCAGAGTCCAGTAATTCAGCAAGCGAGACCAGAAGTTTCCAGCGCGTAACGCATTGAGTTTCTTTCCTCTTTTCACGTACTCGTCATAACCCGAGACAAGAAAATGGCGAACATTGTCTGTAAATGCACGAGCTTGGCGTTGGGACTGTTGCGGCCCCAACGCTTCCAAAGTCCCTTGAAGAAGATGGTGCTCGAAAGAAATGCCACCGCCGGTGTAGGGCGTGATGTAGATGAAAATGCCTTTGTCATTTTCTTGAATGTGTTGCCGAGTCCAGTTGAGCAGATGAGTCTTTCCCAGACCAGGAGGACCGTAATAGGTGAGACACCGAATGGCCACTTGTTTGGCACATCGCGACAAGAGGTCTTGAATTTCTGCCTTCACTGTGTTGTGCAACGACGGAACATCTATCACCGAATGCCAAGGAGATTGAACGACTTGGTGAGCAAATGGTTGTACGTCTGTGAGATTCCGTAACTGCCAAATGAGGTCTTGTTCGTCCATCATTCCCACCTCCTATTTCAACTGGGGATTTCGACGTAAAACAAGAGGCCGTTGTCGGTCGGAATTCCCTCATTGGCTCGAGGCTCGTTTTCGGGATTGCTGCAAACTTGAAGAATGACTTTATCTTCACTTTGCCACTTCCGGAGGTATTCGTGGAATTGCGGTCGAGGAATGGCTCCAACAGATGCAGTGACCCGATCCGTCAACGCTGGAATATTGACGAAGCTACCAAGATGACTGTTCTGCCGTCGAATCTCATCGTGGCTTTGTCTCATCGTCTCCCAAACTTGTTCTTCCGTGGGAGAAGCCGGGGCGATGCCTGTTTCTCCTGGAATCTCGGAATTCATCTCTTCGGTCCGAGCCATTGGCTCGGAGTTCGTCTCCGGAAGCGCCTTGGTCTCCGCCGATTCCGGCGTTGGGTCGGCAGCCATTGGCTCGGTTGTTGCCCGATCTTCGTTGGCCTTTTCTTCCAACGACACCACCAACTTGTCCACGAGATTTTTCAACTGGGCCACTTGATTGTTGTGGGCTTCCACTTCTCGCGCACTTCGTTTAGAAAGTTCTTCGGCCTGAGCGAGTCTTGCTTTGGAACTCTCTTCAAACTGGGCCTGTTTCGCTTCGGCTTCGGTAAGGACTTCCGTTCGGAATTGTCTGGCGGTACTCACCCAGACGCTGCCCTCGCCAAGTTCGTTCAAGACCGTTTCGTAAGTCTGACTGGCTGCTTCGAACTTGCCATTCAAACTCGTCGCCGCTTCCGTCGCCACACCGTTTTCGCTGGTCCCAAGATCGCCGAGTTCCTTTTGCAAATTCGTGTAGGCGGCATTCCAACGGCTTTGCAATTCGGAGAACAGACCGCGGAGCTGGTCGACTTGCTGCTCGAACGGAAGGTTCGATATGAGAAACTCTTTTCCCGCGGCCAGAAGACGATATTTGTCCGCAGAGACCTTTTCGATGAGGTTTTGTTCTAAGCCAGCGTCGATCGCAGCCTGGTGCTTCGTCAAATCCCCCTTCGCGAGTTTTTTTCCTTCCTTGGCTTTCTTTTCGACGACTTCCAGACACAGCACCATCGCCTCTCGCTTGGCCTGTTCTTCCTTCTTGTGCAACTCCAGCTTCTCGTCCTCGGAAGCCACTTCTTGCCAGGCCTTCCTGCCGTCACCAGTGATGGAAAATTTGTTCTTCTTGGGTTCCTCGATGAACCCCGACTCGGTCAGCTGGTCCAACACAACTTTGGCGGCTTTGCCGCCCGGAAGGAACGTTTTCTTTCCAAGATTCTCCCCTCCCTCAAACAAGGCATTCTTGAGAGCTTCCTTTACAGCCGTGTCCATATTGCTTCTCCTGATCAAAGGGTGGGTATGGGAGACGAAAGCCCGTTCGGGTCTAAAGAAAACCTATACACACGTTAACCCATCGACAAGACGAGCCAGAGTCCGAAATCCAGGCACTGGCAGACTGGTTGATGCGATCACAGAAGCATTGGCTCGCAACTGCAAAGCCGCTATCAATACAGAATCAAGCGGGATGACGGGCCCATTACCATTTTCCCTATTCGTTGTCAACAACGTTGCGTCAACTGAGGTCGAACCATTGAAACCAACCCGAAAACGCACCATGTATATCGTGATCATCATTGTCGTTGTTTGTCTTCTACCTTTTGGTTTTCTGGCCATCCAAAGCGTTCTCGCCTCGCGGCCCGACGATCTTGGGGTCGCCGAAGGCAAACTCCGACCCTGTCCAAATTCCCCCAACTGTGTGTGCACTTCCTCGGAAGATGATAAAGAGCATCACATGGATGCGATTCCATTGGAGGGAACAAACGAAGAAGCCATCGCCCGACTCAAAAAGGCTCTGGCTACACTACCCAGAACTGAGATCATTACTGAGAAGGAGAACTACATTCACGCCGAATCCACTAGCTTGATCTTCCGGTTTGTGGATGATGTCGAGTTCTTCGTGGACACGGATGCCAACAAGATTCACTTTCGATCGGCCTCGCGTGTCGGCTATTCCGATTTGGGGGTGAACCGCGCAAGGATGGAGCAACTTCGCAAAGCCTACGAGGAATCGATCGAGAAATGACTGACGTTCAAGGTCTTGTCGAACTACCTGAGAATGTCGTTCGCGTCTATGTGTGCGTGCTCGATGAGCTTCCGAGTTCATTGTACGAACAATGTGCTGCCGTCTTGTCCGAAGACGAGGTCAAACGATGGCAACGATTTCGATTTGAGGACGACCGTGACCAGTATCTCGTGGCTCATGGCTTGTTGCGATGGTCACTTTCGCAGGTCGTTGCTGTGGCACCGGAGCGCTGGGAGTTCGCCACTGGAGATCGAGGCAAGCCGAAGATCGCAGGACCGCAAGCCACCGAGTCGTTGTATTTCAATCTGACACACACGCGTGGCCTTGTAGCCTGTGCCGTAGCTCGTCAAGAAGTAGGCATCGACGCAGAGTGCCTGACGCGGCGCATCAATCCAAAATTGGCCGAACGGTATTTCGCTCCCTTCGAGCAGAACTATCTCAAACAGTTGCCCGCGTCGCAGGTAAACCGCGAGTTCTTGAAGATTTGGACACTCAAGGAAAGCTACATCAAAGCACTCGGTGCCGGACTGTCACGTGGACTCGACGACTTCTGGTTCCGATTCCAACCAGGACTTTCCCCGGAATTATGTGTCGAAGAGCCGCTCGCCGAAGAATCGTCCCGGTGGATGTTCTACGTGGAAGAGTCGCTTAGTTCTGACCATGTTGTGTCCGTCGCAGCGTCTCGGAATCTAGAACCGAACAACTCGTTTGAGATTCGCCGAGTGGCCTCGTTTGCCATCAATTCGTAATCCACGCTCCAAAATCCGAAACACAATTATTTCCCCATTGATGTCTGCGCGGCCAATGTACCAAACTAGCACGCACACACACGGACAGTCGGCTAAACAAGTGTCCTGTTTTCGATTCACAGCCCCGGAGGAGCGATACGTCCTGGCCGTGGGTGGGAACCCACGGAACTCAAAGAACCAACGCAATCACGACTCGTATTCATCCAACTACCCAAGGGGCGAGAGATCCTGGCCATGAATGGAAACCCACGGAGCTATTGTCTTTCGGTCCACGACGTCGAATCCATCCATTTTTTTCATTTGGTTGAAGGCCAACCTCACCGTAGCCTGTCCAGAATGGTCAGGTAAGCCAAGGAAACGATCGTTGATCCTCCTTGGCTCAAGACTCGTTTCGTAGCAAGGCACAACCAGCAGGAACTCACGATGAAGACCACTTTGTCAAAAGCGTTCGGGGTGGAGTTGTTGGCGATGTTCGTCGTCGTGTACTTCAGCGCGGGCATCGTCTGTGTCAACTTTCAGACATTCTCCGTGGCCGACCGCGTAGTCCCTGCAAGTCTTCAAAAAGCCAAATCGAAAGCGGCGTCCAAAGACGAGGCAAACGACCCACAGCAAAAACAAGAGGGAAAAGTATCCTCACGCCCGGCACCTGGGACGATGGTGCTATACGGAAATCAACCTGGCCTGCTCGGCATCGCTCTGGCCCAAGGTTTGACGTACGCCGTCATGCTCGCTGTGACCATGCACCTCTCTGGAGGATACCTCAATCCCGCAATCACGATCATGTTGTGGGTCTACCAACGATTGGGCTCACGCCGGGCGTTGGTCCTGCTCGGTGCCCAGTTCGTCGGAGCCTTCCTCGCGGGCCTGTGCATTCGTGCCTCGTTCTCCGAGGAAATCCTCACCGCAGCGAGGTATGGAACGCCACACTTGAACCCCAATGCCTATCCCGAAATCAACTGGGCAAGTCTCTTCGGTGGGGCAAGCATCGAACTCGTCTTGACGTTTTTCCTCGTCTTCGCCATCTTCGGGGCATTCCTGCGCAAAGCCGATTGGCCCGAAAGCACGGAGGAAAAACCCAAGCCTGAATCGAAAGACGAACTCCTTCGAACTGTTGATGCTCGCATCGCGGCGCTGATGGCCGGACTCGCGCTGACCGTTTGTGTGCTACTTGCCTTCCCCTCCACAGGAGCGGCCACGAATCCGGCTCGTTGGTTCGGGACGGTGTTGTTCGAAGGTCCCGCAGATGCTGCCCAACGAGGTCGGTTTTCCGACATGTTTGTCTACCTCGGTGGCCCAGTCGTTGGAGCATTGATGGCCGGGTTCGTCTACTTCTGGTGGTTGACTCCAGAGGTTGACGAGGGTCAATCTCGGAAAAAGAGTCCTAAAAAGAAATAACGTACCCGAGACAATTCGATTCGTTGGGTCGCTCGGTCGTCTATTGTTGGGAGAGCCTGTTGATGTCGACGCAAAGAAAGTAGCAGGCCATCTCGGACCGCAAACAACCCCTGGGCCGTGAGGTGCCGTTCCGCCTCGTTGTCAGTTGGCAAACGGCACAATAGCGTTGCTACTTTCTCAGAGCGTCCACTCGAGTCAAGGATGACAAAATTCCATGTTGCCACTGACGTTAAATGACCTGTTGCCGTTGCAAGAATACTCTGCCCGTCGGCGTGAATTCTTTGAATCGCTGGGGCGGTATCTGGATCGGTATCGACGAGTGCGGGTCGGCCCCAAGGCCACTCTCTTGTTCGAAAATCGCCAAACGCTTTGGTTCCGGGTTCACGAAATCATCCGGATCGCTCGTTTGTCTGACAAGACTCGACTCCAGGAAGAACTCAACTGGTACAACACTCTCCTGCCCGGCAAAAATAATCTGCAAGCCGTCCTGATGATCGACGTCGACGACGAATCCCGTTTGGTCGAAGAACTCGAGAATTGGAGAACGCTTACCAGCGAAAATGTCCGTTTCCGAATCGGACAAACGTTCCTCACGTGTCAGATCGTGACATGTCGTCCCGAGGACCTTTGGATTGGTGCCGCTTATTGGGTTCAGTTCGATTGCAACCGACCTGCCCGTTCCCATCTAGCCAACTTCAGCCAGCCAGCCTATTTGGAAATCGCCATTCCTGGGTATGAACATCAAAGCGACATGCTGAGTGACGACGTTCGCCAGAGCCTTGTGGATGACCTCGAATTGTCTGACAAAGACGAAGGCATCGCCGCTTGACGGATCGGCCTCCATCCATGAAAGCAGCCACGGAAGACAAGTTGCTAATTCCCCATTGTTTTACTCCAACAAAGAACAACCCGTCCAACGACACACGCGCTCACGTAATTCCAACTTGTTTCAACACCACTCGAGTGCCACAATAATTGAGAGTGCTTGCCGCTGGTATTGAGTACATGTTTTCCGTATTCAAAGTCCCTGGTCCTGCTTGGGTAATCGGCTAACCAAGACCCGTGTTTTGGTTTTTACGCTCCGAAGGAGCGATAGATCCTAGCCGTGGGTGTAAACCCACGGAACTCTGGCCTGACGACCTCGCGGGACTGCCAACCGTACCCAACACAACCGTGAACCACTCTATCTGATCTTGTTTGGAGTCAGTCACCAACAGACATTTACTGTGTCGTTTGCTCACCACGTTTCGAATCTACTGCCCAAGAAACCATAGAAGTATCACACCAACTTTCGACGAACCACTATGCCTCGCATCCGTACCTTCATTGCTATTCATCCCGGCCAAACCATCCGCAACCGGATCATCAAGTTGCGAGATTCGCTCATAGAACAAGGTGCCCAGGCAAAATGGGTCGAAGAAGATAATCTACACATCACTTTGCTATTCTTGGGTGAAGTGGACATGGTTTCGCTGGGCAACATTTGTACCGCCGTTTCCAACTGTGCCCAGGAGTTCTCCCCCTTTTCGGTCAAGGTCGAAACGACTGGGTGTTTCCCCAACATCCGCCGTCCAAGAGTCCTTTGGGCTGGTGTGACCACTGGTAAGGAACAAGTCAGAGAACTCCACGATGCACTCGAGCAACCGCTTCTTGATATGGGCTGTTATCGTCGCGAAGACCGAAAATACACCCCCCACTTGACCATCGGTCGTGTCAAAGGCGATAAGCACGAGAACAACCTATCGACTCTCATGAGTCAGTGGGCAGACTGGTCCGCAGGGGAAGTCAATGTCGATGAGATTCTCGTGATGGGGAGCGAACTCAAACGAGATGGACCCGTCTACAGCGTCCTCAGTCGGACGCCGCTCGGTTGATGCCAAGTCATCCACGAGAACAGCTCGTGGACGTTGTCTCCATCAAGCCGCTCTCGGCGAAAGATTGGTCCTGCCAGATCGGGAAGTCGCAATTCCCTCACCTTTGGATTCGGGGCGGAAGCAACACACCAGGCGGCAAGGGGACACCTGGTCTCAGAATCCGACCATTGAATTGCAAATCATTGCCCTCTACGACTTTCAGCTGGTACGCACCGGT
Organism: uncultured Alcaligenaceae bacterium; assembly: GCA_964423615.1. GTDB lineage: Bacteria > Planctomycetota > Planctomycetia > Gemmatales > Gemmataceae > CAYRFQ01. Next base: position 9,594 of record CAYRFQ010000032.1, on the reverse strand, counting down.
CTGTCCCCGACTATACGTAGTCGTAATGATCCGATAGCTCGCCGTCTTCCTGGGAGTGAACACGATTCGTGCGTTAGCCCCTGTCCCACCGTCGTCGTCACTCTTCAGCAGCGACTTGGCGGCATCCTCAAGAAACAGGTAGTTGTCATATCCTGATGTCATGTTGATCGTGTAGACCTGCCCCGCCTTCAGCTTCACATTATGGACGTGATGGTAGTGGCCTCTCCGCCGATTATAGCCCGGGTCTGTCCGCTTGATGGTTCCTTCTTTCGTAAGGATAACCTTGGGCGCAGTATACTCCCGAACGGCCAACGTGAACTTCCCATACGCTCGCCCCCGGCTCGAAGCCACAACCAGATATTTGGCTGTTTTCGGAGGCGTGAAGATTACATAGGCACTACGTCCATAATTGTACCCTTGTTGGACGGATTTTCCGTCGAGGTCTTCCAGGAATAACGCAGGAGAAAATCGCGTTGTTGTTTCTGTGATGACGTACTTTTTTCCTTTCGTCAAGTCCACCAAATAGTCCTTGTAGTATCCTTTCGAAGGCTCATAGACCAAATCGAAACTTTTCAATTCTTCCTCGACCAAAAGAACACTGCCGGAGGATCGTTGTGGCTTCTTGGCAGATTTGTTCGTTTGAGCGCTGACCGGCAGCCCTGTGGCCAGTGCGGCGAAGAGTGTCAGCCCTAAAGCAGTCAAAAGGAATCGTTTCGGCATCAGATTTGTCCTTCCGGTTCGAACAAGCGGGAAGATGCAATGACATTTCCCTTTTGCAAGTGATGGGTTCCTCGAACTCAGACTGATTTGCGGAGTTCCTCACTTTACCTTCGGTCGCATTTGGGCTTTCTGAGAGCGGATCACGTTCGTGTCGGGTACATTCCTTGGCGACTCGCGGCCTACGTGTCCTTTTTTGTTCCCTCGAGTGTAACCAAAACAATTGGACAAAGTTCTGGTGCACTGGCAGGTGCCCACACGAACTGCGGTCGGACCGTCCCCAGCCAAGAAGTACGTCGCTTCATCGACATCGGGACGGGTGCCTTCTCCGCTGGCAACAAGACCGGTGGGGCCACCGAATTCATGTTGAACGCACCCTCCTGAACACTCACAGTATACTCCCCCTTCACTCCGGCCCGAGACGTCGTCGCAATGATCCTGTATTCACCTGTTTCCACTGGCGTAAAAATGAGATGGACTTCTGGCCCGACCCGACGACCACCGGAAGTGACCAACTTCCCTTTCGTGTCCTCAACATACAAGTATGGAGTCAACGTTCTCGAACTCATTTCGATCTGGTAACTCTCCCCGGCCTTCAGCTTGACCTTGTGCGTTTTGTAAAACGCATTGCGATAACGGTACGTTTTGTCCTTGTCCGTCAGTTTTCCTTTTTTCGAGAACAAGACCCTGGTCGGAGACAGCTTCGTGAGCATCAGAGTGTAGTACCCATAGCGTTTTCCATATGAGGAAGCCAACATGCGATAACGCCCGGACTTCTTGGGAGTGAAATGGACGTACGAGTAGTTCCCGAAGTTCGGACCTTGGGTGACGCTGTTGCCTTCGGAATCTTCCAGATACAGAGTCGGGTTCATCTGGTTGCTCGACATGATCACTCGGTAAGCGAACCCTTGCTCCAATGGAAATTCGTAGGCCTTGCAAAATCCTTTTGTTGTGGGGTGCAGCGGGTCACTTTGGTCGAGACGCTCCTGGACCGCGACTAACGGTTTGGTCGAAGTAACCCGCACTTCGTAAGGATACTTGCTTGTCTCGGGAGACTTCGCAAACCCATTCATAGAGACCAAGAGTTTGTAGTCTTTGGTGACGGGCGGAATGCACTGGAAGGAGTGGACGCGTTTCGTTTCCACCTTGGAGTATCGGTAATTGACAGTCAGTGCCCGTTTACCGTCGATCATCCGCAGCGTGGGGGAGAAACCTTCGGTAATGGCTTGGATGGTGTAACAGCGGCCCTCTTGCAGTTTCAACGTATGGAGCCCGAACTTGATTTCCCCTTCATAGTGGAGACCCTTTGCTTTCCTCTTGGTTGGCTTCTTCGGCGCTTGAGCAAGAGTCACAGAACTTTCGGCCGCTAGGAACGCCGTGACCAAAACAACAAAACAGAAGCACATTCGTGGTCGCATCGCAGACCTCAGAAGAACCATAAGTTAGGCGGAACTCAGTTCTGACTTGGCGGGTTACTTGCAGTGAAGAACGGCTCGTCGTTGGCTCTCCCCTATTTCTTTTGCGCCTCCGTCAAGTCCAGGACCTGGACAGTGAAGGAACCTTCTGTCCGGCGAAAACGTTGTGATGCGATGAGTCGAAATGTCCCATCCCGGGCAGGAGTGTATTGAATCCGCGAATCCCTACCACTGCGTGTTTGCCCATAATAAACAATGCGACCCGTCGCATCTTCCAGACACAGATAACAACTCATCGATCGGCTTGATTGGATCATCTGGTAATTATGACCGCCTTTTAGTTTTAACTTGTACGCTTTGTAAGACCCCCGAGTCCGGGCGTAGACCGGAGTATCCGATCCGAACGAATCTTTCTTACTCAACACGATTTTGGGCACTACGGAAGTGATGTCCACAGAGTACTTCAATGGACCCTTCGGTGCGGTCGCAAATGAATCCACCGACCCCACAACGACCCTGTAGGTCGTCTGGCGTGTGGGCGTCAGGACGATCGTCGCTCTGTAATTCTCAGGCCCCCCTGTGCCGTTTTGGTACGCGATTCGTTTGCTCTGCTCGTAAATGGCAAAGATAGCACGAAATTGGGCTTTGACGCGGAATGTGTAGATCTTGCCTGCCGTTACTTTATAGTCCCGAGCCCCGATCGTGATCTCACCCTTGATCACGATGGGGTTCGCGTTGGGGTCTTCCCTTTCGGACTGCTTTGGAGGCGTTGGCTTTTGGACCGGCCGCTTGGGAGGCTGAGCGGAAGTCGAGTTCACGAAGGTGAGCGGAAGCATCAGAACGAACAAAGCGGTTAAGCTCGGTTGTGTCATCGCACTCGCGCTCCTCTCAGTGGCCCTGTTCGAGTCCGTGTAATCGGTGTAAGTCATGTGTGTTTTTGAACATACGATGATCCCACATCGAACGTGGCAATGCAATCCGTTTTTCCGCTGCCGTGGTCCTGAGATGTCTTCCTCTGGATTACCGGGAAATCGTATTTCCAGGCGGCTCGCGTGCACTTTTTCTTTTCGGCCGTTGGTCCATGCAAACTTATGTACCTGTGACGAACATAGAATTCCAAAATGCAGGGCCACACGCCTCTCGAGAAAAATATCCCGCTCGCAGTCAGGATACTTTCGCAACCGCTTCGTTCAGATAACGTAGGTCACCTTCGCGACGTGTGAGTCCTACTTGATCTAAGTATTCACAGATCGGGACGGCGAACTTTCGAGTCGTTCCGAGCAAGTCGCGAATCTCTGCCACCGTCAGTCCGTTCCCATCGGCCATTGCTTCGGAGACTTTTTCTCGCATGGTGTTATCCGAATCCGTGTCGAGGTAAATGTCATCAGTGACATGAACCAGGAAGCCCTCGGCCACGAGGACTTCGTACAGGTCCGTGATGACCTTCGGATTGCTGCCAGGCATGTCATTGAATTCGGAAGGGTCAGGCGGTTGAAATCCCGCCGCTTTGTAGGATTCGATCATCTTCGCCTTGAGCTTTCGTTGATTGTTGCTCAACTGCGGTTTGTGGTCGGCTAACGCAATTCGTTTTAGGTTGCCGACCAGTTTTTTCTCTTCGATCATGCGACTCACAACCGTATGAACGAGTTGTTCGTCCCCCACATAATCGAGCTGCGATTGCACCCGTTGGCGATCCTGGTAAGTCATCAACGGGAATTGTTCGTGAAGATTGGCCAGCAGTGTCGTGACTCGATCTTCAAGTTGGTCAAGGGTTTCGCGATGCAGCAGCGTCGTTTTAGTCCCCCCCAACGCCAGTTCACAAATGTCACCACGGTCTTTCAAAGTTGTCACCAGAGCTTTGACTCTTCCCGGAGAAACGTTCGCTTCTCGAACCAGGTCGTTCGACGTGAGACCGGAAAATCCGGCAAACCACGCGACCGTCAGAGCTCGGGTTTCGTCGTCCGACTCCCAGAGTCGCTCGATCTTTTCCTGAAGTTCGAGATGCCGACGGCGAATCTTCTTACCGCCTGACTGGAGGATTTGCCCGCCCCCCAAAGTGATCGTTGCCGACGGATCACGCAGCACAAATGGTTGTCCCCAGACTCCCGTCGTCGGTTGCTCCAAAAACACCTGGGCGAGGCCCCATTCTCCTGGTTGCACCGTGTCACTTTCAAGCAACGAGACCACTCCAAGGACCTCGGCGGTACCAACATGCAACCGGACCGAGGCTCGATGCTTGATCGGTTTTTTGTTCGTCTTCAAGCAGTGCAGTCGGATCGTCAACACCCGCGAGGGTTTCAGGTAACCCGGCGTTGCAAGTTCTTGCCCTCGGACAACGTCCTCGTGATGCACGCCCGCCAGATTGATGGCGGCCCTTTGTCCCCGGTGGACTTCCTCGACGGCGTTGTCGTGATTCTGCAAGGATCGAACGCGAACCATTTCCCCCCGCGGTTGCCATTCGACCTCATCACCGACCTTCAACTTTCCACTCGTTACGGAACCGGTAACGATGGTTCCGTGCCCTTGAACGACGAAAGATCGATCAATCGCGATGCGAAACCATTCCTCGTCCGTCCGTTGTTTTACACGTTGGCAAACTTCGCCGATTCGTTCCTTGAGTTCGGAAATCCCCGCACCCGTATGGGCAGACGTTGGAACGATTGGCGCCTCTTCCAAGAAAGTGCCCTCGACCAGTTCCCGAACTTCGAGTTCGGCGACCTCGAGGGACGTTTCGTCCACCACGTCAGCCTTCGTCAAAGCAATCAGCCCATGCCGCAACCCGAGCAATTGCAGAATCTCTAGGTGCTCTCGGGTCTGTGGCATCACGGAGTCGTCAGCAGCTACGACCAGCATGGCTAAGTCTAGACCTGTCGCCCCCGCGAGCATGTTCTTGACAAACCGTTCGTGCCCAGGCACATCCACGATGCCCAGTTGGTAGTCTCCCAACATCAACGTGGCAAAACCAATGTCGATCGTAATTTTTCGAGTTCGTTCTTCCGGCAAGCGATCACAATCCACCCCCGTTAACGCCTTAACGAGCGAAGTTTTTCCGTGGTCAATGTGACCTGCTGTACCCAAAATGAGATTGCGTAGCATAATAGCGTCCTCTTCCTGGTTGCTTGTATTGTAATCGCAATGGCCGCAGGATGCAGGCGGAAAGAGCCGAGTGACAAGAGAGTCGTATTGACCCCCTGAGTCGAGTTTATCCGATCTGGAGCAAAAGACTCTTGGGAACAACACTGACCACACTTAGTCCTTGACTCTTTGACCTCTCGCCTTTTCCCTTGTTATGCTCCGCTGGGTTTCGAAATTGGATTGGGCTGGGAAGTCGTAGGTCCACGTGGCTCGCGTCTACTTTCCCTCCCGTAGGCCCACACGGCTCGTGTGCTCCCACGACGAACATACTATTGCAAAATCCACAGGGAAACCCTCTCCCTGTTGGCGTCTTGACCCGATTCATTCGCCTATGCTATACCCGGCAGCGCACCCCGAGGCAACTGCTCGATTGCAAGACTTGCTGATCCCTTGACTCGGGGTTAAGCGACCAGACTCGAAGGCTATGAATGAGTGGATTGGGAGGATCACGATCGCCCATTGTCGCTTGGAACTCTCACGGAAAAACGCAATCTCCTTGGAAGGTGCATCATGAACCCGCTTTGTTTCCGACCGCATTTCGTCCCGAAAGTATGGGGTGGACAGAAACTCCACACAGTCCTGGGTAAAACCCTACCAGATGATTCTCCAATTGGAGAGTCTTGGGACCTCAGCGACCATGCGTCTCATCACAGTGTCGTTCGTGATGGTGCGTTTGCCGGCAAGACCCTGCAAGATCTCATGACTGCGCATCGGCAAGAATTACTCGGTGCTCGGGCCGAATCGTATGACGTATTCCCCTGGCTCATCAAATTTCTCGACTGCAATGATTGGCTGTCAGTTCAAGTTCATCCAGACGAGGTCGCTGTCAAGACATTGTGGCCAGGCGAAGGAAGTAAAACCGAAGCATGGTTCGTCGTTGACGCGGAACCCGAGAGCCGAATCTATGCGGGATTACTCGAAGGCGTTGATGAGGCCAAACTACGGCAAGCACTTCAAGATGGGAACGTTGCTTCGTGTTTGTATGAATTCACTCCGCAACCGGGTGACTGTGTATTTCTGAAGGCTGGCACGGTCCACGCTGTCGGTGGTGGTGTGTTGATGGCCGAGATTCAGCAAACCAGCGACGCGACGTTTCGATTGTTCGATTGGAACCGAGTTGACGCCGAAGGCAACTCTCGCACACTCCACATCGAGGAATCGATCAAGGCAACACACTGGGACTACGGTCCAGTTAAACCGATAAACGTGGTGGATTATCGTTCTCGTTCCGACGGTCCTGCGCGAGTTGCCCTCGTCGATAGCCCGTATTTTAGCATGGAGTACATCCAGACCCCCTCGGCCGTGGGTGTTCAAAATGCGGACCATGAGAAATCTACTCTCCGGGCACTAATGGTCGTTCGCGGGCAAGGGCGGCTTTCCACAAAGGCGTCTCAAGACACCATTCGAACTGGAGAAGTATGGCTACTTCCGGCGTCTTCACAAGAGGCCGAACTTGTCGCCGACGGCACACTGGGAGTTGTTCATTGCGCACTGCCATAGATACACACAGTTCGCGTGTACCATTGTTTGACTCTCACAGGTCCACAAGAGCCGTAGGTACCCTTGACGAACATATATTGAGAACTGCGCAGCTAATGAAAGCTCTGATTAGCATGTTGAAAGATGACGATTTGCGCCTTTCGTCCGGAACGGCGAATCAATTCAAGTGGTTTTTTGACCCCAAGGCCAAGCCCATCGTCGCCTGGTCGAAAAGCCCACGTACGGACAACCGTGAACCTCTCTATTCGCCGCCCAGTTCTCAGTAATTCCTAAATGTCAGAGGCCCGCACCACGATTTCTACGCCACTTGTTTCCAATTGATCGATTCTCAACCCAGGAGACATTGTGAGAGTCTTGCTCAACATGCTCGTGACATCCGGTCGCAAGACCGGCATTGGACATTATGTTTCCGAGACATTTCGCGCCCTCGGTAAACTCGCCACCGATGACCAATTCGAGGCGTTTCCAAAACCTTGGGTACGGACTTGCTATGGCTGGGCGAACAAACTCCAACAGGTCGTGGGTCAATTCCGAAATGACAAATCGGAAAGTGCTCGTCCTGGTGAAACTCCCGCGGGTTCGATTTCCTCGACGGAAGGAAGCGAACGACTGTTGCGAAGCCGACCTGCTCGGTTGCGAAAATGGACCCAGAGTTTTCTCGAAGGGCATTTGCGTGGGCTCGCTCGCCGAAACGAATACTCCCTCTACCACGAGCCCAATTATCTGCCATTGCCGAGCGACATACCCACTATTACGACCGTTTACGACCTCAGTGTTTTGCTCCATCCAGAGTGGCATCCTGTCGATCGTGTGACTCACTTCGAAAAGAACTTCGGGAGAACTCTGAACCAGTCCCGTCATCTCCTAGCCATTTCCGAAACCGGTCGGCAAGAAATCATCCGAGAGTTTGGTGTGCCACCAGAGCGAGTAAGCCGAGCTTATCCAGGCGTCCGTACCGGTTTTCGAAAGCTCCCAAAAGAAGTCGTCGCCCGGACCCTCCGAAATCTCGCTCTTCCCCCTCGCTACCTTCTGTTCGTCGGGACGATCGAGCCTCGGAAAAATGTACTCATGTTGCTCAAAGCCTATTGCAGCCTGCCTGCGCAGTTTCGGGCTCGTTGGCCCTTGTTGCTCGTGGGAGGTTGGGGTTGGAACACGAATAAAGTCCGCTCCTATTTCGCAGACCAGGCACGGCATAAAGGCGTTTTGCACTTGGGATACGTCGAGGAAAAACATCTCAGCGCAGTCTATAACGGAGCCCGTGCTCTTGTATTTCCCAGTCACTACGAAGGCTTCGGTTTGCCTCCCCTCGAGATGATGGCGTGCGGCGGAAGTGTTCTCGCCTCAACGGCTCCGACCGTGAAGGAAGTCCTTGGCGGTGTGGGTCACGCGATCCCGCCGGACGATTTAGATGGGTGGCGAGACGGCTTGCAACGCATTGCCGAGGACGAGGATTGGTGGGCATCCCTTCAAGTCGGAGCCCAACATCGAGCCCAGGAGTTCACTTGGGAACGATGCGCGCGTGAGACGCACAACGCTTACGGTCGTACACTGTTCGGGGCTCAAAAAGACACACAAAATCGAGCGGCGTAAACACTCGTTTTCCGGGACAGAGTGTGTCCTGGTTGCAACAAAACTCAGTTCCCGAGCCTTGTGAACACTCAAAAATACGGCGTCCTTATTGCGGGCAGAAGGTCAAAGCTGAGCAAAACGAGAAGGGCAGTGGATGGAGGGTGCTTCAAGAAAATCGGTTACGTATTGCCCCTTTTAGTTCGAGGCATCCAACCCCTTCACCCTTGGAGAAAAGCAAGCGACGAATCGCAATCGAGAACCCCTTGAGAAAATTCCAATAACCAAGCGAACCTGGTTGTGGTCTGGGTGTCATTGTTAGTGCTAGAAACAGGAATGAAAAATTTGAAAGATGGGTTGCCAGGGTGTTCGGTGTGGCCTAATATTAACAACCTGATCGAGAACATCGACAAAGAAAAGAAATTAACGAATTTAAGTTGACAAGAAAAGACGGTGGCCTATAATTCATTTTGCTTGACTAGATCAATCACTTTGTTCGGAATAAAACGAACTTGTGGAGTCGATTCGATGCATAACGCAACGCATAGTGATCATCCTGAGAGGTAGCTCTCCCTCCGACAATTTGACGTTGGGATGAGCCAAGCCTTTTCGGTTTGGCTTTTTTTCATGGCTAAATAACACTTGTGTTTGCGAGACAATTACTAACCGTTGATTGATATTGCATCGAAACCAGTGGCTGCTGGCGTGAGGAAGAAAAATTGAATCTATCCGGACGCATAGCTCAGCTGGTTAGAGCGCATCCCTGATAAGGATGAGGTCCCTGGTTCGAATCCAGGTGCGTCCATTAGAATCACGAACAGACGGATGATAACGCGGGGATGTAGCTCAGCTGGGAGAGCACTAGATTTGCATTCTAGGGGTCAGGGGTTCGAGTCCCCTCATCTCCATAAAATACTGCACGACTGTGAAATCTAGATGAAAATTAAGTTGTGAAAAAAAGAAAAAAGATTGATTGACTTTTTTAGAATGACTCCTAAGATTAGATACGTCAGCGAGTAATGTTACTAAGTTAAGATGTCGCACTACTCAGATATGTCTTTTGATTAAGAGTTGATACACAAGACACCGTGTATGTGAAATACGATCTTGTGTATTAACTCCTGATCAGAAGATCAAACAGTCGAACAAAGACTGTTCTTCGAACAAGGGTGATCTCACTGAGGTCTTCCCAGTCAGGAAAAGAGTTCTTTGACAATTTGGTGGCGGTATAGTTGCTTCTCGAATGATGCTTCACAAACGA
>CAYRFQ010000031.1:0-83519 GCA_964423615.1 uncultured Alcaligenaceae bacterium | reverse complement strand
AACCACCTCAGGACGGAAAAATGTGAGGTAGTTTTACCACCGCGGAAATCGGCGTCGAACTAACAATGTCATCCTTGCGGAGAGTGGGCGTCAGCAACCGAAGCTCAATACGATAACAATGTGGTCAACTTGGCGAGACGAATCAAAGCAAGCCATCCTGGGCCGCAAGAGTTGGGGAATTTGAGATTCTCCTCCTCAGCGAGAACGCAGAATGGCTTTAAAAGTAGAATTGATATGCGAATGAAGGCCGAGCCTAGAACCTACGAGGGCATCCTTCGGAGGCCGACCTCTAACGTGGCCTGCATTACCGTTCCGTCCTCGTGCTCCAAACCCAGATAATGGCCGACTTCATGAACCAAAGTTGTCAGCAAATCGATTCGACCTGCCTCCCCTTGATCTCCCGGAGTCAGGAATTCGTCGTCGTCTGTTGGCGTGTCGTCGACGAACCATCCATTTCCAGCAGCGTTGAAGTCAACCCAGATAGTGTGATGGGAGGACAGGGCGAGAGTATCGCCACTGAAATCGCCGATCCGAATGTCGAAGGATGGTAGGCCGGAAACGTCCGCCCCAGAAATTTCCCAACGACGGATCGCCTCGTCAAGCATGACGTCAACTTGGTCGGATGTAATGGTTGCTGTCGACCTACCGGAGCCAACGCTCGCGGCCCGGAGCCGATCTCCGCTGGCGACCTCGTAGACATGAATGACTGGCCCATAGCCGCTTCGGTGTTGGGACACAAACAGCCGCCCACTGCTCGGATCGAATGCTGTTCCTAACAGCTTACCATTGCCCGTGGAAGTTGGCAAATCGAGGGCCCAGGTATCATATGGCTCAATTTCCCAAGGCTCTTTGACGCCATTTTTTACGTCGACAAAATCATCCACGTCGTACGCCCAAACATAATACGCATAGTTTCCACCGACAGAGTGATAGCCTTTACTCCCGTAATAGGGATCGTTACAATCTGCACCAGTTCCGTAGCAGATGTCCCCAAGCCCATGCCGCCCAAAAAATAGAACAGACCGAGTTTCTGGGGCAAAGAAGACACCTCGAATCTTGGTAGTTCCGTTGTACAATCCTCCACCGAGCCTATGTTCCAGTGGATAGTCGACATATGGTGTGGCTGGAATCGCATTCGCTCCCAAGGCATTCGGATCAAATCCAAAAGCCGATGGTCCGTTGGAAGCTCGTGCCGCAACCGAAAGGCCTCCAAGGCCGGTGAGGTACTCGGCTCCCAAAGCCTCCTGCCATTCCGAGGGAATCTCAGCCATGTAACCAGCTAAGTGTCCAGCATTCACATTGCCGACTTGGAACAATCCTTCAACATTGGCCCTCGACAGGTCCAAAGAATCCAGTCGGAAATGGGATCGTCTCGCACTTGCATTGCCGTCGTAGTACTCATAAAAGGTCCCAATGAGCTGATCATCCACGACAAGGAGGCCACCAATCTTACTACTGCTGTCGAGGGTCGAAGTGTTGGGGAGGTCGGGCCAGATCTGTCGGAACGGTTGAAGGATCGATGCCGTCGGGAGTTGATCCGGGTCGCTACTGATCACTAATTGCTCGGGGATAGAAATCTCAGCGATGGCTTGGGAGTGATCATGGCCGACGAGAAAAAGCGAGTCGTTGGCAGGGTTGTAGGCCGGTGCGGTCCCACCCGACCACAACGTCATTCGGTATCCCGAATACTCGTCACTCGGACCGTTGAACGCCCCCAAGTACACCAAGTCCTCCTCGCCTACGAGAGGGAGTTGATCAGTCACATCGATGACTGTGGTGTACTCCCGCGATCCACCGTCTTTGTCGGAGACCTTACCACGAACCGTAAACGAACCTTCTGTGTCGAACGTGGTGGTGATGGATTCGTTTGTCGAATTACTGACTTCGAAAACCCCATCATTATCGAGATCATAGCTGTATTTCAATCCTGCGGCGAAGTCGATACTCGACGGATCCGTCGAGTTCTGGAAGAAGATCGTGACGATATCCCCTGGCTGAATGGGGTTGTCGTCAGTCAACTTCGCGGTTGGAGCCACATTGGAAACATTGACCGTCAGTGAATCAGAACTGCTGCGACCCAGGCTATCCGTCACAGTCAACGAGACGGTGTAGGACCCGTTATCTGCGAACGCGTGAGTAGGAGATTGCGCCGTGCTAGTGAATCCATCGCTGAATTCCCAGAAGTAATCGAGGGTTCCTTCACCTCCGGTCACGGTGGCCGAGAAATTGACCGAGGCACCTTCGTTGGCCGTCCTGTTATTCCCAAGACTCACCGAAGGCGCTTCTGCCAAGGCTGCGGTCGTGAACGTGGATAGATAATCTTGCTCCAAGGTATTGCCAGCCAAGTCCTTGACTCCATTGTTCCCTCCTTTGACGAAGACTGTGTACTTCGCCGAGTTTGCGAGCAACGCTTTCGGTGTCAAGCTGATGACGTTCGTCGAGTTGTTCAGGCTCAAAGTGGCATCGACCGCGTTGCCAGACGAATCGATCAGGGACACGTTGGCGGCATTGATCGCCGATGCGTCGATCTTTTCGTTGAAAGTCACCTGGACTGTCGGCAAGGTGTTGACGCTCGTCGCTCCGTTGGCAGGTTGGGAACCAGTGACGGTCGGTGGTGTTGTGTCTGGCGCCAATAACCCCCCGTTCAACAACTTGGTGATTTCAGCGGGAGTCAAGGCTCGGTTAAATAAATTCACTTCATCTATAGACCCGGACCATGGCCTTTCAGTTGTTGCACCGGGATTCCCACCCACCCAGACTGGGACGTTGCTGTTCTTCGCAATAGTTCCGGTTTTCGCGGTATTTCCCACCTCCTGTCCATTAAGATACAACCGCATTCGTGCCCCATCATATGTCGCCGTGGCGTGGTACCAAGTATTGGGAACCAAATTTCCTGAGCTGGCAATGAGTGTGGTAGTTCCAGAACCTGTGCTCGTGCCCGTCTTGAGTCGGAACCGAAGTCGTGTGTCGGTTCCACTGTCGTCGGTACTGAGCATCCAGTAGTGCTTTTGTGCGGAGCTTCCTGTTGACTTGGACACCAGACGCCCATCGCGGCCAGATAAATGGCCGAATTGATCTGCCTTGAACCAAACCCCGATCGTCAAACCGGTTTGGCCATTGTGAGGTTGCATGTCCAGGTTGCCAAGATCGACGTAGTCATTGGTCCCGTCGAAATGTAGCCCTCCACCGTCCTGCCCTGTTTCCCAGGTGGCCCCGTTGATGGTTCCGTTGTACCCATTGTTGGAACTATCAGTGGCTATTAATCCTTTGCCATCATTAAACCTGTAAGAAGCAAGCAGGCCATCGGCGGACGTCGCATTCGAAACGGTGACAATCGTACCCGCTGATGTGGTCGTATTGCCCGCCGCATCGCGGGCGATGGCGGTTAAAGTATATTTCCCGTTGGCAGTGGTCGTGGTGTCCCAAAAGATCGAGTACGGAGCGGACGCGTCTTCGCTGCCCAATGGCTGCCCGTCGAGATAGAACTGAACACCGACGACTCCGACATTGTCACTGGCATTGGCACGCACCGAGACTGTGTCTGCAACAGTTTGATTGCTCGAAGGATTTGTCATGGAGACTGCCGGAGCCTCCGTGTCTGGTTTGCTGAGGTATTCGTCCGCACCCACATCAGGGGCACTCCCCGAAGGTCGGCTGTCTCCGTCGAAGTCAACAGGGACAGCGGAAAGCAAAGTGGCTTTGTCGATCGCTGCGGTCGCCGATGATGTCAGGTGGAGGTCACCTTGGTTGACGTTCACGAACCAAGAATTCTGAGCATTGGTGATGTTGCCAGAAACCGTTGCGGAACCCCCGTTGCGGCTGACAATGTTGCCATCGGTGAGATTGTTGCGGATAGACACGTCCGTTGTGGAGTTGAATCGGTACTCGATGGCGTTGGGATAATCACCGTTCAGAATCACGGTGTTGTGGTGCACCTGCGTCTTGGGCGAATTGAATACGGCGATCGCGACATCACCACCAACGTTGGCCGACGTCCGCACGATCATATTGTTGCGAATGATGCCTCCGGTATGGTCGCGGTACGAAGCATCTTGGAGCCCGAACGCGATATCCCGATCGTTGTCGATGAATGTGTTGTTCTCAACAATCGTGTTGTTGCTCTGACGCCAGAAGAGAATCGCTGGGCCAGCCAGTCCACCATCGAGACGGAGGTTTCGAAAGACGTTGTTGCGAATGATCCAGCCATCACCACTGTGAACGTCGACGCCATTTGTGTAGTAATCCGGAGCGTTCGTAGAGTATTCGAAAATCGAGTCCTCAACAATCCCTTCATCGACCCCATCTCCGTCACCAGGACTGCTCGCTTTGATGAATTGATCATTTACATCAATGATGCGGACATTGCTGATTCGCGGGGCATGGGTTCCACTGTTCAGTTGGAAACCTGCGTCCTTCAAATCCCGAAGTGTAAAGTCAGAGAAGGTTACTCCATCGACATTGTTTGCCCAGAATCCGAACCGAATCGTGCCCGACATTCCCTTCCCGCGCAGGATCACGTCGTCGTGATCTCCTGTCTCGCCTTTGATCGTGACATTATTGATGTTCTGGGGCAGCCAAAGCGTGTCTGTCAGGTCGTAGGTTCCCTTGGCGAGAACAATTGTCTGTCCTGACTTCAGGTTTGAGATCGCAGACTGAAGCTGGGCTACGTCGGTAACGCGGATCACGTTGTTAGTTTTCACCACAGTGACAGTAACGGTAGCCGTGTCGGTGAGATTGCCATCAGTGATGGTGTAAGTGAATGTCTCGGAAACAGTCTGGCCCACACCGAGGTTATCGAATGCTCCATTGGGATCGAACGTGATGGTGCCGTCGGCATGGACACTGACATTGCCTTTGGTGGGTTGGGTTGCAGAGGTGACCTTCAGGGTGTCCCCGTCGATGTCGGTGTCGTTGTCCAACACAGAGATCTTGACAGGTGCGTTCTCGTAGGCTTGGACTTCATCGTCAACAGCGACAGGAACATCATTGACAGGTTGGACCGTAACCGTGACGGTGGCCGTGTTGCTCTCGTCGGTTGCGTCGGAGACTTTATACGTGAACGAATCGGTCCCGTGGAAGTTGGCGATAGGTGCGTAAGTGAACGTTCCGTCGGTGTTGCGAACAACCGAACCGTTCGTCGGTTGCGTCACGAGCGATGGGGTCAACGTGTCCTTTTCAACATCGCGATCATTCGCAAGGACATCGATCCTAACGGATGTGTCCTCGTCGGTCTGGGCTTCGTCGTCAACAGCGACAGGAGGATCGTTGACAGGCTTGACTTCGACGGTAACGCTAGCGGTGTTGCTCTCATCGGTTCCGTCAGAGACTTTGTAAGTAAATGAATCGGTTCCATGGAAGGTGTCGTTGGGAGTGTAAACAAATGTGCCGTTGCTGCCGACAAAAACCGCACCGGAGGTCGGTTTGGAAACGATGATTGGTGTCAGTTTGCTGCTGTCGACATCGACATCGTTGGCGAGGACATCGATCGAGACGGGAGTGTCCTCGTCGGTCTGGACTTCATCATCGGTTGCCTTGGGAGGATCGTTGACGGGTTGGACAGCGACTGTGACGGAGGCCGTGTTGCTTTCGTTGGTGCCGTCAAAGACTTTGTAAGTAAACGAGTCAGTTCCGTGGAAATCGAGATTGGGCTTGTAGATGATCGTCCCGTCGCTCTTGATGACGAGTGAACCGCGGTTCGGTTGGGTGACGATAGTTGGTGTCAGTTTGTCGTTTTCGACATCGAGGTCGTTGGCAACCACATCAATGGTGACGGATGTGTCCTCGTCGGTCTTGGCTTCATCGTCAACAGCGACAGGAGGATCGTTGACAGGCTTGACTTCGATGGTAACAGTAGCGGTGTTGCTCTCATCGGTTCCGTCAGAGACTTTGTAAGTGAATGAATCGGTTCCATGGAAGTTTTCGTTGGGAGTGTAAGTGAATGTCCCGTCTGCGTTGCGAACGGCTGAACCGTTGGTCGGTTGAGTCAGTATTGAAGGGGTCAACTTGTCGTTGTCGACATCGACATCGTTGGCAACCACATCAATGGTGACGGGTGTGTCCTCTTTGGTCTGGGCTTCATCGTCAACAGCGACAGGAGGTGTGTTGGCCTCTGCGTAATGGAACAACACATTCGAGGGGATGAGCTGTTTAGGAATCCGAGAACTCGACCAACTCACATCCAGAACTTCGCCATACGACCATTCAAAGAACTCGACAGTGATCTCGTGTAGTCCAGCCTCAAGACTGACTTCCCCAGAGCGTTCTCGGGGGGCATGGCGACCGTCATTGTCAACAACCAGTTCACCGTCAATATAAAGTTTGGAACCGTCGTCAGACCTGGTATAAAACGTGTATTTGCCGTCGTCGGGGACTTCGATCAACCCTTGGAACCGCAGACCAAAGTGGTGCTCAGCTCGATCTTGGGGCAGGCTGATTGAGTTGGCGATGCCGACGGCGTCGGGCGTCAGTGTGTCGAAGTCAGGCAGGAACCGCAAGTCCTGATCCATGTTCTCGTAATATTCGTAACGTATGCCGGGAGCCGTTTGTTGTTTGAAACCAGCTGTATCAATTTTCAGACCGAGTAAGAAGAATTGTTGGAATGAGAGATTGAGTTGGCCATCGTTGACTTCTGTTGCGAATCGGACCTCATGAATGCTGGCACGATTTGTCGCGGGCAAGTTGAGTCCATCTTGTAATTGGCCTTCTGCAGTGATCTTTGTGCCATTTACAAACGAAGAGGGGCCCCCAAGAATAGCAGTGACTTCATAAGTGTCATTCAGTACATCTATTGCAAACTTTGTTTCGGAATCAAAGAAGAAGGCGAAGTTCCCATCTCCCGTAACCGGATCATTTCCCCACCGATCATGGGGATAGATTCCGTCAAGGCTTTCCCAACCGTAGCCAAGTTCGGGGCTGTAGATAGTTGTGGGAGTGACGGCGCGATATCCATCCCCCACAGGAGAAAGATCCGTTCCGAAATCTAATAGGACAGTGTTGTTACTAAGTAAATTTCTTTCTTCGAGCTGTTCTATCACTGGTCGGGACTTGTTTGCATTGAGTTGGTTGCGGTTAGCAGCATTACGCGAAGGTTTTGGAAAAGATTCGAAATGAAAAGGTCGCACGCGTGCATCTCCTATCGAGTTAGGCTTTGGTCAATCTGCATTGTGAGAACATATAATCGCAATCTGTGCACAGAGCTTCTATTGATGGGAGGAAAGGGACCCGAAGTTTCTTCGTCTACTTTCGGGTGTTGCCCACCTATCAATCAACGATGAACGATCGTAGAAGGGGGTATTAATGATCGTTGCGTCGCGGAGAGTCGTCTTCGCCCAGCGATGGCGCCTTGCTCGCAGTATCACTGCCTGCAGGGGCTTCCACACCGGTGGGGCAACCCTGTCGGCGCAAAGGTCACCAGGGACATACGTTCTTCCGCTGGAGCGGGAGACGACTTTGTCGCATAGCTACACAACTTCGGCCATGACTTGTCCGAACGACCGTGGCAGATAGTTGCCTTTCGTCGTGACAAACAAACCCAGCGTGACCTTTCATCCTCGAGACGGGAAAAAAGAATAAGAGGTCACTTGGACGGGAGTGAAGGTCTTTTGGAGAATTCTTCGCTCCGCAAGTTTGTGAGTACGCTTAAAGTTGGATTTAGAGATCGTGCGAATAAGTTAACTTGTAAGGCATATTGAATTGTTGATTTGGTTATGTGACACCTACAGCATTCGCACTTGATTAAATCCACATGATCTGCATCCGTTGACAACCTAGCATTGACATTTATTCTTGTCAAGTTGCCAGACAAAACAGATCAAATCTTATTCGTTTTTTTCCTTCGGAGCAGAGAAAGTAATTTCAGCGCAGGGCAAAAAGACATCAAACGGGCACTTTTAGAAATCTGAAACAAGCGAATCCCTGTCTTTCGATCTTCCCGATCCCCATGAGTTGCGGGAGGTGGGGCGTAATCCGAGAAATCTCGGATGAGAGATTGTGAAGCTTTTGCACCGCACCTGTTTCGGGCCTCTGTGTCGTCGGAGATATTCGCTTAATTATGCTCACCGAAATACCATTGGGACCAGCTTATCCCCCTTGGTTTTTTCGGAATATATGGGAATTCTTCGGGGATTTATAACGGACTCACTCCAAAAAGCAGGAGAACAGTATGGCCTAGTAAAAATTGAGGACGATACTTATATCTTAGCAAGTGAGTTTAAGAGGTAAGCTTTGCCAGCTTCTGGAACCGCTTACGGCTATCTTCCGGATGGTTTGTATGTCTGCTCAAAACGATACCCACCGACTTCAACTTTCTAGCGAGGCAATACTCATGCGACTCCGTAAAGTTTGGCCTAGGGCCAAAATCTAATGCCGCAAGTAATTGGAAACATCAACTTACCCGGCTTCACCAAGGAGTACTGAAGTAGAAAAGTCAGTCCAAGGGTGGAAAATGAACTTCTGGAGTCTGCCCAATTTCATAGATGCAACAAGTAGATTTTGCCATAAGTCCTTGTATGGTATAAGCATAAGCCATTGTTCTGCTTGGGCCTTTGAATATGTACCAGACTCCAGGAACTGAAATCCTTGGACTCGTTGGAGATTCTTGCCATGCCGAGAGACGTCTGAGTCTCTGTTATTTGAATTTGGGTAACATTTTACTGATCTGAAGTAGATTTCCATAACCAGAAGCTTGAAAACAACTTTCGCTGTCAAGAAAAAAGCGTGGCCAGACATCCGATTTTCCGCAAGTTGTTGAGCACTAAATTCTTGTGAAAATGGCTACTTCAGCTCAGTAAAGCGTTACGATTTTTCAAACCCTCAAAAAACGCGGACATAATCCGATCACGACCATCACATCAGCGCTGACGACATATCTCCAGACAGGCCAACTACCGCCATTGCCATCAAAAATCACTTCAGATCAGTAAAGTGTTACTGCAAGTTGATGTTTAGAATGAATGCATGCCCATAGCACCACACGAGAAACGAGTAATAGCTCGACAGGTCGCAATTGTAAAGTTTTTACCAATCGTATTCTTCGTATTTGGTGTGCTCTAGGCGATTGCACAAATTTACCCAGTCAACAAAGCATCCATAACAAGCGAAAAACAGATGAAACATATATCTGATATAAATAGAATCGAATTTCCATTGGAGTTTCGTGAAGAAATTCATAGCCTGAATTCGAAAAATAAATCGGAACCGGTGTCAATATCCAATTAATGATGAAATTGATTAGTTCTCAGAAGTCCTAGTTTTCAAAAATGCGGTTTTGAGAGCCAACAGACAGGCATTGCCGTTCCAATGGATGTGATTCCACTCGTCTTTCTGTTGGGCCCAGAACTGTGAGACTGTTTTTTTGAACACAACTCTTTGCTCAGTCCCGGAGGGGTAAGGATGCAGCGGATGCGAGCCATAGCATCTGACAGATATTCGAATATTCAGCAAGTTAGCGTTTTATAAATTACGAAATTTTGGGCAGATTTAGTAAAGCATGATCACACTTGGAGTTTTCCGAAAAGGTTGCTCCCAAATCCCGACTGGATGTGTTAAGTCACAGCGATGGAAAACCACTCCTATTTCCCTCCTCGACGAAAAATCCCACTTATTTATCTGTCCTTCCGAAGTCAATCCTTATACAGATTCAACAATTAACAATTGTTGTCCTTTCAAGAGGGAGATCATTCCCCCTGTACTCACTTCTGTCGAGATTAAAGATGTCAAACCAGAGAGCCTCAAATTTTCGACAAAGTGTAAACTGTCAACAAAATTGACACTTCTTCGTGTTTGCTCTCCCCTCTCGCATTAGGTTCCGACCGATTTTACTTGTTTGGTCCAAAATCTCTTTACTTAACACACTTACTGAAAACGATTTATGCGTTTTTTTGCATGTGAGATGCGAAGGAATCTTGCGAGTGGTCTGACTTTTGCTGGGATAGATTGGAAGTATTGACTGTAGAAGCGTTTGGGGCAGACCGACACGTTTCTTGCAACACACAGAGAACAGCGCAAGCGCTGTCCACAACACAGTTTCCGGCGGTCGAGTAGTAGAGTGTCCCAACAAAGCCAAACAAAAATCAACGACCTGCAGGCCGACGAGAAGAACGACCAGTCACCTAACTTAATCTGCAGTCTCAGAGTCGTGTCCACCCCAGGTTCAAGCACCCAACCGGTAACCTTTGGTTTGCCTTTTGGACGCGGAGTTCTCCCATCACCCGATCACTTATATCTGGAGAACAGAAAAAGGGAACGGCATCTGGTGCAAGCCCAACCCTTGCGGCATTGGTCCGATGGCAGCATCCAATGGCTCCTGTTGGACACCATCCTGCCAGCCGAGAATGCGGATTCGGGCTCATGGTCTCTTTGTCAGGGGGTGCGAGGTTCGGTCATTGATCCAGCACTGCACTTGGAGGTTGAAGAATTTCCGCACGGTTATGTCGTCCACACAGGCTCTGCGATTTTCCACCTGGATCGCTCGGCATTTCCACCCATCTCTCAAGCCGTGATGAATGGGCAAGAGGTCCTCGCACCGGGGGCGTCAGGCACGCGGATGATCGATCGGGTCGACAATTCGATGGAGATTCAGGTTCTGAAAAGCGGATGCACTGTGAAGGGGCCGGTTCGGGCAAGTTTCGTTTATGAAGGCGCTTTTGGAGAGCCCGGTATATGTCGGTTCGTCGGTCGGATTTGCTTCTTTGCCGGAACAGGTCTGGTCCGCATCGACTTGACGATTCACAACCCAAGACGAGCCAAACACCCAGGAAATCTGTGGGACCTTGGTGATCCCGGATCGCTGCTTTTCAATGGCCTCACTCTGGATATTGGTCTGAGGAGCAACGTTGATCCCCTGATTTCCTGGTCTGAAGAGCTAGCAAGTCCATCGAAGCAACAAAAAGGAGGGAGTCTGGAGATTTACCAAGATTCCAGCGGTGGGGAAAATTGGCAGAGCCGGAATCATGTCAACCGCAACGGCGAAGTACCCCTTTCCTTCCGTGGGTACCGTTCGCGATCCGCATCCGACGAGGAATTCGGCGAACGAGCCAGCCCCGTCGTCACTCTCTCCGGCGATCAGGGATGTATCAGTGCTGCGATCCCAGAATTCTGGCAGCAATTTCCCAAATCTATCGAAGTCGACGGGAAACTCCTGCGTTTGGGGTTCTTTCCGGGTCAACACGACGATTTTTTCGAACTCCAGGGTGGGGAGAAAAAGACACACAAGTGCTGGCTCCACTTTGCTTCACCGGAGGCGCCAACAGCCTCTTCGCTTGCTTGGGTTCATCAGCCGGTTCGAATTCATGCTCCTTCGGAATGGTCCAAAGCTTCGGTCGTCTTCCCGTCCCTCGGTCCGACGACCTCTAATGATGCTGCGGCCAGACTTGAGACGTACTTGAGGGAGATGGTCGAGGGACCAGCGAGTTACTTCGCACGCCGAGAGATCATTGACGAATATGGCTGGCGAAACTTCGGCGAGATTTTCGCCGATCACGAAGGAGAGCATTATTCGGGGCCTCCACCGGTCATTTCTCACTTTAACAACCAGTACGATCAGGTCTACGGCTTCCTCCTTCAATACTTACGCACGGGCGACGTTCGGTGGTTCGACTTGTTCGACGCGTTGGCTCGCCACGTCATGGACATCGACCTCTACCACACGAACGAAGACCGCTCAGCTTATAACGGTGGAATGTTTTGGCTGACGGACCACTACGTGAGCGCGGAGACGGCCACTCACCGAACATACTCTGGCAAGAATTGCGGTCCGAATCCGAAGGACTATGGAGGCGGCCCGAGCAGCAACCATGTCTTCGCCACAGGATTGTTGCATTACTACTACATGACCGGTGATACCAACGCCCGGAACGCTGTGGTCCAGCTGGCCGACTGGATCATTCAGATGGACGATGGGCGAACGACGATCTTCGGGATTGTAGACGAGGGACCGACGGGACTCGCCAGCATGACTGTCACACCAGACTATCAAGGACCGGGCCGCGGGGGCGCCAACGCGACCAATGCCCTCCTCGACGGTTGGTTGGCCACAGGTAATCGCGGCTACTTGGACAAGGCCGAAGAGTTGATCCAAAGGTGCATTCATCCGAACGACGACATCGCCACGCGAAACTTGGAACACGTCGAGACTCGTTGGTCCTACACGATGTACTTATCCATGCTCGCCCGATACCTCGATCTGAAGGCCGAAGCTGGCGAATTGGATTTTTGTTACGCCTACGCTCGCGAAAGTGTCCTGCACTACGCCCGATGGATGCTTGAGAACGAGAGACCGTACTTCGACCACCCGGAAGACTTGGAATACCCCACAGAAACTTGGGCTGGCCAGGAATTACGCAAGGGCAATGTCCTTCGATTGGCCGCGCTCCACGCTGACGAACCGTTACGCTCACGATTGATCCAGCGCGGCACCGAGTTTGCGGACCGGGCCTGGAGCGACTTGATGAGATTCCAGACCAAACACTCGGCTCGGGCAGCAGCCATTTTTATGGTCGAGGGGGTCATGGACGTTCGCTTGCAGGGAGCTTCTTCCGAATCTCGTCCTGGAGTAAATCGGGACTACGAATTTGGTCAACCACAATCATTCACGCCACAGAAACAACGGGTGATTCAACGACTCAAAAGCGTCTCTGGAATGGCCCTGACGATATTGCAGTTGGCCAACCCCAAGAATTGGTGGCGACTTCTAAAAGTGTGTCTGGGCCGATAACAATGGCAGCTAAGCAACATGGTTAACTCCACAATTCGAAAACGCAAACCGACTGTTTGCCAGGTCCTCCATGGCCTGTGGGTCGGCGGAGCTGAAGTGCTGGCGGCTCGGTTGGCTCGCCAACTCCGCGACCACTACCACTTCGTTTTTGTTTGTCTGGATGAGTTAGGGTCTCTGGGCAAAGAGTTGCAACGGGAGGGATTTCGAGTCGAGGTTTTGGAGCGAGGTCAAGGTCTCGACTGGCGGTGTCCGGTACGACTGGCCAAGATCCTCCGGCACGAGCGTGTGGATTTGTTGCATGCTCACCAGTACACACCGTTTTTTTATTCCATGATGGGTCGATTGCTGTGTTCCCGTCCGGCCGTCATGTTCACCGAGCACGGGCGACATCAACCCGACTATCCTCGCCCCAAACGTATCTTCGCCAACCGACTTTTGTTGACCCGACGCGACCGGGTCGTCAGCGTGGGAGAGGCGGTGCGACAGGCGTTGGTGGACAACGAAGGGATTCCTTCTGACCGAATTTCTGTCATTTATAACGGCGTCGACCTCCAAGCGTTCGCCGACAACCGCGTCCATCGAGAGGCTGTCCAAGCAGAACTGGGGATCAAGCCGACGGATTTCACAATCTTCCAGGTGGCCCGGCTGGACTACCTGAAAGACCACTTGACAGCCATTAGGACGTTCGAACGCGTCGTTCTTGCACGTCCCGATTCGTGGCTCGTGCTGGTGGGAGAAGGTCCCGAGTTCCCCAAGATTCAATCCCTCGTGGAAGAGAAAAACCTCGCTGAGAGGGTCCAGTTTCTTGGCCTCCGGGAGGACGTTCCACGGCTGCTCGCCTCTGCGGACCTTTTCTTGCTTACAAGCATCAGCGAAGGGATCCCACTCACTCTGATCGAAGCCATGGCAGCCAAAGTCCCAATTGTCTCAACCAACGTGGGCGGAGTTCCCGAAGTCATCGAAGACGGCAAAACGGGGATGTTGGTCCCCTCAGGAGAAGATCATCTTCTTGCTCGCAAGATTTTGGAACTGGCTAGTGACGGATACCGTCGTCGGCAGATTGCGCAGTGTGGATTCGAACGCGCGTTGGCGTTTTTTTCGGAAACCCAAATGCACTCGAGTTATCTTCAGCTTTACGAGGAGATGCTACGTGGGTAATCACAAGGTGTCGGCTAATCTTCCTATTGTTGTGTTTGCCGATGACTGGGGAAGACATCCCTCCAGCTGTCAGCACTTGATCCGACGGTTACGTCAACACTACCCGGTTTTATGGGTCAATACGATTGGCACTCGCCAAGTCCGTGCTGATTCATTCACTTTTCGCCGTGGACTCGAAAAAATCAAAAGCTGGGGACAAGGGCTGACTCGGGTTACGGACCAGATGTGGGTGTTGGATGTACCCATGCTCCCGAATCAAGCCAATCGCTGGATTCGGAAGATAAACGGATTCATTGTGACCCACAGGATTCAACAAACGCTGAAACGACTTCATCTTGGCAAACCGATTGTCCTCACGACGCTACCGTATGTGGTTTGGCTTGTCAGTCGTTTGGCGCGCCAAGCCTTGGTGTATTACTGCACAGATGATTACAGCCACTGGCCTTCTGCCGATAAACAGACACTCCAAGAAGCTGACTCGCAAATACGCAAGGAGGCAAATCTGACCCTTGCGGCCTCCAAGTTATTGTTGAAACCGCAACCAAAGAAGTCCCAATGTTATTACTTTCCTCACGGCGTAGATTTCGAGCATTTTCGCTCCACTCAGGAAGTCGAAACTCCACCAGACTCTGTTTCCTCCTTACCAGAGCCACGGATTGGTTTTTTCGGCCTTATTTATGAAAAACTTGATTTTGAACTACTCACTCGAGTATCCCAACGGTTTTCACACGGTAGCCTCGTTATGGTTGGTCCTGTAACGCACTGCCCAGAGGAGTTTTCTTCTTTACCCAATGTTCACTTCTTGGGTCAGAAGCCATACGAAGAACTCCCTCAATACTTGGCGGGTTTAGATGTCTTACTCCTTCCGTACCTTGATGATCCAATGATCCGGCAAAGCGGTCCCTTAAAACTCCGCGAATGTTTAGCATCCGGAAAACCTACTGTCAGTATTGATGTTCCTGAGGTGAGGCTCTTAGAACCTCATGTCCGGATCGGCAGAAATCCCGAAGAATTTCTTTCTCAAATAGAACTAGGGCTTCAGGAATCTGGGGAGTCGACGTTTGTTCATTATCGTCAAATCGCGGTCAGCCAAGACAGTTGGAACCAAAGGGCGGCAGATCTGAGCGGCTATTTTCGAACTCTGATCGATAAAAAAAAAACAAACTTCGACTCATTCCGACAAGGGGCAAACTCTCAACCTCGGATTTTACATCTCCGGACAGTTACTGGGAAAGGAGGAGGACCAGAGAAAACGCTCTTGAATAGCCCTCGTTTTCTCGAAAATCGCTATCAACTGCTTCTCGCATACATTCGGCCTGAAACTGATCAGGATTTTGATATGCCCGAACGAGCGAAACAGATGGGAGCGGATTTGGTTGACATTCCAGAGAGTGGTGCGGTCGATCCTCGGACACCTCTCCGGTTGGCAAAAGTGATTCACGAGTTTCGTCCTGACCTGTTACATGCGCACGATTACAAAACGAATGTCTTCGCAATCGCGCTGGGCTTGCTTTTCCAAATCCCCGTGATGACCACGTTACATGGATATGTCACACGAGGAAGACGACTTGAAAGATACTATTCGATCGACCGATGGACACTCCGGCACATGAGACACATCGTCGGGGTTAGTCACGATCTCCGGGACTTGGTGGCAGGTTATCGGATCCCTTCCGCACGCTTCTCCCTCATTGAGAATGCCATCGATCTTGAACAGTACACCCGAGTCCATTCAATCTCTCAAGGAAAAGACCGATATCAGATTGATCAAGGCTGTGTCGTCGTTGGGGCGGTGGGTCGCCTAGCTCCTGAGAAAGGTTTTGATCTGCTCATCCAGGCCATAGATGGCCTCTTAAACAAAGGTGTCAATTTGCATCTCATGATCATTGGTGAAGGTGATGAACGACAGAGATTGGAGAGTCTCATTGCTCAACACGGACGAGAAGATCGAATCCGTTTGCTCGGTTATCGGTCGGATGTTCGTTTTCTTTACGAATGCATGGACATTTTTGCACTAAGCAGTTTGCGTGAGGGATTGCCAAATGTAGTGCTGGAAGCCATGGCCCTCGGGGTGCCGGTGGTCTCGACGAAAGTAGCTGGTGTCCCTCAGCTAATCACTCATGAGGTAAACGGGCTACTGGCCGAATGTGGGTCAGCGGAAGCCCTCGCGACCCAACTAGAACGGCTTATCCACGACGCTGAGATGAGGCAACAACTCAGCCACAATGCCAGAGAAACAATTGAATCGAAATATAGCTTTCGAGTTCGGATGGACAAGATTCGAGCGATTTATGACGGCCTCCTTGGCAGAAAGTCTTGATGTGTGTTGTCCGTTTCGTCGGCTTGGCATGTTCTGGCAACATGACCTCGTGAGAATAATCCGATCCTCGCTGGATTCTGCGGGGAGCGTTTGCAACACCCGAGAATGATTGAGAAATTTTCATGAAGCCATCCACCCCCGTTTTGCCGGAATCTCCAACTCCTGGAGCAATCGAACTGCATGTGCATGAAGGATTCGCTACGGCAGACTTACTCGCGACTCTCGATTGCTTTTGGGAGGGTCTCGGCGAGGGAACTTGCTTGAGCTGGCACCCTGGGTATCTCGATGCCGTTGCTGGTGGTCTGAACCATCGGCCCTATTATTTGGTGGCTGTTCGCGATGGGCAGACGGTCGGCGTCTTGGCCCTCGCCTACGTCTCGAGTTTCCTCTTCGGCCGATTCCTGGTGAGCCTGCCCTACCTGAATTATGGTGGGGTCCTCGCCGACGACGAGGCCATTGGCCAGAGGCTGATCGAGAAGGCCGTCGAGTTGGCCAACCAACTCGAGGTTCGCTATCTGGAATTGCGCCACCAAGATCCAATCTCCCACCACGCCTTGACCCACACAAGGACGGACAAGGTTCACATGCGTTTGTCCTTGCCTGCCTCGCCAGGTCTCTTGTGGGACCAGATATCTGCCAAGGTTCGCAACCAGGTTCGCAAGGGACAAAAACAAGATTTTTCCGTCACTTTTGGCGGAGAAGACCTTCTGAATCCGTTTTACAAAGTGTTCAGCCACAACATGCGCGACTTGGGGACTCCCGTCTTCCATAAACGGCTCTTCCGTAAAATCCTTCAAACTTTCGACGGAAGAGCCGAACTTTGTGTCGTGCACGACGGCGACAAACCGATTGCTGGGGCCCTGTTGACTCATGGTCAAGGGATTACGGAAGTGCCCAGCGCCAGTTCACTCCGGAACTACAACTCTCAAAACGTAAACATGCTGATGTACTGGCATTTGTTGGAGCGGGCGGTCATGCGTGGCCAAGGGGTGTTCGATTTCGGACGAACCAGTCCCGACGCCACGACATTTCGCTTCAAAAAGCAATGGGGGGCTGAGCCACTTCCGGCCGTCTGGCAATACTACGTACGTCACGGAGAAGTCGGTGACACGCGGAAAGAGAATCCAAAATACGAACGAATGATTCGCACTTGGAAGCGACTTCCTGTGTGGCTAACACGATGGATTGGGCCAACGATCGTTCGAGGAATCCCATGATCACGCAAAGCGGCACGGAGTGAAAACTATCCACCCTGTTGTCTCCATCCTCAAGTTGACACTGTAACCTTGTCGTCGACGATTCTGTACACTGGATGGCTATTCGCAAAGGCGTCAGCAGCAAACGTTGGACTCGAAAAAACCCAAAAGTGGGGAAAATCGCTTGTTCTGGAGGCAAAAAAGCGAGAAGCACCTCAAAAAACAGGAATCGTAGGTTTTTGGCTCAGGAATTGCTCAAGGTTAAATACCAACACGAAATCAAGTTGGAAGCGTGGGGGCGGTCTCCAACCACGTCGAAGGGCACCGGTCGTGCGTTTGGAGCCGCCACCTTTTTTCACTGTTCATTGTCTGAGATGACCAAGAGGATTTTGATATTCGCAAGAGGAGTGCGATCCTCATCTTCAGACCAACCTCACGTCTCTTTCTTCATTGGTTCTAATATCGACAAGTGAAGTTATGTTATTGATCCTGCCTTCCATCGGCTGGTGTTTCGGTCAAACTATTGAGGGAACTTTGCTCGCTTCTTGTTCGACCAAACTCTACGGAGATTTGTTTGAACTACTCCCAACAGTTGATGCTCGTTCAAACCCGTTCCAAATTGGGGAGCATTCCGACAGGAGGATAATGCAAATCGTCTTTCCGTAGGCTTGAGATGTACAGAGATTCGGTTCCCTGTCGATCCGAAATGACCTGGACCATCCTTGTCATCACCGCCGCAATCTACCCAAATGAGACTGAGTTTGCTGAACGCAGACGTTTGTTTGGTAGCTCGAAAGACTCCGCTAAAAACGCATTTGAGATTGGATAATTCGTTTCTCGAGTGCAACCAGTACTCTTGAACAAACGTTTCCCGCCCCAGACGCAGAGACCCATACAATTTTGTCGCTGCTTTTCATTGAATGAGTTACAATCGATATTGTATCTTTTCGGGTGAGCCTTGAACATTAGAAAGCGTTGGAAGCAGCCCAAGATTGGATGCTATGAACAATCCCATGGTGTCAACATTCCAGAATGCATGTGGAAGCGAATCCGGATTTACACTCTGGGTTACACACCAGCAAACCGGGGAGCGGTTTCAACGATCGTATCAACTACCGTTCGTAGTCGTTGGCCGGAATCCCAAGGCTGATCTGTGCCTGAATGATCCTCAAGTCAACTGGCGTCACGCTTATCTGCAAATGATTGCTGGTCGGCTCATGTGTATCGATCTTGGAAGCATGACCGGAGTCTACTGGGAAAAAGATCGCCAACAATGCGGCTGGCTGGCCGAGGAAAACGGGATTCAAATCGGCCCTTACCAAATCAAGCAGGCCCGCGAGCCTGCGGTAGGAAATAGTCAAACACTGCCCCCCGCTCGATTGCTCACGAACTCGTCCAACGGCCATCAAAGATCCAATTACACCCTATCGTTCGGCCACTTGGCTCGTCCAGACAAAGTTCTGGAGGACCTGTGGCAACTCGATCGGATGATCACTTTGGTCGGGAAAACCCCGGAATGTAAGATTCGGTTTAGGAACGACACCAGGGTTTCCTCCTACCATTGCTGTTTATTGCAGATGAACCAGAACCTTTGGGTCATCGACTTGCTCAGCCGAACCGGAATCGAACTCAACGGGGTTCGGATCCGGTGGTCCGAGGTGCGAGCTTCGGACCAGTTGAAAGTCGGACAGTATTTGATCCATGTGCATCAGGGAGAGTCTCAACCTCCTCACTCGGACCAGACCGTTTTGCCGGCCGAGCCCAAGCTTCAGAAAGACTCCCCGTTTGTTCTCAGTCCTGTTTCCTCTGAAACCGTCGCTGATCCCTTCCGGGCGGGCGGTCACCCTCTTCGGTCACCCTTGGTTGTCGAGGAGGGATATCTGGATGATGGTTCGTCCTCATCGGATTCGTTTTCGGAACCTCAGTCGGAGTTTTGGAGAAGTCTCCTCACGCCTTTGTTTCAACAATTTTCTGTCATGCAACAACAGATGTTCGACCAGTTCCAAAATACACTCCTCATGGTCACCCAGACACTAACGATGCAACAAGAACACCAATTTTCCCAGATCCGCGAAGAACTCGGTTATCTTCGTGAGTTGAACCAGGAACTCGCGTTCCTCCACACCGAACTTGCAAAACAGAAGGCGGTTGGAATCACCAGTTCATCCAACCAAAATCCAGCGCCAGGACTTGCCGGAACCGACGAAGGCTTTCGTTCGGCATCCTTCTCTCAAGATCCTCGGGGTTCCCACAAGAGTGCGCCGAAGGAGCGAGAGAAGCCACTGTCTTTGGAGACAACCGAGGAAGACAGACGCTCCCAGGACGAATCGGACTGGAACATGAAGGATGACCGCACCGAGGCCCCCTCACAGCCTGAGGAGGCCCCACTCCCTCCACCGGAATCGGATGAGCAGGAGAACTCCGCCAAGGCACCATCGCCCGAATCTGATCCTGAAGAAATACACCGCCAGATGACTCAACGCTTGCAAGAACTTCAACAGAAACGTCAGTCACTTTGGGAACGGATTCTCCAGAAATTAACTGGGCATTGACCTCGATGATGAAGTGCTTTCGATTTTCTACCAAGATGGAAAAGAGACTCGCTTTTGAGTTCATGCGAGTCCAGAAAAGCGCCAAGTAACAAGTGGCTTGGTCTCTCCGGCAAAGCCCCAGACGTACAGATTTTTCCAGGGACGCTTCTGAGAAACCACGCCCGATTGAAAATCCGACGATACACTTCGCCAGGTTCGGCAACACTGCAGTGAATTGCGGAGACAGGCCTCGCAGCGAGCAAGCAAAACCGGTTTTCGTCGTACCGATTGGGGTTCACTTCGATTCCCATTCTTCAAATTCGCTCGCAATTTTGGAGATTTTCACTTTTTTCTTCTGTTGCCTCTTGAACTAATTGCCCTTGTTGCTTACCTTACCGTATGTCACACACCCACGCTAAATAAAACCCGCGTTCGATTTTCACACCCCGTCCGGTGTTGTAGTTCTGGTGCCCACTACAACTACAAAGAATGAGCAGACATGAAACGAGCATTCCTTTCTTGCGTGCTAGGCACCCTGTGTTTGTTGATTGCAACAACACAAACACAAGCAACGACAATCAAGTATTCCTTGGAAAATCATCCTAATGGCAATGCCCGTCCGCCTTTGTATGGCTTCCGTTTGGACGACTTGATCGATGTGACTGGCGGCAGAGACATCTTTACGTTCGATTTTGAACATCCCAGTGCTGAAATGTGGATGGAAGTAGACTCCCACCTCAACGAAGTTCGTATTTGGGGGTCGGCCTTCGGAGGGCTGGACATTCAACCGGATCGCAACGGTGGTGAGCCTTTTTATGATGACGCCTACAGCGGGACGGTAGACATCGAGTTTACATACCGCACGGATGTGTCCATAGATGAAAATGGTGACCCAGTCGTTGTAGTCCAACCGGACAGTCCTGACAACAATGGGACCATTACGCTTGGTGCTGATTGGGTGAACGGTGCTGGGACCGTGTTCAACTTGACTGATGAAGGTGGATCTGATCCGGAGAATTACTCTTTTAAACTGGGTACGGGTCACAGAGGGGAATCGGGTTTGTCTGGATGGGGTTGGGTGAATTATGCCGAATATCCGGGTGATCCTAATGGGTATGAGAATCATGTCGCCGCCAGTGACTGGCTCTTTACAGCTCGCGTCGTCCCTGAGCCCTCCTCGTTGTGCCTGCTGGGCATTGCTGGTGGAGTTCTCGCGGGCTATCGTCGCTTGCGACGACGTCGCAAGAACTAAGTCTTGCGGGGAAAGGTTAAGTTGATTTTGTAAAATTCGGAGCCAGGAATCTACCAAAACATTCCTGGCTCTCCTTTGTGAAAACTTGACTGGCTGGTTGGTTTGTTCACATTCCCCTTTTGAACCGTTATCTTATGCCGCTAATGACAACGTCCAAAAATTCAAATTCGGTGTATCCTTTCGAAAGACTTGCTTGGAATGGAAATTGCAGCTGTGTTGTCGAGCAAATCGAGTTTTCCCGGCTGTAAGAACCTTGGGAATCTCGACCAGTTGCTCCAAAGACCGAAAGCGACGGAAAACTCAGTAGAGAAAGGTTGACGTGGCTTTTGTACGTATGTATAAAATTGTAAATATAAGAGATCTGTTGTGCAATTTTCATCTGGGATGGTTCTGAATTTGAGCTAATTACCTTCGATTTCCTTCATCCCCACAACATTCCAAATCTCCCCACCCCAGACAGATCAATTAAAACCAAAACCCTCGTTGTGAATTGTGAATGAAGCAGTTCGGGGTTGAACCATTGAGATACGTCTGGAATCATCCCTTCCCCCAAACTTTTTCACTGTTCACATGAAATAAAGGCCGGCTCTTCCGTTTCTGGGTGCCAAGAATTTCGATCCAGACGTCACAAGCTGCAAATTTTTCGGGACTTCTGAAGACAAGCGGCTGTCTCAATGTCGTGAACCAGCCCATTTTTACCGAGTTTGGCACCCAGAAACGGAAGAGCCTAAAGGCCTGACAAACCCTTCCAGGCTTGCATGGTGAAGACGGTCTCAATTGACCTTGGCGACAACCGTGAAAGTCAACAGCGAGGAATCAAGGACGGGACTGAATCGTCTTGAGTTGCGATTCCTGACAGGCGCCCCATGAAGACCGTGTTGCTACTTCATCAACAACGCGGACTTTGGATTCGTGGATTGGTTTTGTTGCACTCAGAAAAACCTGCAGCCCAGCAAATTCTGATGCCCTCGTTTCGGCTTGCCTCCTTGCGAGAGCAAGAAAGTTCTTACTCCATCGATTGTGTGACCTATGGAAATGACAACCCGTTGGTATCAGCAGGTCCCTGATCATCTGCTCAAGTTTTTCTCCAACTCCCGCAATGTTTTGGCGGTGGTCCTTGCCTTGTGTCTAGCGTGGATCTATCTACCTGCGCTGGCCATGATGGTCAAAAAGTGGGCAACGAATTCAGACTACTCGCACGGGTTCGTTGTTCCTGTGTTTTCGCTCTACTTGGTGTGGAGAAACCGCAAGCATTTAGCCCAAGTCGACTGGCAAATCAATCGGGCAGGTGCGGTCCTTCTCGGTTTGGGATTGCTACTGCATTTTGTCGGCATCTACTTCTTTTTTGATTGGTTCCGAGATATCTCTTTGTTGCCGACCCTGGCGGGTTTCGTGCTCTTCTTGGGGGGATGGAAGGCGCTGCGATGGACAATCGTCCCGATTGCTTTTCTGATCTTCATGATTCCACTGCCGTATAGTTTGGAAACGGCGTTAGCCTACCCCTTGAGACGTTCCGCCGCCATCGTTAGTGTCTATGCGCTCCAAACTCTTGGGTTTGTGGCGTTCCGCGAAGGGACCACCATTCAACTCGTTGATGTCCGAATTGGAGTCGCGCAAGCGTGTAGCGGCTTGAGTATGTTGATCGTCTTCTTCGGACTCTCCACGGCCGTCTGCATCCTGAGTCGTCGCCATGTCATCGAGAAAGGCGTCATTCTCCTCAGCGCCGTGCCGATTGCAATCCTCTCAAACATGATCCGCATCATCGTCACGTCGGTGCTCCACAAAACTGCGGGAAGCGAATGGGCCGAGTACGTTTTCCATGATGTCGCTGGATGGATGATGATGGTCCTGGCATTGCTCATGCTCTGGGCGGAGCTAAGCCTGTTTGCTTGGGTGTTGCGTGACAAAAAGAAAGAGGAAGACAAGCCCTCTGTGGTTCCAACGAACCAAAATGGGACGGCAGCTCCAACGCATGGGGAGAGTGGGATAACTGTATCTCCAAAGCATGGAGAGAGCGGGATAACAACGCAACAAACCGTGGGGGGAGCAAAATGAAACAATCGTATGCAATACTCGTGGTCGTCGTGGGTGTGGTTGGTTACGGAGTCGCAGAAGGGTACTGGTCCAATCGTTGGGGATTCTCCAAGGAATTGGAAAAGGCCGCAGCGAAGGTCAAACGCATCCCGAAAAAATTTGGGCCGTGGCAAGGGAAAATGCAAGATATCAATACGCGGCATGTCGCGGTTGCCGAAATCGAGAAGTATTTCAATTGCCTCTACAGAAACGAGGCCACGGGGGAACAGATTAGCGCTTTGGTGGTTTGCGGAAAACCCGGACCAACTTGCTCCCATACTCCCGAGGCCTGTTTTCCAGGAGCCGGTTTGCACCTAGAGGTGCCTCCCCAGGAAGTGGGGGTGCAAATTGACGGATTTTCCCAGGGAGCGAAATTCTTGGCAGGTCGATTCCGCAAGAACAGCGCGCTGGGCCCCACAGACATCGAGGTTTACTGGTCGTGGAATGCGGATGGTGATTGGAAGACTCCGTATTGGCCGATGTGGACGTTCGCTTCGTCCCCGGCCCTTTACAAGATGTACATCATCCGGGTGTTGCCTCCAACATCTTCCGAAGATGATCGAGAGCCGACTGAAGATTTTCTGAAAAAGTTCCTTCCGGAAGTACAAAAAGCTCTGTTTTCCAAAGAGGGCGAAAAACTAGATTCCTGATCTGTTTGCTACCTCTAGCAGATATTGCCCCGAGAGGCGGTCACAAGATCTGTTGGTTTCTTGGTCGGACTTGCTCCAACAGGTTGTCGCAGGATCGATGCGTTTCCGTGGTCGATCTTGTTCCGACAGGTCGTTACAAAATCTATTCGTTTCCTGGTCGATCTTGCTCCGACAGGTCGTCACAAAATCTCCGATGAGGACCGCTCACGATGAAACCTTGGCTGCAGGACAAAGAACTTAACTGGAAAGCCGTCATAATCCTGGTTGTTGTCACAGTCGGATTCGGTGTGGGTGTGTACTTTGTTCACGGCTTCCAACTCCGCCGGAACACAGCCGGTTTGTTGGACCTTGTCGAGGAGTTCGACCAACGGGACGAAACCAAGAAAGCAATTCAATACCTTCAAATGTACGTTCAGCTCGTTCCGAGTGACACGGATGCGATGGCGAAATTGGCCCTTCGCTTGTGCGAAATGGAGAAATCACCTCCCAGCGTGCAAAATCAGGCGCTTCTTCTTCTGGAACAGGTTTTGCGGCGTGATCATGAACCAGACGAACAATGGGTTCAAAAGCTGAAAACAATTCGTAAGAACGCTGCTCAAATATCCTTCCGATTGAGGCGGTTTCGCGTATCCAAAAAACATTGGGAAGCCCTGCTCAAAGAGGCCCCAAACGACCCGAACCTGTTGGAACCATTGGCCTATTGTGAGGTGGCCTTGGGCAATTACCCCCGAGCCGTGGACCTCCTTGTTAAGGCTCAGAAAAATGCACCTCAACGACTGTTCCTGTACGTCGCGGAAGCCGCGGTCCATCGCGATAAACTCCAAAACTCCAAGCTAGCCGACGAATCGATCGAGGACATGGTGACTGCCAATGAGCCCAGCAAAGCGGAATTGGCAAAAATGCAGAAAGCCAATAAAGAGCCCAAAGAAGCGGTCTTGGCGAGGTTGGAGGCGGCTCGGTACTACGCCCGCTACGACCTTCTAGAAGAGGCCAAGAAGCATATCGACTACGCCCGCAAGACACTCAAGTCCACGAAACCAGCCGTATTCCTGTTTTCTGCCGCTCTTGCGGAAAGGCGATCTGGAAAAGAGGAAGCGAAGGCCTTCCTGCTCGAAGGTCGAGAGCACAATCCAAACAATTTCCAGTTGCAGTTAGCCTTGGCTCGTTTGGAGCTTACCTCCGGGGAACCTGAGGAGGCCAAGAAATTGTTGCAAGCTTGCGTAGAAAATCGACCCAAAGAAACGGAACCCCTTTGGAGCCTTGCAGTTCTTCTCCTCGATGCCCGTGAGACCGACCAACTGCCGCTTGTCATGAAAGATTTGGGCGACGTCGCGACTCCGGAAGCCGAGGCTTTTGTGAAAGCCCGCCTTCTGATCAATCAAGAGGAGTGGCGAGAGGCTCAGACCGAGTTGGCTCGGGTCGTCAACCGTCCTGTTTCCAAGAGATTATCGAAACTCCTGAATTTCTGGCTGGCCAAGTGCTATGGCAAACTCGGGAATCCGGATCAACAACTGGCAGCCCTGGAAAAGGCCATCGAAGACGATCCGCAGTGGATTGCGGCGAGAATCGACAAGGCCGCAACGTTGGCAAAACTTGGAAAGTTAGACAGGGCTATGGAGGAATATCAGCGGGTCGGAGAGGTGCCGAAGGTAAAGCTTGCGCGGCTCGACTTGATGTTGGCTCAGAATGCCCGCAATCTACAATCAGATTCAAATTGGCAACAGGATTTTGAAAAAAATTACAAATTGCTGCCGGATGAAGAAAAGAAGTCTCATGCAGGTCAGGTGCTGTGGGGCCGGTATCTCACGGCGAAAGGAAAACTGTCCGAAGCTCGCTCGATGTTCGAGAAGTTGCGGAAGGACGAAAAGTTGCCGAAAGACGACCCAAAACGAGTGGAACTTTGGGCGTTGTCGATTGGGCTCGCCGTCCGAGAAGGGAAAGCCGAAACAGTTGAGGGCCTCTTGAAGCAAGCCGAGGGGGAAACGGGTTGGCAACCAGAGTGGGATTTGTTTCGCGTAAGCCAGTGGTTTCGAAGGGTCTCGGAAGATTCGAAAAATGCCGAAGAAAAACTGAAAGATGCTCGAGAAAAACTGAACACACTCATCAAACAACGCGAAAACCAGCCGATCGCTGACAGAAACCGACTGTTCCGCCCACTGGGCTTGTTTCTCGTTAACGTAGGAGAATATGAGACTGCAGGAAAACTGTGGAAGAAAGTCGCGGAAACGAGTCCTGACGAGTTGGGGCTCTGGACAAGCTTGTTCGACCTGGCCGTGCGAACCAAGGACTTTGAGGCAGGTCGCGAAAGTCTGAAGGAGATTCGTCGACTCGAAGGTGAGGCGGGGGCCTGGACGGCGTATGGCAACGCGGTGTTGTTAATCGATTCTGCCAGTCGAGAAGGAAAAAAGGACTCGCTCATCGAAGCAAAACAGTGGGTGGATAAGCTAGCCAAAATTCGACCTTCCTGGTCGCGGGTCGGGCTCCTCCGAGCGAATATCTATGAGCTAGAGGGGAAGACAGACCTGGCGCTCAAAGAATATCAGTCCGTTGTGAAGTCGGGGAATAAGAACCCACAACTCGTCTTTCGGATGTTGCAAATCTACGGGACCGCCGGTGGCATTGACGTGGCCCAATCCGAACTGTTTCCACTCGTAAACATGGAACGCAATCCAGGCTACATGTTGATCTACATCCGGAGCTTGCTTCTCCAGAACGATTTGTTTGAGGCTTCTCGTTGGTTGAAAAAACTCAAGAGTTTGGTTCCGAACTCTGTGGCTACTATCGAGTTGGAAGTTCGGCTTTTGAAGGGACGCGGCAACACAAGGAAGGCGATTCAACTGGTCCAAAAATATCTCCGATCGGAAAAGGCTAGGTTGGTCTACGCCGCCAGGCTCTACGAAATTTTGGAGAAGGATGACGAGGCCGAAATGTTGTTGCGACAGTACGTTTCCAAGTCCCGGATACCCGAATACAAGTTGGTGTTGGCAACCTTTTTGGGCCGACGAGGGAAAGTGGACGAACCCCTCTCGATCTGTCGAAACGCTTGGGAGTCGTGCAAGGCGAAGTCAGTCGTTCGAGCCATTGCGGCGATCGTCGAACGGCCCGAGATCCGCGATGCCCATCCGCGGAAAGTGGAAACTTGGCTCGTTGAAGAGATAAAACGCAAGCCAAACATCCCAACTCTTCGCTCATTGCTTGCGGGGTTCTACGACAAACGAGGAGAGTTCCAAAAATCCTTGGAACTCTACCGAAGTGTGGTGAAAGAAAATCCCAAGGACGTTCTTGCCCGTAACAACCTTGCCTATCAATTGTCACTCCAGAATAAGGATCTGGACGAGGCCCTGCAGTTGGCAAATGATGCCATTAAGCTTGTAGGTCCCAAGGCCGAGTTGCTCGATACTCGCGCTTTGGTCTACATTCAGAGAAAAGAGTTCAAAAAGGCCAAGAAGGATCTCGAAATTGGCCTCCGACAGAATCCCAATGCGTCCTGGCTCCTTTTCCATTTCGCCGTGGCGGAGTTGCGAGACGGGAATTCTTTGCAGGCGTCCTTGCGCTTTGCACAAGCCAAGGAGAAGGGACTGAAACGCGAAGAACTGCATCCTCTCGAACGACCGATGTTCGACCAACTCGTCAAAAGTGGCAGGTTCAAGTGAGCGCGAGTTGATCCCTGGGTTGTCACCAGGTGAACCACGAGCGAAGGCGCAGGCACACCTTTTCTTTTTAAGAGTGCCTGCGTCGCTAAAAAAACAATGGTGAGTAGACCCAGCGAAACTGGAAACCAATCCATTTGGTTTTCCGAGTGTACCTGCTGCTTTGTCACCATTTGCGACGTCAACAATTCACAGCTTCCGGCCACTTCAATTTCCACTTGTTCAACACACCGCGTACTTTCTCTCGCGGATAATGGTTGTCGGGTCGCTCGAGAACTCGCGTCATTGTTTTCGCTATACGGCGGACATCGTCCTCGTTCGCGACAGCCTGTTCCAGGGCATCGATGGCGAGTGATCGAAGTTGGGCTTCAATGGGTCTGCTCAAACAACTTTCCAAGAATCCCAAATTCTCCCTCGCTCGCGAGTTCGCGAGTTCAGTACCGCTGGCCAGGCGTCGAACCATCATTTCTTGCACAGTAGAGCACTTCGCACCCAGGAGCCGTGTCACCAATTCGGGATGGGCCAGGTAGTTTGTGGCTTGGACGAGAAACAACGCGGCAAGCGGATTCTTGGACTTCCACAAGTCGATATCTCGGATCTTTCCCTTCGGGATTTCCAACAACAGACCCGACGACCGAGTCGCAAATTCGGGCGAAGCGGTTCCCAGTCCTTCGTAGTAATTGGCCAATGGTTCTCCGGTGTGGTCTATCGCTTCGGCGTTCCAATATTCGTATTGCAAAAACTCACCACCCAAGTAGTCGATCAGAGCCTTGTTGTCGAAGGCGATGGCCACTTCCAGCAATCGAGGGTAGCCATTACCGCCCCAAGCCATGCGGATGTGGTTGTGGAAATCCTTATTCGAAATAGCGGGGAATCGTTCCAGGATTGTAGCCGCTGTCGCGTCCGAGATGATGCCCGCGTATCGCAACAATTGCTCGAGAACTTCTTCTTCCGGTAGTCGTTGGATGAAGTTCGTAGTTGCAACAAGAAGCCTTTGTAACTCACCGCGATATTTCGAGGGCCAAGCATACGTTTCCAGGAACGGAAGGAGTGCCCGACAGTTACGCCGCCTGGCTTCCGCAACAACGAGATTCTTCGACCCCTGGCGGCGTGGTCGAAGTTCGGAGAATGGAGGAGTTGCGGAGAGCAAATCTTGGATTTTGGAAGCAACTGATTCGTCGGATTCGGTTTTGTCCAGGAGAGTTTTCAGTTGGTTATCGAGGAGTTCCGATTCGGCAGGTCGCCACGGCCCGTTGTGAAACCCGGATCGCACACCTTGCAGGAAACCTCGGACGAATAATGCGAGTGCCCAAAGGGCAAGAACTGTAGTGATTAGCTGCCAAACATGCAAAGCGAATTCCTGCAACGTGGGGAACTCGTCCTGCTGGGCCAAGTATGCACTCAAAAACCACATGACCAAAAGCAAGTAGAATAGCCGACTTCCCCAAACACTGCCCCAATTCGTCTTCGATGATTCGGCCAGCGGTTCTTGCATATTGTCTCACTCCGACCCGAGTAAGTAATCCACAACCCAACAGCCGCGGATGTGTGGGCCAGCGGATCGGCAATGACCGATCACACGTTCGTCTGTGCATCCAGCTTCTTCCAACGCATCAGCGAGAATGGGCAACAAATCGAATTGACGATGAGTATAGATCGAATGGACCATCCGGGAGACAGTCCCACCATTCCACTCAAGAAATCTCACTGGGTCGGGGAGTTTGTAGGAAGGATGATGGAACACGTCGCGAAGGAGCGTCGTCTGGAATTGAATCTCTGCTCGGGCAAGTTCAGGGACATAGGCTCGTTGCTGTGTTGCTGCGACAAGTTGGATGGCCAGGTCGCCAACTCGCCCCACCCCAACACGGATATCGGCTACACCCGTCCAAGCAGCCACAGTCGTCGCGAGTCCTCCTGTCCAAGGTGCATTCGCGACGGCATCGACGAGTTCTTGCTTTCTCGGCAAGCCCTCTGCGTGGGCTTCGGCCAACCCGACCAAATTTTTTCCAACGTCGTCGAGACGCGACCAAACGCCTCCCTGACACCATCCGCAAGCCAACAATCTTAGTTGCCGGTTGGAGGGGTTACACTTGGCCAAGACGTAGTTGAGCATCTCTCTCGGGTTAATGTTGTCGGCCCACTCTTGATCGGTCATCGTTTGAACTCGGCATTTCTGCAACCAGAACTTCTTGGAGTCATCAGATGCACTCCCTCACTCTATCAGACTGGGAAATTATTAGCGACGGCGCGCAAATTTTGGTTAGATCGAAACGAAAGGAACTACACCCATTGCTTGAGGAACTCTCAATATGCGAACCGTTCAACCGATCTTGTTCTTGATTCTTGTGGTTGTTGTGGGGTTGTCATCCATAACGTTGGCGTTTGCCGACTCTCCTCTCGAACTGCCTGTTCTCGTCGATGAAGATTTTTCCAAAGGAGCGAAAAGGTGGGAACCTCTCGAAAAAGACGGATGGAAAATTGTCAAACTGGAGAAGGGAAAAGGATACAGTCAGTGGAAAAAAAAGAGTACCTACCGGCCACCGTATCGAAGTCCGTTGCACATCGCCTTGTTGCGTAAAATTAACGTTGGCTCGTTCGTCCTGGATGCCAAGGTGAAGAGCACGATCAAGGATTACAATCACCGAGATGTGTGTTTGTTCTTCGGATTTCAGGACAGGGCACACTTCTATTACGTCCACTTCGGCAAACGAGCCGACCCTCGCGCGAACCAAATTTTCATAGTGAATAAAGCACCCCGTATCAAAATTTCCACGAAGACCACCGAAGGGACTCCGTGGGATGACGAGTGGCACCATCTGCGGGTCATAAGGGATGTTTCTACTGGTAAGATTGAAGTGTTCTACGACGACATGAA
The DNA here is from genome assembly GCA_964423615.1 of uncultured Alcaligenaceae bacterium. GTDB lineage: Bacteria > Planctomycetota > Planctomycetia > Gemmatales > Gemmataceae > CAYRFQ01. The sequence continues at coordinate 53,102 of CAYRFQ010000031.1, read as the reverse complement.
AACACCCATCATGATCGCGACGGACAAGACGTTCACCCACGGACGCATCGGGATCGGGTCCTTCGACGACACCGCCGTTTGGGCGAGTGTCAAACTTCGTGGAGAACTTGTGAAAAAGTAAATGACAACCACGATGTGTAGGTTCTAGAACGGTTCAGCGGCTCACGGGCCGCGGGACGTTCTGGTTTCTGCGGGCCACTCGCCTTGTCCGGCATCGAACGGAAATCGTCGGTCGGCCATCCGTCTGCGGGCCTGGTGAAGACGCTTTCCGATGGGCCGTCGAAAAGGGTTCTCTTTCGGTCGCGTGTCCCAGAACACTCGATACATGGGACGAACCCACGGAGGAATGGAGCGTTCTATGCGGGCTTGACGAGTCTCGCCGACATGGATTTGGTCAAAGGGTTGGACACGAATGTTCGTCCGATGGTCGTTGTCGAGCACGATCGCGCGGAGCTTGACATGAAAGACCTCGGGCCTTTTTCCTGCGGCGAGGTGGGAACGAACCACGTAGACGTCATTGGGCTCGGCACCGGGAGTGATTCCGCCAGCGCGTTGGAGCAGTTCCAGCACAGTCTCAGGACCGCGATACGCGACAGAACGTTGAGCCCCTTCGACTTGACCGAAGAGGTAGACGTGCTGGCTTTTGTACTCGGCAACACGAATGTGAACGTTCTCAGCTGGACACTTCAAACTTGCCGCGATGACTTCGGCTGCTTCTCTCGGGGTGGCGTACTCGATTCGAGGTCGATGTCCCGAGGGAAGCGTGACGCGACCATCGACCCCAACGGTCACCTGAGTGTTCCACTGAGGATGGTGGGCCAACTGGATGTTGAGTACATCCTGACACCCAAACCGGTAGGCTTCACACGGGACGACATGCGGCCTGGGCGTCCGAGATTCCATCAAGTGTTTTTCAACGTTCGCTCGCTTCGCCGCACAACCGGAACAAAGAATTATCCATCCAACGAACAGTACCCATAGGATGATCTGGAGAGAGTCCTGCGCGGCTGAGAGACGAGGCACACGCCGAGTATCGGCAGCTCCTTCATCAAGGCCAAGCACCCGGTCATACGGAGCGTCCCTGGTACTTGGCTCCCCTGGCCACCCAGCGACCAATGGGCAAGCAACTCGCTTTGTGGTGCCCATGGTGCGTAGATTGTCTGTTCGGCGGGCAACGAATATCTTTGTCGCAAGAGAGTTCATAAAAAGAACCCTGAAACACGATTCGGTTGGAACGGTTTGTCGTCCTGAAGCAAAGCAGTCGGGGTGGGGATTAATTCCTTCTCCGGTTTATCATCGGCGATCCATTCCCAAGGTCTTAATTCAGTTCGTTGGATAACCCCTGAGTAAAGAACTTATGAGCACACACAAGGATTTGATCATCAGCGTCTCTGGCATTCGCGGACGGATCGGTGAGGGCTTGTCACCAGAAGTTGCCTCGGCGTTTGCGTCTGCGTTGGGGGCTTATACCAAGGGAGCAACGATTGTGCTATCCCGAGATGGCAGGCCGAGTGGCCAGATGCTCCGCCATGCCGTCCTCGGCGGGCTCCTCGCCTCCGGATGCGAAGTTCGGGATGCTGGGGTAGCTCCGACACCGACGGTAGGTTACGCGATCCAGAAACTCGGGGCAGCCGGGGCCATCCAGATCACCGCAAGTCACAACCCATCGCCTTGGAACGGGCTCAAATTGTTCGGAAGCGATGGCCGCGTGTTGACAGCTACTGAGGGAAAGGAAATCCAGCAGATTTTCGAATCGCAATCTTTCCGACATGTCCCCTGGAGGGATATCGGTTACATTTCAGAAACCCCACAAGCACTCGACTGGCACCAACAACGCGTTCTCGAATTGGTCGACGTGACACTCATCCGAAGTCGACAGTTGCAAGCCTTCCTCGACGCGAACGGCGGGGCAGGTGGGTTGTTGGGCCCCGATCTACTCGATGCTTTGGGGTGTAAGCCTGTCGCGATCGGGACTCACTGTGACGGCAATTTCCAACACGAACCCGAGCCCACTGCCGAGAATCTCGTAGACGTCTGTCCCAAAGTCGTGCAAGCGGGAGCCAACATCGGATTCGTTCTCGACCCTGACGCAGACCGCCTCGCGATCGTGGACGAAAAGGGCAATTACATCGGCGAAGAATTGACGTTGGCACTCGCCGTGATGCACCGCCTTCGCCAACAACCTGGTCCGGTCGTGATCAACATGTCTACCTCTCGCGTCACCGAGGACATTTGCCAACTCTTCAAAGTCGAATGTCACCGCTCGGCCGTCGGGGAAGCGAACGTGTGCGACAAAATGAAAGAAGTCGGCGCGGTCATCGGCGGCGAAGGAAATGGTGGAGTCATCGATCCACGGGTGGGATTCGTCCGCGATCCGTTCATCGGCATGGGACTGATTTTGAGTTTGCTCGCGGAAGAAGACAAACCTTTGAGCGAGATCGTTGCCAGTTTGCCCAGCTACAGTATCGTCAAGACCAAGTGCCAGGTTGACCGTTCTCGCCTACCTGAAATTTTCGAAAAGTTGAAGAGGACGTTCTCAGAAGCTCGTCCCAACACCGTCGATGGCCTCCGACTCGACTGGCAAGACCGATGGCTCCATGTCCGTCCAAGCAATACAGAGCCGATCGTGCGAATCATCGCCGAAGCTCCACAAACTGGGGAAGCCGAGGAACTGTGCCAGAAGGCCGGAGAGGTTTTGTAATTCTTACTCGCGTTGTTGTAAAATTATCCATTCTTCCCACACTAAAAAGTTGCCCTTTCCATGGGTAAAGGCATGTGCTAATGTCCGCCCCACTTGACTGACACTTGGCTGTCAGCAGTGGTTGTGATCCACGAGGTACTCGACTCGACCCAACTGAGTGCCTTGTCGGTTTGGCTACGGAGAACTCCGTCGTCAAGCCTTTCGTGTTCTCTGGTCGGTTTTCGGTCGTGCCTGCACGACATTGAAAACCTCTCGCATTCTCCACGAGCCCGTTTGGTCCGACTCATCTCGCAAGAGCCGCGACTTTTCCAAACTCTCCAGACGTGAACCCAACAGGTTAGCGACCAACATGGTTTTGGTGCAGACCTGCTGCGCACGGTACGCGCCGTCATTGGATTGAGTTCTGGACACGTGTTCGGAAATTCAGGAGGGACCCGTCCATGCACAAGGATGTGCGTTTCGTATTTACCATGATCATCGGTACGGTGTTCTGGGCCGCTGCATCCCCTCCTGTGTTGGCGGGTGGCTGACAGCCAGGGGGAGTGTGTTCTCCCTCATTCATCGGCGGTGCGCCGATCATGGTTATGCCCCAAGGGGGTTTCCCCGGACAACCTGGCTACCCTGTGGCCGGAAGAAGTCGTGGTTCGTTTCCTCCGGCTGGATTCGGTCGTGGACCTCAACCCGTACCGTTTCCGACTCAACCAGGTTTGCCTCAGGCTTCGAGGCCTGTGGCATTTCCCCGCAGTCCGGTCGCAACGCGACCTGTTCGCCAACCGACGTTCGCCCCGCAACCGCGTTGGCAAGCGGCTCCGCAGCAACAACGGATTCGAAATCCGTACCACGCCCAAGGTCAACAGCCGAGACCACAAGGGAACTCGTATGCTTACGGAAACGTTCCGCCACCACCGTCGGAAACACAGCGACAAGCCCCAAAGCGAATTTTTCGTGGCCAATCGCCGGAAGAGAGAGAGTCCGAGCAAGAGGCACCGCCTCCCCCAAACCGGATCTCTCTCTCGTTACCACCACCTTCTGCCATGGGGATCGAGCCGAAAACCTCGCAAGACCACGTCGAGCCTGGTCGCGTCGATTGGAATGTCGCTTGGGCAAAATACAAACGACTCGGAGCAACAGGGTTTCGTCTCGATCAACTCGAATCCGGACGATACCGAATCCAGTTTGCTTTAACATCGGGTTCGTCTGGGCGTTCGCATCTCGTCGAAGGAAGCGGAGCGACGGAAGCCGCTGCAATGACTCAGGCACTCGAACGAGCTGAGAGAGCAGAAACTTATCAACGGTGACCCAGAAAGAGCTGAGAGTCGACAGACGAGGGGAAGAGCCAGAAAGGATCTCACGCGAAGCCGCGAAGCCGCGAACCAGAAAAAGGGCAACCACCTTTTCCTCGGATTGGTTTCGTCTTTGCGGTATCCGTGTCATCCGTGGTTGGGCTCTTGTCTATCGACTCTAGACTCTAGACTTCCGGCTCTAAATCTTACCCACCATCACTTCGCTAACGGTTCCTTTCGCTCTTCAATCGGCGGACACACCTTGGACATTTCGGCGTTGAGTGCAATGTACTCTTGCCACTGTTCGGGGACGTTCCATTCAGGGTAGATCGCTTCCACAGGACATTCTGGAACGCACGCATCACAGCAGATGCACTCGTCGGGGTCGATGTAGAGCATTTGCTCCCCTTCGCGGAAAGCCACGGTCGGGCAGACGACTACGCAGTCGGTGTACTTGCAACCTTGGCATGGTTCGGTCACGACAAAAGCCATTACTTACCTCTCTTTATCGAATAGGTTCTGTGGAATCTCTCCCACCGTACATGCCCTTCGGCGACCATTGCCGGCCAAGAATTCTTCGAAATCTTCAACCTTTCCTCAGATCACTCCCTGAAAGAAACTCCAAGACTCATGAGAAAAATATGAGATGTGCTGCGAGATGCTGTAAAATACAGGATAGCGTTGGTCATGCCTGATGATTTCCGATTCACGCTCGCTCTGAGTTTCCACCGGCGACCAACGAAATACCGGAGTAACACCAGTCTTATGGGTTGCAGCTTGAGACGTTGTTGCGATTCGTCGTAGAGGGGGGTAGGAAAAATGATGTCTAAGTGGACGGCGCGTTTCCTTTTCGTGAGCGCTCTCGCTTTCTTTATTGTGCCTGACGTCGTTGCCCAAACCAGAGGCCGTGGCCGAACTTCATCCCGAGGAGTGGCGGCAGGCGGCCGAGTTGGCACCGTCGGTTCGGTTCGAACTCGAACTAGCCGCTTTGGTGTCGTCGGTTCGGCTCGGACTCGAGCAAGCCGCTTTGGCCAGTTCGGTCCTTACGTAACACGCCGCGGCGGATTTGTCGGAGGACGAACCTTCAACCAGTTCAGTGCCCGATCAAGGTTTTTGTCCAGGGCCTCGTTTCGACCTTACGGGGCTCCTGGCTCGACGGTCGTTTTCAATCGTCTAGGCAGATTCTACGGAACGGGCCTCTACAATTATCCTCGGTCTTTCGTCGGCGGTTACCCAGTGTTCAGCTATCGCAGGCCGAATTACGGCTATTTTGGGGTCCCAGCGATTGGGCTTGGATATCACCCGTTTGTCCCTTATTCCGGCATCCGATCTTCGCAGGTGACGGTTTCGCAAACGTACGCACCGACGTACAATCTTTATCAGGGAGGCGTCTCCCAAGCTCCACAAAACAACCCAGACAACGGATCGCCGACGGTGCCACTTTCCCAAGCAGACGTGAAGGTCTTCGCGCTTGACGGACGAACATCTACAGGAATTCAACCAAACCGACCCACTCCGGTGGTCACCATCACCACTCAGGGTTCGACGACCCCAGCACCGGCAAACGTGATGGTCCGCGTTCCCTCGCAGAATGCTCAACTGTATTTCAATGGTGTCAAAACAAAACAGTCTGGCTTACTTCGCGAGTTCCGAACTCCTCAACTGCCTTCCCAGAAGGGCTATCAATACAAGGTCAAGGTCGTTTGGCAACAAGACGGAACACAGCGAGAGAAGGAACATGTGGTTCGACTCGAAGCTGGCCAAGAGGTTCTCGTCAATTTGTCTGACCCACGAGTTCTCGCTAATGAAAGCCCCAGCGAAACTCCTTCGACACAGAAGTCGGTACAATTCGTGACCAACAAGTGAGACACTCCGAGGGGCTCGAATCCGCTCCCAGTTCTTGGCAGTTTGGGCGAAACTGAGGATAACGAGTTGACCGAGAACTCGGACTGGACAAGCTTTACGAAACGGAGGCTTCGGATTTTTTCGCTCGAAAGTGTTGCTCGAATACGTCCGCTGGGATAGGATTGTCTTGTGTTAAGGTAAGTAAATCAGATCGCCAATTCGCTGGATTCAGATATGCCGCCAGAACTGGTACCTCTGACGGAAGGACTAAGCATTGCGCTGGATAAGCCGATCCTTCTGTTAGGTCGTCACCAGGAGTGTGATATCCAGTTGAATTCACGCAAGATTTCCCGTCGCCATTGCTGTATCGCACAAGTCCAAGACTATCTCGTGGTGCGAGATCTCTACAGCACGAATGGAATTCGAGTCAACGGCAAGAAAGTGTTGGAAGCTCGGTTAGGCCCTGGCGACCACATCTCCATCGGTAATTTCGAATACCAGGTCGTTTGGGCCGAACATCCCAACGCTCCCTCTTCTCAGGTCGAGGACCACTCTTCCCACGGTCATAAACCGAAACCAGACAATCCCTTAGAATCGAGCGAACACCCTGTCTTGCTCAAAGACTTGATTGGCGACCCTGAGCCCGAATACCAGTCCGAACCCTACCATTCCCCTCACTCGGAAGAACGACGATTCGAAGGCGTGGAGCGCGAAGACGAACCAGAAAGCCCGCGTCACCAAGAATCTCTGGAAGACCAGGGACCTGTCATTTTGCCCGACAATATCGAATTGGCTCCTTCCTCTCACGATAATCTCGGCGAGCAGACTTGAGAGCAACCAACCTTCGAATCTTGAGCAAGGCATCAGTTTCGCTGCGAAATGGTCGTGAACAACCCTTTCAAGAGTCCCTTTCCGCCCTCGTAAACTTGGCCAAGGATCCTCTGGAATTTCTGATCGTCGGCTTCTTGATGGAGGACCCGCAGCATGGCGACTGCCCGGCCTTCCTGCAGGACCTTGGTGATCGCAGGTAGCAGAAATTCATCGACCCCGTAGGCGTTACCTTCGTCGAGCCGAGCCGGAATGACTCCGGAGACGTAACCCGCGAGTTGTTCTTGCACGCTCTGGACGGCGAAGGCGATGCTTTGTTCTTTGGTCTTCGTGGGTTGTTGCCAGTTGTAGGGAGGTTCCCATTCCATGGCTGGTTTGAGTTGATCGATCTCCGACACGATGGCGAGGATGGGCGGCAACTTCAAATTGGGGTGCTCCTCGAACCACGCTTTCAATGCCGTCAGTAGTTGGACGTCGGCGGCACGGGCTGCATTCTTGGCTTTCGTCACGAGCAGAATCAAGTCGGATTGTTGAGCTGCTTGTTGAGTGGCCTTGAGTTGGTCTTCCTTGGGACCTTCGTGTCCATAACCGACAGTGTCGAACAAGACGAGGGACGAATCGGTTTCTTCGAAGTTGAGGGCATACTGGGTGATTTCGGTGGTGCCTGGAAGGGCACTCGTGACGGCCTCCTGGTTCTTCACCAGGGCGTTGATCAAACTCGATTTTCCGGCACTGACCTGTCCGACGATCGTCAATTTGACGTGTTCGTCCTCCGGCGTCGAGACCGCTTCTGCGGGTGATCCGACTTCCGTTGGCTTGGCCGCTTCCATCTGGGTGGATGCATTGGCCGGGTCCCGCTGCAGCTTCGCCACCAACTCGCGATAGCGTGTCGCCCCGACGCGTAGCCTTCCGCTATTGACGTCGATCAAGTAGGTGCCCAGACGATGCACGAAGGCCGTGTAGAACCACACGAGCAAGTTTTGTTGAAGCATTTGCATCGGGGTGTTTACGCCTGCTTGATTCGCCAAATAGCGAACGGCGGTTTGGTAGGGCGCGAAGATCGCGCTGATGGCGTAGTAAGCGTTCGTGACGGTCGGAATCCAATCGGCGACTTGCTTGGCCTGTTTCATGTCTTTGACGCGGACCAAATGCCCCCCTGGGATGTATTTTTTGACCATCTCGGACAAATCGTGGGATGCGAGTTCGACCACAGCGAGCATTTCGGGGACAGTCAACGAATCGATGGGATCTTTTGTGTTGGGATGATAGAACTGGGCCAATTCCAAGGCCATGTCCTGGGCCGTGTCGGCATAGAACTTCATATCCATCAGTTCGTCGGGGTTGATCTCGTTGATCTGTTGAGCACGGGCTTCGACGAGCTTCCAAGCTTCCTTGTCGCGGTCGGTCCAGTACATGGGCTCGTCAAACTCGACCTTGAGCAGACTGTTGTGAGCTTGCCAATACCACGCCAAAGCAATGGCAGTTCCCGCACACGCAGCGATTCCCAAACTGACGTAGAGCGACCACCCTTGTTCCCAGGCTTTCCAAAAGCCCAATCCAATAACGACAGCCCAAGGGGCGGCAAACAACAACGCCAGGATGATCAAACGCCAACGTGCGATCATAGTTCATTCCGTAGTTAAACGTTCTGATTATAGTTCGTGTCCCTTCCTTGTTCTTCGATCGAAGGTTGGGAATCTTGGAAAAAAGGGAACAGGGAACAGACGTTAGGGAACAGGAAACAAATTTGAAAGGGGCCAAACGAGTTCGTGTTGTGGCTTTTCGTTTTTCGAGGCGTCCTGCACCGGCTACGATGAGTTAAGCCTTCTACCAAAAACGCAACCCCGTTGTCTGTTAACCCTTTTCACTGTTGCTTCCTGTTCCCTGTTCTCGACGTTATTCCAGACCGAACCAAGCGCCAGTATCTCCGCCTGCCCACCCTTCGATGTCGAAGACTTCACGAGCCAACTGCTTGAACTCGTCCAGGGAGCCAATGTCCATGTTCTCGTAGCCCTCAGGATGGAAGATGCGACCGGCGTAGTGGCCTTTCAGGCGAACCTGCCCGACCACGTAAATGTCATCAGCGACCGAGTAGACGGCTTTCGACGCATCGTGCGAGTAGATCGCCAGGTATCCGCCGTCTTCACCCGTGTATCGGTTGACGGTCGGGAGGGTTCGTTCTTCATAACCTTCGAGCGGATTGTTTCCAACAGCATGTGTGTTGGGATCAATGTAAACTCGGAAGTCTTCAGGCAACCAGTAAGGAGTTGTCGAAGTCGCGGGTTCTGCCAGGAAGTTGCACGTGCTGTCTTCTTCGGGAGTCGCCTCGCATGTGCCGGGTTCCGAAGTCGATCCGGCCATGACTTGCGTTTGGTGGTCCGGTGTTTGAGATCGTTCCTGGAACTGTGCGAATCGTTCATTCCAGGTGCGTAGGGCGTCGTCAAGGCGGTTGTTCAGCTGAGACGAGGCGTGAAGAACGGTTTCCTTGACTTCATCCAAGCGACCGTGGAGTTCACGAATGTCATCCAACTTGGCTGGACTCATTTCTTGGACGGCCTGACGCAACTCCTGCAACTGCTCTCGAATTTCGGAGAGGTCATCCACGGGTGTGGATTGTGGATGGCTGGTCTGGAGAAGAGTCTCTTTGACTTCGTCGAGGTGCCCGTGAACCTTGTGAATGTCGTCCAACTTGGCTGGACTCATTTCTTGGACTACGCGACGGAGTTCTTCGAGTTGGCCCTGGATGTGCGGGCCATCTTCCGTCGGAGCAGTTCGCGAACCTGTGGCCTGGAGGAGAGCTTCTCTGACCTCGTTCAGGTGGTCGTGGACTTTGTAGATGTCGTCCAACTTGGCTGGACTCATTTCTTGAACGGCGCGACGGAGTTCTTCCAACTCACCCCGAATTTGGGATACGTCGGCTGGCGAACCGCTCTGGGAGGCCGCCTGAAGAATGGTGTCTTTGACTTCGTTCAGGTGATCGTGGACCCTGTGGATGTCGTCCAACTTGGCTGGAGTCAACCCGTGGACGGCCTGATTGAGGGCCTCAAAATTGTCTCGGAATTGTTGTAATTCGTTTGAGGAATCCTGCGTCGAGGCTTCCACAACACGGTCTTGCAAAGTGCGGAATTCGCCGTTGAGTTGTTGGACAACGGAGCCGACTGGTTGGAGTTCTCCAACGACTCCCCGAACTTCGGCAATCTCCGAGGATAGGCGTTCCCACTGAGTTCTTGCTGTATTTTCTTGAAGAGTGTGGGTGGCTTGCTGGAGTTCTTCGACGACGCTGAGGATTTGTTGAACGTCGAGGGCCGTCGAGGCGGTGATGGATTTTGCAGAGTTAGCTAGAGTCTCGTCGATTTTTCCGAGTAGCCCCAACTGTTCCATCTTGGCGGTTTCATTTTTTTGGAGTGTGTCTAACGTTTCGGCGGTGTGATTGGCCGCTCCCAAGAAACGTATCAACACTGCGAAATTTACCAACGACAAAAGCAATACGACGACCAAGAGAGAGATTCCCAAGGGTTCCATTGAACACTTCCTCCGGAAATACGCCAGGCGATACTCAGCTCCCGCTGGGTGCGATCTCCGTTGGGCTTCCGGTGCCTGCCCCGATGTAGAAAATCCCCGATTGCTCAAACACACAAAGGCCCCGTGCTGGGGTGGGTAAGAACGTTCCCGATTATTCTCAACTGGCAAGATACCTGTTCTGCGTGGAGCATGTATCTTGTTGAATTACGATCGAAAACGGCACTAAGAAGCCGGTGTTTCCTTGGTGGTTTGAGTTTGCTTGGTTTTCCACACTTTTTCAGCGATGGAGAGCTGTTCCCGATAATACTTTTTGATGTCCTCGGTTTTGGGTACGTGGCCTTTGTGGACGGCGCTGTAGTAGTAGCAAAAAGCCTTCCCAAGGGCGAACGTGGCTGCTCCCGCGAACGCAGCCCCGACAACCGAACCAACTCCGGGAATGAACTTAGCGACTTGGCGGACGGCTTGGCGGGCGAGGATTCCGAGGCCGAGACTCCCGGCTAATTCGAGAAACCGCTCTCCGCTCAATTCTTGCCCATAAAACTTGGCGAGGTGGTATACCATGCGGGCTTGAATTCCCGGTACCAAGAACAAATCGACTCCCGGAATCGGAATCGCCCCTGCCGTGGCCGCCATGCTGCTGTAGGCAAGAATATGAGGAAGGGCGGCTTGCGCGTAGAGGTCGGACAGTTCGCCCGTAACTTCTTCGAGCGTGACGAGTGTTTGCCGATAAGCTTTTGGCAAGGATTCCAACAGAACCTTCTTCAAATTCTCGCCACCGTAGTTGGGATCTTCGTAGCCCTCGTCTTCCTGGGTCAGGTCGATCGGGACAAGGTAATCATACAGACCAGCGAACCGTTTTCGCTGTTCTTCGACCAATTGCCTGGTGTTTCCAAGCGGATCGACTAGTTCTGTGCCCTCAGGCTGGGCCATGTCGGGTGTCCAGCGCACCGACTCGTATGGTTGTAGGTGTTGTTGTTGCGGATAGGCTTCGTGCAAGCACGTCAGAACGAGAAGGATTGGACGGGTCGGGCTCACCTCGCGAATTTCGCGGAGATTAGCGATGAGGTTCTCCAAAGCCATGTCTGTGACCTTTACGGTCACGATCACGACGTGAGCGAGGGAATCGAATCGCTCGAGATCCTCCTTCGCGTCGTATCCAGCTTCGTCGACGCCTCGCGTATCGAGGAACGTCAGCAGTGGGGCTTCGGGGGTTGGGAACTCGTACTGCTGCGAGAATTTGGTGCAAGGTTGAAACCCTTGACCGATCTCGGCATCTTCGGCCCCGGTCAGGAATCGGACGATCGACGACTTGCCGCTTTGGGTTTTGCCGAAGAGCCAAAAGACTGGCACGGGTGTTCGGTTGCGCAATTCTTCGAGATGCTTTTCAACGTCCACTTCCGTAGCTTCCGCACCGAACCAACTTTTGATTTTACTGAGCATGGCCGAATTCCCTCCGAAGGGCTTGAGTGAACTTGTGGTATTCTATCAGCTATCGGACGCACGGTTCGGAAAACATCGCAGACGATCCTTGTGATTTTGGGTAAGGTAGCAGGCCCGACGGAGCGTGCCGCTACCTTCTTACTTCGTTTTCAACCCTACGAGATTTAACTCTGAAATGCGGATAAAAATTTGCGGATTAACGAACGTGGCCGATGCCCGGGTTGCGGCAGAACTTGGTGCCGATGCCATCGGCCTCAATTTCTACCCCAAGTCCAAAAGGTCCATCGACGAATCGACTGCAGCGATGATCCTGAAGGAAATGCCTGCTTTTGTGGATCCGGTGGCGCTATTCGTGAACGAATCCATTCCCGAAGTCGTTGCCCGAGTTCGCCGTCTGGAGGGCATTCGGACGGTCCAACTTCATGGAGATGATCTGGAGGTCGTTCCCAACTTGGCTTACTCGTTCATCCCGGCTTTTTCGGTCCGAGACGAGGCCTCGCTGTCGATGGTTGATGCGTATTTGGTGCGTTGTCGAGAGAATGGGAGGCTGCCGACGGCGGTGTTGCTTGATGCCCACGTGCCTGGTGAATACGGAGGAACAGGCCAAACGGCCCCCTGGGATGTTTTGGCGAAGTATTCGTGCGAAGTCCCAATCATTCTCGCAGGTGGGTTAACGCCGGAGAATGTCGCCGATGCGGTCCGGATCGTGAAGCCTTACGGAGTGGACGTGGCAAGTGGTGTTGAGCTAACTCCGGGGAAGAAAGACCACGAGAAGATGCGGGAGTTTATCAATGCAGCCAGAGGTCGGAATTCGAGCGTTTAACGCGTGTGGCTTCTGATGTTTCATGACCATCTGGGAAACACACCAAAACAGAGAGTGCGGCCTCCGTCGTTGCTCCACCGGGCCAAAAAGAAAGGACAGGTCCTGGACCTGCCCAACGACGACAGTTCAATATCTCAATGAATATTCGTTGCCTATTTGCTTTCACTCCCGAACAAAGCATCGAGTGCTCTTTCTTCTTCCTCCTCCTCATTCTCGTTCTTGGGACGCCCAAACAATCCTGTTGCCAGCAACACACTGGCAGTCGCACCGGCGGAACTTTCCGGCGTCGACAGGGACTCCTGATCCCAATTGGATTGTTCCGACTCCGGCAACGGGATGTCGTTCAACTCGAGTGCTTCCGGACTCCCGAATAATTGATCCAAAAGGCCACCATCTTCCAACGCCGAGGGATCAGAAACCAAGTCGCCGAGTTGGTCGCCGAGGGATCCATGAGCCAGGTCGCCAAAGAACTGATTCAAAGCATCTTGAAGCGGTTCGGTTTCTTCGACGTCGGCCGGCTGTGGCGTTGCTGTACCGGTGTTCGTGCTTTCGATGGAGGCTTGGGAATCAAGACGCGGTTGGGGTGCTCCAGGATCGGTCCCCCAAATACGGCGATGGATATTTTCGCTCCATTGGAGTGCTTGGGCCACCGCATCGCTCTGAGCTTCGGAGCCCGACTGGGCTTCGTCCTCCGATGGCTCACTGGAGCCTCCCCCGCCCGATCCTCCCTGGTTTCTTAGTAAAGGGGGGCTAATTGTTTGGTCCGAGGATGCCGCCACTTGGACTTGAACTCCGCCAACGAAGTCCGTGGTTGCGATTGGACCATTCGGGATGCCCGAAAGACTCAAACTCGCTCCATTTGGTCCTCCGTTGGCCAATAGGGCGGAGAAAGCAAACGCTGGAACAAATGCCGGGAGTCCAGACCCAGGGCGAGGCAGGGTGGGACCATTTGATAAGGGAAACAATACGTCGAGGCTCGAAGGATCCAGAGGTGACACGAAAGCAAAGACGGTCCCAAACAATTCTTGAACTGTTGGGTTGCTTGTGGTGTCCAGAAGTACCGTCACCCGGAATCTTGTCGTCCCTGGGATCGGCTCGATGATGAGTGAGTTCGTATTCCCTTTGCTACCCTCCACGACCGTCACCAGTTCTGTCACAGGATCGACGAAGACGAAGTCTGGTGGAATCCCCGTGTTCGTTTCCGCTTCGAAGATTACGATTGCCGTATCGAGGGCCGTCCCATTGACCACACGCACGTCAAAGAACTGGACGAACGATGGTTCGGTGAACGTGAGGATCCCAGCGGGAATGTCGGTAGCCTTGAGATCGAAGGACTCCAGGAGTGCAACAATGACCCGAGTGTCGAGTTTCGTTGGGTCATTTAGGGTGAGAGTGATTGCGACGGCATCGCCGACGTTGTTGTTGGTCTGGGCTTGAACGATGCCATTCTCGGGAGTCCCGATGGCTGACGTTTCGGGCGACCCTGGGAGCACGAAGATCAGGATTTCGTCTGTCGTCGACGCTCCATCGTCGTCGAAGGCGGTGATGCGGATCGGGAACGTTCCCTCTTCCTCGAACTGTCGCATTAAAGTGAACGTCGGGTCGAACCCGAGAGGAATGATTTCCCGGGACCCATCCTCGAAGTCCACACGGAGCGCGATCGTATCTTCGCCCGGGTCGGCCACCACTCCCATCAATGTCAGCAACTCGTTCTCGCCAATGACGAATTCTTCGAGCGTCCCCTCGCCGGACTCCTGATCGGGAATGGTCCATATCGGGGCCACGTTTTCGATCACGAGGGCCGTAGTCTCGGTGTCTTCGGCACCAAAGTCATCTCGTACCAAAACGCGAATCGTTGCTGGGTCGAAATCATCGACGTAAGTGTGACTCGCTCCGAAATTGAGGACTTCGGGATCGAGTGTCAAGACGGTTAGCGCCGAGCCGTCGCCCCAATCGATCTCGACAAGATGGGCTTCGCCATCGGAGCCAGAAAAGCGACCATCGAGCTGGATCGTGTCCCCTTCCAGAATGACGTCCGGTCCACCCACGTTGAGGAAATCGATTTCTGGAGTCGTGTTGAGTTCAATATCGATGAGTTCGGAGAACTCCGAAGTGTTGCCGTTGGCATCGGTGACCGTTGCGAGGAGCTGTTCGGTGGAGGGAAGCCGACCAGAGAGCACATTGAACTGGGCGGTCTGCTGGGCCGAATCTTCGGGGTAGACCAGCGATCCCACGTAAGCTCCCACGCCTTGACCCGATTCGTCGGGAAGATACAAATCGACCTCTAACGGATACTGCGAGTTGGCGGTTGAGCTATCCACTAACAGACGCAAAACAAGCGTGCCGTCATCGAGGAATGCGGATTCGAACTGGGGAAAGTTCTGAAGGTTGTTCGGTCCGAGGTCGGGATCGCCGACGTCATTCGCATTGGGTCCGGCAACACCTAACCGGATGTTCGCGAAAGCGTTACCGAAGAACTCATTGAAGCGAATCTCGTTGCCCGTGCCGCTGACGACATGGATCGCCCCGTCCACATCGTTTGTGGCCACAAAAGGCCCGTTGTTCGCGATGACGTTTCCAGCTCCCGAAAGACCGATTCGGTTGTTCGACCCAAGAACGCGAATTCCGTTGCCGAAGTTCCCGAGCGATGCGAATTGGTCTGGATTGCTGCCGATGATGTTCCCGGCGACGGTCGAATTGTTCCCTTCCAGGATGATCCCGTGCCCGTCGTTCCCCGAGATCACGTTGGCTTCTTCGATGTCTTGGGTCGTATCGGCGTCTGTTCCAATGAGGACATTTTCCGCCAGAGGGCGGACCACGATTCCAGCGCGACCGTTTGGCATGGCCACTGACCCAGTGAGGTCCGTGCCAACGTAGTTTCCAGCCAACCAGACGTTTCGGCTACCGTCGGCAACGACGATGCCAACGCCACCGCCGCTGCCGTCGTTGAACTCGTTGATGGCCAACCCACGAACGACCACGTCGCCAGAGGAAATCTCAAGGCCGACCGGTTCCGCAGGGAGGAAACCAGTAGGGATTTCTCCTGCCGGACGACCAAGTCCCGATCCATTCACCTCGATCAGGGGAGGGCCGGAATAATCTGGTCCGCCCTGGCTCCAACCATCGAGGACGAGAGCCTGAGTTATGACGGGTAATGCAATGGAGACTTCGTCGTTGCCCAAAAAGATCGTGTGGGAACTGCCCACTTCCTCGATCAAGAATTGGATTGTGTTGCCACCGCCAGCATCGTTGTTGGCTGCGATGGCAGCAACGAGAGAACCGTTTCCGGTAGGAAATGTACGCGTGACGACGAATGGATTGACTTCGAAGGCTCCGATGTCCGGTATGCCGATTCTGGCCGCTCCTCGCTGGTCGAATTCGTCGGGCACGGGTGTTCCCGCAGCCGTGCTGGGTTCACTACCGACGGGAGAACTCGGAGTTGGGTCGCCAGCATCGATCGCGGGACTGCCCGGAAGCAAGGCCTGGGTGAAGGTCGGACCTCCGTTATAGGCCACACTGCCGAGCAGGGGAGCTTCATTCAGGATGTCGTTGGTGGTATTCCCCAGGAGGACCAAATCGCCGGGAGATTCGATCAAATTGAATCCCAGCGAAATGATCGTGCCCGATCCATCCACGCCGACATCAGCACTGTTCTCTCCCAAGATCGTCTGCCGCAACGAGACGTTGCTTCCCGTCTCGAAGATCCCTCCTCCTCGACCAATGCCAAACACGCCACCGAAACTGGGAGAGCCAGAGAGTGTAAGGTTTCCGGCAACGGTGCTGTTTTCGATAGCGATGGAGGCGTTTTGGGCCGCCAAACCACCCCCAAGCCCGTCTCCGCCATCTCCGGCACCATTAAAGTTCTCTCCGGCTGGTGCGCCGCCGAGGCCCCCTGCTGCCGAGTTCTCTGCGATGGTAGAACGGCTAATTTCGACGAGACCAGAACGGCTATAGATGCCTCCACCGGAACCGGGCCCGCCATCTCCACCTTGGCCCAAAAAGGGGCCACTGGCAGGATTGAAAACCGGATTGGGTCCCGATTCGATTCCCAGGCCTCCGAACGTATTTCCGCCTCCCTGTCCCCCAAACGCGTGATTCGAGAAAATGAGGCTCCGTACGATCTCGACAAATCCACCCTCGTTGAAAATTCCGCCACCGGCTCCCAGACCACCGTCGCCACCGTCATAGAACGATTCGTCGGCTCCATCGCCGCCGAAGACCACATTGTCAAAGATCGACGAACGAACCACCTGGACCGTACCGCCGTTGTTGAAGATCCCGCCACCGAGGCCCGGACTGCCGTCCTCGCCGGAGCCGAAACCGGCCGTCGTACCGAATGCTTGGTTGGCACGGAGGACACTGTCGGCGACGATCATATTACCTGAATTGAAAATTCCCCCTCCCGAGCCTTGTGCAATTCCGCCAAGGATCGATAAACTTTGTAACTCCAACGTAGAGTCCTCGGAGACCTCGAACACTCTGTCCAAGGTGTTGCTATTGATCCTCGTTGTACTCGCGCCTTGTCCCACGATCGTCAGGTCACCTGTGACATCCAGATCTCCTGTCATGGCCTCGTCTTCATCCTCTCCCTGGATCGTGAGCAAGAAATCTCCAGCTGGGAGAAGGATGGTGTCGGCCTCGCTGGACGCATTCGCCGCCATGACGGCCGACCGAAGCGAAATTGTTCCTTCTGCGGTCACCCCGGTCACGAGGTCAGCCGCTGGTGCATCGAGAAAGGAATTGACCACGAATACGGCGGGAGCCATCCGATCTTCCAATACCTCAAGCATTGGAACCCGACGACTGCTGGAATTCTTTGGTCGGCCCAGTCTGGGAACACGGCGATCCAAAAGATCGTCGCGGGAGACGATCGAAGATTGTCCGAGGAGTGGTCGATAAAACCAAAAGAAACCCAGAAGGGGATATTCCATGAGGAGGACTCCGGTGGTTTCCGAAGCGATTGTGGTCGCGGTTTTCGTGAGGTGTAAACTTCTCAGTTGTATCGGCCCTTTCATAGACACAATCAGCCTATCATTAAACGGAGAAACGAGGTCAGGTCGAGCGCCACCCAGGCAAGAAGTGAGGAACAGGAGAGAGGGAAAAGAGAATCAATTCCCGCCAGACCGCAGCCCATCGGAGAGGAGAGTTTCGCAGCGAATCCGAATTGTCGGGCCGGTCTTACCGAAGATTGCACTTCCTTCCCAAAAGAACACCGCTCGAATAATCACGAACATGTTACATTAGACCGATAAGGAAATAACAAACCATTATATGGTCTGTAGTCTGGAAAAGAAAAAAAAGGATGCCGAGTTTGCTGCCTATTCTGTATTCTCAATCCTTTTTTCAAAGGCGTAAGGTCGATACGCCTGTAAGTCCATCCTTCGACACCAGTGTGCTCATCCTGAACTACCAAACCACGCCCGGCGAGGAGGGCAACGATGTCAGAAACTTGGGTCTGTGAAGCAGGACATCGGTGGAAACACAAAACCGCCCTGAATATACCAAGGCCCCTGTTTTGCCCGCATTGCGGGAATGCTACCGTCCAGCCTCTGCCGTCCAGCCTCGACTCCGGAGACCCACCGGAGAGCAAGACGATCGACCATGGCCGTGCGGACGACGACCTTCGGTCGTATAGAGCGGAGTCCTCGGAAGCCGACCAGTCAGAACTCGATGTGCAGAGATCCTTTCCGCCGCTCTCCCAAGCCTTCGACGAAACGTTGTTTCCGGACGGTCCAGATTCTTGGGCCGAACCGTCCGCCAGCAAACACCGTCCAAAACGACCCGACGCTCCACGATCCGAAAACGAGACCAAGAAGTTTCTCACGCAGCCAGACGATACGGCCAATTCGGCACTTGTTCTTTCTTCGGCCCTGGAGCCAACCCCGCCGCATACGGAATGGCCAGGGTCTGAGAACTCTGGTAGTGCTGACAGGATCTTTACGGATTTTCACGAACAGAATTCCGCGGAGGACTTTGGCAGTGTTGACGAAACATTGGCTAAAACAGATCATCCGTCCAAGGATGTGCAAGGAAACAGTGAGCAAGAGACAGAAAATAGAGAGAATCTTTTGGAATTCGGAACTCCCCATTTCCCAGTCGAAGACAATGCACCTGCAGGAGGACCGATCTCCGATCTCCCGACCGAAGCAATTCCCGGTGGCGACCAACTGCAAAGTCCGAACAAGAGTTCCGAGCTTGATTCGCAGCGGAATGGTGTAGGGGAAATGACCCAGACGTGGGGTGAGGCCGATTCGGAGCCAAACCAAACAGAGGACGAAACTCACGAGACGCTGATAGGCCCGAGGCAGGCGCGGAAAACGAAACCCATGCCAGAGGAAAGCCTAACAGACTGGCAGGAAAAGAACTCCAGCGACTTCCCAGTGAACCCACATACTGTAGGGGTTCACTGGTCAGGAGTATCCGATGAAGTAACGTCCGAACTCACAGAAAAAGCCCGAATGCTCGGCCCCGATGAGTCCAGTGAAAAATCGGTCCATTGGGTTTCGGCTCCTCGATCTGAGGACCTCCAGTGCACGGAGGAACTCTCGGCACCAGGAATGGTCGACCTGGCGGGGACGGACTGGCACGCCATGGGAGTTCCCACAGATTGCATTCCCCAAAGGCCAACACCCGGGCAGTCAGGCGGTTTTGACGACAGAACTGCCCAGAGTTTTGGCTTCCTGGAGTCAGACCGACAAGAAAACACACAGAGGCTTGACGACCTGTCGGAGTCGAGCCGACCAGAGAACATATCTGGGACGCTTGAGAAAGACTCGGCACCGAGACCCGAGGCACGCACCGATAAACAAGGGCCTGTTCGTCCGACCCCGATGACCTTTCCCCACGTCCCCGGTTACGAGATCCTCGACACGCTCGGACGGGGAGGGATGGGCGTTGTGTACAAAGCGCGGCACATCGCTCTCAATCGTGAGTGTGCTCTCAAAATGGTCCTGGGAGGAGTGAACGCGAGCGAAACGAGCCTCCTTCGATTTCACCTCGAAGCCGAGGCCGTGGCTCAGTTGCAGCACTCCAACATCGTCCAGGTCTACGACATCGGAGAGCACAACCGCCAGCCATACTTTTCCTTGGAGTTCGTCCAAGGCGGGACCCTCCAACAACACTTGAAGGAAGGTGGATACCCACCCAAAGATGCTGCTGATCTCCTTGCGAAACTCGCCCGAGCGGTTTTCTACGCGCACCAACATGGGATCATCCATCGCGACCTAAAGCCAGCGAACATCCTGCTCACCACCGACGGCGATCCCAAAATAACCGATTTTGGGTTGGCCAAACGGCTCAACGAGGACGACGGATATACCGGCGATGGGGATATCCTGGGAACGCCAACATACATGGCTCCCGAGCAAGCCCAAGGCCAAACACGAGAGATCGGCACGGCCGCTGACGTCTATGCCCTCGGGGCGATCCTGTATGACTTGCTCACCGGGAGGCCTCCGTTCAAAGGCGAGACGGTGATGGACACGCTCCAACAGGTCGTGAACGCCGAACCGATCCCACCCGCTCGGCTCTCCCCACAAGTTCCTCGTGACCTCGAGACGATCTGTTTGCGGTGCCTACAAAAACAACCCCGCGACCGCTATTCCACGGCTGAGGCTCTCGCCGAAGACCTCGAGCGCTTCTTGACCGATCGTCCCATTCATGCCCGTCGCGTTGGAGTTTGGGAACGGATGTGGAAATGGTCCCGTCGCAATCCTGCTGCTGCCGCGCTCATCCTGTTGTGCGTCGTTGGGATTCTCTCTCTTACAATCGGTAGCTCTATCGTTGCCCAACGAGAATCCCAACTCCGCGCCGCAGCCGAGAAAGAACGACAACGGGCTGTCGAAAGAAAGACGGAAGCCGAACGCCAGAAAACTCTCGCTGACAAACACTTTGCACAAGCCAAGGAAGCCGTCGAGGAGATGCTCACCCGGGTGAGCCAGGAACAACTCGTCTATACGCCTGCCATGACGAGGGTCCGGCGTGATCTACTGGAGCAGGCTTTGCATTTTTACCAAAAGTTTCTCCAGGACCGGGGAGATTCGGCCGTCCTTCGTCAGGAAACCGCCAGAGCGTTCCAACGAGTCGGCGATATCCAAAGTTTGCTTGGCGATTTCGAAGCCGCCGAGGAAGCGTATGACTCTGCGATCGATATCCTCCGGGGATTAACAAAACGAGAGAAAAAGCCACCTACGAAAATCGGGCTGGCTGAAGTCTTCGCTGGAATCGGAGTGATCTACCAAAAGCTAGGGAAACTCGAGGAAGCCCGCGAGGCCCTCGAGGAAGCCGGGAGTATCTTTGGCGATCTTCACAAGGAAGAACCCAACAACGAGACATACACGTTCGAGTTGGCACGTGTCTCCAACAGTCTGGGAAATTTACTCTTGGCCCAGAAGGCGAAAACTGCCGTCGTGCGTCAGACATACTCCGAATCGATACAGTTACTCCAAGGACTTGTGAAAAGGAAGGGAGCACCGAAGTATGCCGAACAGTTAGCCCGTGTTCGCAACAACCTGGCGATTCACCTGGCCCAATCCGACGCCGACGAAGCCCAGAAACTCTATGCCCAAGCCCGGGAAACCCTCCAAAGACTTTCTGCGGTGCATCGAGACGTGCCTCACTATCGGATGGAGTTGGCTCGAACCGAACTGAATCTCGGTTCCCTCCGGTTACGAATGCCAGGCGATCAAACGGCCGAGCAGTCATTCCAGGAAGCCAAACGCCACTTGCTCTACCTGACGGACACGTATCCCTATGTTGAGGACTATCGGTATCTGCTGGCTCTTACGTACAACAACTTGACCCGTCTCTACGAAGAGCAAAAGAATGTCAACGAAGCGAGAAAGTCGATCGACAAGGCAACCGAACAATGGGAACGACTCCGCACGCAACAGCCCAAGTCGTTGACGTTCCAACACGAATTGGCAAAGGCGTACCACCAACAAGGGATTTTGACCGTGCCCAAGGAGTTGGAAAAAGGACGCAAGCAACTCACGAAGTCGATAGAACTCGGCAAAGACCTGGTCGTTGCCGGTCGTGACGAACCAAGATTTGCACTCGCGCTGGCCAAGGCGCAACTCGACCTCGGAATCGTAGAAGCGAAAGCTGGGCAGGCGAATGAAGCCGCCAAACACTACAAGGCTGCTTTGACAAGCCTCGAACCGCCGAAAGTCAAGACCGACCAGAAACCGAATCTCGTCAAGTCGGTCGCTTACGTGAAAATGTTGTGTCACTTGAACTTGGCGCTGCTCTATTTGTCGACAGGCCAGGCCGACAAGGCCAAACCACACGAACAGTGGTTATTGACATTCCGTGACTCGATTCGAAATCCAGCGGAGGGGCAAGCAGAGTTGGAAAAACTGGCTCGCAACTGGGCGAATTTGGGAGCCCAACGTCGGGCGAATGAAGATCTTCCAGGAGCCGTTGCTGCTCTCGAAGAAGCACTCGCTCTCCAACAAACAGCCCTCAACCGGCAACCTGAGGATGCTGTCGTTCGAGAGGCTTACGCTCAAGTGGCTCTGGAACTCGTCCGGACGCACGTTACTCGGGGGAGCCACGAATTAGCGACCAAGACCGTGATGTCCACGTTGGACCGTTTCCCGAAGACGGGTGGTCCGAAAGAGAAGTTGGCTGCCGAAGTCGCTCGTTGCCTCCAACGACTCAAAGAGGACAACAGTCTGCCGAAAGAAAAGAAACGAGAATTCATGGACCAGTATGGCAAACTGGCGGTTCGTGTGCTCCGTGAGGCCGTCAACGATGGATTCGATAACGACGTCTATTTGGAGACGACGCCAGCCTACGATGTTCTGCAAGACCGGGAAGATTTTCAACAATTGTTGGAGCAGCTCATCTTTCGAAATGGGAAAAAGTGAAAAGGCGGTATTTGTAGGTTTCTTTCGTGGAGCCAGGAATGTGGAATGACCAGACTACCATTATGACATCCACTGTCCGTCAGATAATCTATGGCCTCATCGCTCTCGTTGGGATGGCCGTCACGTGGTATTGCAATCTCCAATACATGGCGGAGAACGATGGCTTCTCCGTGGTCGAGTTCGTACGTGCTGCGTATGTGAATTATGCTTCCGCTTCCATCGGCAATGATGTCCTGGTGGCCACAGTCACATTCCTTTTTTGGTCGTTTCTCGAAGCTCGGCGACTGAAAATGTCCAACTGGTGGATATACTTCGTACTGACCTTCGGTGTTGCTGTGGCGTTTTCCTTTCCGGTGTTCCTATTGATGCGAGAGCGGCAACTCGCTGCGAACGAAAGGAGCCTCGCGACCCAAGATGATGATGTGAGATAATGGACTTGTTGTTGAAGAAGGAATAATACGAAATCGGATGAGCATCAACGGAATTATCACCAAGTTAACTACCTTGCCACTCGTCGAAGAGATCACCCCGGTCCCCGATTTGTGGAAATCATGTCAACGGCTCGCCCACCTACCAAACATTCTGTTCCTGGATAGCGCCGGAGGTCCGCGACACCTCTGTCGGTATAGTTATCTCACGGCAGACCCGTTTCTGTGGGTCGAGTCTCGCGGTCGGAAGGTCCTTATTACCGATCGCACGGATGATGGCCAAGCCGTGAGACGTTTCCCACCGACCCGAAGTGAAAGCGAGATTTTACAGTCGTCCTCGCCAGTCTTTCGGGAGGGCATCGAACACAATGCCAACCCATTCCACGAACTTTCGAAACTGCTCGAGCGATACACGACCTCCACGATTCCCGGTCTACCTCCCTTTCAGGGTGGCGCGGCGGGACTGTTCGGCTACGACCTCTGTCACCACATTGAGAAACTCCCGCGACCCAAATGTGACGAATTCCAGGTGCCGGATATGGCTCTCGGGTTTTACGATTGGGTCATCGCGTTCGATCATCATCGTGAACGAGCTTGGTTGATCTCCACGGGTTTTCCGGAAACGACGGAGCTGACAAAAGCATTCCGTGCTCAGGAAAGGGCGGACTTCATACGTTCGCTGATCACACGAAAAAGGAGCAACAAGTCCGTCTGGAAACTCGATGCGAATCCGATTTCTCCGGTGGACCAATACGAAGTTCCGGAATTGCCAGGGCTCTTCAGCAACTTCACTCGGGCACGATACCTGGACACCATTGCTCGGGCCGTGGAATACGTTCATGCCGGGGATTGTTTCCAAGTGAACGTTGCCCAACGACTCCTCCATCGAGTGAAAATTTCACCAATGGATCTTTATGGTCGACTCCGTTCACGAAATCCGGCTCCGTTTGCTGGATACTTCGATCTGGGTGATTTCGTGATCGCTAGCGCGTCACCTGAGCGGTTCCTACAGCTTCAAAACGGTCACGTCGAAACTCGCCCGATCAAAGGGACCCGTCCGCGGGGAGCATCCCTCCAAGAAGACCAAGCGAACAGAACGGAGCTTCTTGGGAGCGAAAAGGATCGCGCCGAAAACGTGATGATCGTCGATCTGCTGCGGAACGATTTGGGACGTGTTTGTCAGTATGGATCGGTGCAAGTTTCCGAAGTTTGCCGTCTGGAGAGTTACGAGTATGTTCATCATCTCGTGTCGGAAGTGCGTGGCCAATTACGCGACGGACTCGGTTCTGTAGACTTGTTGACGGCGGCGTTTCCAGGTGGTTCGGTGACGGGTGCACCAAAAGTTCGGGCGATGGAGATCATCACCGAACTGGAACAAACGGCCCGGGGTTCGTACTGCGGCAGTCTCGGGTACATCGGTTTCGACGGAAACATGGATACGAACATCCTCATCCGGACGTTCACTGTGGGAGGGGGATGGATTCAATTTCCCGTTGGTGGTGGTATCGTGGCCGATTCGGTGCCGGAGAAAGAATACGAAGAGACGTGGCACAAAGCGAAGGGATCGATGGAGGCCTTGACTCCCGAGCCAAAGTAGACCGACGGGAAGCTAGTCAACAATCCAAAGGCGACATGTTCCTCGTCAAACAGAGAAGCAATCCGTGTGCCCAGCCACGGCTCATGTCGTGGCTGTTGTCGGACCGGGTAGATAGAGCTATTTGTGGGGCGTCCGAAGTATTGAGGGGGAAGCATTGAAATGGACAAGTTCGGCATTGGTTGCGTGTTGGCAGTGATGATTGTCGTGACCAACACCCAGAGTGTTGTCTCTCAGGATGGAAAAAGAGTTCGAGACGTACACTCTTTCTCGAATCCTGAACACATCAAAACGACACATCTCGATTTGAAGCTGAAGGTCGACTTCAAAAAGCGGATCATCGGAGGTCAAGCCACACTGACGGTCGAGCGGACGTCCAAGAATCGAGAACGACCATTGGTTCTCGATACCAAGGACCTCACCATCGAAAAGGCGGAATACTCGATCAACGGCAGACAGTTTTTGGGAACCAAGTTTGAGATGTTTCCGCCGCCGAAAAACCAGCGGTATCTTGGGTCCAAGTTAGTCGTCCAAGCTCCGCCGCAAGTTCAACAAGTTCGCATTACCTACACCACGGGGCGACGAGCGACGGCCTTGCAGTGGCTCAACCCAAAGCAAACATCTGGCGGGAAATTTCCATTCCTTTTTACTCAGTCGCAACCCATTTATGCGCGAAGCTGGATTCCCTTACAGGACTCTCCGGGCGTTCGGGTTACCTACACCGCGACGGTGCAAGTTCCCAAGGACCTCGTGGCCGTAATGAGTTCGACGAACGTTCGCAAGAAGTCGCCGACGGGAGTCTATAAGTTCACGATGAGGCAAAAGATACCTCCGTATTTGATTGCTCTGGCCGTTGGGGATTTGCAGTTCCAGTCTCTCGGCAAGCGTAGCGGAGTTTACGCCGAGCCGTCTGTTGTGAACAAAGCAGCGGCCGAGTTTGCGGTCACGGAAAGCATGCTCGAAGCCATCGAACGACGATTTGGAAAGTATCGGTGGGAGCGTTATGACATCCTGGTCTTGCCACCAAGTTTTCCATACGGCGGGATGGAAAATCCTCGGTTGACATTTGTGACCCCGACGATCCTTGCGGGAGACAGAAGTCTGCTTGCTCTCATTGCCCACGAGATGGCGCATTCGTGGTCCGGGAACCTTGTTTCGAATGCAACCTGGCGAGACTTTTGGCTCAACGAAGGTTTTACAGTGTATTTGGAACGGCGAATTCTCGAGGACATCTACGGGCGAGACCGGGCTTTGATGAACGCCGTTCTTGGGCGGCGTGATTTAGACATCGCCTTGTCGGAATTGAAGCCTCGGTACCGTAAACTCTACATCAATTTGGCAGGTCGCAACCCCGAGGAAGGGTCCACCGATATCCCTTATGAAAAGGGAGCGCTTTTCTTGACGCATCTTGAGAAAGTGTTTGGGCGAGAGAAATTCGACAAGTTCCTCAGAAGCTACTTCGAGCATTACGCCTTTCGAAGCATTACGACTCCCGAATTCGTGGATTATCTGGATGCGAATCTCTTGAAGAAAGCTCCCAAGTTGGCCGTGCGTGTGCCCGTTCAACAGTGGATCGAAGGAGCGAAGTTGCCCGAGTCAGCGCCAAGACTCGAGGCCAAAGCGTTCGTCAAGGTGGAAGAGGTGGCCAAACTCTGGCTACAAGGAAACATCAAGACTTCGAAACTTCCCACGAAGCAATGGAGCACGCAAGAATGGTTACACTTTTTGCAAGTTCTCCCCGCCGATCTTGGGAAACGCAAAATGAAACAACTCGATGACGCGTTCACTCTCACAAAGGTCGGTAATTCGGTAGTCCTGATGAACTGGCTAAGAATAGCCATTCGTAATGAGTACGAACCAGCGTATCCTCGCCTGGAGAAGTTCCTCACGTCGATGGGACGACGTTGGTTTTTGCGTGAGCTTTACAAGGAACTCGTCAAAACGGAAGCTGGTAAACAACGAGCCAGGCGGTTATATGCCAAAGCCCGAGCAACATATCACCCAATTTCTGTGGCAAGCATCGACGAAATCTTGAAGTGGGAGCAGACGAAGTAAATGGCTTGTTCGGAGCACAGGAGGCCCACTTGCGGGTTTCGGTTCTGCGACGCGGTAACGTGCTGCCGTTTGGTCGTGTTGTCTTTCTTCGGATCGCTTCGACTCGGCGTCGCTTTCGTCCCTTTCCAAGGTCCTAGATCCACAGGAGCCGGGTACAAAGACCCGGCTCCTGGTAAAATGGCTCTACTGCGAAGCGATTACCGGAGTGGCCGACCCAAAACCACTTGAGCCCGGTAAATAGATGTTGCTTCTACCTAGGAGGGAAGGTAGTGCCGGTTTCCCGCATTTCCAGCACACAGCAGAGCCAAGCAAATTTTCTTTGAAAGTGTGTCGAGCGTTGTTCCCTTCACGGCGGTGTTCGTCGCCAACAACGAGGCGGGTTTATAGGGTTGATGGACGTGTTTGTAAATCCCAATATTTCCAAAAAAATGTGAGAGGCAGAGCCAAGACGCCAAGAGGTCCTGAGTTCTCATTTCACCCTTGGGAATTGGACCGACTGGAAAAGGTCTGGTGGACAGTCCGGATAGGAAATGGGCGAAGTGTGAATGTTAGGCTCTCCGCGGGCCACAAAAAAAAGCCCACCGATGTCTTTCGGTGGGCTTTTTGGTTGAGGTTACCAAGGACGGTCGGATCCTAGTACATATCGTCGTAGTCAGGTGCGCCGCCTTTTTTCTTCTCTTCTTTGGGCAGTTCGGCAACGAGAGCGTCACTTGTGAGGAGCAAGCTCGAAACGCTGGCTGCGTTTTGGAGGGCGTTTCGGACGACCTTGGTGGGGTCGATGACGCCTTGTTGGACCAAATCGCAGTATTCGCCACGTCGGGCGTCGAAACCGAATGTTTCGGTGGAGTTCTCGACCACCTTGCTGGCTACAACATCGCCCTTTTCGCCAGCGTTGGCACAGATTTGGACGATCGGGGCACGGCAAGCATCGACGATGATGGAGAATCCGGCTTTCTCGTCGTCGACCAGATCTTCGGGAACCTGGACCAAAGTCGATGCTCGAAGTAGAGCCACACCACCACCAGGGAGGATTCCCTCAGCGCTGGCCGCACGAGTCGCGTGCATGGCGTCCTCGACACGGGCTTTCTTCTCTTTCATTTCGCTCTCGGTGGCTGCACCGACGTTGATCTTGGCAACACCACCGGAGAGTTTCGCGATTCGCTCGCTGAGCTTTTCGCGATCGTAGTCGCTCGTGGACTCTTCGAGTTCTCGCTGGATCGTCGCGATGCGGGCCTTGATCTCTTCCTTGTTGGTGTCGCCTTCCACGATGATGGTCGTGTTTTCTTTGTCGATCTTGACTTTCTTGGCCGTCCCGAGTTTCTCCAGTTCGACGTTTTCGAGTTGGAGCCCGAGGTCTTCGAAGATGGCTTGACCACCAGTCAAGATGGCGATGTCTTGAAGCATGGCTTTGCGACGGTCGCCATAACCGGGAGCTTTGACCGCAGCACACTTGAACGTCGGAGAGTTCATGTTGTTGACGACGAGGGTGGCCAGAGCATCGCCTTCGACGTCTTCGCAGATGATCAAGATCGGTCGTGGCTTCGCAGCGCTTTGGCGGACGACTTTTTCCAAGACCGGAACGAGGTCCTTGTTGGAGGATACTTTCTTTTCGTAAATGAGGATGTAGGGATCTTCGAGTTCGACGATCATGCGTTGACGGTCGGTGACGAAATACGGCGAAACGTAACCGCGGTCGAACTGCATCCCTTCGACGAACTCGAGTTCGGTGCGGATCGTCTTGCCTTCTTCGACGGTGATTACGCCGTCTTTCCCGACCTTCTCCATGGCTTGTGCGATGCGCTCGCCGATCTCTTCGTCGCCGTTGGCAGCGATCGTGGCGACGTTTTGGAGGTCCTTGGTATCCTTGACCTCGATGCTCATGTTCGTGAGTTTGTCGGTGATTTGTTCGACGGCCTTGTCCATCCCTCGCTTCATGAGCATGGGGTTGACGCCGGCGACGACACGCTTGATGCCTTCGTTGAAGATGGCTTCGGCCAGCACGGTCGCTGTGGTCGTCCCGTCGCCAGCGATGTCGCTCGTTTTCGAGGCGACTTCGCGGACCATTTGGGCGCCCATATTTTCATACTTCTCTTCCAATTCGATTTCCTTAGCGACGGTCACACCGTCTTTGGTGACCGTGGGAGAGCCAAAGCTCTTCTGGAGAATCACGTTTCGGCCTTTGGGGCCGAGGGTGACCTTCACGGCGCGGGCTAACTTGCTGACGCCGCGACGAAGAGCATCGCGAGCTTCCTGGTCAAATGCAATCTGCTTGGCAGACATGGTACCTCCTACGTCATGTTAAGTGCTTTGTTATCGTGTATTTTTTCGTGATGTAGGGCGAAACAACAGGTATTCGTTGAGTTATCCGATCACGGCGAGGACATCATCTTCGCGCATCAAAAGGACGGGCTTGTCGTTTCCGGTTTGTTTGAACTCGTCACCGGCCCAACTCGTGAACAAGACCATATCGCCTTCTTTGACTTGCAACTCTTTTCGAGTCCCGTCTTTGAGCATTTTGCCTTGGCCAACGGCCAGGACTTTTCCTCGCTGCGGTTTATCTTTGGCCGAGTCCGGCAAAATGATTCCGCCAGCTGTTTTGTCTTGGGCATCCTCTCGTTGGACGACAATTCGGTCTGCGAGTGGTTTTATGTTCATGTTTTCCTCCTGTGCCACAAATTCTGCACTGCCCTTGAGTGTTTGTATGTCGTATAGCTTCGCTTAGGAAGCAAGTCGCATGCCAGAATGTCCAGGAAACACAAGCTGTTGATTTACAGGAGTTTGTGGTCTTCGAGATGTCAGGATCATCGAGTGGAGTTGGCGAGAGCCCTGCCAGGTTGGCACGACCGGACCGACTTAACAGGGGATCGACTGTCGGAATGACAGGGTGAAAAAACAAGAGACACCGGAGTGAGGGGATGAGCTGTTTTGGCTGATGGGCGACCTCATCGTAACCTGGGCAAGCTGCCAGGAGAGAGGGAATCAACAAAACGGCTCCTTTCTTTTCCCACGCTGGCATCCTTTTTGTCTCTCGAACTTCGACTCTTCCTGCTGGCTCGTTCAGCTCCACTGGTCCCAAAACAAGCTGTAGACGATCATGGAAATGCCGCCCAGACTGGCGGCGACGTAGAACAGGAAAGCGACCCACTTGTACATGTCTCCTTGGAGGTGCAGGACCAACGACGCTCCGACGATCAAGGCGGCGAGTACGACCCCGATGCCGATGCGAGAGCCGATCTTTTCCATGCCGGAGATGAGTTTGCGTTGTTCGGCGAGTTGAAACTTGACCGACAATTGGTTCGTGGCGATCAACTCGGTGATTCGGTTGAGCCTGTGGGGAAGTGCTTCGGCCAGTTCGCTCGATTCGAGGAAGGTCCGAAAAGCCCGTTCTGGCGATACAAGGCTGTGCATCTGATGAAGCATGATTTTGCGGGCATACTTCTTCATTTCGTGATGGGGGACGAACTCAGGTGCCAATTTGATGACGAGTTGATCGAGGTTGAGCAAGGTTTTGCCGAGAGAGATCAACTCGCTGGGGAGTACCAAGTTGTTGTCTCCGGCGATGGCCTGTAGTTCAAACAACATCCGGCCAAGTTGCATTTGTCCAAACGACTGGTCGGCGTTGTCTTCGACGAGTTGGGCCACCGTGGCGCGAAATTGGTGTGTGTCGTAATCTTGTTCGATGTGACCAAGTGTTTCGCACACCATCGCGACTTCAAGTCCACGTTTCTCGTTGAGAGACAAGACCAGCTTGACCAGTTCTCGTTGGACGTTGTTGGGTATCCGGACGATGGAGCCACAATCCAAAATCGCAAGCCTGTTGTCTGGCATCAAGAGAATGTTGCCAGGGTGAGGGTCGGCGTGGAAGAAGCCGTCGATCAACGTCTGTTTGAGGTAGCATCGGAACAAAACTCGCGCTAATCCAGTACGGTCACATCGGCCCAAGTCTGACTCGGTGAGCGTCGTGATCTTTTGCCCTTCGACGTGCTCCATCGTAAGTACCCGGTCGGTCGTCATCGGCAGGATTGGCTTCGGCACTTGGATGAGTTTGAATCGGCGTAAATTTTTGCGTAACCGCCTCGCATTTTGTGCTTCCGAGGTGTAGGAGGTTTCCTTCAGTAGCAATCGCTGCAAAGCATTGACCATGACCGAAAATCGGTACTTATGCCCGAGTGCTGTATGTCGATCAACGAGATCGGCGACTTCGTGGAGAAACCTCAAATCAGTGCGAATCTGTGCGTGGAGTCCGGGGCGCTGGACCTTGACGACGACCGGCGCTCCTGTCTTGAGGGTCGCGCGATGAACTTGTCCTATGGAACCCGACGCGAGCGGCTGCCATTCGAAGTTTGCGTATAGTTTGTCGGCAGGTTCACCCAGTTCGCTCTCGATGACATCTTGAATGACGTTAATGGGGAGGGGTTCGACAGCGTCTTGCAAGCGAGATAGGGCCTGGATGTATTCTGGCGGAAGCATGTCGGTCCGCGTGGACATTAACTGGCCAAACTTGACGAACGTCGCACCGAGTCGCTCCAAATCGCGTGTCAGGTGGTCGGCCTGAACTTCTTCCACGGACAATTCGGCTTCGCGTCCGTGAAACAACTTATCGAGGCCAACGGTCCGAACGAGTTCGCGTTGTTTGTGCTTCCAAAGCACCCAGGCCAACTCGCGATACCTCGCGATGTTCTTGAATTCCAAGCTGATCATGAGAGGCTCACTTTCGGTAAGAGTTGCTACGTACCATCATAGCGAGCCTTGGACGGGATCGTTGTTTTCCTTTTGCAGCGGTCCATCCTGGAGGTGTCGCAAAACATTGAAGGAGGAAGCAGAAGGTTCTCCTGCAGCCTTTGGGGCCTTCCTCCTTGGGCCTTGATGGTTTGGCTCATGGAGATGTTCGCCGCCATCCTTGGTAAAAAAGAAGGCCGTCCAAAGAATTGTTCTTTGGACGGCCTTGGGTGGATTCGGTTTTTTGGACTGGTGTCTGGTCACTCTGCCAGCACAGCAGGTTGTTCCGTGGTAGTTCTTTTTTCCTGGGACAAATGGTCCCGAACGGTCTTGCAAAAGCCTTCGGCATCGAGTCCGAGATCGGCGAGCAACTCGCCTCGTTCCCCGTGTTCGACGAACTGATCGGGGAAACCACATCGGACGATGTTGCTGGTGCTGAGTCCGGCTGCGTTGGCAGCTTCGAGAACCGCGCTGCCGAATCCTCCCTCGAGCGTTCCTTCTTCGATCGTGACGACAACCGAAGCTTCCGAAATTGCTTTGAAAATGGTCGCTTTGTCAAGCGGCTTGACGAAGCGAGCGTTGATGACGCCGACATCGAGACCTTCTTCGCGAAGTTTCTCGGCGGCTTTCACGGCCTCGGGAAATAGTGTTCCGAGCACGACCAACATTGCGTCCGTGCCCCATTCGTAAACTTCCGATTGCCCGAGTTCCATCGGAGCCTGAGTTCGTTCGACGTTTTCCAGTTGGGCTTTCGGGTAACGCATCGAAATTGGGCCGTTGTGTTCCAACGCAAAATCGAGCATGGGGGCAACGTCAAGTTCGTCGCCGGGTGCCATGACCGTCATGTTCGGGAACACTCGCATGTATGACAGGTCGAACGCACCGTTGTGAGTTGCTCCGTCAGGGCCAGTCAATCCCGAGCGATCAAGACAGAACGTTACGTGCAAGTTTTGTAGAGCGACTTCCTGGAAGATCTGGTCGAACGAGCGTTGTAAGAACGTCGAGTAGATGTCCACGATTGGCTTGAGGCCTGCCTTGGCGTGTCCTGCGGCAAACGCCACAGCATGCGACTCGCAAATCCCCACGTCAAAGAACCGTTTTGGAAAATCTTCACGAATCTTTTCGAGTTTGTTGCCCTGGCACATCGCGGCGGTCATGATGGTGACTTTTTCATCGCGGGCCATGGCTTGATAAATCGCGTCGCTGGCCGCATGCGTGTAGGCTCTGGATTTACCTTTCTTCACGGCAAGAATCGTCCGCCCTGGTCCGACTTTTTCCAGGACAGGTGGCGTGTGGAACATGACCGGGTCTTCCATCGCTTGCGGAACGCCGTGTCCTTTTTCGGTCAGGACGTGGAGCAACACCGGACCGTCGAGTTCTTTGACTTTCTCGAGCCAACTTCGCAAGCCGGGCAGGTCGTGTCCGTCGATCGGACCGAAGTACCGGAACCCGAGTTCTTCGAAGAGCATTCCGCCGGAGAGCAGCGCCTTCAAGCCATCACGAATTTGGTCAAGTGCGTGAGTCGCCATGTCGCCGACGACCGGGAGCTTGCTGAGAACATTCCTAACGTGCTTCTTGGAACCGTGATAGAAATCCGTCAGACGGGCTCGGTCCAGACATGCCGCAAGAGCACCAACACGCGGACAGATGGACATCTTGTTGTCGTTGAGAATGACCAACATTTTGGAACCGAGATGGCCAGCGTTGTTCAGAGCTTCGAATACGATGCCAGAAGGCAACGCTCCGTCGCCGACAACAGCGATGCTGTGGCGGTCGTGTTGGCCGAGCAACTCGTCGGCGCTGCGAAGGCCGAGAGCACAAGAGGCAGCACAACCGGCATGACCTGTCATGAACAGGTCATAATCGCTTTCGTAAGGGTTGGGATAGCCCATGAGACCACCACGAGTGCGAATGGTTTCGAACTGCTCGTAGCGGCCGGTAATCAGCTTGTGGGGATAGACCTGGTGTCCTGTGTCCCAGATCAAACGATCTTTTTGGAAGTCGAACGTCAAGTGCAGTGCAAGGCACAACTCGATCACACCCAAGTTGCTAGCAAAGTGCGCAGGACGGAGACTCAAGACTCGCACCAACTCGTCGCGCATTTCCTGCGCGAGCTCAGCTAGTTGCTCTTCGGAGAGCGTGTGCAGGTCGGCCGGAGAGTTAATATTGGGAAGAAAGTTACTCATTGCCTTGGTCCTTTTTGTGGTGATTCTCACGGTCCATGTGAGTGGTCGAGGTTGGAGATATTAACTCCGGGAATCGACCTGCCTTCGTCGACTTATGATTGGGTATGGCGTCGAGTGAGGATGCGTCTTTTCTGATCCGGAAAAGACGCTGAGACATCCATAATTCTCCATTGTCAGTGATACTAACGATCTCGCTCAAGAACAAAACGAAAAAGGGCTTGCAACCTTGCTCCTGCTTCGCCGAGTGTCTCCAAATGAGAGTCGGCCTCTCGCGCCAAATCCGAGGCTCGGCGCTTACTTTGGTTAACCCCCATTATGCCAGGGTACGTCAATTTCCCACGTCCGGCGTCTTTTTGAACGCGTTTACCGGTAACTTCCGCTGTTCCTTCGACGTCAAGCAGGTCATCCGTAATTTGAAAGACGAGGCCAAAGCAACGGCCCCATTGGTCCAATGATTCCATTAGCCGCAAGTCTGGTCCGTCGGGATTCTCTCCCTGGGCAGACAACAATCCTAATTTCAGGCTCGCTCGAAACAGAGCCCCGGTCTTTCGTCCGTGGAGGCCGATCAGTGTGTCGAGCGTACCACCGCGTTTTTCCCACGCGAGGTCTTCGACTTGTCCACCGACCATGCCTGAGGGGCCAGACGCCTTGGCCAATTCGACACAACAAGAAGTCGCCGTTCGGGGTGGATACGAGGTTGCCAGGATCTCGAACGCATAGGTCAGCAAGGCATCACCGACCAGGATTGCTGTGGCTTCGGTAAACTGTTTGTGGCATGTTGGACGGCCTCGGCGAAGGTCATCGTCGTCCATCGCAGGAAGGTCATCGTGGACTAAAGAGTACGTATGGATCATCTCGACAGCACAGGCCGCCGGAATAGCCTCCTCATCTTTACCACCGCAGGCCTCGGCAGACATCAACACCAAAAGAGGTCTCAAACGTTTCCCTGGTGCGAGTAAGCTATACCGCATGGCCTCTTGCAAGGAATCCGGACACCCTGAATCGATATTCTGTAGGTAGGAATCGAGAGCGTCGTCAATGACGCGTTGTTTTTCTTGGAAGTATACGGATAAGTCGGCCACGATCATAGACGACACCCTCGACGACAAGTTCCCAGAACTTATTCATTCCCGTTTCGCAAAGGCGACGAACCTTTGGAATTCAATGCGGAAGCATGTTCGAAAGGCCGCAAGATAGCCTCTCCACCTTGTTCTTGACCGGTTAATACAAGAATCCGTTGCTCGGCGTCACGTAGTTGACCATAGCATCGTTTGAGAAGCCCGACGCCTTTTTCATACTTTGCGAGTGACTCTTCCAGTCCCACCTGACCGTTTTCCAGGTCTCGTACGATCCCTTCGAGTTCGGCAAGAGCTTTTTCGAATGTGGGGCCTTCTTGATTTTCGCTCATGGGTGTCATCTCCACGGCAAGCCAATAGAGTAGGTATCAAAACCAAAGCAGCGTCGAGCGGTCGCGATCTAACAGCCTACTCCTCGACGTTCTCCACGCGGGACGTAACTTGACCTTCGGCAAGAACGGTGATGATTTGATCACCAGCTGAAGTCTGCTTGGCACTGCAAAGTATCTTATTATTCAAAGTCTTTGTCAAACTATAGCCTCGACTCAACACATTCAAGGGACTCAAACTCTGTAGTTGACCTGCTGCGGCCTCGAGTAGTTGTTGGGCGTTGAGGATTCGTTGTCGTGTGGCCCGGTGTAATCGTTCTTCCCAGTCGTCGAGCCGTTCCTCCAACTCTCGGACACGTTCGAGTGGAAGACGGAAAGCAGTTCTTTGAGCCAAGTCGTCGAGCTTTTCTTTGGCGAGCGAAAGCTTTTGCAAGAGCAACTCTTTGAGTCGAGCTTCCAGAGAGAACAGGCCTTGTAGCAATTCGTCTCTGTTGGGAACGACCAGTTCGGCGGCTTCGCTTGGCGTCGCGGCGCGAACGTCGGCAACGAGGTCGGCAATCGTTACATCTGTCTCATGGCCTACGGCCGAGACAACCGGTACTTTCGAACGATGGATGGCGTGGGCCACGACCTCCTCGTTGAAGCCCCATAGATCCTCGATGCTGCCACCGCCTCGCCCGACGATCATTAAATCGGGCCGGGGCTGGACGACATTCAAACGGCGGATCATGCCAGCAACGTCTTCTCCCGTTCCTTCACCCTGGACGGTCACAGGGCACACCCAAACCTCGGCAGCGGGCCATCGCCTTCCGAGAATCTCAATCATGTCCCGCACGGCTGCGCCTGTCGCACTCGTCACTAAGGCTATCCGACGAGGGAGACGAGGCAAAGACTTTTTGATTGCCGGGTCGAAGTACCCCAGCACGAGTAGTTTCTCGCGGAGTTGCCGGAGGGCCAGTTCCAGTGCACCGATGCCTTTCGGTTGCACCTCCTCGATAACTAATTGATAGTCACCGCGTGGAGAATAGACAGTCATTCTTCCGCGAGCGATCAGTTCCATTCCGTCTTGTAGGTCGAATCGCATTCGGAGAGCGATTCCACGCCAAATGACAGCCCGCATCTGGGCATCGGAGTCCTTCAAGCTCAGATAGATATGGCCCGATCTTGGTTTGGACAAGTTTGAGACTTCGCCGCTGACCCACACGCACGGGAAGCCCTTTTCGATTAGCTCCTTGACCCACTGGGTTAGTTCACCAACGCTCAACACCGTCACATCATCGGGGACCATCGTAGCCAGCTGCATGTTACCCTTTCACCCGGACGAGAATCATCGGGTCGCCCTGTTGGTCGGTTAACTCCCGGATGACCTCGATTGGCCTTTGGGCGCGAACCTTTTCGAGTTCTTTGGGAAGGAGCACACAATATGATGGGTGCCCCTTGGGCAACTTGGTTGGAGACGAAACCCGGTAAACAAGCTGCCGATAATAGAACATGATACCCTCATCCTTGACCCCGATGATGTACAAAATTGTATCAACCGGGACCAGTTGGGCGAGGACTTCGCCCTTAACCTGAGGACTGGCCTCCGCCGATTTTCTCGGGATGACTGCGTGAACGTATACAAGTTTTAACACTACCCACAGGAAGACCGTCGCCATCAGTCCGTGTTGGGGTTTCCACAGAGGCCACACCCAACCGAGTTTTCCGGTCATCCATGCGAACACCACCATCGACGCCAGTCCCGAGATTCCCGGGAACAATGGAAAGCTATGCCGTGGGGCGTGTTCGGTCGGGAAGCTCCAGAAGATCATGTTCACCCACGTCCAACAATGCAATGCTTGCAAAAGTCGTCGTCCGCGATCGTCCCACAGTTGGTAAAAACTTGGACGCAGGGTGAGCAACGCAATCGCCGAAAAGGGAAGCGTCACGACGAGCAACTTGAGCGGGTGGATCAAACTATCGTGCCAGGGGTAGGGAAATGGGGTGTACCCTGGCATGAGCCGTTGCATGGCTTCGCGTTCGATGGTGGTGTACCAAACGTCCCAACCTTCCATCGCGACGGCCGCTGCCGCCCATCCTGTGAAGATCGCAGCGGCAAGAGCCACACCAAGCAGGTGACCTCGGCACCATAATAACCGTAGTTGCCTCCTCCACCACAACAACGGGATCATCGTGAGGTAGAAGAAAGCGGGGGTAGTCCACTTGCTCAAAAGCCCGCCTGTTACGCACAACAGCGAAAGACACCACCACATCGTGGTGGGCCATCGGTGAGGTTTTGTTATGGGTTGCGGCTTCTCGACGCCGACTTGGTAGCTGGTGTTTGTTTCGTTTTCTGTTACGGTTTTATCTGGCAAGGGCTTGGCGTCGCGTTCGTTTTTTTCCCCCTGGCTGTCATCCAACGCCCGCAAGCAAAACAAAATCGACGCTGTGGTCCACGCCACTTGCACCATGTCGATTTCGGCAGAAGTTGCTTTCTCCAACCAAAGTGGGGAGAGGGGCAGAATCACCGCAGCAAGGAATCCGCCTAATCGACCGAGTTGTCGTCCAAAGTACCAAAACGTCAGGAATACCGTCAGAGTTGCGGCGATCGCCGACGGTAGCCGAGAGCTAAACTCTGTGACTTCGCCAAACGGCAGACTACAAGCGGCGATGAGCGCGTACATTCCAGGTGGTTTCGTAAAAAGAGGCTCGCCGTACAACCGCGGAACGATCCAGTTGCCGGAACGCAGGAATTCGGCTCCGATGATCGCGCGGAGACTTTCTGTGCGGAGCAAATCGCCCGACGTCAACCCATGGAAGAACAAAAAGTAAGACAGCCCAAGGAGGATTACGACACAGACCCAAAGGTGTTTTGATGGATTAGTGAACGCGGAGAGGAAATCGCGCAGTTTATTCCCGAGAGTTTGGAGAGGGTGAGAGGTTGGCAAGTCTGCAATTGCCATCTGCAGCCTCCATGCTGCCTAAGTGAATGGCCCCGTCAAGATTGAGATAGGAAGATTGTAACCAAAGAGCGAAAAAGCAGGAAATAGGAATCTGGCCAGACTCAGGGATTTTTTTCGTAGTGACGAAAGTGCGGAGATTTCGAATGCGTTTGCAAGACTGGGCAGAGCCCAGAGCGTTTTGTAGACGCTCGTAGCGGTCAACGTCGGTTTCCGTTTGGTCGTGGGATGTGACCGGCGAAGGTGGAATTGGGTCTGGCAAACTCCAGCAAGTATCGTACCTCCACTGGCTGGACGTGCGAGGCAGTGAGGGGGACAGGTTGTCGTCAAAACCTCTGGGTTTTCCTGTCGCGCCCTACGGAACAATCAAAATGGAAAGTCATCCCTGATGTTGATTTTCGATTTGGGTGATCTTAGGGCCTGTAGCGAGCTGCAACAAACGACCTCGAAGGTGGTATCGTGACCACTTCCACATCCGGAAAGCAAAGGGCCAACTTGTTCTTTTCACGATCCTCAAGCTTACAATGAAGTTGGTGACTGTGACTAAAACACATCCAAATTTCTGGATATTAAAGGATATACAATTCGTGAGATGGTATTTGTTACTCTTTCTTTTCGTGGTTCCCATGGCAGGTTGTTGGTTCGGAGGTTCGAAGCCTCCTGTTTACGTCGGGCAAGTGGCTCCGCCTGCCGGCGAAAGGAAAGACGCTGGACCGAACCAACGCAGGGGTATCCAACTCGCTTTACAGGAAGTGACCGATGACCCGGAGCAACAACAGACCGAAATCCAACTCTCCGAACGAGGTCTTGGCCGCCCCGTTGTTGTCGTACATGTTGACGCCAGCAACAGCACCAAAGGAGCGTACGAGGCGGCGGCGGTTCACCTCTCAGTTGTCAACAAGGTGGCAGGGCTCGTCGGCGGGCGC
Organism: uncultured Alcaligenaceae bacterium; assembly: GCA_964423615.1. GTDB lineage: Bacteria > Planctomycetota > Planctomycetia > Gemmatales > Gemmataceae > CAYRFQ01. Next base: position 14,539 of record CAYRFQ010000031.1, on the reverse strand, counting down.
ACTGCGGCCGAAGTCCTTGGACTCGATCAGGAAGGATTGCCGGTCGTAAGCATGGCTGGGATCAAAACCCCAGATACTTCCAATCGCGTCTACTTGACTGGTCTCCCTCCGGAATTTCGAGGCGAGTCCTTGGCTCGGGTGGCCGCAAGTTCGATCAAGCACATACCCCGAGTGAACAATGTACGGCTCTTGCTTCCTTCCGTCGGAATCGCCTGGCCAGGTGTGCTTGCGTTGACCCACGAACAGTCGAAAGCCAAACCCACACCGCCTCGGTTCGTGATGTTCGTCGATCAAAATCACGTGGAATTTGAACGGACCGCCGAGGCTTTCGCCCAGGAACTCGATAAACAACTGTTGGAAAAATACCCAGGCGTCCCGCTCCCTGAACCGACTCGATGGACGTATAAAACGGAGTCGGAATTGACGGAACTGCTCAACCGACTTCCCGACGAACAGCCCGATGCTATTTTCGTGGCTGGGACTCCAGAGACGGTGTTGCAAATCCGTAAAGGAGAGTTTTCGCGACGACCCGACGGAGCCAAACTCGACCAGCAGACCCGAAGGCCTGTCGGAGCCCAACGTGACGAGGAAACCAGTGTTTCCTTCAGGACCCTTCCGATCGTGTTCGGCGGGTTGGAGGGAACGCGAGACAAGTTGTTGCAGGACCGTCGAACCAACAATAAAGTCTATCTGGTAACGGCGTGGACTGACGAGATCGATACCGAAGCCAACAAGGAATTCGTCAAACGATTCCAGAAAGCCTACGATGAGAAACCCGACATCAACGCCGCTTTGGCCTACGAAGCTGTTGGGATTCTCTTTGCTGGAATGCGGGAAACGAAAAGTTCCTTTACGACCGTGGATATAACGGAGAAACTAGGGGAACTCGAAAAGGTGCCGAACCTGACTGGTGCCAAAAAGTTCAACAGCCAACAAGTCCTTCTCCGACCAGGGTTTGCCATCGAGTTGCGGAACGGAAAAATCGCGCGCCTTGGGAAGTTCGAACAAAAGTGATGGGTAACGAGCAAGAGAGTCCCGACTATGTCCACTCCCCAATCCAGCGGTCACGAACTGGCGGTCTACACCGGGGTCTTTGACCCCATCCACTTGGGCCACCTCGATATCATCAAGAGGGGGAGCCGTATTTTCGACATGCTGATCGTGGGCGTTGGGAACAACCCGGCGAAGTCGCCCTTCTTCACCATCGAGGAGCGTGTCGATCTAGTCCAACGCGTTGTTGCGAATTTGCCCAACGTCGAGGTCAAGCCGTTCAGTGGATTGGCCGTCAAATTCGTGAGGAGTGTCGGGGCTCGAATTATGCTTCGGGGTCTTCGAACGACAAGCGACATGGAGACCGAGTTCACCATGTCGCTGACGAACTTGGCACTCGATCACGAAATCGAAACGGTTTTCCTGATGGCCAAAGAGCCTCACTCGCATGTCCGAGGGACTCTCCTACGACAGATTGCGGTCTTTGGTGGAGAACTAAGTTCGTTTGTTGCACCGGAGGTCAAAGAGGCACTCCAAAACCGCGCCCGCGAACTGGCCAACCAGTGAGATAGATGGGCCCAAAGTGGATGCTGCGGTCAGCAACGGATTTGGGTGTTGTGTTAGGGCGGGACAAGCGCGATGACGCAATCGAGCGTTGGCCCCGGCTAGAAAATCATCGTGTGTCATCGCTCCGTCGCTCCTTGTCAAACCCTACGACAGAAACAGGCAACCAACTCACGTTGCCGCGTCCAAGTCGATTTCTCCCTCCGAAAACAAGAGTCCGCCTTCGAACCCACCGGAGACTTGGACGATCTCTCCTGTAATGTGTCCTGCCAGATGTGCAGAAGCCAGGAATACGACGGTATTGGCAACGTCTGCAGGAGAGGCCAGTTTTCTCAGCGGATTTGTTTGTAAGGTGCGACGAAGTTCGTTCTTGTTCTGGAGGAGTGAATCGGCCATGGAGGTCCGAACCCAACCTGGGCTGACTACGTTGATTCGACCGCAAGGTGCCAACTGAGTCATTTCATTCATGACCGACCGCATCAGTCCGAACATTAGAGCGGCTTTGGAAGCCGCATAATCACAGTGCCCTGCTTCTCCATAGGAGCCTGAGGTCGAACCGACCAGCACAATGGCTGGACGCTCGAGTTTATGATCCCGGACACCTTGAAGAAATCGACGAACGCACAGAAACACTGACTTGACGTTCACGGCCCAGGTGTCCTCCCACTGCGCTTCCGACATTTCCCAAATCGGCACGTGCTCCGAAACCCATTTACCGGCACACGCAATGAGAACCTCCGGCGGTCCAAACGCTTTGTCGGTTTGGGTAAACAGCCGTTCGACCTCGTCTGCTTGGGTCAGGTCCGCTTGCATGGGCAAAAACTGCGGTGGCGGTGGTAAGTTCTCGAGACGAGAACGCTCCAACGATTCCGTGGTTAGGAAAGGGTGTTCAGGACGGTTTGATAGATAGTGAACAGCAACTCGGGCATTTTCGTGAAGCAAGGCTTGCACGACAGCGGCCCCGATTCCACCGGATGCTCCAGTCACAATCGCTGTTTTAGAATGCAGTTGTGCGTCCACAGAATTTATTTCTCCAGCAGCATGGTTGGGGATTGTACGGATTGTCACAAGGCATTGACGGAGCCATGGTAAGTCTTGGGAGTGCGAATGCTTTTGGAGTGGTCGATCTCTGCCCTCTAACCTCCAAGTGGACCACAGATTTCCATTTTTCTCCCCAACCGTAGAAAACCTGACGGATTCGGTCTTGCCGCTTTCTTCAGGTTTGCGGAGAATTACAGAAAGAGAGGCGAATTGGTCAGGTTTTACGGTTGGGGAGAAAAGCCTCACTGCATGTTCTATCTCGATATTTCTTTGGTCCCTTTTCCACTCAGCACGACGATCGTTCGAAAGTCATTTGGAGGGGCCCGATGAATCCGGTGAAACTACGAGACATACATGCATGGATCCGGTAAGGCGAACGAAATGTTAAAAATCCTCCCACTCTGGGCTGTGGGAAATGGTATTGTTGAAAAAAGGACTGAGTTGGGCAAGGGGTGGCGTGATTTGGTGAGTGATTTTAGTCGACTGTAATCCGTCATCGAAAGCTAGCTCCGATCAACGACCGGCATGAATGAGTCTCGGTGTTTGAGTGATCGCCCGCTGGTTCAAGCTAGTTCGCTCGGGAAGGAAACAAGTCTGGTATTCCTTCTCTCACGTTTTCGCGAACTCCCACCCAACGTTTTTCCTCTCTGTGATAACATCCCAAATGGTTCTCCGGAAGGCCCGCAATGAATCTGGGCAAGAATCTGAAAATCGAGAGCGTCTCCCGTCTGAAACCAACCCCTCCCGTGCAATTATCTTGCTTGCAGACGGTCGCCGAAGCCGTTGTCTTGTTGCGTGAAGAAGGCGTTGGGTGCTTGTTGGTCATGTCTGATGGGCAACTCGTCGGAATTTTCACCGAGAGGGATTTGATCCGGCGGATCCTTGCCCAAGGGAAACCGTTTTCGTTGACCTTACGGGACTGTATGACGCCCAACCCAACGACTGTGGGCTCCAATGAGCCGATCGCCTCGGCCATTCAAAAGATGGAAGGCGGGGGCTATCGCCACCTGCCCGTCCTCGACGAAACTGGTCGACCCGTCGGGGTGCTTTCGGTCAAACGAATTGTCCGCTATCTCGTCGAATATTTTCCGGGAAAAGTGTATAACTTGGCCCCGGATCAGAAGGCGTCGCCGGAAAGTCCTGATGGGGCTTGACGCGCGTCACAACGGCGACCTGGTGTGTCCCGTTTTGCTGGAGTTTGTTAAAGAATCTCTGTCGGCACAACCCAGGGATGTTTCACTGCCGTTCACACGACCCCCAGAACGGCAAACGTGGGCCAAGCAAATGGCTCTCCTACGACCAAAGGATTAGATTCACAACCGCCAACAACTGAGCGAGTTTCAGGCTCGTTTGTCTCCGTTGAAAGTGTCTTGACCCACTTCGGAGGTTCGATGGCCGGAACTCCCAACTTGAAGAGGTAGAATTGTCTCATGACTGTATCCGAATCTAGCGTCGAGTTTGTACCCGATTCGGGGAAAGATCAAGAACGGCAAGAACTGGAATCCGTAACGGTTCGTTTCGCCGGGGACTCGGGCGACGGCATGCAACTGGCTGGAACCCAATTCACGAATGCCTCGGCAGTGCTCGGAAACGACATCAGTACGCTCCCCGATTATCCCGCCGAGATCCGCGCTCCGGCCGGAACGCTCCCTGGAGTCTCGGGATTTCAGGTGCACTTCTCGAGTCAGGACATCCACACGCCCGGCGACACGCTCAACGCCCTGATCGCAATGAACCCCGCGGCCTTGAAGACCAACCTCAAGGACCTTGAAGCGGGTGGCATCCTTATCGTTAACACGGACGCGTTTGGGAAGAACGACCTGAACAAAGCCAACTACGACGTGAACCCACTGGAAGACGGCTCGCTATCCAACTATCGCCTGTTCAAGATTCCAATCACGAAACTCAATCGCGAAGCTGTGGCTCCCATTCAGCTCAGCCAAAGGGAAGCCGACCGGTGTAAAAACTTTTTTGCCCTTGGTTTGGTGTCTTGGTTGTACGAGCGCCCCACCGAACCAACGATTCGGTGGATTGAGCAGAAATTCAAAAAGAACCCGGCGTACGTCGAAGCGAACATCCGAAGCCTCAAGGCCGGGTATAACTTTGGCGAGACGACCGAAGTCCTGCCCATCAACTATCGTATTCCCAAAGCCAAGATTGCTCCGGGGAAATACCGTAAGATAACCGGGAACGAAGCTCTGGCGATGGGGCTCGTGGCTGCTTCCAAGATGGCCGACGCCCAAATCACGTACGCTACGTATCCGATCACCCCTGCGAGTGATATCTTACATCACCTCGCGGCGATGAAAAATTACGGCGTCCGGACCGTCCAGGCCGAAGACGAAATCGCAGCTGTTGGAATGGCCATCGGTGCTTCGTTTGCTGGTGCGCTGGGTATCACCGGGACGTCCGGTCCGGGAGTTTGCCTCAAGTCCGAGGCCATCGGTCTTGCGGTCATGACCGAACTGCCGTTGGTCATCATCGATGTCCAACGTGGCGGGCCGAGCACTGGTCTACCTACGAAAACCGAGCAATCCGACTTACTGCAGGCCATGTATGGCCGAAACGGGGAATCTCCCTGTGCCATTTTGGCCCCTCGATCTCCCGCGGATTGCTTCGACATGGCCTTCGAGGCCGTCCGAATTGCGGTCGAATACATGACGCCAGTGTTCGTTCTCTCCGACGGTTACTTGGCCAACGGAGCGGAACCGTGGAAGGTCCCCGAGATCAACACTTTCCCGAAACTCGAAATCAAGTACGCGACGTCGCCCAATGGGGACGGGAACGGAACGGCGGACGAGTTCTTCCCATACAAGAGAGACGACAAACTTGTTCGCCCCTGGGCAATCCCAGGAACGAAGGGCCTTGAGCACCGTATCGGGGGGTTGGAGAAAGCAGACCTCACCGGCAACGTCAGTTACGATCCGGCGAACCACCAACACATGACGAACATCCGTGCTCAAAAGATCAAAAACATCGCCGATTCGATCCCAGACCTGGAGGTCAATGGTCCCGAGCAAGGCGACTTGCTCGTGATTGGTTGGGGCGGAACTCATGGCTCGATCTTGACGGCCGTTGAAAAGTCTCGAGCTGCGGGACGCAGCGTTGCCTCGGCTCACCTGCGTTATCTGAACCCGATGCCCAAGAACACCGAGCAAGTCCTGAGGAATTACAAGCACGTTTTGGTCCCTGAACTCAACATGGGCCAGCTGCTCTTGTTGCTCCGTGGATACTTCAATGTTCCGGCCATCGGTTTGAATAAAGTCCAAGGCCGACCGTTCCTGGTGAGTGAGATCACAAACAAAATCGACGAAATTCTATCTTGAAGCTTAAGCGTTCAGGGGATTCGGGAACGGGAGCGAATGAGATACGGAAGATGAAGTTCCTCAAGCTGTTCCCTGTTCCCTACTTCCCTGTTCCCCTACAGAAGAGGTAACGATGTCAACGACTCCATTGACCACCCTGAAACCGAAGGACCTTGCTTCGGACCAAGAAGTGCGTTGGTGCCCAGGCTGCGGGGATTACTCGATCCTGGCCCAAATGAAAAAATCTTTGGCCGCCCTCGGCGTCGAAAGAGAGAACACGGTGTTCGTTTCGGGGATCGGCTGCTCGAGTCGCTTCCCCTATTACATGAACACTTACGGGTTCCATACCATCCACGGGCGGGCTCCAACGATCGCTACGGGATTGAAGGTAGCCAACCCAGACTTGCAAGTCTGGGTCATCACTGGTGATGGTGACGGATTGTCCATCGGGGGTAACCACCTCATCCACGCCATCCGTCGGAACATCGATCTGAAGATCATCTTGTTCAACAACGAAATCTACGGTCTGACGAAGGGCCAGTACTCGCCGACTTCGCGGTTGGGAACTCGGACGAAATCGAGTCCCCAAGGTTCGATCGACAATCCTCTTCGCCCGCTGTCGGTGGCCCTGGCTGCTGAGGCTACTTTCGTCGCCCGGACCGTCGATGTGGACATCCAACACTTGACGGCCACCCTCAAACGAGCAGCAGCGCACAAGGGAACGGCGTTCGTCGAAATCTACCAGAACTGCATCATCTTCAACGATGGCGTGTTCGACTATGCCACGGACCGAGCGGTCAAGTCCGACCACACCCTCTATCTCGAACACAAGAAGCCGATGATCTTCGGGAAAGATCGCAACAAAGGGATTCGCCTGAATGGGTTGAAACCCGAAGTCGTAGAACTAGGAAAAGGGGTCGCCGAAGACGACTTGATGTTCCATGATGAGAGCTTGGAAGACCCGACTTTGGCTCACCTCTTGAGTCAGATGTACCATCCTGAATTTCCGGAGGCCATGGGCGTTTTCCGTTGCGTCGAGAAGCCCACTTACGAAGAAATTCTCCTTGATCAGATTCAGGAGGTCCAAGCGACCAAAGGCGAAGGAAAACTCGAGGACCTATTCCGGAGTGACGATACCTGGGTCGTTGAGTAAGATAAGATCTCATTTGGAGTTGATGATTGCACGAGATGTGGAACTAGGGTGCCCCAACAAAGTCGTTGGTGGCCCTTGTAGGGTCCCGGGGCTGCCAGCGGTCAACGCCGCTCAAAGATTCGCATCTCATCCCCTGAGTCCTCGCGGCAATTATTCCCGACTCCCATTAGATCAACCAGAAATAACTTAGGGGATGGGCTTTGCTTGGGCAGAGCCCGTCCTTTTTTTATGGCCCAGCCTGTTCGCTCGAGGATGTCCCTGGGAGGAATCCGGGTATGCTCTGTCCAAATTGCGGGACCTACAATCTGCAAGGCAATGAGATTTGCAGTAACTGCGGACAACCGTTGACGTCGTTGGACGTCCCGACCCCAGAGAATCCGATCGAACGAAGTCTCATGGAAAACACCGTGAGCACGCTTTATCCGGCGAGTCCCGTCACAGCCTCGCCCGATACGTTGATTCCCGATGCCATCCAACAGTTGCTCGACAATGATATTGGAGCCCTGCTTGTTGTGGACGACGACGACAAACTTCTAGGAATCTTCAGCGAACGGGACTTGTTGAAAAAAATCGCTGGCCTCGAACCAGAGTACGCGGAGCGTACGATCGGAGAGTTCATGACGCCCAACCCGGAAGTCGTTTCCCCTTCGGACCTTTTGTGTTTTGCGTTGCACAAAATGGACATCGGCGGATATCGACATCTTCCGGTCGTGGATAACGGGAAGCCGGTCGGGGTCGTCTCTGTCCGCGACATGTTACGGCACATCATGGGCTTATCCGACGAATCGGAGTGAACCTCTTTCCTTGATTGGATGAATCCGAGCGGCCGGAGTTTGTGGTGGGTTTATGCCCAGTTGTACGTGCGGGTCGGGCTTACTTTTCCTCCTTTCCGGTGTTCCCGAAGCAATCGGGAAACGCTCCAAGTAAACCGTTCTTACTCTGATCTGGAGATCACAATGTTCCGAGTCCGTTGGATTCTTTCGCTTTGTCTCGTGTCGGTTCTTTATTTCGTCTTCTGGGGTACCATGAACGCGGGCGGGCCACCTCCCGACGGAGAATGGAAATCCAACGCGACTTTGAAGAATCCCGCGATCCTGACTCGAACCGGCCTCGGTGCTGTCCAAGGCGTCAGCATTTACCGAGGGAAAATATACATTTACGGTGACCGCTACGACGTCGACCCTCGCGTTGGCGTCATCCGAGAGTTCGACAAAGACCTCGAACCCACGGGAAAGGTGATCACGCTCACGAAGAACGAAAAACCTCTATTGCTCCACCCGACCGGACTCACATGGGACGACAAATGGGGATGTTTTGTCGGTGACACGGTCGACCAGAAGGCCAAAATCTATCAACTCGACTGGGACCGAGCTCTCAAAGACGGCAACCTGGACAACGCCGTTCGGGCGGTCATCCTGGACGATGCGGCCGTCAACGGCTGCCGCCCGTTGTTCGTGAAAGTTGGAACACGAACCTTCCTCGCCACGGCCGACTACGGAGACAAAACGCCACACGTCCGGTTGTACGACCCCGCGGAACTGTTGAAGGCAAAACTTAGCACTGCGAAAGGCGTGTTAGTCCACAAGATCGAGTGCGGTCCGTTCAACCAGAATCTGGCCTGGGATGCGAACAAGGGGCAGCTCATCTGTGTGCAGAATGTGATTGCCGGACGCGGGTGGCAACTCGACGTGATCGATCTGGGGAAAGCGATCAAAGAAAGGAATGTTTCGGCGAGGGGCGTTCGAGTGCGCAAAATCACCTTGCCACCACACTCCGAACTCGAAGGATGGCGAGACCTGGGAGACGGTCACAGTATCTTTGTTACGGCCCATAAACAAGATAACGTGATCAAAGGTAGGATCGTTCGAACAATGCTACGGACCTCGCCGAAAGGGACGCTGGGCTTCCGGTTGCCTGGGATGTAAATCGAGTTGGAAATTGCAAGTTAGTGTTTTCTGGTCGGTTTTCTGTATCCGGCAAATTATAGAAAGTGTTTCATCCGCCTGGTGGTCTTGAGGTTGGAGCTTCCGTGGGGTGTGGCTCTGGCTTTTGGAATTCCCTGTTCGTTGTATCTCCAGCAAATTCGAATCCTAAAAGCCAGAGTCATACCGTCTCCGCGTAACGCGACTTCGTTTTGACAACCCTCATATCCTCACCTAGACTTCAGTAACTCAGTTCCATCAGGCACGCTGACGGTCTGGGACAGAGTGCGGGTGGATTTCTATCCTATCGCACTTCACCACATCCGTTGCTGTAAAGGACCACTGCCTCCAATCACCCATCTGGGGCGAGATCTGCTCATGCGAAACTCCGGTCTAGAATCTCCGCTTGAGTCTGTTGGCTCGTACCAACTACTCGAACAAATCGGTGTCGGTGCTATGGCGACCGTGTTTCGTGCCCAGCACTGCGAAACTCAAGAGTTGGTCGCGGTGAAGGTGATGCGAAATCACGTGGCTCGCAACCCCACCATGTGCCGTCGGTTCGAAGAGGAATTCGAGGCCGCCCGGATGCTCGAACATCCGAATATCGTCAAAGGGCTCGAGTTCGGGATGGAAGGCTCCACGTTGTACTTCGTCATGGAACTCGTTGATGGCGAGAACTTGAGCGAACGAGTCGAACGCGCGGGGCCGCTCAAAGAAGAGGAAATCATCCAACTCGGCCAACAACTTACTCAGGGGTTGCTGGCAGCCCACCAACGCAACATCATCCACCGAGATGTCAAACCCGATAACGTCTTGATCAATTCGCGCGGGGTGGCGAAATTGACGGACCTTGGACTTGCAAAAAACACACAAAGCGACATCGTGTTGACCCTTGCGGCCCAGGGGTTGGGGACTCCACACTTCATGGCCCCGGAACAATTCGAGGACGCCCGGCTTGTTGACCAACGCGCCGATGTCTACGGCTTGGCCGCAACGCTTTACGTGGCGCTTACCGGATACATGCCCTTCAGTCGCCGAGGCAGAGAGCCCGAACTTGTCATTTTGCGGAGGAAGGACGCGAACGACCTGGTACCACCACGCGAACTGGTCCGTGGGCTGAGCAAACATGTCGATTTCGCACTCCGCCGTGCGATGCGTGCCGACAAAGAACAGCGGCACAAAGACTGTCAAGAATTTCTCGCGGCCTTGTCTGGACACTCCGTGATTGAAGAAATCGGAGTGCCAGCTCCGATAACAGGGCCAGGAATCCTTCGAGTCCGGCACGAGCAACTTTCGGCGGCGAAACCTCAAGACCGAAGGCGAGTCGAACGCCATTCGGTCGCGATTCCGACGATTTGTGGTCCGGTCGCCCGCCACCACGAGATAACGACTGGTGGGCGTACACACGACCTTTCGACCCACGGCGTCCGCCTGATGCTTCGTCGTAGATACGAACCCGGGACGCTTTTGAAAATCGAAGTTCGGCATTCCAAGACAGACACAACAGCGATGCTGATTGGAGAGGTGGTGTGGGTTCAGAAGTCCAGAAGCGGGTTGTATACAATCGCTTGCCGGTTCCCACACGCACTCTCGCAATCCGATTTGCGAGTCTGGCTCTGAGCCGTTTCATGTCCTCTCACAAATTCTCCCATTTCACCGTTGGTCTTGGACTTTTCTTTGGTGCGGCTCTTGACGTGCTGTTGAGTTAGCGGGCCGCACGACAACATCTTTCTCGACAACCTGCCTCGCGTCTTTTCTGTCTATACCCGAACTGTTCACTCCGAGCCTGCCATTTCGTCTTGTACTTTGGCCCGCATCCACTCCACTTGCGTACAATGAAAGTAGTGGTACGTTATTACTTGATCCACGCTTTTGCACGGAATCCCCATGTTCACAGGTCTTGTCGAAGCATTAGGAACGATCCGCGAAATCACGCCCGATGGAAGTGGCGGCAACAATATCTGGATCGCCGAAGAGGGCGTCTTTGCCGAAGCAACCATCGGAGAGAGCATTGCGATCAACGGAACGTGTTTGACGGTGGTCGATCGGGACCAGGAAAAGTGCCTGTTCCAAGCGGGGCCGGAAACTTTACAGAAGACGAATTTGGGCGAACTTCGAGAAGGCGACCGTGTCAACCTGGAACGAGCGATGATCTCGGGCGACCGGTTCGGTGGCCACATGGTCCAGGGGCACGTCGATGGAACCGGGACGATTGTCCGTCGCGAACAGCAAGGTGAATGGGAATTCCTTTGGTTCAACTGTCCAAAAGACCTCGCGGCCCAAATGGTCCCCAAGGGTTCCGTAACGGTCGACGGAGTCAGCCTGACTGTCGTCGAGGTGACCGAAGACGGCTTTAGCTTGGCGCTCATCCCACACACGCTGGCCGTGACGACCTTGGGGTTCAAACAAGTGGGGGCAACAGTCAACCTGGAAACAGACATCCTCGCGAAATACGTCTGGAAATACCTCGAAACGACACGGTCGTAGATTTTCTGGGGCACCACGGATATTGCATGGAACAACAACGAAACCCGAATCCCGAGAACAGCCAGCAAAGGCAGACTCTCTCCTACCTACGCCGGCTGTTCAGTTCACACGGCATCCGTCCGAAGAATAAACTGGGCCAAAATTTCTTGATCGACCTGAACCAATTCGATGTGTTGATCCGGGCCGCCGAGTTGGGACCGAACGACTTGGCTCTCGAGGTGGGAACCGGAACGGGGAGCCTGACCCAGAAACTCGTCGAAACCGCCGGTGCCGTGTTGAGTGTGGAGCTTGATCCGAGCTTTCACTCGCTCGCAATGGAAATTCTGGAGGACAAAAAGAACGTCTACTTGATCCATCAGGACGTCCTCAAGAATAAAAATCAGCTGCGACCGGAAGTCTTGTCTGCTCTCGACGAGGCGCGTCGAAAACATCCCGAGTTGACGCTCAAGATGGTGGCCAACTTGCCTTACGCCGTTGCCACACCGGCGATCACCAACTTTCTCATGTCCGACTATCCGTTCGAACGATTTGTCGTGACCGTCCAATACGAAATCGGGGAGCGCCTTGTTGCCACGCCGGGAAATAAGGACTATAACTCCCTTTCGATTCTCGTGCAAAGTCTGGCCGATACGTCGATCGTCCGGAAGTTGCCGCCTTCGGTGTTTTGGCCACAGCCAAAAGTCGATTCGGCCATCGTCCTGATCAAACCCGATGCAGAGAAACGGGCCCAAGTCCCCAACATTCCCCGATTCCGAGCCTTTCTTCGCGACCTCTACACCCAACGACGAAAAAACCTTCGCGGTGGACTCACGGGATTACCGAGCGGACGCATCCCCAAAGCGGAAGTCGATGCGAAACTTGCACACCTTCAGATTAACGGCAATGTCCGTGCTGAGACGCTGAGTATCGAAGATCACTTACGATTGTGTGAAATGTTCTATGCAGAGAAGTAGATCGTCGAGCGATCCTCTATCGAATGATGGGTTCTCGGAGTCAGAGCCCAAGTTCCTCAAATCTCTCTCAGTTGATTTCAAATTCGCAGTTTGACTACAATGTAGAATTATGTCAGGAAGAAAAAGATCCGCAAATTCCACTTGCAGGTTTCCTTCTTGACTGTACAATCACAATTTCCCTACTTCGAGTGGAGGAAATCCGATGAAAGTTCGCGCTAGCGTCAAGCGCATTTGTGAAAAATGTAAGATGGTGCGACGGAAAGGGCGCGTCTACGTGATCTGTAAAGGGAACCCACGTCACAAGCAGCGACAAGGGTAATCCAGTGCGGAGAAACTGGGGCGTCCGGAGAAACTGAACTTTTTCGACATTTTCAGTGTCCTGACCGTCACCGTCTAGGAGAAAAAGAGTCCTCGCAGTCTGAAATCAAGAGGGCTCTTGATGCACGACCGCACAAGGAGTTGGTATGCCTCGTATTCTCGGTGTTGACTTACCGAACGATAAGAAGACTCATATTTCGTTACGCTATCTTTATGGCGTGGGGCCCTACAAGTCTTTGCAACTGTGTGAGCAGGCTGGTCTCGACCCACACCGGATGGCCCGAGAGTTGACGGAAGCTGATATCTCGCGATTGACGGCTTTACTCGACCGTGAGCTGGTAGAAGGTCCGCTTCGCCGGAAGACGAACCAAGACATCGACCGTCTCAAGCGAATCCAAAGTTTTCGCGGTTACCGACACCGACGAAGTTTGCCGGTGCGGGGCCAACGAACGAAGACGAATGCCCGAACCCGAAAAGGTCCGCGAAAAACCGTGGCTGGGAAGAAGGGCGTCAAGGAAATGCGATAAGCCGCTTGAGGTTGCTCGAGCTGGCGGATGGGTTGGTCCGTTCGTAAACGATATGGGACTACCTGGTACAAAAATGAGATCTCGTAGGCGTTTCGGGTTAGCCAAACGATTTGCGAGGTCGATCACTTGTTACAAGCGTGAAAACAATCTAAGTTGGCTGCCGTGAAAATGATGGAGACTTTGATTCGTGGCCAAGAGCAAGAAGAAAAAGGCAAGGCGTAACGTAAGCCGTGGTGTTGCTCACATTAAATCGACGTTTAACAACACGATTGTGACCATCACCGACACGAATGGCGATGCTTTGTGTTTTGCGTCGGCGGGAACAGTCGGCTTCAAGGGGAGCCGCAAGAGTACACCGTTTGCTGCCCAGCGTGCTGCCGAAATTTGTGCAGAGCGGGCCATCAAGTTTGGGATGAAAGAACTAGAAGTAAAGGTCAAAGGGCCAGGGTCTGGTCGTGAATCGGCCATCACCGCCCTCCAATCGGCCGGATTGACGATCAAAGTCATCGAAGACGTGACGCCGTTGCCTCACAATGGTTGTCGTCCGCCGAAGAAACGTCGCGTGTAATCGGAGCCCATTTAAGTCGGGCATAACAAGCGTCTCGAGAAACTCCACAGGAATCCAAGCAAACATCGACCATGGCACGAAATACTGACCCCGTTTGCAAGATGTGCCGCCGTGAAGGCCTCAAGTTGTATTTGAAAGGCAGTCGGTGCGAAAGCCCGAAGTGCCCAATTGAAAGAAAACGTGCGACTCCAGGGATGCACGGATTTCGTCGCGGGAAGCTCGGCGAATATGCGATTCGTCTCCGCGAAAAACAAAAACTGAAGCGTTTTTATGGCGTGTTGGAACTTCAATTCCGCGGATACTTTGCCGCCGCCGCTCGTTCGAAACAGAACACCGGTGAGGCCCTTCTGAGCACCCTCGAACGTCGTTTGGACAATGTGGTCCATCGACTCGGTTTTGCACCATCGCGTGCCGCAGCACGGCAGGTTGTGGCCCACGGCCATATCCAGGTCAACGGCCACCGTTGTACCATTGCGAGCCAGCAACTCAAGCCGAACGACGTAGTCAAAGTCAAGCCTCGCAACAAGTCTTTGCAGTTAGTCAAGCTGAATCTCCAGACTTACCCGCAACCGATTCCTGACTTTTTGGAAATGCTCAACAATGACCCGCCGGAGGCTCGTGTGATTCGTCTTCCGAGTCGTGGCGACGTCGACCCTCGTTTGAACCGAGATAAAGAACTGCAAGAACAGCTCATCATCGAATTCTGCTCCC
>CAYRFQ010000030.1:0-85861 GCA_964423615.1 uncultured Alcaligenaceae bacterium | reverse complement strand
GGTATCTCGAAAAATTGGAGCAGTTGATCGACCAGTCGACTTTGCTATCCTAGGAAAAAAATCGGACTGGCCTTTCGTTTCCGTTTCCTGTGTGTCGTCCCTCAGGCTTTCTTGAAGAACGAGATGGTGCACTCTGTCGTGCCGTCCGTCTCACTTTCTTGAAGAAGCGGACGGCACGACGGAGCAAGTGGGCTACCTTGTGAACCCGAATCACAGCAACCCATAGTTCACGAGGGTCTGTCGAACTCGGGCGACGCCCGCTTCTTCCATCTCGCACATGGGCAAACGCAACTCCCCGGTGTCTCGTCCGAGTAATTTCATGGCGGTCTTGAGTGGAATGGGATTCGTGGCGACGCTCAGCATGTCACGGCAAAGAGGGAACAACTTGCGGTGCCATTCCAGAGCCTTGGCGTGATCGCCACCGAGGTAGGCCGTGACCATGGCTTTCATGTCGGCGGGGACGATGTTTCCAACGACCGACACGACGCCACGCCCGCCGACGCTCATGAGAGGCAACGTCAAGCTGTCGTCGCCACTGAGGATCGTGAGGTTTGTGAGAGCTGCGATTTGAGAAGCCTGGTCCATCGAACCGGTGGCTTCTTTGACCGCGACGATGTAGGGCGATTCGTTCAAGCGGGCCATCGTCTCGGGGGTGATGTTGGAACCAGTTCTTCCAGGGATGTTGTAGAGAACGATCGGAATCTCGGTTTGCTCGGCAACGGTCATGAAGTGCCGATAGTAACCTTCTTGAGTCGGCTTGTTGTAATAGGGACCGACCATCAACGCTCCATCCGCCCCGACGCTCTTGGCGAACTTGGTCAAACGGATCGCTTCGGCTGTGCTGTTCGACCCGGTTCCGGCCATGACTTTGATGCGTCCGGCGGCGTATGTAGCCACGGTCTCGATGACCTTCTCGTGGTCCTCATGTCCAAGTGTGGGAGATTCACCGGTCGTCCCGACGGGTGCCAAACAATCGGTGCCTTGTTCGATGTGCCAATCGACTAGCTTTTTGAGTGCGTCGAAATCAATCTCCCCGTTTTTGAAAGGGGTGATCATTGCAACGGTTACGCCTGCAAACTGTTCGCCTTTCGTCGCCATGGTGGTGCCTCGCGTTGGTTTTGGAGTTTGGGGGTTCGAGTACGGTGACGTGTGATGAGATGACGTACCTGTGTTTGTGGTGTTCCGTGATGGGTGTTATTCCAAGTCCACCGTCGGTATTTTCGTCCGGCGTAAGAACTCTTCAGTCCCACGAGGTTGCAATTGCACACCGCCCCGCTTCTATTTCCGAATACTCTATTGGATGTCTCGCCGGAGAACAATGTTCACCCATCTGACAAACATTTGTTCTCCCGGCCAAATACGGTAAACTGACGGCGGGGCGGTATGCGATTGGCTTGTACAGGATACACTTATGCACGTCTTGTTTGTCCACCAGAACTTTCCGGCTCAGTTCGGTCACATAGCCAAGTACTTGGCGGAGGAAAAGAACTTCCGCTGTACGTTCGTCTCGGAGAAACCCGGCGGCAAGGTCGGTGCGATCGAGATGATCCAATACAAACCACGAGGCGGAGCGACGGCGAACACACATTATTGCTCGCGAACGTTCGAGAACGCCACGTGGCACACGTTTGCCGTCTACGAAGCGCTCCGCAACCGCCCAGACATCCAACCGGACCTCATCGTTGGCCACTCCGGCTTCGGCTCGACGTTGTACTTGCGAGAACTTTACGACTGTCCAATCGTCAACTACTTTGAGTACTTCTACCGTACGAAAAACTCGGACATGGACTTTCGGCCAGACTTTCCGTCACGCGAGATCGATAAACTCCGCGCTCGCAGCCGCAACGCCATGATCATGCTCGACATGGAAAACTGCGACATCGGATATAGCCCCACGAAGTGGCAAAACGCCTTGTTTCCCCAGGTGTTCCAAGACAAGCTCCGAGTGATCTTCGATGGAGTCGACCTCAATATTTGGAAGCCCGAGGCTGCCGCACGTCAAGAACCTCGGAAACTGGGGGAGTTGACGATTCCCGAAGGCGTCAAGGTGGTCACTTATGCGACTCGCGGAATGGAATCGATGCGTGGGTTCGACATCTTCATGAAAGTCGCGAAACGATTGTGCGACATGCGGAACGACGTGGTCTTTCTCATTGCTGGACAAGACCGAGTTTGTTACGGAGGGGATGAGCGATTCACCCAGGGCAAGACGTTCAAGGAGTGGATCACCTCCCAGGACAATTATGACCTATCTCGATTTCGGTTTCTTGGATTGGTGCCTCCAGCTGTGTTGTCGTATTTATTCTCGCTGACCGATCTGCACATTTATCTGACAGTGCCGTTTGTTTTGTCGTGGTCGGTGATGAACGCTTTGGCGTGTGGGACGACGTTGCTTGCGTCGAGCACGAGCCCCGTCCAGGAAATGATCACGCACGAGCAAAATGGCTTGCTCGTGGATTTCTTCGACGTCGATGGTTTCGTCGAACAAGCCAACAGAGTCCTCGACAATCCAAACGACTTCCGACACCTCGGCGAAGCGGGAGTCGAGATGATTCGCAAGGAATACAGCCTGGATGTGTGTCTCCCGAAGATGTTGGAGTTGTATGAGGAAGCCCGCGCCGAGTACTCCAAGAATTAGGATCCCTGATGACCAAGGAGAATGATTCACTGCCCCGACCGAAGACAGTTCCACAAAACGGTTCATGCGGGAGTACCGAAAAGACACCGGAGGACAGGAAAAAGTCAAACCGCGAAATTCCGGTTTATGATGTGTTTGACAAAAAACAAGTCTGGGCTTTACCAACGCTCGAAAGTCTCGTGTTGTCGCTCGTATTCTCTCCCGACGGCAAGACCCTCGCATCAGGATTGTGTGAGGCAACAGTGTTGCTATAGGATCGCTCGCATCTTCGTGTTCATCACCCGGTTCAGCCCAGAGGATAGGCCCATGACAGCTACAACGGATGTCTTAATTGTCGGCGGTGGCGTGATCGGAACGAGCATCGCGTGGCAACTCGCCAAACGTCATGTTGGCCGGGTGGTTTTGGTCGAGAAATCGTTTCTAGGGGCGGGTTCGAGCGGAAAGTCCGGAGCCATCGTTCGGCAACACTATTCAAATCCTTTGACGATTACGATGGCCCGCAAGAGCTTGAGGGTCTTCGAACAGTTCCCCGAAATCGTCGGTGGCCCGCCGGTATTTACGAATGCAGGGCTCATCATCGTCGTCAACGAGAAGGATCGCGAACCGCTTCAGGCCAGCATCAAGCTGCAACAGGAACTCGGCGTCGAGGTCCATACGTTGACGTCCGAACTCCTTTCGGAGATCGACCCCAACGCACGACTCGCCGAGGATGAAATTGCCGTCCACGAGCCCGAAGCCGGATATGTTGAATCCGTTCAGGCGGTTGCGGCGTTTGCCGATGCGGCACGCCGTGAGGGAGCCGACATTCGTCTCGGCGTTGAAGTCAAGGAGATCGTCCGCGAAGGCGAGAGGGTCGTTGGCGTTGAGACCAACGAGGGCCGCTATAACTGCCACACCTTGGTTTTGGCGACCGGAGCTTGGACGGGCCAACTGGGAAAACTGATGGGTATTGAGTTGCCAGTAGGAGCCTACCGGACGCAGGTGGCACTGAATCGAAGACCAACTGATTTCGGCAGACGCGGAGCCGTCTACGGAGATTTCGTCCAGGGCACGTATTTCAAGCCTACCCATGGAGAAATGATCCACGGAGGTATGATCACAGGAGAGGAAATGAATGATCCTGTGGACCCGGACAACTACCACGAAGCGGCCAACGCCGAGTGGTTGCCAGAGTTCCGCCAACGCCTTTGCCGTCGATATCCTGCCATGCACCGCAGCTACGGACGTGGCGGTTATGGTGCACTCTATGGTATCACTCCCGACTGGCACCCCATTATTGACAAACTCCCCGGCATCGAAGGTGTCTACTGTGCTGTCGGGTTTAGTGGGCATGGGTTCAAGATGTCCCCGATCGTCGGCGAACTTGTGACCGAACTCGTTGTCGATGGCGAGGCGAAAGCTGCCGATATTTCCACACTCCGGTATTCTCGATTTGCCGAAAAAGATTTGGTCACCACACCGTATTCGTATGGGGTGATGGGATAGGGAACATCAAAACAACGCGGTGGAATGCTGGCGGGAAAGGTATTCGAAATCCAGCAATCAGCATTTCCAACTTTACATCAAGCATTCGAGGTGCTACTTTAACCTACTCTACATCTTCATAAAAAACTCATCTGAGAGCTTTTGATTAAAGAAACAACTTTACCTTCGCCCAATCCACTCCTGTCTTCGATCACATGCACTACAACAACAAACTCAAAATCTTTGCCGGTCGTGCTAATCTGCCTCTCGCCGAGCGAATATCCAAACATCTGGGTGATCCACTCGGTGAGATTACGTTACGGAATTTTCCAGACGGCGAGAACTGGGCTCGGATCGATGAGAACGTCCGAGGGCGTGACATCTTTGTTGTTCAGCCAACTTGCCCGCCTGTCAACGAACATTTGATGGAGTTGGTCGTCATACTCGACGCGTTCAAGCGAGCCAGCGCGGCTCGCGTGACGGCCGTCTTGCCCTACTATGGATACGCCAGACAAGACCGCAAGGACGTGGGTCGCGTTCCCATCACAGCCAAACTGGTGGCGGATTTGATCACCTCCGCCGGAGCAGATCGTGTTCTCGCGGTCGATCTACACGCCGCGCAGATTCAGGGGTTTTTCGACATCCCGGTGGATCATTTGAATGCCGGGCCGGTCATCGACGACTATGTTCGCAAGATGAACATTCCCGCCGAAGACCTGGTCGTTCTGAGTCCTGATGAAGGGAGTATCAAACGGGCTTTGACACACCAGAAGCGGCTGGGTGGCGGCATTGCCATCATCGACAAACGTCGCTCCAGCGCCATGAATGCCCAGCAAGCTCACTTGATTGGTGGCTCGCTCGAAGGAAAAGTCGTCTTTATTTTCGACGACATGATTTCGACAGCAGGGAGTATCGTGGGAGCCGCCAAACTCGCCAACGACCACGGTGCCAGGGAGATCTACGCCGCAGCGACACATGGTGTCTTCTGCGGGCCAGCCATGTCACGCATCCTGGAATCCCCTATCAAGCAGGTTATTGTGACCGACACGATTCCCCTCAATCCCGAAACTGCCATCGAGAAGATCAAAGTTCAAAGTATAGCTAAACTCTTGGCCGACGCGATCAAACGAATCCACTTCAACGAGTCGGTGAGCAAGTTGTTCGAGTAAGATTGGAAGATTGCAGTTCGTTTCGACATGTGGGAATGAGAGCGGCATACGGGAATCGAACCCGTCTCACAGGCTTGGGAAGCCTGTGCATTACCACTATGCTAATGCCGCACGGTTTTCATGTTACTCGGGAGTGATCTGGAAGACAACGTGTTCTGACCAGAATCCTTCATTCCATCTTCATACAACCATAGAGCTTGTCATTGACATCAATGACTCATGATGCCTCACTCGGGATTCTCTCGCAGAGAAAAATTGCACGGCGTCACCCGTCCGATTACAATCCTTATCGATCAAACGCAATTCCACTCAAGACAACTTCAACTCTCACAATTTCTCAGCACCCCAATTCAAAGGAACGCAGTCCATGAACAAAACCCAAACTATCGTCCTCGCCATCGTCCTCGCGGTTGGGGTCGGTGTCGCCATCACTTTTGCTGGCCAACGGAATGTCCCCACGGAAAAAGGTGCAAAATCACAAGAACAAAAAGTCGGAAATGGGAAACCCAACAAACAGCCCCGACCGATTACTCTTTCTCGAGGACAAGAACATCGTTGTGTGTGTGGGCCGGTGCACACAGGGCCCAAAGGAGACCCAGGATGGCCAAAAGCACAACCGAAGCGAGAACCTCAAAACCAGAAGCGGCCCATCCTAGCGACTCGAACCCCTGAACAACTCTACACTCGGAGGTTGGAATTGTTGGAGGCACTGAACCTTGAAATTCCCACGAAAAATTTTCAGGGTCTCAGGCTGAAACTACCGGAGCTTTTGACGGTCTTTTCAGACTTCGGTAATGCAGCCGGAAAAGAACTTCCCATCCTCCTGGACACGGCCGCCTTCAAGAATGCCAACCCAGACTTTGCCGAGGTGAGCGAGACAGAAGTTCGATTGCCCCGCAGTCCTAAGAAAATCTGCCTGGCGGCTGCCTTACGGTTTGCCCTTTCGCAAATCGAATACGACAACGCTGCGGTTTTGATTCGCAATGGTCAGCTTGTGATTACAACGAAAAACGAAGCCAGTATTGAATCACTGCTCGGTGAGAAACCCTTCATCGAATTCCAGAAGACACCACTTGAAAAAGCCTGCCAACTTCTGGAAGGCCTCACCGGAGCTAGCATCACCATCGACCCGAGAGTTGAAGCCCAAAAGGACGCTCTGATTACGGCCACATTTGCTGGCAATGTCTCCTTGGAAGCCATTCTCATCATGACGACCGACTCGGTGGGATTGTCAATGACCCGCATGGGCAGCGGCATCTACATCACGACACCAGAGAACGCCACAAAACTTGAAAAGCTCCAGAAAAAACTGGACACCAATCGGAAGAAACGAAACGAACCCCCGAAGAATGATTTATTTGGGGGTTTTTGATTTGAGGTAGGAATTTCACAAAAACAGAACTTGTACAGCCAAAACATTCGTGATGCCCGACGTTTAGGTCATTTCGTCAGGTATCGCGAATGTTTTTTGTGCTTACATAGGACATTTGTTTTAAGCCGACGTTACGCCACTTTCAAATGTTGACGTAGTTTTCGAACCGCCTTGTATTTCTCGTCGCTGACTCGTTCGGGAGCCAAATCGAGTTCTTGAGCCATTTCTGCGACACACCAGCCTTCCATACTCAGTCGCAGGATGGTCTTCTGGCGCTCGCTGAGAACTTCGTCGGCAGCTTGGTGCACGATTTCGAGTTCTTCGGCTCGTTTGCGGTGGTCAACGTCGCTTTGGTCAGCCAAGATTTCCGGCATTGGCTTGGTTCGCTTGAGTCGGCGCTGGGTTCGTTTCTTGACTGCGTCGATGGCGCGCACGAACTCCTGCCGCTCGGCCGTTTCCGCTTGGAACACGCGGTTCCATTGCGTCAACTTTAGCCGTTGCATGAGCCGACTGAACACATCCTGGGTGCAATCACCCCAGGAATCGGTCGGGAGTCGAGCGTTGCGCCAACAAGCAGTACAGTAACGACTTATGTCGGCAACCACTTTGGGATTCAGGTCGGCGTGCTCTTTCGCCAGTGCCTGAGGTACCCCGAGAGCCGACAAAGCCGTGCCCAGAACCACTGCGGCCATGTAGTGCCGATTGCGATGATTTGGTGAGGCTGTCGGTTGAGACATCTGGAACAACTCTCCTTGGAAAAGGATTCACAGGCCATTACGCCATTATAGGACAAGAGCGTGGGAAGATCTCGTTATGAAAAAAATCCATACCGTTTCTGACGTTGAATCGATCTCAAAAGCGTACAAACGCCGATTGAATGGTGCCTCCTTTAGTTTTGAGGGATCGCGTAATATCGATAAATTGCGATAATTGAAAAAATTGTGTCCATATTTCCGGCAAATATCGATTACGCAGGGAAGAACAGCATTTTGCCCTTTAGCAGCTAGGAAGAGCACCCGATGGACACAAATAGCTTGATCTCCGATAATCTCGGCCCGAATATCTTTCTGATTGTCGAAGAATTTCACCGTGGATACGTTCTGGAACGGTCGTTGACGATTCTTGGTTGTTTCGTTGAAACGGCCTACACTCCCGAACAAGCCCGATTTATGCTTGCCCAAGTTCCCACTTGGCCGGATCTGGTAATCTGGGAAACCGATGGCCTGTCGTTGGAAGACCTCGAAGTCTTTCACAAGGCAAGAGACTTACACCCAGAGTTGAAAGTCATCGTCTGTTCTCCCGAGGCTGCTTTCGATGACACCAATGGTTCGGTGATTTACCACGGTCAGCTCAACATGGCTACCCTTCGGACTCAACTTCAACACTGGCTCGAAGCGCCCTCTCCCATTCTGGAGACAGAGCCCATCACCGAGACAAATAGCATCACGTAGATCGATCCTACTTTTATGACCACCGTGTTCCCTGAGTCAATACCACTTCGGACGGTCCTGCCTTTCTCCTGACAGCCAAACAACCCACGAAGCGAAAAAAATCCTTGCTTTTGGATTGCTTAGAATGTTAAAGCCTGCAGATGCTCAGAGAGCTGGTCTGGATTGTCGGGACCGTGAAATTGATTTGGTTCCGGTTTCCTTGGAAGCGGGCCAGACCCTTGCCAACTTTCGTTTCCAGGGCTCCGTCCTGGAAACGAGTACGCTCGATGACCTGGCTCCAGGGTTCGGTCGTGGAGTCAACCCCACACGGCTCCTCTGTCCTTGTTAAACAACAAAACAAGACACCGATCAATTTTGTGTTACTCCACCCCGAATGTGGGGAGCTTTCATCTGTCGCCTGTTGTCTTGGATAGGTGCCGAACTGTCCGAAGTTCAAAACGCCAAGGACGCCGTGATAGCTTACACCATTTTCCATCGTCGTCTGAGAAACCACTCCAGGCAGAGTAAACCCGTGAACAGCAGGTAACACGGCATCAAGAGGGAACTCCACAAGGCCGCCATCTGGGGGACGAAGGACTTGCTGGGTTGTTGCTTCCAATTCGGAAATTCTTGCTTGGTCAAGATGTTTTCGGCAACGGCTTGTTGGTTCAACTCGTCCAGGAGACGTAAGAGTTTTTCTTTTGACGCACGAGAGAAGGTACCGCCGCTGGCACTAGCGACTCGGCGAAGGAGTTCGTGATCCGCTTCAGCTCGGAGGTTCTCCAGGTCCTCGGCGTAGACCAGAAATCGGGCCCTGGCTTCCCCTCGGATTTCTCTACCGTCAATGTCCTTGCCGGTTCCACGAACAACCACCGTGTATTCGCCTGGCTCTTTCGTTTTCCAATAAAACCCACGATGCTGTTGTTGCTCGTTGGTGATCGAGACGTCCGTCTTGATCTTCGTGGGCGATATGACGTGGGCCTTAAACTTTCCGTCTGGGAGTACTTTTCCCGATTTACTCCGGAGCCCGACGCTGAACCCGACACCATTGGTTTGCGGCGCAGCCAACCGACGCGAGTCGAGCTTCACAAACACACTTCCCTGGAGTGTCTCTTGTCTCGCGAGCCAGACCATCATACGTTTCCAGAAGGTCCGGTAGGCGTTTGCGGCTTGGTCACCAGGCGTATACCGCAACCAGGCGATGTGCGTCGTGTCGCCCCCGAAGACGACCACACGTCCGTCGCCATATTTGTTGTAAGCCAGTACAGGGACTGTTTTGTTCGTTCCCAGGATTTGGCCCTCAGTCAACAACGCTGCCTTTTCCCTCACGCGACCAATTGGAGTCATTCCCGGAAGGGGACGGAAGGCTAGTTTCCACAGGCCTTTGTTCTGCAGTTCCCCATCAGCCAAGCGTAGGACAAAGTGTTGCCAACCGGCACCTGTCGGAAGAACCCGGACGTTGTCCTTGATTTGCCCAGGTGATTGGTCCTTCAAATCAACAGGCAACATCTCGGTGAACGTCTTGTATTGTTTCCAATCACTGTTGGCGTAGCTCTCCGTCCCACCCATCACGAAGAGCCCCGTACCCTTGTTCTTGACCATCCGTTCAATTTGCCGGAAGACTTTTTTCTTACCGCCGGAAAACCGACTCCCCGAGATGTCACCGATGACGATGACATCGTATTGTCGTTTATCGAACTCATACCAGTCCTTGGTTTCAGAATTAGGCGTCTCGGCCTTGGCTCTTTCCGTGTAGTAGATCCGAAATCGCGGGTCGCGTTTGAGCAAGCGGATGACGAGTGCCGATTCGATGCGTTTCTTGCCCTCGACCCACAACACACTCACGCCCTCCTTGGTGGCAGTGATGTATGTGCTGATTTCGTTGTTGAGCTGGCTCACTTCGTTCCGGTGAGGGTCGATCTTCAAAGTGATCTTGTATTCGCCAGGTTGATTCGGGGCGTCACTACCAATTTGAACTTCGTTGTCCCTTCGGCGACGAAGAGTGATTTGTTTCTCTTCTTCGCCAACGAGTTTGTTCTTTCCGTCATGGATGAACATGCGTAGAGTGATCCGTGTGTTGGCGAAGCCCGGGGCGTGAACAACAGCTCGAACGTTGAACCGAGACTTCACTGGTACCGAAGACGGAGTAAAAATCTGGTTCTCGGCAAAGTAAATGTCGCGTTGTTTCGCAGTGGTTGTCGGTTCCCCGAAAGCAAATACATGGATCGGTGAGTTGATTTCACGCCATAACTTGGCCTGCTCGAGCGTCGAAGGGTCTGTCCCGTTGTCGGCTCCGTCCCCTAAGAGAATGAGCCCTCGCAAGTTATTCTCGTTGCTGTGGCGTCGGTAGAGTTTCTGGAACCAACTTCCCATGTTCGTCCGCTTGCCGAACGCCCCTCCCTTGGGGGCGAAGTCTTCGACCGTTTCGGCTCCTTGGTAGTGCACGAAGTCGATCTGCTGGGAATCACGGAGTTGCTCAAGTTTCTTGCGTATCTCTTTTGAATCCAGAAGGCTCAACGCGGCTTCCCACCGAGATTTTCCGTTCCCTTCGTCGTTGTTGAGCATGCTTTGGGAGGAGTCCACCAGAAGCACGACTTTCGAAGGCACGACCGACAGTTCGACGCTCGTGCACGATGGCTGGACAAGGAGCAAACAAGCCACGACCAAAGCACCAAGACGGATCGAGAGGACCGTCGCGAACTGAGAAAAGGAGATGCGTTGACCAACCAGGTAAGTGAGGATCGTGAGACCGACGAGAACTCCGATAACCACGAAGAACACGGGCCAACCGAACGTAGGGGACGCCCAAGGCCACACCGGATCGAATTGGAAAGTTGTCTCCGCGAAGATCACAACGAATGGCCTCATGTCTGGGGTTGCGGGTTACGGGATCGGTGGAATAAGTTGCTCAACAAATTCTCGAGAGCCAGAAGGACTAGCAGCCCAATCATTAAGTACGGAAAGAGAGGGATCGGTTCGGTCAGGTGCCCCTTCTTCAACTCTTCGAGTAGATCTTCGTCGTGGTCAAGCGAGACGACCGAACCTCGACCCAGAATGTACTCGATCTCTTCCTTTGGAATCGGGTCAAGGATACTCTCGCTAGCAGGCATATTTAGGGTGAAGCCACCGATTTCCTCTTCCTTAGTTTGGAGAGCATAGTTACCTGGCAGCGCAAAACCTCCGAAACGCAGAATGGTTTGCCCGTCAGGACGCGGGACCGACTGGTCACCTCCCGGCCCACGTAATTGAAATAGTTTGTCTGTGATTCCAAAGGGGATGCGTAACTGTGGCTGATTTCGACCGAGGAGATAATTGAAATCTTGACGTTCGACACGACCGGTCAAATACTCCGTCAACTCGACCGGTAGAACGACCGGAAAATAGGTCGTGAACTCCATGTAGTTGTTCCATTTCGGTTCCTGTCCGGTATTCAAACGAGTGGTCAATAACACCACCGTACCTCGACCTTTTGCGGAACGCTCGAGGATGGCTGGATGGCCAATTTTATGGTCATATTTGATCAACACCAAACTCGTTTTGTACGGTTCGACTTCCCAATAATACTGAACGGTCCGAGGAGTTTGGTCGAAGAATCCCACTCCGCTTCGTTGCCAACCCAGAAATGGTTGAAACAACGGGTGCTGGAACACACCCGGCGTCCACTTCAACGCCAGACCGTTCTCCGGAGCCATCTCCACACTTAGGAGTCGCCCCGGCATCAATTCCTTGGCCGTCTGGTTACGATTGTAGGCGTCTTTGTTGAGCTGCTTCCCAGCCGGGACGATCGCGATATTTCCTCCCTGTGACACATAACCATTGAGCGAAGCCCATAGTTTTTGGGAAGGATTTCTCACGTTGAACAGATAGATGGCCTCGTACTTCCGCATCTCCGCTGCCGTGAACTCCTCCGCCTTGGTCGGAGTAACGCGACTCGTGTTGAAGAGTGATTCGGACTTCGACTCGATCGCCCGCGCCCACAGCCCGCCACTAGGAACATCGTCTGTGATGATCAAAATGCGTCGCGGCTTCCGAATAGCAAACGTAAATAACCGCCGGTTGTTGAAATCGAGAGCATCTCCTGATCCGAGGTACACCTCGCCGCGATGAAATCCTGGAGCGAGTTTGGAACAGTCGATGGGAAAATGAATCTGCTGTTCGGAACCGGGCGGAACCGTGACGCTTCGTTTCTGCTTCAACAACTTACCATCGATCTTACACAGGACGACCGAACTGATCGGCTTTCCAGTGGCTCGGATGGACACCCGGATGATGACTCTATCTTTGGGATGAAACAACTGTTGGCCCGTCGTTGCTATTCCCGAACTGGGAAAACGAATCGACGTCATGGCCAGATCGATCGGTTGCGATACCCCGACGTTCACGAAGAGGCCGAAGTACCCAGAGAGATCCTTCCTCGCACCATCGAGCGATGCCAACAAGTCTTCGCGGTATCGCTTCGCCGTATCGTCGAGTTCGTCCGTGGAATGGTTACGAATCTGTTCCGTGAGGAGTCGATTTCGGGTCAGGATGTCGGCGATGATTTGCTGTGTTTGAGGTTGCGGATATGTGGCCTCGGATGCATCCGCTATTTTCGCATCGAGTTTGTTCAACAGTTCGATGAGCGGTTGTTGTGTAGAATTTTCGCCTGGTTTTTCAGGGAGTTTCTTTGGGAGTTGGTCGAGGAGTTTGATTTGGTCTGGGATGCTTCTTGCAAAACGCTCGAACTGAGAGAACTGCGGGGCTAACTCTTTCGCCTTGGTCAAAATTCTCTTCGTCTGTGCAGATTCCCAAGAGCCGCCCGTTGCGTCGGAAAACACACATAACAAACGCGGCAGTTGTCCGGCGAGTGGATCGGGGAACGTTGGCTTTTCCAGTTCTTGAAAGACGGCAATCGCATCGACAAGCTGAGTCGTTACAGGATTGTTGACATGACGAAGTCGGAGCCTACGTATCGCCTTCTCGGCTTCCTCTCGAGAATTGGACCATGCTTTTTGGTGGTCACCTGTTGCTATGCCAGTATCGAGGATCGCCACCCGGCTCCGTGATGGAAGTTTTTCAAGTAGCTTGAGGGCTCGTTTCTTGGCGTCCTGCAACCGCGATTGTCCACCGGTCGTTTTGTATTCCATGCTGTAGCTGGTGTCGATCACGAAGACAGCAGCCACGGGTTGGTCAGTCGTGAGGTTGAATTGATCGGAAAGGAGTTTCGGCTGCGCGACCGCTAAACAGATAACCAGGAGCAAGGCCATCCGCAATAAGAGCAGTAGTAAATGCCGCAGTCGCCTTTTCCGGTTCGCTGTTTTGTGATTCTTCACCAAAAACCGCATGGCCGGAAAACGGACTGTGCGCGGCTTTTGCTGCCGGATGAAGTGAATCAAAATTGGGATGGCTGTTAGTGAGATTCCACCCAGTAAGACGGGGAAGACAAAGCTCATGAATTTGCTTTTGGGGCTTTGGTCTTTGGTATTTCTTGTAGACTGCGTCGCTTCGCCGCCGATTTGATCTGTATTTTTCGATCGTGGCAACTTGCCAGGGCTTTAGCCACTCGTTTTTCTTTTGGTTCAGGCAACCTTAAACCAACATTTAAAAGGCAACAACTCAAAACCAAGCAGCCATTCTGGAGCGACATACTTGGTTCCATTTGCGATGGAGTACAAGCTGTTCTCTCAGGGACTTGATTTAGTGACCAAAACCAACACTATTTCTGCATAACAGCGAACGAAAACTACACTAAACGCACACGATAAAGTACTAGAAATCGCTGCCTTTTCGCCTGGCCCATGAAAAGAAAGGCGGACGAAACTTTGCTCTCCTTACAAGCATTATACGGTCGAACAGGTTCTCTTTGTTGCGAATCCGAGCCGCGCCGATCTAAAAATTCTAATCCTTGGTCGCTTCCTCGAGCGGCTTCGCAGCCACTTCGGTTTGATGTTGCTTGGGTGGGACACCCGTACTTTCTCGGATGATCAAATTGCCAGGAACGACGATCCGCAACGCAGGAGTTTCTGGATTTTTAATTCGCTCTCGCATGAGTCGCACCGCTTGGCTCGCAATCGTTTCGGACGGAAAGGCGTAAGTCGTGACGCCGATGGCGAACATGTTGCCGATCGGCAGGTCGTCGAAACCTACGATCGCTATGTCTGCGGGGACACGAACTCCTCGCGACAGCAACTCCAGAATCAG
Source organism: uncultured Alcaligenaceae bacterium (assembly GCA_964423615.1). GTDB lineage: Bacteria > Planctomycetota > Planctomycetia > Gemmatales > Gemmataceae > CAYRFQ01. The sequence goes on along the minus strand of CAYRFQ010000030.1, from coordinate 71,608 downwards.
ACCAATGGCCGTATAATCTTGATAGCATATGACTCCATCGACATTGGAGCCCAACAACTCGTCGGCCAGTCGACTGTACGCGTCCTTACTCGGTATTTCAGGAGATTGCCAGAGGATTTGGGGAGTGTAATTGACTCCTTCATCGGCACCACGTTCCAACAACGCGTGGTAGTAGCCAGCAACACGGTCCTCGTGACAACTGATCTTCGAACCAGTGATACAGGCAATCCGAGTTCGGCCTTGGTCGAGAAGATGGTTGGTCGACTGGCGGCCACCATCGAGATCATCGGAAGCAACAAGATCTCGCGTCAGCGGGCGAAGACGCCCAAGGAGGTTTCGCTCGATCAGGACCACCGCCAGTCCTACCGAATCACAAACTTTCAGAAACACTTCGTCCTGCTTCATGCTTTTCTCGTTGAACCGAGAAGGCATGTAGAAGACACCAGTAATACCGTTTTCCCGCGCTGTCCGGACTTGCCTCTGGATCTCGCGGTCTGTCGCCGTAAAGCCGAAGTCAAAAACCGAAGCGTCGAACTGAACACGTTCTTGCCGAGCAATGGCATCGAATCCGCGTTGGGTGATCACGCCAGTAGCTTGTTGCCACGGTCCGGGCGTAACCCGCCAAAACAAAGCCCACTTCTCGTTTGCTTCGGTGTCTCGGGGAACGAGATAGCAACCTGATCGTTCGACTGCGTTAATCAGCCCTTTATCTCGGAGTACTTGCAACGCTCGGGATGCCGTCACTACGGACACATTGTGCTCGGCGGCAATACCCCGGACACTCGGGATCTTACCGTTTTCCCAGTGTCCCGAATTGATTTGGTACTCAATTTCTTGGGAAATTTGGAGATACTTCGGCAATGGAGAATTCATCGAATCGATCTCACTTTTGGAACGCGAGCACCAAACGGGAAACTCGGTGCAAAGCGAAAGCGTTTGGCTTGATGAGATTAGATATTATGTATAACACGCCAGGCGCTGTCTGGAAAGAGCGAAAGGTGGTGTATTACACAATTTCGACGAATTGCCAAAGCCTGTCCCGTATTTTATCGAGGTGAGGGTATTTTTGAGGTCGTGTCAAACTGCCAGAAACGTGATGCGCGTACATACCACAATTGACCTTCCGAGTCTGCCATTCTCGAACTCGAAAGGACGCCAAACACTTCTGGGCTTGGTCGTAAAGCACTAAATCGAGGTCACTTCAAGAGCCTGCGAAGGCCACGTTGCAACCCTTCGCGAAGTAAATCGCGAGGGGGGGACTGGAGGATTTGATTCATGATCTTTTGGGCCGCGTCGCGATCCAAACGAGGTTGGGAGATGGTCCCACCGATGGGGATCTTGATCGTGCGTTGGGCCAGGGACGCAGGTAAATTTCGTTGGCCTACCCACGATGGCGGAATCTTTCCTGCCACTTCCAGACGCAGCTTACCGTCGAGGTGAACCCAACCGCTGGTTGTCACCGGATATTTGCCGAACTCGATCGTCATGTTCGAGTGATAAATCCAGCCTTTCTCCATCCGAACCCGAACTTTGGTCTCCTTCGCAAGCCGAGCTTGGGCGGGCGTGTCGAGAAGGACGAAGAGTTGCTTCAGCACTGGCGTCGGTCCGATTTCTCCTTCATGCAAGGTGATGATTCCGTCAAAGCTGGCTTTCGTGGGATCATCCAACGGAATCCGAGCAGACTGCAAGTCCAGCGACACAGTCGCTTTGCCTTGGGTCATTCCGGCCAGTTCGGGCAGCACATATCGTAAGGCACCTTCACACATCTTGGGAGTGACCTCCGCGCGATCAATGACTTTCTTTGGGCCACCATCCGGAGTGTTTTCCGGTGCCAGCAACAGTCCCATGGGCAGCGGGTTCGTCCGCAGATACGAAATCCCTTGCAGCTTCCCTTTGTTCAAGGTGGTGTTGATCTGACCGAGTTTAATCCATCCTTGCTCGAATCGGATGGGAGCGTTCACTGGACCGATGTTGACTCCGTGGGCTTGCAGAGAAGTCCAGCCAAAACGGGTTCTTCCTTTGAGCGAGGTCAAGAATGTGGGTGAACTCTCGTTGCCCGTGCGATTTGCCTTCGGCGTCACCGTAACGAGTTCGAAGGATTCCTGTCCAGTTCCGTGAATGGTCAAATTTCCGCCTATCACGTTTCGGAGTGAGGTCTCCCATTTTGAGAGATCGTAACCCATCTGACCTTTGAGAAAAACAACCGGAACGGCGGAGCTAAACTTGGCGATAGACCCCTGGCCCTTCAAAGTCAGGCCAGGGCTTGTCACCTCCACGTCGGTGAAGCTAAACACATCTTTGGTCGTGTCGTAATCGCCTTTGGCGAGCAGTTGCACTGGATGGTTGCGAAGATACGGGTGCTTGGCCGGTCCGACGCGGAGTTCCTTGCTGTTGACATCCAACCTGGCCTGGATTCGATCGTCCAACGTGGACAAAGCAATCGCTCCAACGACCTCGCCACCAAAAGGCCCATTTCCGACTAGTGTATCGGACCAGAGCCACCGCGAAAGCTGCTCCAAGTCACCTCGGAATTTACCTCCACCGGTGAGACGGTAAGTCCCATGCGGCGTGGGTTCCGCTTTCACTTTGAGGAGATTCAATTCCACGGCTTGAGCAACTACTTTCCCTTGAGGGATACTTATCAAGCCCTTACCCGGGTGGAAAGTTCCGGATGCCGTTGCAACCAGTTTGGGTTCCTGGATGTTAAATCCAAGCAACTGCGCGGTCAGGTTCGAGGAAGTCAACTTAGCGTTCTTCACCTGCCAGGCATTCGGCGTGAGTTGAAACCTTGTGGCCATCTCGACACGGCCTTGAAGACGCGCCGCTTCCGGAAGGAAGTGCAAAGCACGCAAACGATTGCCCCAAGTTCTGAGATCGCCTTCCAGACGGAGGACTCCCTCGGTCGACACGCTACCCTCAGATTGTCCAACCCAACGAAGGGGCGTCGTCAGATCACAGTTGAGCCGATCCACTCCCGAGGCGAAGTTGATCGACCCTTTCTCGGCCAGAACTTCCTTGTCGTTCTGATTACCCACGAGTTTCCAGGACAAGATCACCATTTTCTCTCGGACGGGTGTTTTGGTGGATGCTCCGAGGACTAGATTGTTGATCAAGGTCGTCCCATCGAGTTGATAACGCCCATCTTTCTGTTGGCGGAAGACGATGTCGGCAGCTCCGTTCCCTGTCAGGTCCTGTTCATCAATCGCAACAAACAACCCCAGTTGTTTGGAGAGTTCGGCAAGATCAAATGTGGCGCGGCCTTTCCAGGAATCCCCATCACCATTGGCGTTGATCTTGAGAAAGTCCGACTGGCATTGAAGCTGTTCGACTGTGAGCCATCTTCCGGGATGCTTACGGCCGAGGAAAGAAACCGTAATCGGTCGGGACCACTCGAGACGCCGACCGTCTGCGACCCCTGCGACGTCTTGCGTCAGAAAACGTCCTTCCCAGACAGTACCGTTGGGACTCGAACGACTCTGAATGGCCAACTTGGCTTTCCCGCTCGTTATGTTCATTGACTTGCGAATTTGGAGTGTGTTGGGCAACCTACGGGCGAGTTGAGCCAAATCGATTTCTCCGCTAAGCTTCGTACCATTGTTCGAGAGAACGGACTCCACAGGATCACTTAGCTCAAACGCCCCCCGACAATCGACGTTACCGACATCGCACTCGCAACGGAATTCGCGGAGGATTACGTGATCCCCTTCGAATTCGATGCGACAGGGTATAACGACCGACTTGAGCCTAAGACGATCCTCGCCGAGATCAGTTGTTTGCAACTCCAAATCATCGACCGCGACGTTTCCTTTGCCCAAACCTTTCCAAGGTTGCCGCCAGTCTTGACGCCAGGTGCCATTCAGATTGGCCGTCAGCCTACCAGCCAAACGAGCTTGTGAGTCGAACCTTCTCACCCACGGTTGGAGCGTTTCCAGAGGAAGGCTGGTGGCCGCCAATGTGACTGAAATCTCTCGAGTCTGAGCCTTTGTCTTGCCATACCAACCGGCCCAGCGGAACTCTGCCTTCAACGGGGTAGCTTTTTTGGTGGTGGTTGATTCGCACTTCACTTCCAGTGGCATCGTGTCGTCAGGAGGAACGCGGACGTACAACGCCACGTCTTCAAACGTATCCTTCCGGCCGGTCGTTTGGTCTTCAAGGTGAACTGTCCCTTCCGTGACCTTCAGCTCAAACGCAATGATGTTGCCGTTGGACTCCGGATCTGGATTGAGATATTCGTGCAGGACCGTTTCGAAGTTAGTGGTTTCTTTCGAAGCCCGAACATGGAGAGTGGCTTTGTCGGTGGAGAGCGGTCCAAGATCGGTCCAGTTCAACGCCAGACGGAATAGATCGTATTCGCTGCGGACGGACTGGACGAAGAGAAGGACCTTACCATCGGCATCGAGTAGTTGCACGTCTTCCAACACCATCGGCGAAAACCAACTGAGTGAAGCATGGCCGATGTGGATGTTGCCTCGGACGTCCGAAAAGATCCATCGGGCCACACTCTCCCGCAGGGCCGTCCCGGCAACCACATAGGGAGCAACCCAAACAAGCCCCCCGAGCAATACCAAAAGAATAATCGACCTGCCAACCCAACGGAAACGCGAGCCAGTTGCCTTTTTGGGGGCTTCCTCTGTCTTAAGGGTGCCCGCAGTATTGGGAGTATCCTGACTCATGAAAGCCTCTTCCTGGAGGGGTCTCGATAGGACGCGCAGTCTCAATTAGCACATTGCATAGTGCTATAAATCGGAATTTCTTAATAATCATTTCAAATAAACTGCTTTTCTCGAACGAATAACCCAACAGAATGGCACATTTGTGACGTTCGTATCAATTTCCAGCAATGAGCGAGAGAGTTAGCCAGGAAACAACAATTCCAACGAGAACACGGTAAAAGCCAGTCCTACTGACTTTGAATAGAACCTTCTTCTCGGATAAGGTCTCCTTTTCATTAACCCAATTTCCTCACGGTGCAAATCGCATCCCGTTTCTCACAATCAGCAAGGAGTCACCATGACGCGCGATCAATTTGTGGCAAGGGTCAAAGAAGCCTTCCAAAAAACCGGACTGATTCCCATGCAAGGGGATTTCTACTGTGAATGTGGTGCAGCAAGCGCCGAAGCGTGTGCTTTGGGGGCCATTGTGATGGCCCACAAAGGAGTGGCCCCGGGCAACTTTGAGACTGGATGGATGGACGAAGCTGGAGAGATTCTCGGCGTTTCGTATGAATTCTGTGAAGGCGTGACTTTTGGCTTTGACGGGGAATGGACAAACGACAATCGCTCGGAGGATTTCAAATTGGGAGTAGAATGCGGAGCAGCCGCGTACGAGGCCGTTTCGGAAGTCACTGAAGAAGGGAGATACGCCGATCAACTAACCGCGGAGTCGAAGCAAACCGCCGAAGCCAGCGAAACCAAAGAAGTTCCGCCTGCCACCGCCAAAGCCTCGCAAGAACCCGAGAGCGTCTTCTTGGCAAGTTAAACCAGGTTCCATTGGAATCCGAATCTTTTCCCCTCATCCACTGTGTCCCGCTTCGTTGCCATTTGTCCCTCTCCGCTCTGGGGAGAGGGGCTTGGAAGGCACCGGGTGCAATACTCAAAGTCCTGCTCCCGAATGCACGCACCTTGGCTGCAAGCAGTTAGCTTGCCGATGGGCCGAAGGAGTGAGGAACCGAGGCTTCCTTCGTGATCCTATCTCCAGAAGGGTTCGGGTAGCTTAAGTACTTACGGTCTCCAATCGAACACAGTTAGATGGCTGTCCAGCACCTGTTGAATTGCCTCAAAGTGATCCTTGGTGCTTCCTGAGAGTTCTATCGCGGTCGAAGTGTCCTCCGGAAAAACTTGTCCATCTCGGCGACCATCGGAGTGAACCAAGGTTCTCTGTTCCAACATCCATGTTTGCCATCTTTGACGACGATGATTCCGGTCTCGACACCGAGGGCTTTTAGCTTGTCGCGGGTGGCTTTGTTTCGCTCCGGTTTATCGAACTCTCCGGCCATGAACAAGATTGGTGGAGTCTTTTGGGTGACATGAGTAATCGGAGAAGCTTTCTTGTAAAGCTCTGGAGCTTCATCAATCGTCTTGCCGAGCCATTTGTTGGAGTTCGACTTTTTGGGTTGTTCGCGAGACCGTTTGGCAACCGAGCCAGTGGCCAGTTCCAACGGCCCAGCCATGACGATTGCGCTTTGCAAAGCTGACGATTCATCGGCATTGCCTCCGTTGCCTTGGAACTCCTTGAGGTGAGGAGCTGTTGCCATGACCCCGACGAGATGACCACCCGCTGAGCCGCCAACGGCACCAATCCGGCTTGGGTCAAGGAAGTGTTTCTTGGCGTTAGCTCGAAGGTATCGGACGGAGGCGTTGCAATCTTGGATGGCTGCTGGGAAAAGGGCTTCGCCTCCAAGTCGATACGAAATAGCCGCCGTGACATACCCACGTTTCGCCAGCGCAACGGCCAAGGCCCGGAATCGCGAACGGTCTCCCTTTAACCAACCTCCGCCGTGCACCACGACGATGGCAGGCCAAGGCCCTTTGCCTTTTGTGGGTGAAAACAAATCCAGTTCCAACTTCCGTTTGCCATATTGAGCGTAAACAACGCCTAGCTTTTCTGAAACGCCTTCGGGCAGTTTGGTGCTTGGCCGCCAACGTTTTTTCTTCGTGGGTTTCTTGCTTTGAGCCGTGGCATCAGCGACGCTGTTCGTGAAAACACACACACAGAACAAAAAAACTATCGTGAGACTGAAGGTGGACATCATTAGCCTTTCTTTTTCTCAAAAGGGTGTCAGGTCAAATGAGGTTCGCCTTTTTCGCTTCCCCTCGTTAGTGCTGGATTCGACACTTCGGCAAGGCTTCTTCCAAAGCCGTGATTCCCGCCTCGGTGACTGCCGTCCCTTGGACGTCTAACACCCGGAGTTTGGTCAGAGACTTCAACTCCTGAAGTCCCTTATCAGTAACTTTTGTCGAGGAAAGGTAAACGTGGGTCAACTCGGGAAAGTATTGGAGCTTCTTCAGCCCAACGTCGGTAATCTGGGTATCGGCCAGAATGAGCAACCTCAGTCCCTTACAGTTCTTCAAATAATCGAGCCCTTTGTCCGTCACCGGCAACTTGTTGAGGGTCAAAGTCTGGAGTTTTTTCATCCCTACAAGGTGCTTGAGACCTTCCTCCGTCACCTTGGTGAAGCCGAGTTGAAAGATCTCCACATTCTTGCACATCCTGAATTCTTTCAATCCACGATCACCAATCCTTGTGCCGTGAAATGCTAATCGGACAACCTCTTCCAGGCTGGCAGGTCGTCGCCCTCTTCTCGCGGCAGCCAATGTCAAGACTTGGAGCCTATCGACTTCGCTCAAGGCGGTGACCACTTCATCGGTTACCTCGGGATAGCTGAGCGAAACACCATTGACATTCTTTAAGTACTTGAGATTCCGGAACCCTTCCGGAGAAATCCTGGTGTGAGAAAGGGCAAGGTATTCCAGTTTTTTCAGCGGCTGCAGACATTTCAACCCTTGGCCTGTAATCGGCAAGGCTTGCAAGTCCAGATGGGTAAGGTTCCTCAGGGCTTGCAAATCTTTCAAGTCGGCATCGGTAACTTTGGTGCGGCTGACCCTTAAACGCTGGAGATGTTTCAATCCGCCGAGCGCCCGTAAACCAGCACCACTCACTTTTGTCCGATGGAGCTGCAGTTCAAAAAGGTTCTGAAGTGGCTGAAGGTTCGCCAGTCCTTTGTCAGTCACTTGTGTGTCGTTGAGATGAAGTCCGAAACAAAACGGCAAGTTCGGTAGATCGTTCAGATCATCGTCGCTTGTTTCCTTCGGCAACAGGAATGTGGGAATCAGCTTTCTGGTGTACCAATCTCGACTCTCTTGGTACTTGGCCCCAAACCTGGCAAATTGTGCTTTGGCAACGTCAATCTGTTTTGGTGTAGAAGTTTCCAGTTTTTCATCGGCGCAGATTGGCGAAACGCAAAACAGTAGCGCACAAGTAAAAAGCTGGTTTCTTCTCATCAACGTTCTCTCGGGATAGTTTGCAATCTTTGAGGGAAATCGACCGATTCCTTTCTTGGCCACCTGATCGGTCGTCATCCATCTTGCTTAATAATCCTTCCCATTCAAACTGCGCACGACCGAACGTTGCCACGTCTCGAGAGCCATCCGCATGACCTGCACTCGGTCGGGATGTTTTTCGGCGATGTCAGTCTTCTCGTAGGGGTCTTTGGCGAGGTCGTAGAGTTCGAAGCGAGGCATTTCGCCGTTCGTTTGCTTTTGTCTGTTCTTGCCTTTCTTACCAACAGGTCGAGGATTGCGATGCAACTTCCAGTCGCCATCGATCCATGCGGAGTGCCCCGGAAACTCAATCTCCGAATATTGCTTTTTGATCTTCGCGGCGTCGAGACGAAGTCGCAACTTGTTCTCTGGCTCCTTGCCTTGTTTCTGTGCCTTGAGTAATTCGGCCATCCACGCATTACTTGGAGTCGAAATCCCACCGATGGGATAATCCCAGAATCCCATCGGTTTCGGCCTCACTTTCACCTTCCCTTGAAGCAACGGCACCAAACTGATTCCGTCAAGCGGCGGTTGTTTCTTCGGCTTGGCACTGACGATGTCCACAAGTGTCGGGTAAATATCACTCGTGTTGCACCGCATCTTGATGACGCGATGCTTGGAATATTTTGCTGGCCATTCGAGGAGAGCGGGGACGAGCAGACCGCCTTCGTACACTCTTCCTTTGAAACCTCGGAAACCGCCTGTGGAACCGATCCGAGGGAGCGCTCCGTTATCGCTGCAATACCAGAGGATGGTGTTTTCGTGGATGCCCATCTTGCGGAGTTGATCGCGGAGCTTTCCGAAGGCTTCGTCCATGGCTGTGATTTCGCCATAGAACTCTTGTTTACCTTTGGGTTGGTCGGGATACATTGCGCGGTACTTGGGCAATGTCCGATGCGGACTGTGTGGCGAGCCAAACCATACCACCGCAAAAAACGGCTGTTTCTTCTTGGAACACTTCTTGATGAACTCCAGAGCCGCATCGACCGTCACCATCGAACTTTCGCCTTGGGTCTGAACGGCTCTCCCTTTTCGGGAAAGAATGGCGTTGTTATCGAAGAAATTTTCCGCAGATAACCACTCGTCGAAACCACTCGCACCAGGATTAACAGGACTACCGGTACGGCACGAGCCAAGGTGCCATTTACCGAAATGTCCAGTCGTGTAACCGGCGGATTTGAGAACTTCAGCGATCGTGATTTCTTGAGGCCGGAGTGTCCAGCCCCACTTGAAGCAACTGAAACGATTTGGGTGGCGGCCAGTCATGACGCTTCCGCGAGTCGGTGAACAAACCGGAGCGGCGGCATAGAAACGATCAAAGCGGATGGCTTCTTTGGCCATTTTGTCGAAATGAGGTGTCTTGAGGATAGAATGTCCATTGTAAGCCATGTCGCCCCAGCCTTGGTCATCGGCCATGACGAGCACGATATTTGGCTTTTCGGCACTGGACGCCGGGTGGACCGCGAGCAACAAACCCACAATGATATAAATGCTTCTCAGACCCGCAAAAACGCGTCTCATCGCGGCTTCTCCTTGGTCAGCAACATTGGTGTTTAGCGAATGTCGATAAAGATCATTCGCCAATTGTAACAAGGAGAAGTTCGCCCGTCTTCTTCGAAGACAAAAGGTGGAACCGACTTAACCTCTTGCCTTTGGTGTAATCAGGGCGTCGCAAGCAGTCGCAACTCTTTGGGCAGTTGAAAATGCACTTGCTCATCGCGGACGACACGACTTGCCGTGGTCGCACCATGTTTCTCTTCCAGGAAGCGAACACATTCTTGTACGACGGCCTCTGGGGCGCTCGCGCCAGCGGTGATCAGCACCGTGTCGTCAGGGCTCAACCAATTCGATCCAATTTCGTTGACGCTGTCGATCAAATAAGCCGGTTTGCCACAACTGCGAGCCAACTCCGCGAGTCGTTGGCTGTTGGAACTATTCTGACTGCCGAGCACAAGCACCACGTCGGCTTCCGGCACGAGTTCTTTGACGGCTTCTTGGCGGTTCTGGGTGGCGTAACAAATGTCGTTTTTCGACGGACCAACGATGTGGGGATATTTTTTGCGTAAGGCTTGGATGATCAACTCGGCATCGTCGACGCTCAAGGTCGTTTGAGTTAAATAAGCCACTTTCGCATCGAGCGGAAGGTCGAGTTGCTCAACTTCGTTAGCATCTTGCACAAGCCGAATACTCTCGGGAGCTTCACCCATGGTTCCGATAACTTCATCGTGACCTTCGTGGCCGATCAAGATGATGTTGTAGCCTTCCTTGGCGAATCGAATCGCCTCCAAATGCACCTTTGTCACGAGTGGACAAGTTGCGTCGATGGCCGTCAGGTTACGCTCAGCAGAAGCCCGGCGGATCTCCGGCGAAACGCCATGTGCGCTGTATAAAACCACCGAATCGGGTGGGATTTCGTCAACGCCGTCTACAAATACAACTCCCCGTTCGCGGAACTGGTCGACGACGTGGCGGTTGTGGACGATTTCGTGGTAAACGTAGAGGGGGGTTCCATACAACTCGAGGGCTCGGTCGAGACTTTCGATGGCCATGTTGACACCCGCACAGAAACCGCGAGGATTGGCCAAGATAATTTTCACAACAACTTACCTCCTGAGTAACCTTCATGGCACTCGACAGGGATCTGCCCAGACAACTCCTTCGTGGAGTCCTGTTGCCGCAATGTCTTCTACATCTTCATGATAAGTGCATACGTCAATTTTGGACAGACGAACTCGGTAGAGGTCCGCTTGTGGCCTTCTGTTTGGAATTGCGGCGACTAGACGCCGCTTTGGTCTTTTCGTTCAATTTTGTCCTCTCGTTGAGTTCGTTTTTTTCGTCTTCCGTTTTCCATCCGGAACGCTCACACTCATCAAAGCCACTTTGAACCCAAGTAATTTACCTGAAGATCCAAGAACTACGCCATGCTGAAATTCCAACAAGTGAGCCCTCACTGTTACGCCGTGTTGAACGAGAAGAACCGCCTTTGTGACTCGAACTCCGGCTTCATCAACTCGGGCGGAGGTGCCGTCATCGACACCCAATCCGACCTAGCCCACGCCCGGCAGCTGATCGAACTCTTACGTGTCGTCTCACCTTCCCTTCCCAAATACGTCATCAACACGCACGAAGACATCGACCACGTTGGCGGAAACCAACTCTTCGAAGATGCCCAAATCATCGGTCACAAAACGCTTCCCGACAGGATCAAAGAAGTCGCCGATCCAATGAGGCTCCAAAAACTTCTTCACGGCGTCAAAGGCTTCTGGACTCGCCTCTTGCTCAAGTTTCTCCATCCCGGTTTGACTGCCGTGGGGCAGCAGCTTGGCGAGGACTACAATTTCGACGACATGAGGGTCGCCCCACCCACAACGTTGCTCGACGAACGCCACGACCTCAACTTGGACGGGATCGAAGTGCAACTTATCTATGTCGGCCCGGCGCACCAAATGGGAGATGTCATCGTCCATGTCCCACAAGAACGCGTGGTCTTTTCTGGAGACATCATTTTTCAGAAATGCACACCGATGGGTTGGGTCGGAACCTACGAAAATTGGCTCAAAGCACTCGATTTGATAATCGCATTGAACCCAGAGTCGATCGTTCCGGGACACGGTCCTGTTTGCAGCGTCGAAGACGCGAAGCGAATGAAAGCCTATTTGAACTACGTTCGAGCGGAAGCCAAGAAAGGCTTCGACCAGGGGCTCACTTCAATCGACGTCGCCAAACGCATCGACTTCAGAGATTTTGGTGAGTGGCATTGTCCTTCGCGAATCTACTGCAATATTGAGCGAGCCTACCGTGAGTTCTCGGGTGAACCACTAGACGCTCCCTGGCAACTCCCAAAGGTATTCGACACGATCTACCACGTCGCCCGTTACCGCCGCCTCGAAACCGTGTTTTAGAACCGTCCCGATCACTTCTTTGATTTCTTGGGAATGTTTGCCAGCAACTCCTTGATGTGGTTTTTCCATCATGGGCTGAGTCGAGCCGCCGTGGTAAGTGCTTTGCGAGCACCAGACAGATCACCTGTTTCCAAAACGGCAACCTTTCGGACACAACCCCTTTGCCCGCCACTGTCCCGATGGAGAGCCCAGAGTGAGAAACAGACGAAGGACTAAGATTCGATCTTACGACTGTCTGAGAGTCTTCATCATCTCCCTGCGGACGCTCGAACATTTCTGTGGGAGAATCTCGGAAAACTCGAAGAGTTCTCCCGGGGATTCGATCCAGCAAGTGGACTTTGCAGAAACCCACTGGTGGGATCGTGGTATTCCAGCAAAGCGAGGATTTCTGCACGCAGGTACGCATTTTCTCCACAGGCTTCGGATAGGAAGGCATCGAGCTCGTCTGGGGTTTTCTCCAACACCTCATGGAAAATGTCTTGTGATTCTCGTACGGCAGTGTCTCTTTGAGGTCTCCTGCTCGGGGCAGCGGAATTCCTCGCAACTAAGTCGTGTCATTTCTTCGATTTCGGGGAAGGTGGTAAGCCCTTGAGTAAGGGAGCCAAGTTCGGGTTCAACACTACGGCTTTTCTGAGGGCTTCGCGGGCACCGGAGATGTTTCCCATGTCCTTGAGAATCGATCCCACAAGAGCGTGAGCTTTGGCATCTTTCCAAGCGTACATTACGGCTTTCCGGGCCGACGCGAGAGCATCCTTGAGCCTCTTTTTTTTCCGATAGAGATCTCCGAGACGGAGGTGAGCTTTGCTCGACTTTGGATCGAGAGCGACGACCTTCTGGAAGACCTCAATTGCACCATCGATATCCCCCTTGCCTGTCAACGCGGTCGCAAGGTTGTAATGAGCTCCAGCTGAGTTCGGGCGGAGTTTGATGTATTTCCGGAACACAACGATGGCCTCGTCGTACCGTTGCTTTCGGTCGCACAAAAGGACACCGAGAAGATTTTGCGCCTGAAAGAACTTGGGTTTTAGCTGGACTGCCTGCCGCAAAGAGGCGATGGCTCCGTCGAAATCCCCTTTCTCGGACTGCGCGAGTCCCAAAGCAAAGTGGTTGGCGGGAGACTTCGGTTTGAGCTTCACGAGGGCTCGAAAACAGGCAACGGCTCCGTCATAATCTCGTTTTTTTGAACCCAGCCTCTTTCCCATCTTCATCAGTTCTTGGAGAAACACCCGATCCTTCCGAACGGCCTTGGAAAAGACAGCAACAGCGCCCTCCACATCCCCTGCAGCTTCGTAACTCAACCCCAACTGGTAGTAAAGTCCTAATTGGTTGGGATGGTGGATCAGAGCTTTGCGGAAAGCCGCGATGGCTCCTCGATAGTCTCCTAAGTGCTCTTTCAAAGCTGTGCCCAGGTTCGCTAACGGTGGTAGTAACTTGGGATTCAGGCGAGCCGCTTCGCGATAGCAAAGAATCGCCGCGTCAATGTCGTCTTTCCTCTCCAGGACCCGGCCCAAGTTGTTGTGGGCTTCCGCATGCGAGGGATCGAGACAGATAACATTTCCGAAGGCTTCGATGGCCTCGTCCGCCTTCCCCAGTTTCGAGAGGATGTTACCCAGGTTGTAGTGAGCTCCTTTTAGGTTAGGATTGACTTGGATGACTTGGCGATAAACCTCGATCGCACCATTGGCATCTTGTTTGCCGTCCAACATAACTTCGGCGAGCTGGAGGTAGGATCTTGGCAACTTGGGATCCAGCTCGATAGCGTGCTTCAGAGTAGCAATCGCTTGAGCCACACGGCCTTTCAGAGCGAGAGCCGCACCCAAAGAATTTTGGAATTCCGCTGACTTGGGCCGGAGGTTGGCGGCTTGGCGGGCATGCTCGAGCGCTTCATCTATCCTGCCATTAGCACTGAAGGCGGCAGCCAAGTTGTTGTGAGCTTCGGCCAACTTGGGGTCGAGACGGATGGCAGTTTTCAAAACCTTGATGGCCTCATACCACTCCTCTTGCTGACCAAGCGCGGTACCCAACTCGAGGTAGACTTCTGGATCTTTCAGTTTGAATCGAATTGCGTTCCGGTAGGCAGGTATCGCTCGAGCGAAGTCTTTTTTGTCTTTGGCCCAGAGAATTCCCAGATTCATGTGGGCCTCGGGATACTTGGGACGGAGCCGAACGGCCTGTTGAAACGCAACGAGGGCACCGTCGATGTCTCCCTTTCGCCTCAGGGCCGTGCCAAGTCCATTGTACAGTTGACCCACCCGCGGATTGAGTTGAATGGCTTTTCGAAACCACTCGATGGCCTCGTCCCAGTCTCGCTGGAGTATCAAGTTATTCCCGAGGTTGTTGTGAATGGCCACCTCTTTTGGAGCAAAAGAAAGAGCTTTGAGGTACGCTTGTTTGGCACCGGAATACTCTTTTAGGTTGGATAACGCCACTCCCAAATTGTTCCAGGCCACCGGATCTTGTGGCGCCACCGCAATGGCCGCCCGACACCATCCGACTCGCTCCTGAGCCGTTTTCGGATCATCCGCACCCCTCTCATGTCCAAGTTCCCTCAGCAGTGAAAGGTTGTCGGGGTGAGCCGAATAGGCCGACAACAGCAGCCGCATCCGATCAGCTTGAGCAATACGACCATCCAGACCATGACTAACCGCGAACCACGGCGGCGGAGACGGTGGGCCGGTTGTGTATTTGGCCTTCCATTGCCGCAACGCCTCGCTGTAGCCGAACTTTCTGACGGACTCTCGGAACGGATCCGGATCCACTGCGGTCAGAATGCTTTTGAGACCCAAGTGCCGCCGGTCGAAAAGGAACCAGAACTCGAGCGACGCCAACAATTGCTCTCGGATACTCGCTTCACGTATCATCCTGGCTGCTTTCTGAGTCGGCGTCACACCGGGAGATATCCCGAATTCCGAAAAAGCCAACTTCACTTGCTTCAAGACGTCTTTTCGGGAAATTCGTTTACCTAACCTGAGCCAGTGGCCTCGATCAATGGCCCTGAGTTTCAGGAACGTTTGGCATTCCAGATGACACCGCGTTACCAGCTCTCGCAAGTCCTTGGCTCCGCCTTCTTCGATCCGCTTTTCGAGTTGCCGAAGATTCGTTTCGGCAAGTTGGCCTTTGCCGTCACGAAGGGCCTTTTGTGTTTGCGCGATCAGAGTGATGACTTCTTCCCGATTTCGTTTCTGTCGATACTGTTGAGTTTGCTCGATGCGGTGCACTTCGGCCTCTGCTTTGATGCGAGCCGTCTCGGCCTTGGCTCGTGCCGTCTCGGTTTGGGATTGCCAAAGCAAACCTCCCAAGATGACAAATATCGCCACCACGGAGAAGACAGTAAACGAAGCGACGACCGGGTTTCGCTTCACCAACTTGACCGTTCGTTCAATCCTTCCAACCCGACGAGCCAAAATCGGTTGGCCGTCCAGAAAACGCTGTAGATCTTCGGCCAGTTCACGGGCACTGTGGTACCGGCGTGTCGGGTCTTTCTGTAAACACTTGAGACAAATCGTTTCCATGTCACGCGGTGTGCTCGGTTGCAGTTGTCGAGGAGCCACCGGTTCCTTGGTGGTGACTTGATAAACCGTCTCGACACTGGTAGCTCCCTTAAACGGGGGACGTCCTGTTAAACACTCGTATAAAATGGCACCCAATGAATACACATCACTCAGGGGACTGAGTTCCTTCTCGCTCTGAGCCTGTTCCGGAGACATGTACGACGGAGTCCCCATGATCAGCCCCGTGCGCGTCAACGTCACATCGTCGAGCTTCTTCGCCAAACCGAAATCCGTGACCCTGGCTACAAACGAAGACAAAGGTGGCCTTGCTTCTTCGGCGTAGGAAACAGACTCACCAGGTCTCGGAGTCAACAAGATGTTCGCCGGCTTGAGATCCCGGTGGATGACGGTAGCTTCGTGAGCAGCTTGAATCGCCAAGCCGACGTCCCGAACCAACTCGGCAGCCTCTTTGGCTGGCACGGGCGTGGCGGACAGATACTTATCGAGACTACCTGCCGCGCACAGTTCCATCGAGAAGTACGGTTGGCCGTCGTGCTTGCCAACGTCGTAAATCTCGATGATTCCAGGGTGACGTAACCGAGCTATGGCAAATACTTCGTTACGAAATCGCTTTTGGGCCTCGCGATCGGCGTGCTCACCCGCTAGGATCGTCTTGAGGGCAACTATCCGATCGGCATCGATTTGCCTTGCTCGATAAATCACACCCATTCCACCTCGCCCAATCACACCAACAATCTCGTAACCTGGGATCTTGGGCCATGCCGGTCGACTGGACGAACTGAGACCATTCACAGTGCCGGAGGAGGAAACGTCGTTTGTTTCCGCCAGTGTATGATCTTCCTCGCTCTCCTCCTGAGCGTCGCCATATTCTGTGGGAGAGTCGATGGGAAACGCAAGTAGCTCTCTCTGCGTATTCGATCCGACGATGGGATTTTGGAGAAACTCACTGATCGGATCGTGGTATTCCAACAGCGCAAGGATTTCGGCACGCAGGGACGCATCATCCCCACAGGCCTCATCAAGGAAGGCTTCGAGTTCGTCTGGGGATTTCTCCAGCGCCTCGTGGAAAATGTCTTGTGGTTCCCGCACGAAAGTCCCTCCCTTGAGCGCCGTTGACGTTCGCTTCTTAGATTTGCCTGGGGGTTTCTCGTGGTCCGGTGTAGCCTTTATTCTTAGTATTGGCTCACGTAAACGAGGAAGCTATTTGGAGTGTTTTCCCGCAGACTCAACGAGCCCAATAACTTCTTCTCTTACCGATCACTACTCAGAGTCTGTTTTCACCGGACACTTTTCTACTCTACTATACTAGACATCGTTGCCAATTCCTTTTGACTTGACTGGTAAAGTCCTGGAAAAGGGCTGCAAAGCAAGTTCGGAAAAAGTCAGAAGCGGAGTATGCAGAGGCTTGATCGGGAGAGCGGCCATTCGTAACGCAAAAGTACATCACCGAGAGCAACCTTGAGCTCGGCGAATGACTCTGACATTTACGAAGGGCTGGGAGGTGATTTTAGACGAGCAGGTTTATATCGAGTTTGCGAACAGATAAAATTGGTCAAAAATGATTTGTTCTTGGGAATTCGGTGAGATGTTTCAGACTTGGAATTGTAGACGGAAATCGTCAAAAACAGTGTTTCCTTAGTTTCTCAGTCTCTTTCGACTTTGTAACAAGGAAATGAAGATTGTTAGTTTCTGACCTGTTGAATCGGGAAGGCAGTCGAATGAAAAAATGTCCTTTGTTTCCTTGTGATCCGACTGCCTTGGCTCGCAAGGAAATTGCCGCCACGCGACCGTGGAGACAGGCGTTGCAGCCACCAACTACCTTTCTTATCTCCGTTTACAAAAGACCAGCCAGTTGTGTTCGGATCGCGTCAAACGAAGCCGACACGAGTTCGAGGTTTCCACCCGCATCCCTGTACGCTTTGGTCTTTCGAATCACTTCGAGGACGGCGGTCTGTTGGTTAGCCGATAGCTTTCTGGGCTGCCGCTTCGCCATCGAACGCTCTGGTGCTTCCATTACCGAGATGGCCGCCCTGCCGTTGGTGGCACCAGGAACCAATCGAGGATGTGTTGGAGACAGATGCCACGAAGAACCTCGTGGCCTGAACGAACCAATTTTGCTCATTTGGTCTCGAAGGATTTCGAGCCCATCCATGCCCTCAACAACCCGTTCCTGCAGATGATCAAGCGAATAATCTTCCGGCAGGGACAGTCCGGCTTGAATTCCTTCCTCAAGGAGATCCAGCGTCTGTAGTGTCGCCCTAGTCATTTCGGTATACTCGATGTTTCCTTCCGCGACGAACCATCCTTGCCTTTCCGTCGTCCGACGATTCGATTTCGCGTCTTCGTAGAAACTAACCTTGGTCGATTGTGAGGTAAACTGAATTCCGCTGCCACCAAAAGTTTCGTTCAAATCGCTCAATGAGTTCAAAAACTCATCCAAGGTGCCATTTAACCCGGAGTCGACCTGCGTCCG
Source organism: uncultured Alcaligenaceae bacterium (assembly GCA_964423615.1). GTDB lineage: Bacteria > Planctomycetota > Planctomycetia > Gemmatales > Gemmataceae > CAYRFQ01. Next base: position 53,682 of record CAYRFQ010000030.1, on the reverse strand, counting down.
GACTGCCACCGGACCGAAAGCCCGAATAAGGTGTTGTTCCCCCGTCTCATTCTGTCCGGACAACCCCACACCTGCGGGGATGTCAATCCACCCTACGGGTTTTCCTACTGGCCAAAGCGGCCCCAGAAAACCTAACCCACTCGGGCGCTTGTTTTGGTCGATTTGAGTGTTGACTTGGCGTTCAAGCAGCCGGAGATCGATCGACGCGCTTTTTGTTACCAGTGCAGCAGCACCGTCGCCGAAGCTGATTTTCGCAGCCAACGCGGCCAACGAACGAGTAGCTCGCGCCGATTTATAAAAGGAGTTCAGATCGAGGGAAGCATAGACAGTGGCCGCTACTGCCACTTCCGCAGCTTCTGCGGCGTACGCCGCTGCTACTGAGTTCTTTCGCCCAGTCGATCCGACTGCATGGGTGATCTCTTCTTTGGCCTTCCGCGTCGCATTGTAACACCCACGATAGGTGGATCGATCAGAAAGAAGATCCGTTCCGTAGCCGTAGCCGACTTCGAGTCCGCGGAGGATCGTTTCTTTGGCTTTGGAACAGGGGGACGAACAAAAGTGATCAATCAACGGGTACACTCTGTGGGCACAACGGAGGGCAAAAAGGACTCCAGCCCAAACGGGCAGTGATTCAAACTTCTCATTCTCAGCCAACCACTCGTCATGAATCGCGTCTTTGTTGTTCAGCATCGTCTTCGCTCGGCTTTTGTGCGATTTGGTCACTTCCATATGAACGCTTGTGAGATGCGCCTTTGTTCTCAAAGCTCGGCTTTCGCACCGGTCTGCGTCATTGTCACTTTCGACCGCGTCCAACAAACATAACTGCATGGCATTCGCGAATGCTTGTCAGTCGATTACGACGCAAGGAGATTTGTAACATCTAACCGGGCCATTAGGTGTTGCCATCTGGTCCCACGTTCCTGCCGAGGGCGCATAGAAACGAGGCTCAATATCGAAATGAGTTGAGTGCCCCGAACATGAGGAATGATGGTGCGAATGAGAATACAATCATTCTCATAATTAATATCATCGAGTCGACCCGACAACCGACAATATTTTTTTTGTTACTTCGATCAAAATCTATAATCCATGAAATCAGTTTCATGTCTCTCACGTCCAGCCAACGAACTCGACGAAACGTCTACTATTCGTATCTCCTCAGCTGACATTTCTATGTGTATCAACGCGAGTTCGGAGTGTAAGCAAACGGCACTGGTGAAAAAGTAAGTCGGCATTAGAGATGTGTTGAGCACTCATATAAAAACCGCATAGAAGCAACAGATTTGAGCCTGTTATCCAAGGAATCTTGGCTCGACACCAAAAAGAGAAAAATCATCTTGCCATGTCGAAATAGATAGTTCAAGGATAGTAGGACAGAATGTTCTTTGGTGAATGAGCATAGAGCCGAATTCCAAACAGAGCTATGTACTACCATTGAGTTGGGAGTCTTGTTAAGGACCTACGTCTAAAGTAATAGTCTCACTCAGTGTGCCCTAGCCACAAGATTCGGAGAAGCGAACGGCATGTTACTATAGCCGCGGAGTTCTTCTTAATAAGACCCTGCAGACAATCTTTACTCCTTTTCCACCAACCAAGTGAGGTCATTATCACGGATAAGTCGGTGGATCTCATCGACGTGAGCATAATAGCCCGAACCGCCTCCAGAGATACTACATATACCTCGGAGAAATCCCTTTCGGTCGATGAGCGGGCCTCCCGACCGACCCTTTAAGGGAACCTGCTTCGATTGCCAGAAATACCCACCACCAACCTGGCCTTGTTTCTTGACGAATTTCTTTCCTTTAACATCTATAAGCTGACAAGTCGGCGCTTTTCCTCCTTCACACCCAAGGGAAAGCCCGGCGAAACCTTTCTTTTCACCTCTTTTGGGGTATATCCGAATAGGATCCGCTGGTTTGTTTGGGGCAATCAACTTAATGATGGCAAGGTCACTTCGAGTCGCTGGCGTTCTACCCACAACACGACTCAACAAGTATGGATATCTTTTCGCCGCTTCCGGATACGACTCTGCCGTGAACGTTTCGATTTCTATTTTGCTACCGCCTTCGACCAAATGACTGGCGGTCAAGATGTAGGCATAATAGATAGTCTTGTCACCCCTCTGGCGAGCTTTTCGGCCGACAATGACTCCGGTACCTTGAGTTGCATTAGTCCGGTTCTGAATTCGGACCGTTGCCCGGAGAACGGCGACTTGTTGTTGTTTCGTAAAGTCTTTGGACTCCACAACCGGGAACGGCCCTAGCCACAGACTTAACACCAGTGCCGAAATCATCGGCGCGTCCCCTTTCTTCGAGGCTCTGGGAGCAGAAAAAGCTGCCCGGATTTGGCTCGAGCAGCTTCTCACACAGTCTTATTGAGGTTCTGATGGGGCACTAAGGTTTACAGGGTCTCACCTTCGTCAAGCCCTTCAACGTCGGTGCCGAGGTCAACAGCGTAAGCGGCGGTCAGGTAGTCGCTGCTACCATCGACGCCCTCTTCGATGTTTCCCTCCTCATTCCCAAAAACCAAGTTGTCCTCAACAGTGTTACCACTCTGAGGGTCTTCCGAGACTGCATCCGTGATGATTCCGAAACCACTGTTGGCAATCACGAAATTGGTGCGGACAGAGTTGAAAGTGGAGTTAATGACCGAGATGCCGTTTTGGACGTTGCCAAGAGCCAAGTTAGCGTAGACATCGTTTCCAGTCGTGTTTTCGAGGGTGATCCCGTCGCCGAAGTTGTAGTTGGTGACGTCAAACTTGATGTAGTTGTTGCTTCCACCAAGGACGTAAATTCCGCTGTAGCCACTGTCGTTAGAAAGGTTACCAATGATATCGACGTTGTTCGAATCGACTACCTCAATGCCAGCAAAGGATTTGCCGTAGGTAAAGTCGGACACAGCAATGCTACCATTAGTCTCGACTACCAAGCTCTTGAGGCCAAAGAAGCTGGCTGCCTCGAGATCGACTGTAAGGGCAGTGTTATCTCCCATGCCACCGGTAACGCTCTTCGTTGCAACCACGGTGCCGAAGCTGTCCAGAGCCTTGATCGTCACGGTCTGGTTAGGTTCGATGTCGAGGAGAGTGATGTCCTTGACGTTGGCGCGGCTGTCGAACGTGAACGCCAGAGTTCCGCCGTTCGCGTTGTCGTCAGGGTTAGTCGTGTTACCGTCTTCGGAGATGATCAACGCATTACCTTGACTACCGTCCGAGAAGACCAAGTCTGGGTCAGCGGTCGAAGCCACAGTGGTATCAAATATCATCGCGTCGGCAGCGTTGCCCAGGTTATCTTTAGCGGTGACGACGAAACCGACATCAGTACCGAATTCATTATCCTGGAACTGGTTCGTGACGACATCCCCACTGTTGAGGTCGGCACCAAATCCTTGGAAGGCAGAATCGCCTTCAAAATCGACCACCAGCGTGTCGTTTCTTTTACCGTTGTTCTTGACAAGGTTTCCGATGATCTCGGTGTTGTCAGAGCTGCTCGTCACAATCCCAGCGAAGCCGTTACCGATGACGTCGTTGTGATAAACCTTTACATCGTCTGTCGAATTCAGAATGTCAATACCAAATCCATTATTCTTGACCAAGTTCTCGAAGAGGAGAACCTTGTCTTCGCTGGCCGCACTCTGGACGCGGATGCCTGTCGGGGAGAATTCGGAATCTTCCACAACGTTCTGGACAGTGTTCGACTTGACACGAGCGATAACTGTGCCTTCAGCGCTTACGTCTTGGTTCGAATCCAAGTCCGCAGCCCCGAGGATTTGGATGCCGGCTTGCTCGACCAAGGTGGTGCCGGTGTCACTCACGCCTGTGATCGTGTTGCCGCGGATAACAGCCTTGGAAGTTGCCCCAACTGCGCCAGGCTCAACAATGACGCCGTTCTTGAAGAAGTCTTGAATGTCGTTGTTGATGATCTTGGCTGTCCCGGAACCGAGTGGGACGTTCGGCGTTGTCTGGCTATCGAAGTCACCAACGTGAATCGCGAAGCCAGCGTTGAAGAAGCCAGAAGAACTTATCTCGGTGTAGCCGTCGGCATCGAACAGACCCTTGATCGTGTTGTCACGAATCGTTGCCGAACCGTCACCGGTAACGCGGATGGCCGAATCGAAGTCGGAAGCACCAGCAGCCGCTGTCAGAACAGAAGCGTCAACTTCGAAACCTTTGAAGATGACATCCGTGGCTCCAACGATGTCTACGATAGCACCATTCGAGGAGATTGTAGTAGGTTGGATAACCGCGCCTTCACGAGTCACAATCCTGAGGTCGTCGGTTGTGATTGTCAAAGTTTCGTTATAGGTACCGGCCTTGACAACGACCGTGTCACCAGCGCTGGCGCTGTCGATGGCCGCTTGGATGGAAGCACCGTTCACAACATCAATTACCGTGGCCGGAACTGCACGTTCCTCGAGGACATCAACATGAAGTTGAATTCGCTTGGACAATGTTTTGCGTACCATGGACGTTACCCTTCCTCAATAAGACGGGAAAAAATAGAATATAGCGGGCGTTCATTGCACAACGAAGCCCTCAATGAGCGAGAGTTATTTACCAACGTGGCAAACATCCTCTCTTCGCATCCAACACCAAGGCGTATCACTTGTATTCATGTCAGAGAATAGCGTGCTAATTTGAGAGACGACTACAAATTGGCATCTAGCTTCTGAATGAACTCGAAGCCCAATCAAGTCTGTAGAAAACAGTCAACAATTTCACAGAATCTACGTGAAAATCACATAGTCATGCACGATTCTATTGAATCCCTAAATGTCATTGCGATGTCATGATAGAAACTGAAAAATAGGATGACTATGAAAGTTTTGTTAACTTGCGAAAATTTCCTCTTTCCTATGGCCACACTATTTTGTTTTCGATGTCAGTGTACGCCATCGTGTGACATAACTGTTGCTTCCATAAGGCAATCGGGAAACGCTGGACTACACATATCGACTGCATTCAAGTAACACTCGCACTAAAAAAAGTTGGACAATAAAAAATCACGCACTCGCCGCACCACTTCCCTTCCACCATAGAAATAGAATCATGTCACGGTGACGAGATCACCAATCACGTTCCCTAACTTGTTAATGTAGAAACAAATACGTCGGGAGCAACATACTCGAATGGATCATTAGAGTTGCATGAAGACGCCATAACTCGCAACTAACAGTTCTCACATTGAGCGTCACTGTTTCGTCCAGATAATTTCAGAAACTTTTTTAAGAAATGCTTCAACGGAGTTGGATTGGAGGAAAGCTGCTGTCTCAGATGTTACATCTGCACTCGGAGTATCATCGAGCCAGAACGTTTGTTTGTTATCGTCGCAATCACATAACCAAGATGATAACACTTATCGGAATATCAACTCTGGTCCGAAGTCTTGATTGACATATTGATCCGGAGATTACACTGCGAGTCATGCGGACGTAAACTGAAGCTAGTCCTGAGGGTTGCTAGGTAGGATACTTTGGAGAGATAAACACAGCCTGGAAGAGTCGAACAAGTTCTGTAGTTCGCACTGCAGCCAAAGGAGCAGACACACTCGGAACGCGCAATTTCTCTTTGTGCGGTTTTGGTTTGGATTGCGGTTCGACTTCATCCTCTGAAAACAAGGCAATCATTAATTCCGAATTCTTGGGGTTCTGTCGTTTCTCTCAGTTGGAATGACTTGGAGCTCTCTCTGCTCTTCCTACTAAGAACTGCGAGGTTCAAGTAGCAGGCACCACACTCCGTGTGCCGTCCGCCTATCTTTGTCTGAAAGTAGCAGGTACAGTTCTCAATAAGGGAAATGGGCTGGGATGGTCAAAAGGTTCGGTCTCAAAAGCAACGCGGTTTACACGGCCTCAAACCCCCGATGTCGTCCGATACGGAGACCATTTTTTCCAGAAGGAATCTGGAATCCACGCTCCGTAAAAGGCGATCATGTACCAACTGAACCAACCCACATCCAGGGTCACGTAGATTCCGATGTGCAGCAATATTCCAAATATCAGAGCCCAGTAGCGCGTATATTTAAAAATGACCAGCGGGATGAAGAGAGCTTCCCACCACACAATAATGTACGTGAGTAGTGCCGTAAACCAGAAGGGAAGAGGGAGTTGGGCGTAGGACCAACGTCCCATTGTCGTATCATTCAATACATAGTGAAGTGACGTCCCGTCCCACCAAGTCCCGTCCCACGCGCTTGGAACAAGTTTCGCCAAACCCGTCGTGAAGTAAATCATAGACAACTGAATTTGCAGGACACGCACCGGCCAAGCGGAGGTCATCGGCGGAGCCAAATTATCGGCAGAGTAGGTCCTTCGCCGCAAATACGCGTCCAATGAGAAAGCACGCCCTGTAGGCATGAACAACAGCAAGAATATCAAGACTGCTGCAGCATCGTCGGCATAGTTACACAAGCTCGGATTTCGGTTGATAAAGCACAAAGTCAAGAACCACACCCAGACGTTCATGAGGCGTGTTTGCCAACCGACTAAGAACAATACCGTGACACCGACCCACGACCAAAAGAACGTTTGGACGATGGCCATGTTGTCAGTATTAAAAATAAGAATTGTCCAACCCCATCTGCTCAAAACCCACTGGTCGTATGTTCCTTCCGGCGCGACTCCATCGGGCCCAAAAAACAGCGAAAGGAAGGGGAGGTACTGGAACAGTTGGTCGGTCAATAGCGCCAGGGCCAACAGGATTCGTGTCGTGGCCAGTCGCTCGGCTCGAATGGGTTGGTGCCAAAAACGCGTCCACAACGAGAACTCAGAGTAGTCCTTCATCCCGTCCGTCTCCTGTCCTCAAGGGTAACAAATCTCCGGAAGTTCTTTGGCCAACGCTAGTTGGCCCTGTATCGACTTCCGCTCCGTTTTGTCGAGATCACGAGGCCAGCGTTTCTCTACATCATAACACCAAACTGGTCCGTCCTTATCCCAGTTGTCTGGCCCGTTTTGGGAACTGAGGATGCGGCGGTAATCCTCACCTGGCTCCGGATACAAGTAGTCGATGCGGTAGCTGTAAATCTTCGTGAGTTTTGCTCCACCGTTGTTGGTGGGGTATTTGTGCATGAGATAGTTGCTGAAGCCTTGTCGGACGTCGCCTCGGGTCAACATAGCCATGTGGACCCTCAGGAGTCTTTTCCGACCGAAATGACAATATCGCGTCAGGTTAGGAGGGTCAGAAAGCAAGCGGATGGCTTGCGTGGAATTGTCGGCATAAAGTAAGCGAATACGGGCGACACCGCCTCCAGCGTTCACGTTTGGCGAAAACATCCGCCAACTCTGGTTGGTCCCTACGATCGCTTCGAGAAAGTCGCACCGCGTGGCTAGCCAACAAATGCCGTACTTCACCGCTCGATCCGATGAAGTGATTTTGCGTCGGATTTTCTTCGAGGGCCAGGGCTTCCCAAACTCCCACACCGAATTGGCCGATTGATAGATTCGGTCCGTTAGTAGTGGCCTCGGACGCATTCCGAAAGCCTTGGTCCAGGCTTGGTAGCGGAAGACACTTAACATACTTGGCAAGATAATGTAGAACAGGAGGAGCCCAATCCCCAACCGCATCGGCCAGGTAAAATTCGGTGGAGTGGGATTGTTTGTTGGATCGCAAGTGCTTGATGGCTGAGAAGTGGCGTGAGCTCGATCGCTTTCGGCGTCGGTAGTCAACAACTTCGAGTAGTTAGTGGGGGTTTTCTCGGACATTCCTCCCCTCCGATTGGTTGCAAACGCGTTCTGAAGGTCCTTTTTCGACTGTATTGGACACAGTTCCCTGGATCGGCCTGGTGAAAAGTTGTCTATTGGAAAGAGGCGGCCAAATGTATGCCATTCCATTTTTTGTGGGGTGTGAAAAGGTAAGGTAACGCCTAGCGACGGCACACCAACAAAAGACATGTACGATCTTGTCCGAGGGTATAGACAAAGAGCGATGGTACACCATCCAACGTATCAACCCCACATTTTCTTATCTTCCTCGTTCTCTGATGGCCCGCTTGATGTCATCATACAAGGCTACAAACCTTCTATCGCGACGAGCCCCACGCAGTAATATCTTGACCTCCGTTTTCGCTTGCGGGTATCGTTCGGTCTCAAAAAGCAACTTAACATAATGATAGCGCCATTCCAGCTGACGGCGGTCTCGGGTGAGAGCTGCCTTGTAGGCTTGCAATGACTCTGGAATTTGCCCCAATGTCTCGTGAGCTCTTCCCTTAAGGTGCCATAACTCGGCCGCTTTGGGCCCCTTAATATCCTTCAGGTGAACCAAAGCTTCGGTCCAGAAAGGCTGTTGCTTCTCTGGGTCGTCGGGATAAAGCGTCAATCCAGCTTCGACGATGAGGAGCGGAGCAGGAGGAAGAAGCGCCATCACCTCTTTCGAGTCGCATCCCATCTGTTGACACTGTTTCACGATTCGGCCGCAGAACTCACCAGAACACAAGAGCGATCGTTTCCAACAAGCCAGCGCCTTGTTCCTGTGCCCGACCTTGTTTTCTTCGACTCCACTGAGGTACCACAACTCAGGATTGACAGGCCGCACTTTCCGAGCACGCTCGAGATAGGTGATGGGAGCAACAACGGGATCAAACTCTTCGGGGTAAGCGGCAATCATCACATGCGGTCCATTGAAAAGGGGGCAGAGATCACGAGACAACACGCAATGTTTCAAGCCAGGAATCAGATACTTTTCGCGAGCTTGCTTGTCCTTGGTTCTAGCTTCTTCGGAGGCCTTCTCCCAACGCGCAAGGATGGCCGCAACAACAAACACACGCGACTGTCCGCTGCAACTCAAGGCCGCGAGAGATGTCGTCATTCGAAGGCCATTCCGGGAGTCAACAGGTTCTTTCCACCGACGTGAATCTGCGCGATACGCTATGTGGTAGTTTCTGGCCAAGGATGCATGCCAATTGGCCTCCTGTGGTACCCAGGCCACGGCACCTTTCAGGGAGGAGATGACTTTGTGGGAGTCTGGTGTGAGTTGCTTTTGCACCCGCACTACAGCATCGAGGTAGAAACGCTCCCCCATATACCATTTCCAACCGTTCAGGCAAATTACCCACCCCAACACAAGAAAAACGGCTGACGCCACCAGAGGAACAGGGCCACCAAGAGCCAAGCCGGGTTTGGACTCTTCTGTTTGGTTGGAGTTTTGGTCGCGCTCAATATTCTTGGTTGACGAACCCGAGGTCGTGCCGACTGATTCGGGCTGAGTTCTCCCCAACGCTCCGAGGTGGGCCAAAATGACGGTCGCCAACAAGGCGTTCGCTGGCGCGTGAATACCGAAACTAAAGACGCTGTGGATCACGACCGTGGTGAACGCCCAAAGGCATCCCACCGCGAGTCCTCTCGTCCGTAAATCAGCCGTCCGGTCGATGGCTCGGAGTCCCGAATGGTAGCCCAGCCCAATGATTAGCAAACTCAGGAACAGCCTAACCGCGCCCCCTTCTACGAATGCTTCCACGTATTCATTGTGAGCATAGACCGGATTGGACGCACCTTGATGACCAATTTGCCACCCCAGCTGCTCCACCTGCCCGAACGTCCCATATCCCGTACCCAACAAGGGGTAGTCCTTCCCGACTCGCAACGAGTTGAACCAAATCGTCCAACGTGAGTTGTCCATCGCCTCACCCGACCATAACCCAGAATAGCGATTTGTGACTTGCTCCAGACCAAACCAAAAAATGACAGGAAGCAGCAGAGCCAACAATAACAACGGCAGGAAAAGTTTTGTCCAACGACCCGTCGCCTTGACCAACAACAATCCGCCTACCACCGTACCAGACAACAGAGCCAACGTTCCGCCCCGTGATTGGCTAAATACTACACACCCCATCATCAGTGCTAGCAGCAAACATACTCCCAGTAACTCAGGCCTGTTGAGCAGATCTCCCTGCGCCGTCAATGGTCTGACACCACCGGGCAACAGGGACATTGCAGCTCCTTGAGTGCCCGCACGCTGCGGCTTCTTTTCCCACCAGAAGAGGAACCAGCCCACGCCCAACCCAATACACAAGTTCAAGTAGAACGCACAAAAATTTTTGTTGATGTAAGGGCCAAACACCGAACCCCGCGATTGCAGGACCCAGTAGATTATTCCTCGCTCCGTCGTGTAATATTGAATGACTCCGAACAGACCCATAAGCGAACCGTTGATCACAACGGCCAAGCTCAAACGCCGCAGGCTCTGGGGAGAAGTGATGTTATTACGAACAACTACAAACAACAAAAGCATTGCCAACAGCGAACTTAACAGCCGCTTCGTTGCGCCGGGATAGAGACTCAACGTCCGGCCCGCCTCGGCAACTTGAGGAATAGTCGTTCCGTCCGCGAATGTTTCGCGTTGACCAGGTAAAAAGTCTGCATAGAACTCTGCCGTCGCTGGCGAAAGCCAACCCAACAAGGAGTCCGACAAAGGAATGGTTTGGAAGAAACCCAGAAGAAACAGCCCCACCAGACAAAAGGCTACCGGACTGTGAACCCACCGAAAACGCCATTCGGCAAGCATTCGCACGGCCCACAAAAACAACAGAGCACCTAACCCAACATAGAGGCAAAAGTGAAAAAGGGGTGGAATGCTCCCAAGAGCCCAAGGTGAGAGACAAACCAGAACCAAAAGAGTGCCTTCCATGACGCCTTGGACTACACGAACTAGTTTCTGCCTCATTTTCTCAGCCTTTTCCTGGTGTCACATGAAACTCCCAACTCCTAGCCACTTTGTTCCGCAGGCCATCTCCACTGCAATCGTGTACCCTATTGCTTTCAGCGAAGCCAACGAAAGAAAGTCATGTCTTCTCCGTGGCTTGCAAATGTTAGAGGAGTTGGTGTATTCGTTCGGCGAGCCGATGCTGTCGAGATGTAGAAAATGGAAAGTGGGATTTCGTCCAGTTTTACTTCCATTTTGGAGTGTGGAGGGTCAGCCTACAAGTTTCTGGACTCTCAAAGTACACAAGGCAATGTCTTTCGATCTGGAATCGCGCTGTCATCGGAACAGCATTGGTTCAGTTGGATTGCCCTCGAGCCGAAATGCAAGCCACAGACTCGAATCTGGTTCGATTACAGAAGGTTCATTATTGCCTCACTTCCGACCGACTCTTCCGGAGTCAAATCGTCGCAGAATATTCAATGTGCGAATGGAAAACGTGTCGAAGAAATCTTTGAATGGAAATCTACCAGTGGCAAATTGCAGTGAAAGTTCAAATGCAAAGAAAGGGGCCAACGACCGTCGGGTGATGGCCCCATCGTTCTAATTCGATCTTCCTGGGAGAGACCAGTTTACTTGATAGGAGTGTCTTCGTCGTCGTCACCGTCCCCACCGCCACCAGCTTTTTTCTTGTTCGTGTAGAACCAGTTTTCGAGAACAACTTCCTCGCTAGTTGGGTCGTCGTTAGCCTCAGCTTCAGCTTTGGCAACAGGATACACAAGGTGCAACGCTGGGTTGTTGGTTCCGGTGTCGGCGTCAGCGCCGGTACCGAAGAGATTGACAGACGCGACCAAAACAGCAACGAGAGCGACAGTGGTAAGGATGGCCACACCAGCTCGTTTCCAAAACGCAACCTTCATCGTTCAAAACTCCTTTCTAGGGGGGCGAATGGGCGAAAACGATTCGATCCATTCCATAAGGTACAAGAACATAAACAAGTGATTTGGTTTGGACAAATCGCTTAGTCCAAATCGAAGTATGAGGAAAAATCCACATTTCTATCTAGATATACAGTAAATTTGAATCCGAGCCTCAACGTAGAAATTGGCCAACTCAGTGGCAACCTATTTTCAGCAAAATCTTTCGAAAAATCGTCATCCATTTTGATCTCGCAACCGATCGCAGACCTCGAGATTCTGGACCCCTTGGACCGTCGGGTTTTCTAAGATTTCGTCGTAACTTCAATGGTTTCATCAGTTTGGAATTATCTGCAACTCCGCCCTCGGCACTCCCAATGACCGCCCAGCCACAGCTTATCGCTTCCACAATCGTGAGTCCAAACGCTCCGGGTTGAGACGCCCAGGCAATACTAGGTCCGGTACCTGGAAACCAAGCGACGGACAAGATGCTAAATTCACAAACCCTACATAAAACGGAGGTCTTCGATCCTTCTGGTAACACTTGAGCAAGTCACCAATCAAAACGGCTGCGATGTTATCGTAAATCGATTTTGGCCAGCTTTCTTGACCGCTCATACGGTCAACACTCACCCATGCGAAATTGACGCGTTGCTAACATCATGTCACCATTGTAAGTACAAGTCTCAGTTCTGATCCACCGGCACAAGAGACCTAAACCCGAATTTCACCGTAGAGGTTTGTGATCTCAGCGGCAATTCGGTTTTGGGAAAACCTTTCTAGAACCGCTCGTCGCGCTTGCTTTCCCTGTCGTCGACGAAGTTCAGGATTTTGGGCCAACCGGACGATGGCCTCTTGCAAGGCCTTCGGGTCTCTCGGTGTAACTCCAATGGCCTCCTCAGCTTGGAATAACTCTCTCGCCCCCCCCTCGGCACTCGCAATGACAGCCTTACCACAACCCATCGCTTCTACAATCGTCAATCCGAAAGGCTCGGGTTTGGTACTCGCGTGCACGACAATATCCAATGCCTGGAAAGCAAGAGACGGCCGTGGTTGGAAATTCACAAACCCTACACAATCCGAAATACCCAGCTGTTGAGCCAACCGACGTAATTCTTCTTGGGAAAACTGCGACCCTTGTGTTTTGTAAATTGGTCCGCCTATCACGTAAAACTTTACAGGTAAATTTGGCTGATGTTCTCGCACTGCCGACGCTGCCTTGAGAAAAACATCCTGCCCTTTCCAACGCGCATAGGTAGCGACCAAGCCGACTCGAATTGTTTCATCAGGCTGAGGATCGAACCTAGCTTCTCGATCGAGCCAACCCACGTCGCCTTCTTTGGGACAAAACTCATCCACGTCGATGGCGTTGTAGATCACACGTACAGGAATCCGCGGTAAGACCGTACCGAAGTCCGTTGCAACGGCTTGCGAAATCGCAATTGCTCGACGAACCCCTTTGGCGGAGTATTTCAAGATCCGTTTAATCAGGGGGCGGGCACCATAAAAGTCGTGAACGTGCCAGACCACAGGGATGTCCGATGTTCTTGTCAATCCAGTCAACAAATGCGTCTTGATTCCATTCGAATGAATCACATCTGGCTTCAATTGACGCACACGTCGTCCTAACTCTTGCGAGAAACGAAAACCCGCCGGCACCGCAGCCGCAATCCGAGACAGCCACCCCCAGTAGTTCCGCTTTTCCGAACCGCTCGCCATCTGGCTATCGCCTAACGTGGCGACTGCCTCAGGTAAAGGGAGGACCTCGATTTCCGCGCCCAATTCCGACGCCGCAGAGAGCAAAGGCCCCTCCTCCAACGTCAACAAGTGAGGCCGACACTCCGTCTCTCGTAGAGCCGCCAAGATCGAAAGCAAGACCCTTTCAGCACCACCGAGAGAGCCTGTCGTGTTGAGAAATAAAACCTTCACAGGAACCTGTTACCTTCGTCAAGCCGAAGGTGCCGCGAAGGACACCTTCCCCATGAGTCGCTCGTACCCCGCGAGAATCTTCTTGCAGTGACTCTCCCACGAATACAATTTCGCTCGCGAAGCCCGTTGTTCCGGAGTCGGAACCGACATTGTCCCGGAGAGGATTTTGTCCACCGTGGCCGACCACACCGGCACGTCTGCAAGCGGACAATAGACAACGGCATCTTCCCCGACTTCCCGAAACACAGGAATGTCCGAAGCCACAACAACAGCACCACACGCCAAAGCCTCGATTACTGGCAGCCCGAGGCCCTCGGCCTCACTGGGCATTAAAACAATCTTCGCCTGTCGGTAGAGTCCTGCTATCTGCTCGCGAGTTAACCCTCCCATCTGGACGATCGAGTTACCCAGATCAAGCCGCTCCAAAAGTTCTTGCTGTTCCGCCGTCCAAGGACCGCCAACTTTGGCCAACAGTAAGTCAGGGTGAGCCTTCCGAACGGTTGCAAACACTTCCAACAGTACGTCCATTCGCTTGCGGGGAATGCAACTCCCAACGTGCAGAACGTAGGGGGCGTCTTGCAGCTTTGAGTCGGGGAGCAAATCGTTCCCTTCACTACTGGGCGTAAACTCCGGTGAGGCCCCAAGTGGAGCCAGAACGAGTTTCTCCGGGGCCACCAGACCAAACTTGAGAATTTCTTCCCGAATAAAGTTGGTCGAGTGGAAAACGATCGCTGCTTTCTCGAATCCTTTGAGAACCCGGCGGGTCATCATTCGATACCACCGAGGTCGTTTGTCTTTCTCTGGTTCGAGAACCGACCGAAATGTGTCCAGATCATGGCAAAAGACACCGGTCCGTTCTGGTGGCAGAACATGAATCAGCTGCGAGTAACTGTGGTCACACAAATGAAAAAAGTCGAACTCGTGGACAAGCCGTTTCAAGTACTTCGGATAGTACCACATCCGATTGAGAAGTCTGTCCGCGTTGCGGACCAATTTCCGACGGCCAAGCCACGGCGCACGCGTAAATCGATGCCGAAACTCTGGACAGACCTTCCGAACATGAAATCGGTTGCTGTGTCCGCTTTGAAGCCCGTGAAATAACATTTCCGCGGCCAAGTCCATGCTGGGCCAGTTCTCTTCCGGGTAATCACAAAGGACCGCCAACCGGACTCCTCTTTGATCGTGGACTTCATTGGGCATCGATTGGAGACCTCGCGAAAAATTTGGGTCACCTTGGCTCGCCATCGAGTCGTTGAGTTGGCTCATCAATCACCTGTCAAACGGTGGTCGAGGTTGTGAAAAAGTACTTCTTCGGAAAACCTGGTAGTTACATCTCGCTCTAAAAAATTTCCAGGAGTCCATCATTTCCTGACTGTTCTTCGAGATTTTGGAATTGCCACCTATCCGAAGCCATGCCGATAGACAAACAGAAAGGCACTGCCCGTCGTATTTCTCTAACCAACAGAGATGCCCAACAACGTCAAGGCAACAAAATTTCCCGAGCAAGGGTGTCTCCACGGATGCCCAAAACGCTTTGGTTTGTTTTGAGATAGGCTCGGCAAGAGGTGGAGATTGTACGGCAGATAAAACGCGATGGACAAGCAAACGCAGGCGCCCATGGCAAGCTCGTCGCTTTCGGTTCGTCTTATTCCAAGTCGGTCGGTACTTGGGAGACCGTACGGCAAAGTCATGATCCCGATATTCGTCGACACGAAAGACCTTGTAATTTTTTTGTTCTGGAGGTCTTAATCAAACAACTCAGCTTCTTTGAGGAACTTCCCACCCTTGTCCTTCTCCGAGAGAAGCGGCGTCTGACCTTGAGTCGGCCAGACAATATTTAACTGGGGATCATTCCACAAAATAGTTCGTTCGTGTTCCGGGGCGTAGATGTCGGTGACTTTGTACATCACTTCGGCCCACTCGCTCATGACATAAAAACCGTGAGCAAAACCGGGCGGCACCCAAACTTGCTGGCGGTTCTCGGCCGACAGACGAACTCCTACCCACTGACCGAACGTTGGTGAACTCTGGCGGATGTCCACGGCCACGTCGAATACCTCACCTGCAATGGCCCAAACCAATTTCCCTTGTGGGTGTTGGATTTGATAATGCAACCCACGCAGCGTTCCTTCCTTCGATCCTGAGTGGTTATCCTGAACGAAGGAATATTCCAATCCTGCTTTGGCGAAGGATCGAGCCTCGTGACTGACCATAAAAAAACCTCGATCATCGCCGAAGAACGGAGGAGTAATCGTGAGAACATCAGGGATTTGCGTAGGTTCCCACTTCATCGTTTTGCCTTTCTCATTTCGACCTCGAAGGAACCCTGGACGACTGTTCCGACAAAGTCCAGAAAACACCTCAAGTGCGTTCTCAAGCATCCCATCGAATCGATCCTTCAACGGGTTAGTTCACTCGAAGATCTTCATTGGTTCGCGATCTCAATCCTGCTTCGTTGGGACAAGCCTTATGTGAAACTGGGTGACGCTTCCGAGGTGAACGCATTCCAAAGGCGAACGGGTCGATCAACCGATTTCTCCTGGAAGTTTCCGAAGATATTGTTCGTAGGCCGTCCCTTTGAAGCCACTGGCAAGTTCCAACAGTTGATCCTCGGAGATGAAATGCTTACGGAACGCAATTTCCTCCGGACAAGCAATCATCATCCCTTGGCGTTCTTCAATCGCCTGTACGAACTGACTCGCTTGGGCCAACGATTCGGGAGTTCCGGCGTCGAGCCAAGCAATGCCACGACCGAGTTGGATCACTTTCAACAGACCTTTTTCCATGTACACTCGATTCAGATCCGTAATCTCGAGTTCGCCACGGGCTGAAGGCTTCAAGTTTGCAGCAATCTCGACGGCTTGGTTGTCGTAGAAATACATCCCCGGCACTGCAAAATGCGATTTGGGCTTCTGGGGCTTCTCTTCAAGAGTAAGAGCCTTGCCATCGACGTCAAATTCGATCACTCCAAACCGCTGTGGATCCTTGACCGCATAGGCGAATATCACAGCTCCTTTCGAAAGCGACGAAGCCGATTCAACGTCCGCCGTGAGACCATGCCCATAAAAAATGTTGTCACCGAGAATCAGACATACCGGCGAGTCCCCCACGAACTCTCTTCCGACTCGAAAAGCGTCCGCCAATCCGCGAGGGTGAGTTTGTTCGACATACTCGAAACGCATCCCCCACTGCGATCCATCGCCAAGAAGTCGCTGATAGTTGGGAAGGTCGTGCGGCGTACTGATGACCAGAATCTCTCGAATGCTCGCCAGCATGAGAATCGAAAGAGGATAGTAGACCATCGGTTTGTTGTAGACCGGCAGCAGCTGTTTACTCACGCCCCTTGTCAAAGGAAACAATCGACTACCTGTGCCACCGGCTAGGATGATCCCTTTCATACACCATGACTCCTACGTGGGAATTGTCAAACGACACTCAAAACGATCTGTAAACCAGGAAGTCATTAAGAGGATATCGTATTTCAGCGTTGAGACGGAAACATTCCTCTGTATGATTGTTGAGGTCCCGAAGAATCATTCTTGGACTAATCAGAAGTTGACCTCGATTCTCCAGTTTTCTTGACAAAGCAGGCACATCACACCGTTGGTTTTTCACGCATCGTTCTCTCAAACAACGCTTCCAATTCCAACATGTGATTCGCCATCGTGAATTTTCCTGCGACCGCTTTGGCCTTGCTCCGCATCTTTTCGTATTCTTGCAAGTCGGACAAAGCCCGAGCGATAGCCTCTCCGAAGCCAGCCGATGTAGGAGGCTTCCCAGAAGCCAAAATACCGTTTTCGCCGTCGATGAGCCATTCCCGAACACCCCCAACGTCATAAGCGACCACAGGAAGACCTGCAGAACCTGCTTCCGGACCAACTCGACCAAAAGGTTCAGGCCAGAGACTCGGAACCACCAACAAATGAGATTCGGCCAGCAGGCGGTCCCGAACTTCCACCGATACCCAACCTGGAAAATCAATTGTCAAGTCCGGCCAACGTTCGCTCAGAGCCAGGGCCTGGGCTTGCCAACGGTTACGATAAGGGCCATCTCCAGCCATGGTGAGGTGGATTGCTCGCCCCAACTGCCGATATGCCTGAGGTAACGCCTCAAGTAATTCACTCCCGCCCTTAAGTCGATCGAAACGACTTAGAAACAGCAAACGCCAAGCCGGCGGCCGCGTTATTGGGAGAGGAGTTTCGCCAGAAGTCTTTTTGACCGAAGCATAATATGTGAGCTTTTCCACGGAGAAACCGTACTTATGGTATTCCGTCTGCATGTGAGTGGAGTGGGTGATGAGCGTTTGGTAGCGAGCTAAAACTTTCAACCTTCTCGTCTGCAGTGTGTAGTCCTTCCACATCGTCAACGGATTGAGTCCACCACACCGACGAGGATAGTAGTTAGCCAAACAGCCCAGACCAAAAGCACGTTCACACGGTTTCGGAGTCGGAAACGACACCGTTTTTCGACCACTGATACACGCACCGTAGTAACTGTGGATGAAGAAAATACCGGGAGCAATGCTTTGTAGACGTCCCTCCAAAAGAGGGTCTCCCATTCCATGGGCGTAAAGCAAATCGGGGCTCCACTTGGAAAGCCCATCGATCGCTTGCTCCAAGTTATCCTCGGCACACCAAAACGGAGTCTCGTCTGATAACTGCAATCGCGGTTTGAAAGATGGCTCTTGGGTCTCACACCAGAAAGAGATCTCGTGACCCGCTTGGCGAAGAACAGGAATGACAGAATCCAGGTAGGATTCCGTTCCCCCGACCCGTCGGCATGACTTGTTGATGACCGCGATACGCATTATCGAACTCTTTCTACAACTTCTCCGGCTCAAAAACGAGGCTTTCGAGAAACGGCTGGAACTGGCCAAGAATTGGTAACTGACGGAACGAATTCGTCGGAAGAAAATTCCACGCTACCCAAACCAACAAGCCAACAGAATTCTACGCCGAGGGAATCATCAATAAGAGTTTCCTCAAGCCGGGCGGCTAAGTGACTGGAAGACATCGACGCCGCAATTCCTGACAAAATCGAACTGTTTGCTCCGCGTTCTTGGTCCAAGTAAATTCCAGAGCCCTTCGACGGGCCTTTTCTCCAATAACACCGACGGGGTGTTGACCTCCCAAAGCCTCCGTGAGCAGTTTGACGAAGTTGGGTACATCCCCGACCGGGCAAACAAGAGCTTCTCCTTCTTGGGCGATGTCTCCGACCCCGGCATCGTCAAAAGACGCAACGCACATTCCGCAGGCCATCGCTTCAAAAAACGTTTTTCCAAAACCTTCGAAATAGGATGGAAAAAGAAAGATGTCGTGCTCTTGATAGACACGAATCAGTTCTCTTCGCGACATCCAGGGAAACACTTGCAGTCGGTCACCCCAGGAGTCACCGTACCGGTTGACCAATACGTCAAGGAGATGTGGAGGAACCACAAACGTCAGTCGGGCATTCGGAAATTGCGAGCCGAGTCGGGGAAGGTGTTCTTCCAGAATTTGACTTCCTTTGCGTTCGAGATATTGCCCGACGTACAACAAACGCAGCGAGTCGTTCGTGCGAGAAGGCCGCTCCGGTAGATTGTGGAACTCATTTCCGAGGCCATACGGAATCGTCGCCACACGCCATTCCGGAACCTTGTACCGCTCCTGAACAAATCGAGCACAACTGGAAGCCGGTGCGATAAATCCATGACAAGATAACGCTGCCCGTCGGCAGATCCGGGCCATGAATCGTTGGCTCAGATATCGGAACAGCCGATTCGTCCAGCCCTGGGGCAATTCCCAACCAAACTGCCTCTGGTTCTCGTTGTACCGAGCTTCCCAACCATGCGTGCGATTGGTGAACAACGTCGTTGGAAACTCCGAAGCCAATCTTTCTTGCGCCAGGTAGCCGTAGGGTTGACTAATCGTAACTATGTCGAAAGGACGACCCTCCGTCATCCCACGTTGGAGATGTTCCCGAACTTGTCGCATTTGGGCCCTGGGTAACCCGAAATAGGTATCGAATCTTCCTGGTAAACGCCGACGGTCTCCGACATGCCAGGCAAAATCAACACTGTGGCCAAGTTCCTCCAAGGCCTCCCCTATGCAACGCAACGAACCGGCGGCACCAGAATTCGGGTCATCCAGGAAATCGGAAACAAAAAGCCAACGGAGTTTCTCAAGAGAGGAGGAAGTTGCCATAAGAGAGTCTTGCCTCAAACCTGTGCCCATTTCCAGGCCAACATCTCCTCATTTGCCTCATTCGGAGGAATGTTCCTGCCAGCATCCGTTTCTGCAGGAAGATGATCTGCTACGCACTGGGCGTTTTTTCGAATCTTGGTTGGCCTTCTGGCAGAACCACATCACGGGAGTGCCAACAAATTTTGCTGTGAGGGTGCTTGGATCACCTGGTCAATCGACAGTGTTTCATTACTTCCCGAGAGTAACCGGGTGTACCCAAGATCACGGAGCAATTCCAGAAGTTCACGCGCAGAACCGCCCGCCTTCTGGAGGGCTTCTGGATTGAGTTCGAAGAGAATGGCTGGCCGATGACGGCCAATCGTAAGCTCGGCTCCCTTGAGGACGTCCCCTTCATGCCCTTCAACATCTATCTTAATGAACAAGTTGTGCGGAGCTTGATTGACCCGTGACATCAGATCATCGAGACGGCTCGACTCGACAGAGATGCCCTCGGTCCGCCCCGGAACCACCGCCTGAGATAGACTCGCCGTTCCTGAGGAAGCCTTTACCGGAACATAGAATTCCTTCTCTTCGTTATCGCTACTGCAAACCCCACGGAACACGTACGAACCCGAAAAATGATTTTCTTGGAGTGTTTTTTCGACGAGCGAGCTTAGCACCGGATTAGGCTCCACGGCCAATACGAAGCCATCGTCGCCCACAATTCGGCTTGCCAACAAAGAAAAACTCCCGTGATTCGCCCCGACATCGATAAAGGTACCCCCTGGATGGAGGTACTCGCGAAGCCATCGTTTCTCAAAACTGTCTGCCCGAATCTCCGCCAGAACCCAGTTGAATCGATCGTCAGCAAGATTGAGCCAGATGACACCTTCGTCCAACCGAACGGAGTGAGTCGAGGGAAGACCGAATGCAGCCCGAAAGCGACGCAACAGACGGTACAGAAAACTACCTCCTGGAGTCCTTCCGTTTGGCAAACGCATCGTACGCCAGTATAAGGCGAGCCAACGAAAAGAAAGCGGCAACTGTTTGACTATCTCTGGCGTTGCGAACCAAGGTTGCGGAGAAAGTGGGGCTGTCATTGAAAATTGGGAAGAATGAGTAGTGAATGGAACTTTGCGATCAGACCAGTTGGGGACGGCTCTAAAATCACCAGCAGGACTTCGGAGATTTTCAACTCTCCCTCTTTCCAAGTCGCTCGGATTTTCCCGGTCGACTCGTCGCTACCAAGCTCTGGCATTCCACGAAGTCGATTCATCCCAACAACAAGCATCTTATTGACAACAGCGTCGAGAAAGTAGCGGACATACGGTGAACGCGAACGGAATAACTGTCCAATTTTTCTTGAAAAATATTTGCGGAATTTGTCCCCCAACGATTTCCTCCAGTCCAAACTCTCGCCATTGTCCGACAAAAACCTGTTCAAAAATGACAGAAACCTGCGCTAAAACTGCACCAAACCTGCGCTAAACTTGTAGTAAACCTGCGCCTAAATTGCACTTTTCTGACACCTCTCGATTTCCATATGTCTCTGTGCATCAATTACTTATGGAAAACGGCCTCCGAAAAACCGCCATTTTCGCTCGTTTTCGAGGTTTTGGACCGTTCTTGTGCGCATGTGCCCATAATACAATAGGATTGAAAGCCGTGTCATTTTCACAAAAATCGTCGAAATTCCAAAATTTTCACTTGGAACGGGAAATCGATTGCCATTCTGGTTTGTTTGTTCTGGGTTTTGTAGGCCTGTTTTTCGTCCCGTTTCAACTGGTTCCCGTGTTGTGTCATGACCAAGCACTCCGAAGATGCGTACGACTTCCGCCGTGTGCTTGTTGCTACTTGGATTCACGAACCGCGAAGTCCTCAAAAGAAACTCTAAACGTCTTCCCGTCTTTGAAATACACTCAAGGAATCCACGACTTCGACCCGTTCGAAACGTGGATCCTTGGAGACTATCTCTCGGGTGTATCGGACACTACCAATAGATTCAATATCTCGGTCCGGAGTGGGCATGCTATCGTGCAAGGCGACGGTCCCTCCTGGACAGACCAATGGCGACCATCCTTCCCAGTCTTGACGGAGACCTTCGTAGGTGTGATCACCATCAATGAACACGAGGTCGACAGGACCCAAGCCATCTTCGGCGATTTTCTTCGCTGCCTCGGCACCCGTCAATCGCATCCAAACTAGTTCGCCATTCGGCACTCGTCGAACTTCGCGGCGAGCAATGATCCTTTGGAAGCTAAAACCAAGTCGACCAACCGGGTAGGGATCGACGGCATACAGAACACCGTGAGAGGCCATCACACCCCGCAGCACGCAAGTCGTCACTCCGTGCCAAACACCAATCTCCGCTAGTTTTTCCCGACCCGAGGCATGCCGAGCCAGACACTCTCGCTCGGCGTCAGTCGTTTGGGTCGTCGCTTTGGAAAGTCCCAACGACCACAGTAGAAAGTGAGACGCCACGCGCATAAGGAGATCCTCACACCGGGCGAAAAAAATGTGTTTGAAAGTTAACTCATCCACAAACGAACACAAAAACCTACTCGCTTGTCTCCTCGATCGAGGAATGGACGTTCATTCAATGCTTAAGAAAGTATCGTGTGGAACAAGGAATATGTCACTTCCGATTGATCAGGGTGTTACTATCGAGAATCCTTGCACGCCACACCGTTTCGTCCTATCCTGTTCTGGGCTTTGATTACATAGCCACCCTGTCAGGACAATCCAGGTCTCACGACCACGGAATCGACACTCTCCCAAAATCTGACGAACCGAATCTTAACAATCAGGGACCCACGACACAATTTAGTCATTCGCCATTCCTTGCCTCGGAACTGATCGACCCGACCCACTCCGATAACACCGATCGTTTCCACAAAAGTCAGCTTACCGTTGGGCTTGGGAAGTCATCAGATCCTGAGAAGAAAGTCGCTCAAGATCGCTTTCGACCATTTCTCGCACCAACTCTTCGAAACTATATGTTGGCTCCCAACCCAGAATGTCCTTCCCTTTGCTAGGGTCACCAAGGAGAAGCTCGACTTCGGCCGGACGAAAGAATTTCGGATCGACCACGACGTAATCTCGATAGTCGAGTTCCACGCAGCCAAAAGCCACCTCCAGGAACTCGCGAACCGAATGCGTCTCTCCCATGGAGATAACATAATCATCCGGTTCCTTCTGCTGAAGCATCATCCACATGGCCAAAACATAATCCTTGGCGTGACCCCAATCTCGCTTGGCATCCAAATTGCCGAGTCGGAGTTCGTTCGTAAGGCCCAGTTTGATTTTCGCAACGTGACTCGTGATTTTTCGTGTCACAAATTCAAAACCACGTCGGGGCGATTCGTGGTTGTATAGAATCCCCGAAGTCGCATACATATCGTAGGCTTCGCGGTAGTTCCGGGTGAGTTCAAAACCCGCAACCTTCGAAATCCCATAAGCAGATCGGGGATGAAACGGAGTTAGCTCGTTCTGTGGGGTTTCTCGTACTTTACCAAACATCTCACTGGACGCGGCAAAGTAGAATCGGCACTCAGGAACCACATTCTTGACCGCAGCCAAGACGTGGTGAGTCCCGTTGATGTTCGTGTTCAGAGTCGAAAATTCATCTTCGAAAGAATAACTGACGAAACTTTGAGCCGCCAGGTGGTAGCATTCGGTCGGATTCACTTTCTGGAGTACATTAAAAACACTCGCATAACTCTCCAACGAAGCAGCGTGAAGTTCGATGTCCGAAAGGATGTGCCGAATTCGCCACATCCGATGGTCCGGATCTTCCATCGCCACTCGACGGACGACGCCATGCACCCGGTAACCTTTTTCGAGCAACAGTTCGGCTAAATAGGATCCGTCTTGGCCCGTAATGCCGGTAATCAGAGCTACATCCACAATACTTCTCCAGAATCCAAAGAAAACGAACTCACGCTAGTTTCCGTAAACTTCCAAACAACGACGGACTACGACATCCCACGTAAAATGATTCAGCACTCGTTCTCGTGCCGCCAACCCCATTCGTTGTCGTTCGGCGGGATGCTCGATGAGCCACACGATTTTTTCACGCAACGCTTCGGGGTCATTCGGAGGAACAACAAATCCCGTGACACCGTCTTCCACAACCTCCGGCATACTCGCCACGTCCGAACAGATTGCTGGAACTCCACACGCCATACCTTCCAACAGCGTCTGACCAAGCAGTTCGGGGACTCGAGACTCCTGACCAAGAATCGTACGGTAAACACTTGGAAGGACCACGCACAAACATTCTTGGTAAGCCGCGATGAGTTCCGCGTCCGTACAATCATGCTCGAACGAAACTCGTTTTCCCTCGGCCAGAGTTTTCAACAGTTTCAAATAGTCCACGTTGTAAGGTTTGCCCACGAGCCGAAGTGGAACGTCGTCGGGAACTCCCTCCACCAAGTAGTTGACTCCTTTATGAGGGAGTAATCGTCCTACATATAAGACGGCACGCTGGGTGTTCTCCTGATCCGATTGCTTCGGAGAGAAACGCTCAGTGTCGATGCCACCATAAATGACATGCGCCCAATCCTTATCTGCATGATTGGCTACCGAACGGCTATACTGGCTTATGTGAAGATGGCCCCGGAACCAACGATCAGTTCGAATATAACCTGATATGTCCCAGCCTCCTCCGCCCAAATCACTCACAAAAATGGGTCGTCGGAATAACATCCCCAACAAAGCGGCAGTGCTACTGGCCAAGATGTGATGTTGATGACAATGAACGACATCCGCTCGAGCCACTTCACGTATCAAAGACCAAGCTATCGGGTTGGAACGCTGACCACGCACGAAATGACAGTTTCCGATCACACGAACTTCCAGGTCTTCCACCCGAAAGTGACGCGATTGGTGGCCAAACGTCACAAGCGACGTAGGAGCAACTTTCGCCATGTGCCTCGCGAGTTCGTAGGCGTACCGTTCCGCTCCACCCACAATCCCATCCTTCGCGAAGAACAGCGCGGGTATCATATGCGTGATGCTTTTCTGTTTGGCCATGATCCTGAATGGAGTGTATTTGCGAATCGACTGAGACATTGCTCAGACAACTGCAGAAGGTCGTGATTCTGTTCGTACCAAAGTCGTGTGCGTTGAACGAAAAGATGGTTCAAGCTTCTGGTTGTGGGAGTTCCTTCACCACTTGCAACTCGAAGTAAAGAAACCAGGCCGGAAAAATCCACGCCCACCCACGTTCGTAGCGTTCGGGAAACCAATTGGCGAATCGGTGAACGAGTTTGTTCGTCAACGTCGGGTAGAATACGATTCGGGCGGTCTGCGTTCGAAACCGCCGTCGTGTATAAAAGGAAAACTGATGGTCCCCAGTAAAATAATCAAAGCTGAACCGGCCGAAATAATGTCGGTGAGTGATGTCCGTGTAAGCATTCGCACAAGAGTAGTGGGGGACAGTAATTTTCACGACTGCCCCATCAGCACAAACGCGATGTATTTCTTCCATGACCTTGATGATGTCGTCAAGGTGTTCAATCACATCATACGCCCACACCTCTTGGAAACGTCCGTCCGGAAAAGGCCACGGCGTTTGATCTAAATGATGGACTACATCGGGATTGACGTCTGGAACAAGATCAACATTAACGGCTTTATCGTCGTACTTCTCTCCACATCCCAAATGCAGAATAGTGCGTTCGTTGAGCTCCAAGGCTTTCCCCTTTCCCGTACGTGTCCAACTCTGAAGCCGGAGGAGCCTCAAGAGATAGTTTTCCGAGAGTGCTGCTCAGGGCGAACCAGAAAGAGAATCCGCAAGATACCAAATCGATTCCCATTTGGTGTCTTCACTGAATCATTCATCCCTGTTATACGCGAAACGAGAGTTCAGGCTACAATCGAAAAAAGGCAAGTTTGCTCGGCAATTTATTGCGTAATGGCGACCGATAGAGAACGGGCAGCATGAAAACGACATACGTCAGTGCAACTCCCAAACTCGTTGACGCAAGGGCGAGAAACGTGTCCGGAACCCAATACGTACCCAGCCACATGACCATCAAAACGAAAACCGAAAACAGCATCAAGAACAACACCTGGGCTTTCAACAACTGCCAAACGGCGATGTCTCCTATTTTCGTCAAAAAGAATACATTCAGTGGCAGCGTGACGCACAAAGTAGTCACCAACAGGGCCGCCGGAGCACCAACGAACCCAACAGTTTGCACTAGAAAAATCATCCCCAGAAAAACGACCACACCTTCGATCGACGCGACAAAGGCCGTAATCCTGTCATGCCCCAGACTGAACAACAAATGAGTCAACGTGAAAGTAAAATGGCGGGCAACCATGGCGAACACGAAAAAGTACGTGAGCAACATTCCGCCGAAACGTTCCTGTCCGACCCACCACGATACGAACCCTTCGTTCGTGGCCAAGACCACAACAGCAATCAAACCGCTCGTCAGAAGTAAGGCTTGGCTCAACATCGAAGAAACTTCAGTCAACCGTTCCCGATTGCTCCTGGCCTTCAACTCCGAAATACCTGGCGTAGCGGTCAGAGCAATCGCCACGACCTGATGACGGAACAACGTCACAACTTTTCCCGTACAGGCGTAGACCACAACGGCCTCCGGACCAAGAATGCTTTTAATGATCAGCATCTCCGTACCAAACACCAACAAAGGTCCAATCCGGGCCAAACTAATCCACAATCCTCGGGACAGTAAATTACCTATGAGTGGCGACCTGCTTCCAACCAGTTTTGTGGGTAAAGCCTGGGGAAACTCCCATCGTAATCGTCCCCAACACAACAACGTCGTCACCAGAAGATTACAGAACCATCCACCTACAAGAGCCCAATACCCAGCACCGGACAATACCAAGCTCAACACCACACCAGCTTGCACGAGCCATCCAATCAGCACGACGGCCGCGCTCACAAAAAGATCTTGCATGCCTTCCAACGCAGCCGCATACATCCGGAAAGGAAAAAGTAATACATACGTGACCACAATGACCAACAATGGAAGACGGATACCTTCGGAGGAATCTCCGGACCAGTAAACGAAAGCGATAAAAAGGCCCAATGCCCCCACCACAGGAACTTGCCACAGAGTCACTCGACGAACCGCATTCAAGAACTCTCTGAGTTGTTGGAAATCAGGATCGTTTGTTTCCTGACCTGTCCGGAAAGCAACTTCTCGAGGAACCAGAGCAATCACGCCAAGATCCAAAATGCTCAACACACCAACAAGTTGCAAAAGGACGATCCAGCTTCCGTAGGTCTCGTCTCCAAGACGAGCAAGCAAAAATTGTGTCAACCAAAGGCCAAAAACCAGGATCACCCCTTGGGAAACATATTTTCCGCCCAATCCAAATACAAACTTCTTTGTCCGACTCATTGTTTCTGTTTCGTTTCCATAGCTTTCGTTCCCATGGCGCTCGGTGTCTTACTTCTCGTTTTCTCCAACCGAAACACGACTCAAGAACCGCTCGACGTATCATTGCACATCCGTAGAAACGTCACGTTTCGTGTGGACTTCTCACGCGTCTCGCGACCAGTGATTCAACCTCGTTCAGAATGTTTCGTGACCGAGCCCCATCTGTCCACTTGGTCCTCTTTCGATCAGACCAAGGCATTTCCATCCTGTTTTCTCAATCGACAAGGCATCCTTTCTCGCCCGGTTTTTCATCAGTTCGTTCCGCTTTACCTTCGATCACACTCTTGAGTTTTGCGCCTTTAGATATAAATCACGGTAAGCCTTCGCCACCTCGCTCCAACGAAATTGCGTTGCCCGTTGGCACCCCATATCCTCAAGCCGCCGGCGTTTCTCTGCGTCGGTCAAAAGGGCCACAATCTGATCGGCAAAATGCTCGTCTTCCGCTATGATCCCGTACTTTCCACCCGCAAGCACATGCTCCGCCCCATAATTGTGAGACGTCACAGTCGCCGTGCCACTCGCAAGCGCTTCGACATAGGTTATGCCGAAACCTTCATAGATGCTGGGATACCCATACACCCAGGCTTCGCGAAAAAGCCGAGCCAACGTCGCGTCGTCCGGATATTCATAGGAATCCACGTTCGGATGCGAAGGACACTCGTCACTGACCATCCACAGCCGCGCCTCCGGAACTCTTGGGAGGATTGATTGCGTAAATCGCTCGAACATGAAATGTCCGCGTTTACGTCCTTGCCAGTTACCAACAAATAAAATCGAAGGGTTGGGCGACTTCTCACCGGGGTAAAACCGGTCCACGTCGACGCCATTATTAATCGAGTGTGCCAGTCCGTAGATCTTTTTCGAGTCCGGCCCAACTCCAACCGTGATCGTCGCCAATTTGGCCGCCAGATGTTCCAGCGGGTAAAGCATGTATTGAGTCAGCTTGCGTTTGAGAGAAGCAGCCGTCTTGGCTTCGTTGAGTGCAGAACCGTGCATCGTTCGCAAGGTCGGTTCCTGCCGGAAAAAGTAAAACCAATCATCCCCTTGTATGTGGATAACGTCGAAACGACTCATATCCACAAAATTCAGAAGAGTCGGAAACCCAAACCACAAAAACAGTCTGCGAAACAAACCTTTTTGATTCAATCGATACAGCGTAGAAAACAGTTGTTGGTGACGATAGAGCGCATCGGCAGGTGCCCCTTTCGAGAGACTGAACACCGTTACCTCATCCTTTTTCGCCAACTCATTCGCGAGTCGATGGGCAAAAATCTCCACTCCCCCTAGCTTCCGGTTCGGTTCAGGAACCGAACTCACAACCATCGCAATTTTCATAATGATGCTCAAACCACGAGAAAACGCGGTCCCAGGGATCGCCTATAAACCACAAGCAAAAGGAAACGCAGTCCTCGTTCACAAATGCTGAGGCTGTTTGGCTAACTTTTTCTTCTTGGATACGTACAGGGCCGCGCTAAATAACAATGCATTCAAAAACCAGAAATCCAGCCCCATTGTGCTCGCAAGTTGACAGCAATTAAAACTACCGGCAATGATGCTAAAGTTGTACGCGAGAATCAACGTTCCCCACAGAGGAAGCTCATCAGGTAAGGAACTCGTTCCTACTTGCCACGCGGTCCGACACACCGAGAAAAGCGCTGCACAGAAAGCCAACACCAGCGGAACTCCTCCGTCGTAGACCCAAGCCGTCCATATGATTTCCGCATACAGCTTTGGACTGTCAGGGTTCCTCATATCACCGAAATACACACACATCATGCCCCAGCGCCCCAGTCCGGCGCCAAGCGGGAACTCCGGTATCAGTTCGGTGATGGTGTGCTCAAGAAAAGTTCCTCGATTTTTGTAGTATACCTGCGAAGCCGAATCTTCCGTCAGACTTGCAAAACGCTCGTGTGTCTCTTGCCCCCCAACAGCCACCGCCCAAAGAAAGGCACCACCAAGAATGACCGGAGCGACAATCATCAGAAGGGTAAATCGCGTCATATCCTGTCTTCGAAGCGCGAGTACACCGAACACGATCGTACACACACCCGTCATCACCAGCATCGATCGGACCTGAGTAAGGTAGATGCAGAACACCCCGATGGCCATACTACCCAGCCCGCAACCGCGTCCAATCCAACTTTTGAAATAAAAGAAAAACCCAAGTCCGAATACAAACGCATACAATCCAGCTAACGAAGCCATGCCGGGAGCATCCGTCAATCCCATCGGCCGAAGAACCTTCTCTCCGTTCGCAAGTAAAATGAAGTATTTCTCAAAGTGCGGGTCGTTGAGCACGTTGGGATCGATCGCTGGCTGAAACCTCCCTGGATAGTACACCTGCAAGACGCCGACAAACGCACTCAAAGTGTGAAATCCCCAATAGGCCATGAGCACAGCTTTCAGTACCTTGGGCGTGATAGTAAAGCGACCAACCCAGAAGAGCGGCCCCGCGATCGCACTATACAACACAATCTGTGCCGTCGCAGCCAGAAAGGTGTT
Source organism: uncultured Alcaligenaceae bacterium (assembly GCA_964423615.1). GTDB lineage: Bacteria > Planctomycetota > Planctomycetia > Gemmatales > Gemmataceae > CAYRFQ01. The sequence goes on along the minus strand of CAYRFQ010000030.1, from coordinate 24,128 downwards.
TGTGGTTGGGTGGAACATATTGAGCAGCATGATACCGATTGTCACGAGGATCCACGAAGATGCCGGGTGCAACTTGCCCTTACCAGCGAAGGCTAGCATGGCAAAGCTGGCACCAAAGGCTGCCACCCGCACATACTTACGCATTCCACCTGCGTAACCAGAAACCAACACCAACTGACAAACGAATTGAAACAGCACGAAAGAAAGTAGCCAGAAAAGGGCGTTGGAAACAGCACTTTGGTGCCGAGCCTTTCCGCCAGATTGGTGTAAATCTGGTTGGCCCTGTCTGTCTATCTCGATATTCATGGTCACCTACTACGTGGATGAGGGGAGAGTTGTGGCCCTTTTCTAGGCCCCAAGTGGGATAGAAAGTTCGTTTCCTAAACCAATTGAGTTTCGAACTCTGTCCTGTTGCCTTCACACCTGGGAAGCAACAGCAGGATCATTCGAATTTAGGGGAAGAATGCCTCTGAACGTTCTGAGTTCGTTGCCAAAAAACAAAATTCTTCGCGCTATTTTGCCAAGCCTATTCGACCCCCCAAACGGGTCATTGGGCAGGCTCCAAATACACCAGTCCATGGTCGGCCAGTGGATCCTGTTGTCCCGACAGAGGGACAGGACGTAAGCCCCATTGTTCGAGCAAACTCTGAGCATGTTCGCGTGAAGTTCCCGAAGAATCCCAAACGTTTGGGTGCATTTCCACGACTATGTTCACTTTATCCAGGTGCTTTTCCAACAACCGAGAAGCACCAACGAGGGCCGCTATTTCAAAACCCTCAATATCAATGAAAAGCCAGTCAGGAATCAATCCCTTGGAAAAACAATAATCATCGAGGGTCAGGAAGGGTACCTTGATTTCCTCTGTTTGAGTCAGTGATTTATTGGGAGTACCAACACGGCCCATCCCACTAGAACCCGCGACGTAGAAAACCGTCTCTCCTGGTTCGGCACCGACAGCAGCTTCCACGACCTCTACACGGTCATCCAATCCATTCAACTGAATGTGCTTCCTCAGGAAATACAACGCTGCTGGGTTCGGCTCAAACGCAACAACTCGCCCGTCAGGACCCGCCCAGTAAGCAAACTGCAAAACATAGACACCGACGTTGGCACCCACGTCAAAACACAGATCCCCTGGCTTAACCCGTTCCCGCAAGAATTGGGCGACGGGCTCATCGTAATTCACCCCTAGTCGATGTCGACAAGACGGATCGACACGAAACGGCACTCCATTAATCGTCCAAGATATCCCACGTCCGAAACTGCACACACGGAGGAGCATCTCGTAACTTGGACGCAGTTTGCGAGTCAGCCACGATTCACGTCCCAGGACGTTTGCCGTCGCTCGACCCATCCATTGAATTACTCCCACGACCAATCCTCCGCGTCCACAGTATCTGTCCCTATTGTGAAAACGACATGTAAATTTTGAGGTGAAAACAAAGTGCGTTGTTGTGTGACTGATTCAGACAACTCATCAAGTCCCGCTATGAGCTTCGGTCTTTCGAAAAGATTCACTAGCTCGAATCAGTCCAGCCTTCGCAAACGACTGCCTTCACTCGGCCGTGCGCAATGTTTCTACTGTCCGGTCGATACTGAAGTTGTTTTTGTAGGCCATACGGGACAGTTCAGCGAGTTTCTTCCGGTGTGTCTCGTTCAACAAAAGTTGTTCCGCCAAGTGGATCTGCTCCTCAACATTGTCCTCTTCGGCAAGTTCGACAAACCCTTCTTGCCACACGGTTTCCGTCAGACGTCCGCGAGTGGTCACGATAGGAAGTCCCAACGCGAGCCCAGCCATCAAACTGGACCGCCGACCACAAACACCCTCCGGATACGGCTGCAGCAAGACATCGCATACTTTCAGATGAGACCTCAACTCTTCGGCCTCCAATGCCCCGCCAACAACAACTTGAGGACCCAAATGGGGATGTTGCTTTAGGAAATTCTCCGCGAATCGCTGACTATTCCGACCAAGAAACAAAGCGATTCGCCGCTCGTCTGGTTGCAAAATCTTTGGAAAAACATCCAGCAACAAAGGCACCATGAGATTCCCAAAAGTTCCGAAGTGCCCAATGATTTGCTTGTCCGCACCTACACCAATCTTTTCACGGACGGCTTGAACCGCTTCCGGAGAGGTTTCGCTCCCAATGTTGCTTGGCACCGGCAGCCAGGTGATTGGCTTTGGCCCCGAAGCCATCCTGGCCAGTTTCTCCTTCCACAGAGGAATGGAAACAAATATTCTGCTCGCCGCCCGAGCCACCAAACTGGCCATCGCATGAGTAACAACTCCAAGCACATTGAAACGGAGTTGTTGCTTGAACGAGATCGCGACAGCGATCTCATGAAACATGACCCAAGGAGAATGACGACGACGCCCATACAACCACAAACAAAAGGGGACGTTCATCGCTTTCCAACCGTACATCTGCGGCACGTACTGGACCAACAATCGACTCCGATCATCGCGTTGGCGATCAAGATGCGCCGACAGTTGGTCCAAAGCTCGGGAACCGAAGTGGCCAGGAAGACGATGCAGGTTGACTCCTACGTCAACGGGTGATTCCTTCTTACATTCCGGGGCCCAAACATGAACTTCATCACCAGCCTCGGCTAAACCCTTCGCGACCAACCGCGTATAATCACTCACACCTCCTGGCTGAGGTGGATATTCGCCCGTGATGATATTCCAGCGGTAAGTTGATTTCGACGTCACGGAAGGTTTCCACCTGGAAGTCGTCTAATGCAAGAACCAAGTCTGACTACTCGGGAGAAGCACTCCAGTCTCATCGAGCACCAACTCATCCGACAACAAAAAGTCGTCTATTGGCTCTGGTCCAGCAATCCAAAGCTCGATCGCTAGAAATCCGTCAAACTCACGAAGTGCTTGATGAGGGAGAGCCTGCCAACAGCTTGAATCCACCAGAAAAGCGAAGCCAATAAAGACTCGCCGACACGGCTTGGTCGGCTTGCCGCAATCGCGGTTGGATTTCTTCTGGGGTGGGAAAATGACTTGCCAGGGCCTCTTTCTGTTCCGCAGAAATACCATCAATCTCGGCAGCCAAAGTTTCCGCCGTCAGATCGGAGACCCAGTTTCTGGCTTTGGCTAATTGAACTCGCAAACACCTCAGGGTCGCTTGTTCGTCCAAATCGGGAACCAATTCTCGTATTCGCAACGCCAACTTGGCATGCTCGAAGGCAAAGATACGGGCATATTTTTCCGAGAAACCATGCGTGCGCCAAAGCCCAAACACTTGTGGAAAAATATACATATCGCCCAGACCCAGAAGACGAAACCACAGATCCCAGTCTTGGACGAGTTCATATTGAGCATCCAGACCGCCTACCTGCTCGTAACTCGCGCGACGCATCACCGTAAAAGGCACGAACGGACACAGCAAAGGCAAAACATTGTGTCGCAGCCCCTTGCCGGATAAACGACTTGGTAGAGGCCAAAGCGGATGGGCACGACCTGGCGGAGTCGTATCCGAAAAGTACTGGACCCGGCCAGAGATCATGATCACTCGAGGATCGTTGGCTTTTCGTTTGCAGGCCGACACCAATGCCGGGAATCCCTGTGGCGCCAACAAGTCATCCGCATGCAGCATCATCATCCATGTGCCCGTCGCCTGCGACAAAGCGTGACGCCAATTCAAGGTCCGATTATCGTAGAATTCCGGCGTCTGGACGACCCGAGACACGCAATCGAATCTCGCTTCCCGCGCTATCTCCAAACTGCGATCACTCGAACAATTGTCGCAAACGATCACTTCCACAGACGCACGCTCGTCCTCGTTCAACGATTGCACAGACTGAGCGATGGATTCCAGGCACTTGCCAAGAAACTTCTCGCCGTTATAAACTGGAACGGCAATGGAGAGCTGTGGCGTTCTCATGGTGTACTACTTCGTGACGGTGTCGAGGTAAGTGTAGACGAAACTCCATTGGGAGGTTTATCTCGAACTTCTTTGTCGCCTATTGAATTTGGGTTCCCTGCCTGTTCCAGAAAGCCCTCATGGCAAAAAACAATATCGTATTCACTTACTTGCCCAGTCGATTCCACGTACCCTGGACTCATTTGGTAGATTTGATATCCATAACCCCTCAAGGAAGTAATGATCTCTTCGATGAGGGGTTGGTTTTGATACTTTAGGCGAACGGAAACCTCCAGCACGATCGCTGCAATCCGCCCGCTCGCTAGGAGCCGCTCGGCCCCACGCAAAACTTCCATTTCGTAACCTTGAGTATCGATTTTCAAGACAGTTGGCCAGTTGGGAAGTTCCACAAACTCGTCGTCAAGTGTAACAATCTCCACTTTACGAGAGGCTGTTACTTGATCCTGATTCCCCGAGTAGTAGTGATACGTCGGCTCAAGAGGAAGAGCGGAGCTTAACCCTGGATGGACAGTCTGGAACAACTCGATTTCTCCGGTAGTTGCCCCCACGGCCACGTTGCGAATCCGGCATCGAGAGGCGAGCGATCCAAGTCGAAGCTCAGGCCATCCGTCAGGGAGAGGTTCGTAACCGATTGCGTCCAGGATCTTGACGAATCGAGACAAAGCGCGGAGAAACAAACCGTTCGAACAACCGACATCGACCACATACGTACCACTCTTCCCTGTAAGACTCACTATCCGCGCCAAAGCGAGGAATGTCGGGAATTCATGCTTTTGAATGTATTGCCGTCCAGTAATTTTGCTGATTACTCGTTCCGAGAATTCGCTCCATTGCCCAGTGATCAACAGTTGAAATAACAATTTTAGTTTCTGAATCATAAGAGCTTTCACACATGCTTCACGAGTTCATTTCCCTTCCCATCAACACGGCCTTTTCAGAAATGGGATTCGCAATAAACCGATCGAGATCAACCGGAACCCCCAGCCCATACATCCCATCATCTTCTTTTCCGACGTTGTGGACGACCAGATTCTGACCTTCGGCAATCAATTCGTTATACGCCGGCGCCACATAAAACTCATTATTGACACGTAAATTCTTGGCGATCATTTCGTCGGCAGCTCGGACGAAGTCTTTCCCGCGTCGATAATTGTAGATTCCAACCGTCGCTTCGTTCGAAACGACTTGCTTCTCAACGACTTCGACAATTCTCCCCGTTTCGTCAAACCGCACATACGACCACTTCGGGTGATCGGCCCACATCGTCATAATGAGTCCATCCGCCTCCGACGTCTCCAATGTGTTGAGGTACTCATCGATCGAGACGTCTACCCACTGATCACAGTTGGCAATCATCAGAGGTTCATCGGTGTCGATCAAATCCCGCGCCAACAAGACAGTACACGCAGCCCCTTCGGTCACTCGATCCACATAACGGATTTCGCAATTGGGTGCCCAGTTACGAAGATGAGTGTCGAAACCGAATTCGGCCGAATGTTCTGCAAGGATCAAGAAAATAAATCGATGAGGACCGGATGGCCGCAGATTCTCGATCACGATCTCGGTCATCGGCCGACCATGAATTGGAATCAACGGCTTGGGGGTCGTATAACCCGCGTTTTTGAATCGACTCCCGCGACCAGCCATCGGCATGACAATGTTAAGCATGGCAATATCCCTCACTCCGTATACTTGTCACCGATTACGCTGGGCATCTTAACGACTACCGTCGTGGTGTCCGACACGGCCAGAAAATCGGTCCCTTCACCCGGTTCGAGACGAATAATATCTCCCGCCGTATGACGGACCCCATTCATCTCCACTTCACCATCGAGAACCACGGTGATCTCCGTGGCCACCTTGTGATAATGCCAATCCTCTCGATCACCGGCCCGGTACTTCTTTATACCGACCTCAGCCTCACTCGTCTTGTGCGAGGTCGGTTCGAAGTTGCCGACGAACCATCCTTTGACCATGTCTTCCAGACGGTATTTCATCATCATCGATATCCTTTTTCGGCATTCAGCCGCTGCTCGTATTCCTTGACGTTCTGAGGAGTTGCCAACGAAAGGTAGTCCTCTCGCTCGATCGGATAGACCCCAACACGAGCATGGCGTAAGATCATTTCGTTGAATGCGGGGCAGACGTAAAATTGCCCGTTGACGTTGGCGTCTTTCTTGATCATCGTTTCCACGGCTTGCAGAAAATCACCACCACGCCGGAAATAATAGAAGCCCGCCGTAGCCATCTTACTGATGGGGCGTTTCTCGGCCGCTTCGACCGCCAGGCCATTCTCATCGAGAAGGATAAATGACCACCGAGGATGGATCGAATGGAAGACGACGGCACCTCCATCAAGGTCCCGGTCCCGGAAGCTCTGCACAACATCTGGAAACGCAACCCGGATGAGTTGATCTCCGTTCATGACCACCAGTTCGCGTTCCGGATCAATCTCGTCAATCGCCAAAAGCACCGAACACGCCGCTCCCGCCGTATTACCGTGAGTTTGCACAACCGTGACACGCTCGTCAAGCAGCTTAATCACTTCCGCCAGGTGATATTGTTCTGCGTCTTCTTTGCGAATGAGAAACACGAACCTCTCGGCCGGCAAGGATTGGATGTTTTCCCAAACATGCTCGACCAACGGTTTGCCTTGAATCTCGATCAGGCTCTTGCAGTACGGGTACCCGCGGTCCTTGAAGGGGGCATCCCCGCCAGCCATCGGGATAACTACAATCATGACGGCCTCTCTGCTCGGTTGATGTTTTCCTGGATGTTCTTCAAAGTCACCTGATGGACATTTTGGACCACCATGACGTGAGCCCCCGAATCGCGGGCCGCTTGGATTCCGTTCGGATTGTCCTCGATCACCAGGCTTTCGCTCGGAGATGTTCCGAGCCGTTGCATCGCCGTTTGATACATCTCCGGGTCCGGCTTGGGGCGGGTAACGTCTTGATTGCTCAGAAGCAAATCGAAGTAAGAACGCAGATTGCTTTTTTCCATCATCAACTCAACCGTCGCCCGCACCGAGTTGGACGCCACTGCAAGTTTGTAGCCCATCCCCTTGAGCTTACTCAGGGCGTATTCGTGGGCAAACAGCGGCTTACAGTTTCTATGAATCATTTCCAGCGTGTAAAGCTGTTTCATCTCGTTGATGAAGCGGTGCAGCCCACGCGGTAATCCACGCTCGATCGTCAACATCTCTAACTTCCGCCGCGTCGGCAGTCCGTCGAACGTCGTGAGATGATCGATCCGGTTGATGGAATAGCCAAACAGACTCAGGGATCGGTTGAGGGCTTCGTAGTGCCAATCTTTGGCATCGATGAGCACTCCGTCCATGTCGAAGATAACCGCTTTGATCTCAGCCATCGAAGTATCTCCGCGCGTCCTCGGGCAGGTCTGTGCAAATCATCAATTCGGGTTGGCGAACTACGCTCATGCCAGCTAAGCGATCCCACAACGGGCGATGGTCACGCCTGTGAAGCTCCGGCGACACAAGGCAGACCTTTTTCCCTGCATCGAGGTGCTTCGCAATGTCTTCTTCCGAATACCAATCGTCTAAAAAACAGTCCATCCAGACGCCGACCGCTTGCTCGTAAACCGGCGGTTCCATTTCATATTCGCTTTGTCTGGTAAACACCGGAAAACCTTGCCGGAGGTACCCCAACGTATCGGGAATCGACATGTCGAAAACGAAGTAGTTCTTCACTCCGAAGGATTCCACCAGTTCCTTCAAACGTTGCTGCAACCCGTCGGCTTTTATGTTCAATGCCAAGGGAACATCCGGAGCGAGACAGCGATGAATGTCGAGGAAAATCTCGGCAGGCAACGAATCCACCGTTGGAGAATCGTGGGCAATCATCAACTGCTCAGTCAAATCGCGGATGTCCGTCTCCGTACCGAAACCTTTGTGGAAGGAACGGGCAAAGGCACCGGCCGTATTTTTCTCTTGGGCCTCAAGCCAATAACCGCGATGAGACAAGATTTCCATTTTCACTCCCCATCTTCCATCGCAGCATCAGCGTCAGAATCGTCCTGTTGACCATTGACATTCGGTTCCAAAACGGCATGATAGCGAACCGGTCCCTCGGGCAACTTCTCTCCAACGAGTGGTCGGATCGTATAGCCAATTGACTCGATGTTTTCCCGACAATAGTCCAAAAACTCATCTCCGAGCCAGTGCACCTCGACCATGATCACGGGACGGCATTCCTTGATTGTGTTCGCCATCCCCTTGAGGACTTCGACTTCCGCCCCCTCGGCATCGATCATGACTAACTTCGGTCCGGGAGCCGACCGCTTCTCCCGCATATCGTCGATCGAGACAACGGCAACTTTTACGGCCCCGTGTTGGTTATCATACCGGAGACTGTTCTGCCCGGAGATCGCACCAATCTTCAAAGTGGCCTCTCCCGGTTCGGACGAAACCGCAGCTTCGATGACTTCGACGTGTTTGAAATCATTCAGGGCTGCGTTCTTTCTTACCTTCTCTGCCGATTGCGGGAAGGGTTCGAACGCGTAGACTTTCCCCTCTGGCCCTACAAGATGGGCCGCCCGAGTCGCGAAGAAACCGACGTTAGCTCCGATATCATAAAACACATCTCCTGGCTTCAAGTATTGAGCCAACGCAGCTTGCTCATGAGGTTCCGATGTGCCGAACAGGAAACCAGGAACACCACCGCTCGCATCGAACTTCAACCCGGCTCCGATTCCGTGACGGATGGTTCCCTGAGTAGCCAACACATTTCGACCCACATAACCAATAATCGGACCCAGAACCGGAACTCGGAACTGCAAAATGCCGATGCTCCGAATCCAGCTGGCAGGAAGTAAGGAAACAAGTTTGGCCAACATCGACGACTCCTCACACGCAGGTCTTGATTCTCAAGGATTGGAACGGATACGAGGTGAACACGGGAACGCTTTCAAGGTAACAAATGGCGTTGAAGTCGAGCCGTTTCTCCCCTGGAAAGACTGATTGTCCGTTCGGTCAGGGGGCGATCATGTCTTGTAGAACCCGACGCAGCTTCTCAGTCTGCGCCGTGTACGAAAACTGACGGTGAGCCAACTCGACCAACCGATCTTGACATACGAGTTGCTCTGGATGTTGCAGGAGGTTCTCAATTCGCTCGGCCAACTTCCTCGGATAGTCTTCATCACGCTGTCCTTCGTATTCGACAAGCATCTCTTGGTCGAGGACATACGCGGCCTCACCAACTTTGCTGGCCAGAACATACCTGCCTGTCGCCAGGAAGAGTGGTAACTTGCCAGTCGTGCGAACCCAACCAACCGCATCATTCGTCTGTGTCGACAAACAAACGTCCATCAAACACAGATATTTGGTCAATTCTTCGTAGGGCACACGGCCCAGAAACAACGCCTTCTCTTCAATCCCATATTCTTTCGCTCGAGCTTGGAGGACCGGCAATCCGGTCCCGTCTCCAATAAAAACTCCGACAACAGGGCGATCTTTCAGCAACCGGAGGGTTTCGATCAAGTCCCAACCATAGCACATTTGCAAACGCTCGCTCCAAACCATTGAACCGAGCAACCCCACAGTCAACTTATCCTGCAGTTGGTATTTTGCTCGCAGGTCCGACGCATCGAGTGGCTTGACTTTGTCCGACTCAAAGGCATCTTGTATCACGTCGGCCCGGACCGACTTCTTGGCCAACAACTCACGGTGGAAAGATCCACGAACCACAATTCGATCCGCAAACCGCAAACCGGCTGTCTCAATACAACTCGTCGCGTACATCCCCAAACGACCACGTCCCATCGACCTTCCAAGTTCGACAATGGCATCGCCCGTGTCAATGACCAACTGACACCCCGAGACGGTCTTGTAGCTGATTCCGGCCAAAACCCCCGAAAACGACATGTCCAATACATAACAGATCGTGGGACCGAAGCGAGTCAGCCCGACCAAGAACTCCGCGACTGCACGAAGCTTATTGCTCGCACGATAAAAAATCGCTGTCTCGTATTCTTCGCCAAGTCGCTCGGCAAAGCCTCGCGCTCGATAGCCCATCGGGCTGGAATGACTACCATTGACCACAAACGCGATCCTTGTCACCGATCTTAAAACCTTACTCTAATTATCCCAATCGTTTTCAGGGGCTGGCATTTCAGACACCCACCGATTCGTTCTGCGAGACCGTTCCCGTTTGCGAAAGCCCACCTCGCTTCTTCGTCCCAACACCAGATTGTTTCCTCTCGGCGATGTCCCGATAGAGGTCGAGGCTCCGTTGCCCCATCATCTGGTGATCGAATTCCCGACAGGCTCGTTCGCGGGCTTGACTCGCCAGACGCTCTCGTAGCCCCGCCTCGTTAAGCAAACGATTCGCAGCTCCTGCGAAAGCCATCGGATCGTTGATCGGAACTGTGAGCCCGCTTTCTTCGTGTCGGCTGACCCAAGGCACTCCGCTGCCTGCGATGTTCGTGTTGATGACCGGGCATCCGCTCGCCATGGCTTCGATCTGGACAAACCCAAAGGCTTCACTTCGAGCATTACTCGGAAACCACAACGCCGTTGCCGCCTGGTAAGCCCCCAACAGTTCGTCTTGGCTGATCCGGCCCATCCAAATGACACGATCAGCAACGCCCTCTTCCGACGCCAATTCTTGCAACGACTCTTTCAGCGGGCCCTCGCCAACGACCAGTAATTTGCCAGGAACGTGGGGCAGGGCCTTGATCCCATTCTCGAGTCCCTTGTAATAAACCAAACGACCGACTGCCAGCCAAATTGGCTCACCATGCGTTTCCACAAACCGTCTCGCGTGCGATCGAACTTGTTCGTTCGGATTGAGGAACGAACTGAGGTCGATTCCGAACGGCAAGATGTGAACTTTGCGTTCGTAAGCCTGCAATAGCTCCGACCCCGTCGGGTAAAGCGGCGAAGAAGCAAGAACAGCTGCCGCTTTCCGAAAAACGATGTGCTCGAAAGGACGAATCAGCCGACTAAGGACCTTCTGGCGAACAACGTCGCTGTGGTGAGTGATCACGACCGGGCAACGTGGAGCGATGGCCGCCAGCGCCAACAACATCGTCGGGTTCGGGACGTGTAAATGGATGACGTCAGGTTTGCCTTTCAAAATCTTCCACAGTTCCGGCAACAACTTTGCACACACGTCAAACCGAGCCAACGAAGCTTGGCGACCGACCCGGCAAATCTTGACAACTCCGTCTCGGTCGTGCGACGTCGGCGTTGAACCCAGCAGCCGAAACGTGATGTCTTCGCCACGAGAATTCTTGTGATTGACACAAACCACCGAAACATCAGCCCCCAAACCTGCCTGAGCTTGGGCCAAAGTCTCCAGGTGGGTTTCGATACCCCCAGTCGCCGGCGGGTAGAATTTTCCCAGGTGGACCACACGGAGGGATTGAGAAGGACCAACTACGTGCAATTTATTAAACCCTCCTAAATCGTCCAAAAAAGAATCGGAACCCCGACTCGCAACTTTAACGCGGTGCACACCTTCGTTCACCAACTTCAGACCACCTACCCGCAATATCGTTAAAGTCACCCAGAACAGGAAACCGATATGAATATCGGGGACCATTTCAGATTACCGCCTTCTGCGGCATGTTGGCCTGGGGTTCAAATCATGCGAAAGAACAGCCTGTTCTTCTGCTTACTTCTATGCATCCTCTCGACTGGTTGTTCCTGGTACGGATTCGCCACGAGGAACTTCTTCATCGCCGTTGTTGAACCCTACAACGAAAAAAAACAAAAAGCCCAATTCAAGGTCATCGCCCGCAAGGTGTGGCGGAAAGTCGAATCCCAAAGCCCCCAAATCTTGTCCAAGAATTACGAAAAAGGATTCGTGGCCGGTTTCGTGGACTACCTACTTTACGGGGGTAACGGCGAACCTCCAGCCGTCCCACCTTGGGTCTACCGAAGCACCCACTACGACACCCCAACCGGACCCCAAGCCATCCAAGACTGGTACGCCGGATTCCGTCACGGTTCGCAAGAAGCCATGCGAAGTGGCATCCGAAACTGGGTCGTCGATCCCATTGCCCTACCTCCCTACTCAGAAGAATCGACCCTGGCAACCCCGTCTGAGCAAACTCTTGGTGACAACCAACCCTTGGACCGAATTCCTGACCAACCAGACATCAGACCAACTTTTCCAGGTCCGGTCATGCCGGAGAGACTTCCCTTACCCGAGGGAGCACCGAGTTCACTCGAACCACCTGTGACCTTTCCTGAACTTGACCACCGCTAGATTGCAATGTCCGAAGATTCCAGTCCGTTGTCCAAAGACAAAGATTGACTCGATGGGGCCTACAACTCCATCGAAAAAAAGCCAAAGTCGATTCCTCAACAACGCCCTGACACACATCCGGCGCTGAGGAACCAGAGAAAACCAACATTTCACCAGCCCTGATCGTTGGCGAGGAACCCATGAATCCAGTCAATCGAGTATCCCAGCGGATCGTGGGAACGAGAATAGTGAGATACCTGTTCCCAGCACTCATCTTCGCGTTCCTCGTTTCTCTTTGTGGTTGTGCCGCCATAACCAACCCGGTGGCCGATGGCATTCCCGTCCGAAAAGTTCCACCGGAATACTTGGGAATCCCTCGTGAGCAAACGATGCGACTACCCGAGTACTTTCTCGGCCAACCCCCAGCAGATCCGTACGAAGTCGCTCCCGGAGACACCTTGGCTGTTTACGTTCTAGGGGTCACCGGAGACCCAAATCAACTTCCCCCTGTCACCGTCGAAGCATCTGGTCTGCGCAAGCCTGCACTGGGTTACCCTTACCCCGTCCGTTCCGATGGAACCTTGAAATTACCGAAAATTGACCCACTCGATGTCGATGGTAAAACTCTGACGCAAATCGAGCAGGAAGTCACGAAGGCCTACATCGACGCAGGCATACTCAAAAAAGAGAACATCAACGTCAATGTCGACCTCCTGAAACCAAGGACCGAGCGGATCATTGTCATCCGCGAAGACTCTGGTTCTCTGAGCGTCAGTCCGACGGGCGTTCTGGGTAACGCAAGCAGCGGCCAAGGTTTCGTCGTGGATCTCGCGGCCTATGAAAACGACGTCCTGCACGCCTTGGCTCAGACAGGGGGCCTGCCCGGTCTCGACGCCAAGGAAGAGGTCATCGTCCAGAAAGGATACCTCAAGGAAGGAGACGACCCGAATGAGATCCTCGATGCCATGCGCATGTGTCGAAGTGGAATGCGAGGCTTCTCAGACCCGAATCGACGCCAGAACATCCAAATCGTTCGGATTCCCTTGCGTCTCAATCCCGGAGAGCGAGTCACATTCAAGCCCAAAGATGTTATCCTCAAGACCGGAGATGTGGTGTTCATTGCCAGTCGCCGAACCGAGGTCTTCTACACCGGCGGACTCCTCTCGCCGAATCAATTTCCTCTACCGCGTGACGTGGATCTCCGCGTCATCGACGCCATTGCCTTGGCCAGAGGACCATTCTTGAACGGCTTGATCACCCAAAACAATCTCGCCGGGAACGTGGCCCAGTTGGGCATTGGATCCCCCAGCCCGAGTCTCGTGACAGTCCTTCGCAAGACCAAAAGAGGAGGCCAAATCCCGATCAAAGTCGACCTCTACCGAGCCGCCCGGGATCCAAGAGAGAACATCCTCATCAAACCTGGGGACGTACTCATCCTCCAAGAGACTGTTGATCAAGCCATGACAAGGTACTTCACGGGTGTCATCCGCTTCCCGTTCTTCAGCGAAATCCTCAATACGCCAACTTCGACAATCGACGTCACGGGCGTCGCACCCTAGTCGGAAGTAGGCAGGAACTCTTGAACCACGTCTTGTTATGAAATCGGGCACCTGGCAACCCCAGGTGCTCTTTTCGTTGGTCAATCCGACCAGACGCGATTCAAAAATTGTGGGAGAGGCGGAACTTTTTTCTGCTCCGAAAAGGTGAAAAGCCTATCCAACGTTTCCAATCACAAACTCTTGCTTCTCCACACCTCAAAAGGGGAGAAACCACAATTTGGACTTAGGCTTTGGTGGCGGGACTTTCAAGGGTAACCCTTGCAAAACGGTCATTCCGTTTGTGTAAAAAACTTGGTCGGCGATCTGGCGACCTACCCAGTTGACTACTTGTTGATAAGCGTCCTGCATCCGTGGCTGACGTTTCCGAGGGGAATGTCCGTCCGAACCCAGGACATGCACCAGCCCGCGACGGAACCAATCCTTGAACGTTTTCTCCTCTTTCTTCGTCAGTGATTTGGTCAGGTTCCCAGCAGACACCTGCACCAGACAACCTGCCCGGATCAAACTCTCAAGTAACTCCGTGTCCTCCATGAATTCCGGCTGTTGTTCCGGATGCGCCAGAAGCGGCCGCACTCCATCTTTTTGCAGTTGAACCACTGTAGGTTCGAGATCGACAAAGACCCCTCTGGGCATTTCAATCAAAAGCACTTTGGACTGGTCGTTGATGCTCAGCAAATTACCCTGACGCCATTGTTCCGGAGTGTCCGGAGCCACCATGACCTCCGAACTCGGAAAGATAGCAAGAGAAACGCCCTCTTCGCGTAGGACTTTTCTCAACAATTCGGTCGCTTCGCGAATTTCCGTGGGCGTCACTTGCCAACGGTGATTTTGGTGGGACAACGCAACCGACATTTGGATGCCCTCTTGAGTCATAATGCGACACATTTCGAGGGCATCTTCTTGAGTTCGAGGTCCGTCGTCGAGTCCGGCGAGCAGATGGCAATGGAGGTCGATGAGTGGGATCATGGCATCATCCCACTACTTCGTCGACACACGGCCCAGGTCTTATTCCCCCGAATCCTTTGGCGGAACCGGACCGCCACCGATGGCTTTTTCCGACATCCGCGTAGCCTGCGGTTCGGAAACCGATGGAGCGGCGGAATCAGGGCCTTTGCCTTCTTCGGTCTCGTAATAGCTCTCCTCTGTTTCGTCTGGCTCATATTCGTATCCGTAGTTCGAATAGTACCCACCTCCGTACTGACCCGATGTCCCATGACGACTCAAGCCATTGACCACAACACCAACTACGTTGGCACCAAGGCCAGCCAAAATTTCCGTCGCTCGTGAAGCCAGAGGACCTGCTTTCTTCGACAAACGCAACGTCATGATGACCCCGTCCACACGAGGAGCCACAACGGAAGGATCCGTCACGACCAACAAAGGCGGCGTGTCGACGATCACAAACTCATAATGATCGCGAAGGTCGTTCAAGACTTTCGGAAAATTCGGCGACGTCAACAACTCAGAAGGATTCGGTGGCATCGGTCCACACGTCAGGAGCGACAAGTTGGGGATGGCCGATTCTTGAACGGCCTCGGCAAACGTCGCCTCGCCGTGAATGAGCGACGACAGGCCAATCTTGTTCTGCACCCCAAAAATCTTGTGGAGCCGAGGCCGCCTCAGGTCCGCGTCGATCAAAACGATCTTCTTGCCCGATTGTGCGATCGAAACAGACAAGTTCGTCGACAAAGTACTCTTTCCGTCACCCATGTTCGGGCTCGTGATCTGGATCAAGTTGTGCCCGCTCCCCTGGGTGCTGAAGTACAACGAAGTCCGTACTGCTCGGTACGCTTCGGCTTCCACCGACTTCGGGTTATAATAACACACCAGATACGGATCGATTACTTTTTCTCCAGCATTGGCCTTGGCTTGAGCTTCCGGATCGGCCTTCAAGACGGGAACGTGACCAATGACCGGTAATCCCAGTTGCCGCCGAATTTCCTCCGGCGTTCGGAACCCTTTGTCCGTCAACTCGGCCAGATATCCCAACCCAACCCCACTCACCAGCCCCAACGCCAATCCAGCCAGAAGCGTTTGCATCAACCGGGGAGCAACCTTTCCACCTATGGAAGGTTCCGCAAGCGTTCGAGCCTCGAACCCGTCTTGACCCGAGCCGCCGAAATCAAAGTCCTTGATTTTTTCGGCGTACAGTTTACGCATCGCCTCCTTGTATTTCATGTCTTCACGAAGTCGTTCGGTCTCCCACCAAAGACGGGTCAGTCGTTGCACCTTTCCGCGGTTCTTGTCGAGACTTTTGGTGTAAGCTTTGACCAACGTTTCGACTGTGTTGATTTGGCTCTTGATGGCTTCCAGCGACTGTTTGACCTTGAGGCGAAGTTGGGCCTGATGTCCCTCGTCAAGCGACACACCATCTTTGCCAAGAGCAATGTCAAGTTCGGCCTGGAACGAAGCCTTTGCAACCTCCAAAGCCGTCCGGGCTTTCACCACTTTTTCGTGCTTTTCCCCCCACAAGTCTTTGGCCAACTTCAGGTTGGCTTCGAGGGGAATGAGTGTTTTTCGCCTCTTGAGGTCAAGCGAACTAAAGTCTTCTTTCTCCTTGAACTGGTAAGGCACCAGGGCGAGTTGTTCGGACACCGTTTTGCCATCTTTCTCAGCCTGAAGAATTCTCTCATATGTGATCTCCAGTTTTGTCAACTCGAACGTACTCGTCTTGAGTTTTTGGAGGTCATTGTTCATTTGTTCGAGTTGGAAGAACGAACCACTGCTGTTCGTTGGCATCTCCACGATGTATTCCAGGTTCTTTTCTCGCAAATCGTTGTAAGCCTTCTTGGCTTTGTCGAACTCGGTCTCGTATTTCGCCTGGTATTTTTCGACTATCTTCTGGACTTGACTACTCACGTCACGAAACGTCTGGTCCAGGAAGTTCTCGTAACTTTCGACGATGGCGTTGAGCACATAAGGACAGTCTTCGGCGACCGGGCCGCGAAAGGTCAAATTGATGACGTTGCTGCTCTTGGGATCCCCACTACTCTCATCTCGTTCAACAGAAAGCGAACGGAGAACCGCGCCTGTTGGGTCATTGACCCCAGAGAACGACGAGAGCTCCCTCAAATCGTGACGCTTGACAGCTTCTTTCACAATCAAAGGACTTTTCAAAGCCGTGATATGACTCGGAAGGTAATCTTGAATCACCACCATCTGCGCATTCGACCGACTCATGAGGCTCGACGAGCTCTTACGGATCACCATAACTTGCGTCGATGTCTGATAGACCGGGGGAGTCCGGACGTAATAAACACCACCGAGCACAAGTCCCACAAGACTACCGAGGATAACCAAATACTTGTGTCGCCACAAAACTTGGAGTATTTTGGCCGGACCTGCGCTGTCTTCGGCTCCTCCGCGTTCGTTCGATTCTGCGTTGTGAGTCCAACTCATCTTGGGCACCTCAAAGATTCCAACCAGAAGGGAGTATACGGGCTACTGGTCAACATCAACAAGCTTCCTCTCTCTCTGCCGTTTCCGCTCTCTCGACAAATTCCTCGTCCGCCCCGGAGTGTGGCCTATCCACCAACTTCCGAAGAGACAAGCGGTGCCGGAGCTTCCTGCGTCTCTTCCCATTCGCTCGCTCGTTCTGCCTTGTTCTCGTTGACCGTTTCCAAAGCTACCGGCTCGTGAGGTTTTCCAGAAACGACGAGGTGGGAGTACTCCTCGATCAAAGCCGTGATCGACTCAATAGCCACCCAAATGGCCTCCGAGTCGGAGCTTCCAACGATCAAAATCCGTCCCACGTCTATTGTCCGAATGGAAATCGGAATTTCAACACGCCACTGCGTGTCGTGTTCCGTTTCACGAGTGGAAATCTCCCACCGAGCGTGATAATTTTCGTGGAGCGAAGGGGCGTTAACGTCGAGGCGAACTTGTCGGAGTTGCAGCGCTTCGGCCTTGTCCGTAATGGCGTTCCAAAGCGTGTTCCAATCCACCGAACCCTGAAGACGAACTTCCAGCTGCTTGGCCCTTCCCTCCGTTCGCGGCGTCAGCAAAGAACTCCCCAGGGCCACCAACCGCTCCTTCACGAGAATCGCCTCGGCCGAGCCGAACAAACCCGTCACGACGAGCACCACCACTACAGCGATCGAAGTCGTCAGGGCGATCAGTTCGTTCTGGAATGTCTGACTCAAGAGCACGCTAATCCCAGTCACGAAACAGCAAGCCGATACGATGGCCAACACCCTCGGTATCGAATACCCACGACGCAAAAGACAGTGATGCAGGTGACCACGATCCGTCGAATAGATACTTCGCCCGGTCAATTTTCGCCGCAAAATGGCAGCAGTCGTATCCATGAACGGCAACGTCAACAAGGCCACTGGAGTTGACAACACAATCGTCGTCGAAGCCTTGACTGAAGTTACGATCGCCAACGTACCGACCACCAGTCCGATCAACATACTCCCGCAATCGCCCAGGAAGATCGACGCCGGGGGATAGTTGTAACGAAGAAAACCTAGAACGGCACCAGCCAACGCCAACGCTACGATGGCATCGCTTGGTCTTCCCGTTAGCACGGCCAAGCAAGCAATCGTGGCACAAACGATGACAGCCACACTGCCCAGTAAACCGTCCATACCATCGAGCAAATTCAACGAGTTGATCGCCCCGAGGAGGAAACAAATCGTGAAGGGAATCGACAGCAAACCGAGATCGATCTTCCACCACAAAAGGTGAACGTGTTCCACAACGACCCCAGAACCGATGACGACACAAACGGCCGCAACCTGTCCCAGGAGCTTGTGCCGACCTCGCAATCGTCCGAAGTCATCTGCCACACCGACGAGACAGATCAGCAAACCACCAGCCAAAAGGCCCACGATTTGAAAGTAACAAGCCGCCAGGTCATCAGGGCGGAAGCAGAGCATCCCCCCGACTACAGCCAAGAGCGACAAAAAGACCGCGATCCCCCCAGCCACCGGCGTAACCTTGGCGTGAGTTTTTCGTCGGTTGTCCGGTTTATCGACAAGACCAATACGCAGGGCAATGCCCCGAATGACTGGCACCAAGACCAGTGAAAGTGCAAAACTTGCGGTAAAGACGCAGAAGAGAACCATTGTCGAGGACCCTTTCCGTTTGGTTCATCCTACTAGGCAGTACAATGATCAACCTTCTGACCGACTCACCTGAGAGGTCACACCAGCCTGCATTACAGGCCAGGAGAAGTTGGGCGAGAGAAGGCAAAGTAAGGAATGCAATAGGGCGATGAAGTCTAGACTTCGTCCCCGTGGGTTGCATGCAACAAGCTAGAGTGAATCCGCTCAGCGCAGACTTCGTCCCCGTGGGTTACAACCAACCCGCAACAAAATTTCACAGTCCTAAAACCTCCTTGTAACAATTCGCGCATCACGCCAAGCATCCTGATCTTGGCGATTCAGAACTACTAAAGTTGTTCGGTCCCGATTCAGATAGTTCGGGTCGATGGCTCGACATCGGGTGTCAGGTGAGATAGAAAGCTTTTTTCACCCGATCGAGTTCCATTTTGAGTCGTCCAATTCGCTCGGAGAGTTCGGACCAATTCGTCGAGTTCGTAGCTTGGTTATCAGCCTGCGAACTTTCAAAACAGACTTTGGACGCTTTCCAACTATAGTTTGTTCCAAGCTTAAATCTGCGACGGTTGGACTTTTAGTAAGCCATCCAATGGATAGATTTTTCAGCATCCCTTAAACGCCCCAGAATATGGAGCGGGAATCCGGAGAGTATAATTTCAGGGCACCAATCAAGCCTTCTTGACGGCTACTGAAGGAATATCAGCACAGATGGCTCTACAAGTCCCTAAACCCCAAGGACTTTAGTTCTATTCGTGGCCAACGTTCTTTTAGCATAAGTCAACAACTCGAGTATTGAATTTGGGAAAATTATAACGTTAAAAATCGTGAAAAGCAACAACGCAGTCTTGGGGGAGCGTCACAGAGGCACCTTGTTGGATAAAATCAATCCAAACAACCAGACGTTGGCCTGAACCCTGACGCTCGACAACACCAATGAAACCGCGTAAAGGCCCTTCGCATACACGAACACGGGTGCCAGGTACGCATTTCGATTCTTGGACAATCGGAAGACCCGTTGCAATAAGCTTCGCCGTTTGCTCGAGGTCGGCTCGGAAAGCTTCTTGGTCGGGCACACTCAGGTGCTGAACCACCCTTTTGGTGGTCAAAGCTTGAATACGCTCGTCCGGAGTGCCCAGCAGAAACACATACCCAGGAAACAGCGGTATGTATGAGTGCGATTGTCTTCCTCGCGTGAGTTTACTTCGCCGGATTTGCGGCAAGTAGTACGGAATCTCCCAACGGTGGAGTTCCCGACTCAAACTTTTCTCCTGGCGAGGACGCACATGGAATACCAGCCATTCCCGGCCTGGAAAATCGACGCTCTCGTCGAACAAGGACTCAGGGTAAACCATTGGTTCCGCATCTAGTATGGGCATGGCAGTGCGTTCAAGGGAGCAAAAGGTGAGTAATACGAATAATTCCTTGACGTCACAGTCACTTCGTCAATCCCAACGTCCCGCCCGCAACAAGTGCTCCAGTGCTTCCGCGTAAAGTCCTTCGATGTCCTGTTTGGCATCGGAATTCAATGGTCGGTATGTTTCGACGAATACTTGAAATTGATACACTGGCGGCGACGGGTCAGCTTGGGGACGTTCTGGACCAAAGGAAGTCCACTTCTCCAGGACCGAGGCGTGGCGGCGAGCCGACAAAGACGCTCCTCCCTTTCGAGGGGCAAGTTCTTTTCCGCGAATGTTAAACTCTCCGAACACCAAATATCCCTTCTTCGCTGCAGCATCCGCCATCTCCACCGCCACATAACCAATTTTGCTTTTCGAGCCTGACTGTTCCTTTTTAGCCGTGGACAAACTTTCGTTCGTCAACAGCCAACCTTGAGCGGTGTAGCAACCCGGCAAGTCGTGCCAGGCCGGGAAAGGAAAGTCGAGCGATACGATCGCCTTGAGACCACCCTTTTCGTAAGTCCAGGTCTTGGACAATTCTCCAAAAGCACTCCCCGGATTGCGGCTCGTTGTTTCAAATTCTGTCCGGTTCCACCCTCGAATGACCGCAGGCAGGTCTTTCTCGGCGAGGCCGGCTACCGGAGGCAGTGACTCCGCTGTATCTGCCCAAGTCTCACCCACTTGAAGGAATCCATATGTGGATAAGTGCAGAGAAAACGCAAGGACATACGCCCCCGCCAACAACCAGTGCTTCGGCTTCGGAGACGCTTCGAGCCAGCTGGGGAGGAGCGACATGGAACCGTTGCCAACCTGATCATCGGCGTCCTCCGATTGTGGAGGCTCGGTTGCCTTTGGTTCTTTCGGCTCGCTCGGAGCAGAAAGGAATAGCAAACACCGATCGGTACTCCAGACCATTGCGACCGCTATCAAAAACACCACGATCCCAAGGGCTTCGTGTCGCCAGCCCTCGGATAAATCGATCCCCCACCTCACTTTGCAAACCGTGATGGTCACCACCCGCAGCACGTTGGCGGCCAACACCCAACCTAACGCCAGCGGAAGAAGTAAAATAGCGTGAAGCCAGTGGCGCCGGTAAAAGAACACCAGGAACACCGTGCACGCACCAAGGGAGAAGAAAGAATTGATCCCACTACAAGCGTCTTCAACCAGCAAACGAGAACCTGGAATTTCAACCACGTTCCCTGCCATATTGTGATAGACGCCAAGGTAATCCAGAAGGTGACTACTCCATTTTGTCGTAACGATTTTCAACGACAAAATGATGTGGCGGTCCAACGCAAACGGGGGTGGAATGATGAGAGCCAAAAGGACCAAGGACGGGAAAGCGTTCCGCAGCCATCGAGCCCCGCCAACGGCGTAGACCATCGAAGCGAGAGTAAAGATCGCTGCCACCGAACCAAGCCAAGAGGAATAAAGCACTTCGGCAGCCAGCAGCATCGTATACGACAACCCAAATCCGACGACCGTGAGAGTGGAAGAACCCGGAACAGGGATGGAATTCGATTGCCGAAATCGAACGAACACAAGGACCAACGCTCCAACGATCGCCAACGGAAAAAACTGATAATGCGGGCGGATCATCATCTGGATGCAGTGTTGGTAAACCAACGGGCTCAGCGCCAATAAAATCACCGCGCCGATCAAGAGCCATCCCAACGCAATCTTCGGAACACCCGAATCCTGCGTCGGTAGAGTACTGCCCAGGGGATGGCTAGCCGTCTGTTGTGTCGTGGGCGTCGTTGCTTCCATGTGATGTCTATTCGTTCCAGGGATTTGGGAGGTCAGTCAACAGGATCGAACTATTCGATTTCGCAAGGAACACCGTCGGTCTTAACCGAACCGAAAAATCTCACCGAACTCTTCTTCACAACTCTGACAAGAATCGTCTTCGTAGGGGTAAATCTTTCCACGGGAGTTGGAGGTTTGTCTCCCCTTCCATTCCTGGCAAAGTTATTGCTTGCCTTCTTTTTGCTTCTGACTTTCTTCGTCAGCTTTCGCTTTCGCCAACCTTGTGTGTTCTCCGGCCAACGTTTCATCGCCGAGTTCGCGATAAATGATCCCAAGATTTTTGTGAACTTCGGGAGTCGGCCTGTATCGCAATACGCTCTCGAAATCTCGGAGAGCCTCACGCCACTTCTTGAGGTTCATGTGTAGCGTCCCGCGAGTGTCCAGTAGAGTCAGGACAAAATCTCTATTCTTGGCCGTCGTGCGGAGTGCCGAATCCACAATCGCCAACCCCTTCTGCCAATCGGCCGCCGAGGTGGATTTCGACAGCATCCACGCTTTGTTGTTGGCGATCACTGGGTTGCTGGGCTGCAATCGATACGCTTGTTCCCAGTGGAGCTTGGCCTGTTTCTCGCTCCCGGCTTTCCAGTCCAAAACGCCCAGGGCGAAGTGGGCCGCAGCGGAGGGTTTTCCTTCAGCCAACAAACGACGAAAACGCTGTTGGAGCAACTTCGTCTCCAGGGCCCCATCGCTTCGCGTCATGGCCAAGAATCGGTTAATCAAGATCGGATTCGTCGGGTCGAGACGGATGGCTTGCTCGAGTTTCACCAATCGGTCTCCAAGATTCGGAGACAAGGTAACTTCACCAAAGATCGCTGGGATGTAACAGATCTGGTGGGCTAGTCCAGGATTACCCATCAGGGCAAACCAGACACTCGGGCGAACCCGACCCAAGGCTTCTCCCTTGTCCTCTATGGCTTGGGCGTCCGACCACCGGAGATACAGCAACGCCAAGTGGCGAGTATACGCAAGCTGGTCGGACGACGTGGTCGTGTTCGCAATCCCTTCGCGGAAGATGGCTTCGGCCTTGGCATAGTCCTCTTGCAAGACCACACACTTACCCCAAGCAAGCCGAGATTCATGGTCGTTGGTGTCCGATTCAGCTCGAGGTTGAAAATGACTGATGGCCAACCTTACGTGCCGCCGAAAGCGATCCTTCTTTCCAGTCAAATAGTAGATGACCGCGAGGTAATAGTGAGTGTGTGGATTCCGATTGGCGATACGCAAGAAATATAATTCGGCGTCGTCGTAGTTCTTCTCCGCGAGGAAAATTCGACCCAGAAAATATTCAGCCTTCGCCCTATCTTTGACTGGACCACGCAAGGCAGTCAACAAATGATACTTGGCGAGGCGAATGTTCTTGATGCTAGTACCGCCGTCAGAAATGTATTGCGAGCCAAGCCAGAGGTGTGCATCCGCAGCCTCCTTGCCGTCCGTCGCGATGACCAATCGGAATAATTCTTGACTCCGCTCAACGTCCTTCAACTTGTCTGCTATCAACGCCAACCGAAGTAAGACATCTGTCTGACCCCCGGTCCAACTGGCAAGTCTTTTGTAGTAAAGGTCGGCGGAAACATAGTCTTTATTTGCAAATGCTTTCTCGGCAAGAGAACGATACTCCGCTCTCGCTTCCTGCTTTGTACGAGAATAGCTCAAGATCGAAATGATAACAACAAATATCCCTACACAGACAGCAGGCAAGCCACCGATCAGTAATCCAAATCGTCTTCCGAACCACCATTTCCGTGAGGTTCGAACTATCTGCATGAACTTCATGATATTCTTCGTTGGTTGCTTGCAGTTATAGAAATAATTGTTCTACTATTCATTCTGCGAGATCGGCAGCGAGGCCATCAAAAATGGCAACTCAAATCGAGAGTAGAATTAACTCCCTCTCCACCGAACATCCTATTTTTAGACTACCCAGAGTCAAAGCCTCCGTGCTGGAATAATTGAGCTTTCACAAAGGATTCACAAAACTCGATAACACGGGAACTCGAATATAAGAGAGATGATGTGGATATCGTGAAGTAGTCTTTATAAACTGGGTCCTCCAGCTAGTCATATTTGTATAGTTCAGATTCGGATAGTTCTACCCTCCCCTTGCGTCTGGACTGATAACCTGGAACGCGTCGGATTCAATCCTCTAGTACTACAGCGCGAGGTCTTGCTTTCTGGTGCTCCTTAACTCCTACAATCT